>JBIJCC010000190.1:0-8856 GCA_044344875.1 Nannocystaceae bacterium
CCGATCGACACCGAGGCCGTCGCCCTCGCTGAGGCAGCCGCACCTGCCTGCATCGCTACTTAGAATTCCCTTCTCCCCTGTCTCAAAGTCGTTGACACGTTCCGGGAGGTCGACTGCGCGACGGACAGCCTCGTCACCAGCGCGACCGAGGCGGATCTTGGCGACATGAACCCCAACTGGTTTGTCGTTGGGGGCTTTGCCAACGGGAACTTCCACTTGAGCGCTTCGGCGCCGCCCGACATCCTCTCGAGCGCCCAGTGGCAAGCGGGCGACCCAGCGGCGGACATCGACGGCGACGCGCGCCCGACGGAGGACGGCACTGCGGACGTGGCGGGCGCGGACGTCCCGTGACGACCGAGCGCAGCATCGGAGTCGCGATGCTGCTCACCGCCTGCCACGACGGCCTCGCATCCGACGGTGGGTCGACCTCCCTGCGTTCGAGCGAGGTGATCCGGCGCCGCTGGGGCGGGCCTCGCGAGCGGACGAACCTTTCTGCAACGGTGGACCCGACGGGTCGAGTGCGTCGGAGCGCATGTTCGACACCGAGCCCACGACCAAGCCGCTGGGCGGACCGACCACGGCGAGGTCACCCCGCTTCCGTGAAGCGGAAGCGGGCTTCCGCCGGGCCGGGGAGCGTGGGCGCAAGTCGCTGGAATCCCACCGCGCCACCCGTGGCCCAACCCGTGCTGAGGCGTGACGTCGCGATGCTCGACGACTGCTTCATCGTGGATGTCCGGTTCGGCGAGCCCCTGGTGATCCTCCAGGACCTCGCCGGACGATCCCCTTCGTCGCGGGGGGACCTCCTGCGGTTGCTCGAGGACGTGCGCGACGTGGACGAGATCGCCGCGGTGGTCCGCGAGCTCACGGGCGAGCGGTTGGACGGCTGGGACGCGACGCGGACCCGCGAGGAGGCGCTGGCCCGCGCCGCCGAGATCCTCGAGCGCAGCGGCTGCCGCATCCTCACCACGCGCCGTCGGCGGGCGTTCACAGGGCGCATGCCGGGCAGCGAGCGGGCAGGGGAGTTCGGCGCTCGGATCCCGATGCTCTCGGAGCTGGCGCCGCGCGACCCCGTGCAGGCGACCGCGACCTACGTCGTGGAGTTCGAGGTGCGCACCGACGACGGTGTGGCAATCGATGGCGCGCAGTTCGAGGTGAAGAACACGCGCGGCTTCTCGGCGCGCGGCAAGTCGGACGCGGCCGGCGTCGTGCTGACCCCCGTGCCGCTCGACGAGCTGTACACGCTCCGCCTGCTCACGGACCTGGAGCTGCCGGCGCTGCCGACCGAGCCCATTGCGGCGAAGGGCCTCGCGTTCGGCCGCTCCGAGGACGACTCGCTCGAGGTGTCGGTGAACCACCGGCACGTACTGGTGGTGGCTCGCCCGCGCGCCAAGGTCGTCTCGATCGATCGCTGGGTCGAGGCACGGCCGGTGCTACTGTTCGGGACGATGTCGCAGACCGACGATGGGCCGACGACGGTCCGCGGCGCGCTGCGGCGGGCGTTCACGGAGGCGGGCGCCGGCGAGCTCCACGTGGTCGGGCACGCGGACACGGAGGGCAAGGCCGGCGACAACGAGGCGCTGGCCCTCGAGCGCGCGCGGTCGGTGCACCTGTATCTCTCCGGCGATCGGGCGGGCTGGGCCGACCACGCGTTCGCGAACGCGGATGTGGCGACGCTGCAGGCGGCGCTGGCCTGGGCGGCGGTGGCGAGCGGGGTGCAGTGTGATCCCGGGGCGATCGACGACGACTGGGGGCCCGCGACGGCGGCGGCTTTGGCTGCGCTGCGCGAGCACGCGGGGATCGATCAGAGCCAGCAGCTCGGGCCGGACGATTGGGCGGCGATCTTCGATCTGTACGATGACGACCTGGGGCGGATCCTGCTGACGGATCGCGAGGGCGTCGCCGCGGCGCGGGGGAGGCTGAACCTCGCTGCTGCGCCGGTGACGATGGGCGAGCGATGGCCGGTGGATGCGCCGGAGTTGGCGGACCACGAGTGCCCGGCGAACCGGCGGGTGGATCTGGTGATGTGCGCGCCGGGGGTGTCGCCGACGCCGGAGACGGAGGAGTTGTACGACGGGACGTTCGTTCGGGAGCAGCTGCCGCCGCTCCCGGAGGTCCGCATCCGGCTCCTTGTCCACTCGCCGGTGCTCCGCGGACTTGCGCAGTCCCTCGTCGATGTGCAGCTCGACGCGTTCGGAGTCCGAAGCATTGCCGCGGACGCCGATGGTGTCGCCGTCTTCTCTGTTCTTCGCGGGGAGCGCGTGCGTGTGATGTCGGCGCGTCGCTCCGATGGCGGCGGTACGGTCCTTGGCGTCGCTACGCCAGAATTCGGGAGGCTTGGGTAGTGCCATCGTTCCTCCAGCTGCTCGAGGACTCGATGCCGTTCACAGGCGCACGAGGAGACAGCGCTACCCTGCTTGAGCTCCCGGCGGAGGGCGACTTCCGCGCGCCTCGTCCTCAGGCGGTTGGCGATCGCGCGATCGCAACGGACGATCCTGACGAGATCCTCGTCAAGCGGATCTGGCAGTTCGACCAGGATGCTGGCAGTCCGGCGACGTTCCGCGACCTGAGGATCTGGTCCCGTGGCATGGGCATGGGCTACAGGAACACCGCGTCCGTGGCGAAGAAGGTCGTCTTCGACGACCTGCTCGTAAAACGCCTCGATGGAACGGACCTGGAACTCCCACTCACGCAGGACTTCGTCGTCGGGCGGTGGTGGATCGGTATGGGCGAGATCCCCGAGGTGTCCACTGGTTTGTGGCAGCTCGAGTCGAAACTGGATGTCTCGCTTCTCGTTGCGTTCGCGTACGAAGAGGTCGATGGTGCCGTGATTCCGATCTCCAGGGGGGACATCGACGCGATGGGCGAGTCGTTCATGCCCCGAGCACGGCTGATGCCCGCTTGTCTGGATTTCATCGCGCTTGATGACGCTAGCGCGCGTATTTGCGTCGGCAACTCTCGGTATGTTGCGCTGGTGAGTCTCACTACCTGTCGGGAGCGTCCGGACTTCGCGCCAGGCGAGCTCGTCGGTTTTGGCCGATTTTATCCGCATGTCATGGTCATGGGGACCGCGGATGCGAAACGGGTCGAGGTGTCCATTCGGATCGAGCGACCGGCGAGTGCGATGACGCATGGTGATCCAGAGATGCAGCAGGAGATCAAGAGTCTGCTGGTCGCCGACGCGAATCAAAATCACAGTGAGACAGCATTTTTTGTGCCTGATCTCCCTGTTCCGGTTACCAGCAACATCTACGACTACTACGTGACAGATGCGCATGAGCAGCTTCACGCGAGGCAGCCGGTCCGACTCTCGAGCGAAGCACGTGCGGCGCTTCCGCGAGGCCGCTGGATCTACCACGAGGACGCGGAGATGCAGCGTGCTGGGGAAGTGACGCTCGCCGATGCGAGGTTCGAATCCGCTCGACGGCTGGAGCCTTGTGTTCGACGGCTCGGCGGTGACGCAGAGCCGATTCGAAAGACCGCTCGGCAGGGGCAGTTCGATAATCTTCACATTGCGCCCCGTATGCGGTTCGAGTTTGATCATGTTGCCATCGACCGACCGCTTCAGAAGATCGAGTTTCGAGACGTTGTGATGGTTTTCGTGTGTATGCACGACTGCATCCATATGCACGTGCGATGGGCTGCGTTCTCTTCTGTGAAGCCGACTCTGGGTTTCAGTGAGGGTGGGCCCTACTCGAAGGCCGGGGCGCCAGCCGTGCCTGAGAACCAGACTGTGTTTGCATCGTTTCCGAACGACCATACCGTGGTGTACCGTTCGGTGGCCGAGGGATGCACTGCCGGCGAGTGGCAGGTCTTCTGTCACCATGGTGCGGGATACGCGATCGCAGAGTGGCCTCACCCTGCGAGCCTGGTGAGACTCACCATGCTGTCGACCGCCGTGCACGTTCTCGCGGACGCCCCGTTTCCGATCTTTCCCGATATGCCCGTGTCCTGGCCTGCGTTCTATTGGCGATGTCGCTGGACGGGCGACCCGTCCAGGCGAGACGTCCCGGTGGAGCGACTCGAGTTCAACCTCGAACGGTGCTTGCGATGACCGGGTACGGCATGGCGTTGGAGCCGCCCGCCGAAGGTGCGTGGGCGGAATCCGCCGCGCGCCACGGTTCATTCATCCTCCTGTTCTTCGCATCCGTCTCTATTCTCTTTATGCCGTTCGGGCTCCCACTGCTCGGTGGGGGCGCAGTGGGGCTGACGCTGTTCACCCCGTTCGTCCTCGTGGAGCGCGGCGCGTCTCGCCTATTCGGAGGTCGAGGTGGCGAGGGCGTGAAGAACAGCAGCCTCACCCCCGCGAGCTACGCCTGCTACTTGCTCGGACTAGCATCCTTCACCGGCGCACAGTTCGCGCACTGCTTCGCGTACGTGATCCTCGCGGTGGTCGGGCTGCTCGTAACCGTCCACAGGCTGTCGCGGATTCGGCATCCGGCCGTGCTGCTCGGCCTCGCGCTCGCGACGGCCCTCGCGTGGGTCCCTGCCGTGGATGCCCGCGATCCGGCGCACGTCTTGTCGTACGCGGTGCAGTGGGGGTTGACCTCGGCCCTCGCCGACGCGTGGACGAGGCCGGGCGGCTGGATGATCCTGTCGTGCATCGGCGCTGCGCTCTGCCTCTGCGTGGCGGCGTACGTCGACTGGCGCCGCCGCGTGCGGCGTTGAACGACTGGCGCATGGGACGACTCCCACGTTCCGTTCACTGCCGTCCGAGCGCCCGAACCCTGAACCCGCTCGCCGTTCTGCGGAAGCACACTCGCGTGGTTCGAGCGGGTCAGGCGGCCGCGGCTCTGCTCGCCTCACGGCGGAGGATCCCCTTCCGTGTCCCACACCCGGAGCGGGGCGCCGGGGTCGAGCACGGCGACGAGTTCGTCCGTGGGGGACTCCATCGGCGGATCGGACCACAGCAGGCGCGCCGCTGGGATCGCGAGGGCCAAGCCGCGGGCGTCGTCGCCCGTGGCCGAGAGCGCGAGGCCGTGCGCCACGTCGATCAGCGCAACGTCGGACGGCTCCGCGAGCTCGTCGGCGCGGACTCTCTGCGCGGCCTCGCCGAGCGATTCGACCGCCTGCCGTGGTCGTCCTCGTGCGAGCGCGAGCCGGCCCATCAGCAGCAGCGGCCGCCAGCTCGCCGAGGTTCGATTGCCCTGCTCGTCGCGGAGGGCATCGTCGCTGCCGCGCGCCGCCGCTTCGGCGCCGTCGAGATCGCCGGCGCGTGCGAGGATCCATCCGGCGCGCCAGAGGACTTCACCGGTGATCGGGTGGCGACGACCGAATCGCTGCGGGATGACCTCGACGGTGCCCTCGACGAGGGAGACCGCCGCATCGAGGTCGCCGACCGCGAACCAACCCCACGCGAGAACGTTGCGAGGGACGAGGCTCATCGTGTCCTCCGGGCCGAGCTCGGACTCGAAGATGTCGATGCTGCGCTCGAGCAGGCACAACGCCCCCTCGATGTCGGCGAGCGCGAACAGGGCGGCAGCCTCGTTTCCGAGGTGATGGGCCACGGCCAGGCCGCGAACGCCGTAGTGCTCCTCCATGCCCGCGCGCGCCAGCTCGAACTGGACGCGTGCCTCGTCGTAGCGCCCCATCCGCCCGTAGGTCACGCCGAGGTTCGAGTGCAGGACGAACCGATGCGCATGGTCGCTCGGCAACTCTCGGTCCGCCCGCTCGACCGCCACGCGGAAGGCCTCGAGCGCGGCGTCGTGGTCGCCGCGTTGCGACAACGACATCGCCTCGATCTGGTCGACTTGCAGCGCCTTGGCGACGCCGAGATCGGTGCTCGGGAGGTGGGCGCGCGCGACCTTGACCCACGCCATGCCCGCTTCGGCGTTGTTGGCGAAGGACGCGTGCTGGAGCGCGAGCTGACTCGCCGCCTCGAAGGCCGACGCGTGGGCGCGCGCGTCGACGGCCATCGCATAGGCCTGCTCGAGGTCACCGATCGCCGCGAGACCTTCGACCTCCGCACGGATGAGCGCACGCACCGTCGTCAACTCCGCGAGCTGCGGACGGTAGCCGTGGGCCCGGACCTCGTCCTCGATCGCGTCGAGTCCGGCTTGCGCATCGGCGAATCGACGGAGCGCCGATGCACGACGCGCGCGATCGAGTTGCTCCTGCAGGCGCGCCACCGCCTCGCGCTGGTCTTGGGGTGGCGGGGGCGGGCGGCCCGCAGCGTCCGTCAGACAGCGCTGCGGATCCGGGAGGTCGCGCAGCGCACGGATCACCGCGTCGTCGGTCAATGCCGGGTCGGCGAGCGCCGCATCGACGGTCTCGGTCAACCCGGCGTCCCGCGCCTCGAGGCAGGACGCGGCGTCGGCGAAGGATGCTGCGTTGCCACCCGCCGACGTCTCGCACGCCACGGACCACGCAGCGCCGAGCCGCGTCGCGTAGTCGTCGGCGCGGCGTGCCACCGCCGCGCCTCCGCGGCTGCGCGCGGTCACGGCATCGCGACGCGCGTCGTCCCACGACCGCGAGGCATTCGACATGGGATCGATGCAGCGCCCGTCGGGTCGCGTGGCCGCGTAGTAGGTGCCGGCCACGGCGAGGCCGCCCACGGCGACGAGGGTCGCGGCGTTGCGCAACGCCGGCGCGCGCTCGAGCTCGGCGACCAGCGGCGCCAGCGAGGGCCATCGCCGCTCGGGCGCCGGATCGAGGCCGCGGAGCAGGGCCCGCCACAGGCTGCGGCGGATGTGGCGCGGCCGAGGCCGCGAGAGCTCCGACCGACGGCACCGGGCCTGGATTTCGCCCACGGGACCGTCCCCGAACGGGCGCTCGTCCATCAACAACTCCCACGCCACGACGCAGAAGCTGAACTGATCCGACGCCGCGGTCGCCGAGCCGTCGGAGAACTGCTCCGGGGCCATGAACGCAGGGGTGCCCACAATCAGCCACGACCCGCTGTCCTCGGCGTTCGGACCGTGTGCGGGGGTCTGACGCGTTGGCGCCGCGAGGCCGAAGTCGACGACCAAGACTTGGCCGGCGTCCGAGATCATCACATTGTCGGGCTTGATGTCGCGGTGCACGAGCCCGGCCTCGTGCGCCGCCAGGAGTCCACGACCGGCGTCGGCGAGCACGCGTCGTCGGGCGGCGTGGCTCGGCCGCGTATGTCGCCAGGCGCTCAGCGTCTTCCCGCGGACCAGCTCCATCGCGATGAACGTGGCGCCGTCGGCGGTCGTGCCGACGTCGTACACCGCGACGATGTTGCGATGGTTGATCGCGGCGAGCGCTCGCGCCTCGTCGGCAACGTTGCCCACGCTGTGGCCCGGGTCGGTGGCGATGAGCTTCAACGCGACCATGCGATCGAGCTCGGGATCCACCGCGGCATAGACGATGCTCGTCGCGCCACGGCCGATCCGGCGGGCAATCACGTAGCGCCCGACGACCGTGCCTTGCGCACGGTCGACTCGGTCGAGTTCGTGCTCGCTGGGCCCGAGAACGAGCGTGTCGTCGACGGCTGCCACCTCGGTTTGCAGAGCAGTGTGGCACGACTCGCGGCCGACTCGCCCCGTCGGCGGCGTAGGCGCGTCTGGGTGCTGGCGGTCGACGCGAAGCCTCCCGAAAGGGGGCGCGAGACCTGCGTGCCGCGACGTGCGCTCGCCGGGGAGAGCGCTGCTCCTGCCCGCCGCCGCTCGGCTACACTCGTCCTGTGAGCGGAGCCGCGAACGCGGGAAAGGTCGGTGTCCAACCGTGGCGCGACTGAGTTCGCTGGAGACGGCCGAGACCTGGTGCCCACCGTGCGAGGCGATCGTCGGGCGCTCCGCCATGTGCACGCTGCGCCTCGATGCGACCGACGTCTCGAAGGAACATGCATCGCTGCGCTGGGTCGGCGCCGCCTGGGAGCTCCGCGACCTCGGCAGCCGCAATGGCACCTTCGTCGCCGGCGAGCGCATCCCTCCCGGCGAGCGTGCCACGCTGCTGGTGGACACGGTGGTCCGCTTCGGCGCCACCGTGGCCTACCGTGTCGAGAACGACGGACCGCCACCCGCGATGGCCCGGCGCGAGGACACGGGCGAGTGGGTGGCCGCCGCGCATCGGATGCTCGTGTTGCCGAGCGACGACGAGCCGGAGGCCACGGTCCACCAAGACGCTTCGGGCCGATGGGTGCTCGAGTTCGACGGCGCTGCGTCCGAGGTGCGCAACGCCGACCCGGTGACCATCGCCGGTGTCACGTGGCGTCTCGCGCTGCCGTCGCTCGGCGATCGCACCACCGAGCACGTGGGGTCGGCACCGCGGCTGCAGGGGTCGCGTTTGGTGTTCGGTGTGAGCCGCGACGAGGAGCACGTCACGCTCGTCGTCCGTACGACCACGGCGTCGATCGACCTCAAGGCGCGGGCGCACCACCACGTCGCGCTCATGCTCGCGCGGCTGCGCTTGCGCGACGCCGAAGCAAGCGTGCCCAAGTCCGAACAGGGGTGGGTCTACCACGACGAACTGGCGCGCATGCTCGCCGCCGAGCGGACCCACGTGAACGTCGCGATCCATCGATTCCGCAGGCAGCTCGAAGACCTGGGCTTCATCGATGCGGCGTCGTGCATCGAGCGGCGGCTCTCGTCGGGCCAGCTGCGGCTCGGTGTCGGCGATGTGACGATCCGGCCGACCTTTTGAGCGGATCGCGGCGAGGCCCACAGCGAGCCGGTTTCGAGCTCTCCGACATCGGCGACGTCGTGCGGTCATCCTCCGCGATCTCGCCGAGGCCGGGCGATGACGTCCGATTTCAGCCGCGTTCGCGTCGCCGCGGCTTGTTGACGCCGGCGAGGAAGCGCGTGAATTCGCCGGCGAGAGTCGGACGAGGGGCCGCGGGGGTCACCGAGGCTTTGGCGAGCGGCGTTGGTCGCGGCGGAGCTTGGCGCGGAGTTCGGC
>JBIJCC010000191.1:0-8786 GCA_044344875.1 Nannocystaceae bacterium
AACCTCCTACGCAGCGTCAAGGGCTCGAAGGTCGGTATCAAGGGCCGCCGGCTCGAGGCTGGATGGAGCGAAGAGTTCCTCATGAAAGTGCTCGCGGCCCATGCGAATTAGATGCAATCGCCCTGGCCTACCCCTGCCGAATTCTGGAACGACGTCTTTCCTGCGCAGCGGCCGGTCGTGTGGCGAGGCGCTGCGGCCAGTCTCGAGATCGTGGCGCTCGCGGCCCAGGGCGGACGTGTGCTCGCCGACGCCTTGAAAACGCGGAGCGGACGACGTCCGGTCCAACTCAGTGGAGCCCCGCCGAGTGCTGGTGGACGACTGGGGTTCGGTGCCGGGGACTGGGTCGACTGGTCACGACGGACCTCGACATTCGCATCTGCGCTCGACGACCTTCTCGCTGAGTCCGAGCAGCCGACAGGACACTGCCTCTACATGCAGTCGGCTGACGTCCGGACCGCGTTGCCCGAGGTCAGCGACCTCACTCCGGTGTGGATGCACGAATCGAGTCGTATGCTCGCCGACTCTACGCAGCTGTGGATCGGCAGCGGCGGCCAACGGGTTGCCATCCACGAGGACTCCTCCCACGGGGTGGTCGTGATGGTGGCGGGCAGCAAGGAGTTCCTGCTGTTTCCACCGGAGCAACAGTTCAACCTGTACACGGCCCCGCAGAAGCTCGACGCACCGTGGCGCAGCCTCGTGGATCCGAAACACCCCGACCTCGAGCGACATCCTGGCTTCGCCGTCGCGATGGCGGCCGCGCAGACCATCCGCGTCGAGGCAGGGGACGTTCTGTTCGTGCCGGCCGGTTGGTGGCACGGCGTGGACTCGTTCGGTTTCAACGTCATGTTCAACGCCCGGTGGTACGACGTCGATCAGGCGATCTTCGACGCCGGCTGCTCGAGCTTCGCGCATGCGGTGCTCGCTGCGCGCCGACTCGCGCCGTCCCACGCGGCGGCATTCCGCGCCGAGCTTCGTCGGCACGCCTTCTCGCGGGCCGCGGGGCCGTTGCAACCCGCTCAGCGCGAGCAGTGGCTCGCGCAGTTGCGCGACAACGTGAGTCCCATCGCTGACGACGCGTCGCCGTTGACGTGGGACGATCCACTGGTGATCGGACCCACCGTGCGCGCGTCGTTGGCCAGCGAAGGGGTAGCGCTGTGTGATGAGGTCCACGGCGACAGCTTCATGCTCGCGTGGGATCTGGTGCCGATGCTCCAGCGGTTCACCTCGCCGACCTCTGCGACCGACGCGCTCTGCGACCTGCAACGCGAGTTCGACCTCGAGCCGCAGACGCTGTGGGCGAGCGTCACCGAGCTCCACGCCCACGGCGTGCTGGTACGGCCCAGCCGCGGAGCCGACGACGAGGTCGCCGCCCAGAGGATGGCCGACGCGGCACTCGCCCACGTCGTCTTGGCGACCGCGGAGCTACCGCGACACCACCGCGATACGATCGAGCGCAGGATCGACACCTACGGCTTCGCCGTCCACGGCGACCCGTATCCAGGCATTGGACCCGACGAACAGGGCGCGTTCGGTTGGCCGATGAACGAGCGTCGTGTGCAGGTCCTCGAGGAGATGGTACGGCGGAGCCTCCACGACCATCACGGCATATCGATGTTGCCCGGCGACTTCTGGCGCACGAGATACATGCTTCACCCCGGTCGGTCGTGCGCGATTGCCCGAGGCGGACTCGGTTTCACCGATCCGGTGTCGAAGTCGCGCAAGAACCTGCGCTGGGAGCACCTCGAGGTCCTCGCCCACTTCCGCGCGCCGAGCAGCCCGGCGGATGTGTTCGCCCAGGTCCGCGAGGCCTGGACGACCACGGCCGAGGACTTCCAGGCGCTGGCGGCGTCGTGGGTGGTCTGCGGAGCACTTGTGGAGGCGCGAGCCTGAAGGCGACGCGCGGCGCGGCGGACTTCGAGCATCGCCCCTGCCACCAGAGATCCTCGGCGCGCACGCGGTTCGGCACCGCGCAACGATTCGTCGAAGTGGTCCTGTCCTGGACTCCACCTCCCGACGCCACGATGATACTGTGATCCGCGTGAAGGCGCCCGAAGCCCGTGTGCCGCGGCAGACGCTACGCAGCATGCACCGCGTGGCGACGCGCATTGCGGCCACCCGCGCCGACGCCGACGACCTCGTGCAGGACGTGTTGCTCATCGCGATCGAACAATCGCGCGACTGGACCGACGCGCGTTTCGTCGCGTGGGCGTCGGGCGTGATCCGTCGCCGTGTCGCCTTCCTCGCGCGCACGGCCGGGCGCCGGCGCCGCCGTGACGAGAGCTTCTCGGCCGAGCTCGGCCCCCGCGTCGCACCCGAGACCAAGCTGCCGCTCGCGTTCGTCGCGACGCTGGCGCCCGCGCTGCAGACGGTGGCCTTGCTCGCGAACGCGGGCATGGGTCGCGTCGAGGTCGCCGCGGTGCTCGGGCTGTCGGACGTCGCGCTGCGCAAGCGCGTCAGCGATCTGCACCGTGCGTGGCGAACAGCGGGCCATGACGTCGAGCTCGCGATGCCATGGCCGACCCATCGCATGCCGTGTGGTCGGCGTCGCCGAGCGTTGCGCGCCGCGCTGCGGCAAGTGCCGGCCGCGCGGCTCGCCGTCACCGATCCCGACGGCCACACGATCTTTCTCGGCCCTGCTCACACTCCGGCCCGCCGCGGCAACCAAGCCCCGTGACGACTTCCACACGATCCTCCGGACCCAACGTCCACGGCATCGCGATCATCCTGTGGGTCCGCGATGTCCTGCGCACCGAGGCCTTTTACACCCGGCACGTCGGCCTGCACTTCACCCGCGACATCGGCGAAGACGGCTCACCATGGCTGCTCGCGAAGATCGGCAGCGAAGTCGAGCTGCTCGTGTTCGCCGGCGAGCCGAAACCCGGCAACACCCCTGCGATCGTCTTCGGCTTGCCCGACGGTGGCATCGAGACCGTGGTCGCCTCGCTTGCGGCGGCAGGCGTCGAGATCGTCACGCCGGTGTCCGAGGCGCCCGGTGGGTGGAGCGCGGAGTTCCGCGATCCGGACGGCGTCGTGATGGCATTCTTCCAGGCAGGCGAGCTGCCGAAGGCCGCGGGTGATCCTGCCGGCGCGATGACTCGAGCCCGCCGAGGTGCGCCGGATGGCAAGTGACGGGGATGCCGGTGGATTGGAGCACAGCCTCCACCTCCCGGCGGCCAGCTCGCGTGGGATCTCCACGCGTGGTTGACGGATCAGCTCTCCGCGGAGGACCGCGCTCGCGTCGTTCGAGCGCAGGCCGCCGCATTCGCCGAGCTACCCGAGCGTGCCGCCGCCAACGCGCGCGAGACCCCGACCGGCCTCGGCTGGCCGGATGCAGACCGCGCTGCAGCGATGGCGCGCATGTTCGCCGACCAACTGCGCGCAGCTGAGAGCTCCCCAAGGTCGAGCACCAAGACGTTCCTCGCCCGCGCCGTCGAGATGACGTCATGGCACCGCACTGCGCCGCCATGGCTTCGTTGCGACGCCTCGCAGTACGCCCGATACAGCATCGTTGCCCCGAACGCCGAGAACCGGGGTCATGACAACCACGGACCCGCGGTTCGCGGTGCACGCGGCGTAGCGCGAGGGACGACGGCTCTCGTGTCGCGAGACCGTGCTACTCTTGCGACATGGTGTATGGACCTCGGATTGGGTTGGTGCTTGCTTTTCTTTGCGGGAGTTCTGGCGGGTGCATGCGCCAGCGACGACGACGACGAGTGTGCCGACTGTCGGGCGTGGTACGACGACTGCCTGTCGACCTGCGACGACTCCGATGAGGAGTGTCCGGCGGGATGCCTGAACGCCGCCTGGGAATCGGAGATGTGCAGCGGCTGCTCGCTCGAGTGATCGCCGCCACACGTCTGCCGTGGCGAAGACCCGGTCCATCAGCTCCGCCCATCGACGCCGCCGGCCGGCGAGATGACGGCCGGCGAGCCCCCCGACGGCCACCTCGTGTTCCAGGGCGGCGTGTCCTTGACGGAGAAGATGCTCGCGCGCGTCTGGTGGTGAACGCGCCCTCGAAATCGGGCAGGCTTTCCCCATGCCCGCACCGTCCAAGCCCACCCCCATCCTCCCCGCAGCGTCGATCGAGCCCGCCGCCGCGCCGACCCAACCGGCCCTGCGCGAGCTGTCCGCGTCGGAGCTCACGTGCGCGCGCGGAGGCGCCCTGAACGCCTACTTCTCGAAGGTGGTCGGCGAACATCAAGACTCTTGAGTCGTGTCCCCGTCGCGTCGTGCTCGGCGCAGCGCACTCGCGCTCGCGGCTCTTCGACCCCGGGCTGCCGTAGCTGCGCCTCGCCTCGGGCGGAGGGCGCCGTGAGCTGACGCGCATCGCCGCCCCGCAACCCCGGGGAACCACGCGGTCGCCTGCGGTTACCCGGGATCGCCGTGCCCCGTCGTCGCGTCGTCCTCCCCCCCCAGTGGCACTGCCTGCGCACGGGCAGCCTCGCGGCATCCCTCGCCGCGTGCGGACAGGGCAGTGCCAGCGACGACGACGGGGCCGGTGCTTCCTCGAGCACCGGCGGCGGGGCGACCAGCTCGAGCACGGGGGATCCCGAACCGGGGTCCACGGGCGCGGCGACGACGACGTCCGAGTCCACGGGCGCGCCCGCCGACAGCACGGGCGTGGTCGACGGCGAGCCCTTCGAGGTCGTGTTGCTCGATCGCGCATGGCTGAGCTCGTTCGAGGCCAGTCAGTTCGCCGACGCCGAGCTCGACCTCGGTGCGGGGCCGTTCGCGAGCGTACGGATGTTCGTCGAGCTCGAGTCGCCGTGCTTCCCGTTCGAGGGCTGGGCCGACACGCCGCCGCCCGAGGGCCACAACTGGCCGGCGAAGTGCGACGCGTTCGATCGCATCGTCAACGTCGTCGCGGATCCCGAGGCGATGGACGGGCCGTTCTCGGTGGAGCTGATGCGCGGCATCACGCCGTTCGGCGGCCCGCGGATCTACGAGAACGATCTCACCGACTGGGCGACGATGCACCCCGGCGTGCACACGCTGCGCGGGTTCGTCAGCACCTGGACCGACGGCGCCGGGCAGGTGTCGGGCGCCGAGGGCGGATGGTTCATGACGCTGCGCGTGGAGGTCGATCCGGGCCCGCCGCCGTCGCCGGTGCTAGCCGCGATCCCGCTGGTCCACGCCGACGTGACCGCCGCCAACGCCGAGCAGACCATCGAGTTCGAGCTGCCCGAGGGCACGACGTCGGCGCGCATCGACTACGTGGTCTCGGGCCACGGCGGCGGCGCGGTCGGGGCCGACTGCATCGGTCCCGCCGACGAGTTCTGCCACCGCGTGCACACGCTCCACTTCGACGACACCGAGCTCGGCAGCTTCGACCCGTGGCGCAACGACTGCGTGTCGCTGTGCACGATCGACGAGTTCCAGTGGCCCGACGGCAGCACGTTCGACTACTGCGCCGAGAACCCGTGCGGATCGATCGCGAGCGTGCAGGCGCCGCGGGCCAACTGGTGCCCGAGCGCGCCGGTGGATCCGGTCGCGATCGACCTCGGCGCGCTCGCGACCCCGGGGATGCACACGTTCTCGTTCGCGATCGACGGGATCGCGGAGGGCGGCGTGTGGCCGACCTCGGCGATGATCTACGCGTACGGGGAGTGAGGGCGAACCTACTCCACCACCATCCGCGCGACGCCGCCGGAGAACATCGACGCATACAGCACGCCGTGCGCGTCGTCGTACGCGAGGAACGGAATCCCTCCATCGTGCCCCATCGCGATCTGCTCGCTCGGCGCGGGTACGTCCTCCCACGTCGTGTCGTCGACGAGTGCGGCGCGGCGCAGCGTCGGACTCCACTGATCGGCCGCGTACAGGTGCGTCGAGCCGTGGGCGAGCATCACCATGAAGCCGCTCGTGTTGGGCACGTGCTCCCACTGCACGCCGTCGGCGCTGCGGATCACGCCCGTGCGGCTGCCGAGGTAGCGGTTGCCGTTCACGGTGGGGACCAGCGGGCGGATGGTGTACTCGGCCTCGCAAGAGCCGCCGCCTTCGAGGTTGTCGGTGCTCCACGTCGCGCCGGCGTCCTGCGTGACCATCAAGATCGAGCCGCACCACACCCAGGTGTCGCCCTCGACGATGACGACGCCGCCGCCCTCGATCCAACCCTCGGGGGAGGTGAGCACGCGCCACGACTCGCCACCGTCCAGCGTCTCCGCCATGCAGCTCGGCTGGTACGGCGCCGCGCAGCCGCCGTGGGTCGAGACCAGCAGGTGGCGATGATCGGCGGGATCCATCGAGACGTTGTTGACGAAGCGGTACTCGGCGACCGCGTCGTACTCCTCGCCGACGAACACGTCGGTCCACTGCACGCCCCCGTCGCTGCTGCGCCACAGGCTCTGCGCCCCGTAGCCCGACACCGCGAACAGTACGCCGGGATCGACCGGATCGACCATCATGCTCCACTGCGCGCCGTCGCCGACGCCGCCGTACGTCATGCCGTCGCCGACGCTGCCGGGGCCCGTGTTCACGCGCTCCCAGGCCGCGCCGCAATCGTCGGAGCGCCAGATCTCGTCGTTCTCGCCGCCGGTGCCGAGCCACACCTTGCGCGGGTCGAACGGATCGACGATGACCGCCGCGCCCACGGTGCCGTTCACCGCGTCGGGGAAATTGCTGGGCGGCGTGATGTTCTCCCACGTGCCGGGCGCGGGCAGCCCGTCGCAGCCCTCGACCGCGGCCACGGTCACCGTCGCCTCGGCGGTCACGTCGCTGTCCGCGTCGCTCGTCGCGACGACGTGGAAGACGCCCTCGGCTGCGGGCGCGTGGTAGAGTCCCGAGGGATCGATCGATCCGCCGTCGGCCTCGGGCACGCTCCACGTCACCGCCTGCGCGTCGCCGTCGCTGGTGTGCGCGACGAACTGCGCGGTGGCCCCCGGCGCGAGCACGACGGCCTCGGGCACGATCACCAGCGCGCCGCCGGGCGACGAGCCGGTCGTGTCGCTCGCGCTCGCGCTCGCGCCGTCGGTGGTGTCGGGATCGGGCGCCGTGTCGGCGGCCTGCGTGGTGTCGCCGTCGACGGTGGATGTGCCCGCGGTCTGGGTGCCGCCGGTCGAACCGTCACTGCCGCCGGCGCCGTCGGCTGGCGACGCGCAGCCGACGATGCACACCAGCGCGGGGATCCAGGGGCGTTCGGGCGATCGCATGATGTCGGCCTTTCGCGGCCCTCGGGGCGCGCACGGGACACATGCACGCGGCGCGCACGGCCTGTGATCGAAACGCCGTGGGGTCGCGCGGCCACGATCGTGCGACGGACCGCGCGCGGTCACGGCAACGCGCAGGCGCCGACGTGGGCGAGGTCTGGCGGTGCCATCCCTGGCGGGTACCAGGGCACGCAGGCCTGTCCGTCGAGAGTGCACGGCGCATCGGGATCCGCGGCCGTGAGATCGCAGAAGTGACTGCAGCAAGTCTCGCTCGTGCAACCCGGCACGGTGCTCGCCGCGGCGCAGAAGCTCCCCGGATCGCAGTCATTCTCGAACGCGCAGGGATCGCCGGGACCGGCCTTGGTCTGCACCGATGGCGTGCAGGCGAACACGCCTTCGATGAACGTGCACACGCGTCCGCTGCCGCACGATTGTGCGATCGGATCGCACGCATGCAGACACAGGATCAGCAGGTCATCCAGGATGACGCACTGGGTATTGGGGTCCTCGCAGATCGGGCTCGCCGGTGTCCCGAGACAGAGCGCGACACAGGTGCCGGCGTCGGTGGTGGGGTCGACCTCCCAGCACAACGCGCCGGCCCCACAGTCGTCGACGCCCGAGAGGCCTGCGTTCTCGGCCGTGCAGGCTTCTCCAGGCCCGGCCGGATCGCTCGCGATGGGCGAGCACGTTGTCTGCGTCCACGAGAACTCGCCCTCCGCGGCGCGCGGCATGCACTTGAACCCCCGTGGACAGTCTTGCGCCCACAGGTCACACGGCGCTGAACCGTTGTCGGGCTCGCACAGAAATGGCGCACACCCACCCGACCACGCTCCATCCGCATCGGACGAATCGCCGGCCGTGGACGTCGTCGAGCTCGCCGCTGCGCTCGATGTGCTCGGGTTGTCCGATGAGCTGCTGGGGTCGGCGGTGCTGGTGGACGCGGGGCCGCCACCGGACACAACGGCGCGATCGAGACATCCGATCGTGCTGGCGATCATCCAGGTCGACGCAATCCTTGCGCGCAACATCGGGGCGAGTCTAGCCGACGGCCGTCGGCCGCGCGAAGCGGCCCGCGGACGTTGGCGTGCGTCCTGTGTACCGCTGCAAGCGCGCAACGGGTCGCAGGGGTAGCGCCGCCTCGAACCGCCGCGCGCGTGCGGTCACGGCGTACGATCGATCGCCCATGCGACCCGTCCTGCGAGTCCTCGTTTGCGTGGTCGCGCTGCCCTCGTGCCGGGTCGCGCCGGTGGATCGGCCGGCCCCGACGACGGCCGCATCGCCAGCGCACCCTGCGAGCAGGAGGATCATCGGCGAGCCGGCGAGCAGCGGTCGCAGGTTCATTTGCCTCACGGACGGG
Organism: Nannocystaceae bacterium; assembly: GCA_044344875.1. Classification (GTDB taxonomy): domain Bacteria; phylum Myxococcota_A; class Polyangia; order Nannocystales; family Nannocystaceae; genus Xiheibacterium. Next base: position 8,503 of record JBIJCC010000191.1, read on the forward strand.
TGCCGAGCGTCGTAGTTTCAGGCAACGCGCGGGCGCCTGCTGCTCCCGGAGTTCTCGCCGGAGGAGGTGCATGGCATCTATCCGCTCAGGCGACGCGTAAGCAAGCTCGTCGCCTCACGGCGGCGGGGGACGGCTGCGGCGCGGAGTTCGTAGGCCGCGGGCGTGTCAGAAACTTTGTGTAGGCGGCCCGGTTGGTTGAAGACGGTTTCCAAGACGAAAGGGAACCGAGACGATGATCATCCAAGACGACACCATCGACCAGCTGCTCGCCGGGCGGGATCCCA
>JBIJCC010000132.1:0-28244 GCA_044344875.1 Nannocystaceae bacterium
CTTCGGCTCCGCCAACTTCTCCGCGAGCACGCGACCTCCCGCCCCCTCGAGGGCGCGCGACGGGCCTCACGCCGAGTCCCCGACTCGCGCGCAGATTCCCGCGCCTCCAGGCCGGCGTTGACACGGCTGACTGTACGTTGCCCGGATGTTTCTCCGGACGACGACCGATCGGCGGCGAGAACCTCCCGTGCGCGGCAGGGAAACCCTGAAGCGGATGCTCGCCGCCCTCGCGCTGCTCAGCGGCTGCTACGCCGGACCGGACGGGGCGATCGTCTCTACGGACGGCACGACGTCGGTGACCGACGACACCGTCGGAGCGACGGTCGCGAGCTCGACGGACGCATCCATGTCGGGGTCGATGTCGGGGTCGATGTCGGGGTCGATGTCGGAGTCGATGTCGGGCTCGGGCCCCGACACCGCCCCTGGTTCTGCGTCCGCCTCCGACGCGAGTTCGGCCTCCGGCGCCGACTCGACCGATGGCGCAGACGGCTCGACCGCGATGGGCGACGCCTCGGGGTCGACCAGCGCGGACGGCAGCGAGATGACTGCGGACGACGGCAGCTCGAGCGGCGGGATCGCGGTCGACGAGTGCACCGCGGCCGAGCTCGAGCTCATCGACCTGGTCAATGCCTACCGCGCCGAAAACGGCTTGCCGGCGGTTCCGGCGTCGCCGTCGCTGTGCACCGTGGGCCACACCCACGCAGTCGATCTCGCGACCAACGCTCCGCACGAGGAACCGGGCTGCAACCTGCACAGCTGGTCGGATGCCGGACCGTGGACGCCGTGCTGCTACACGCCTGATCACGCGCAGGCCGGGTGCATGTGGGCGAAACCCGGTGAGCTCACCGCGTACCCCGGCACCGGCTACGAGAACGCGGCGTACAGCAGCGGCGGGATCACGCCGCAGGAAGCGCTCGACCTGTGGCGCAGCAGCCCGGGCCACAACGCGGTGATCCTCAACCAGGACGTCTGGGCCGACGTCGCCTGGGGGGCGCTGGGCGCGGGGATCGAACAGGGCTACGCCGTGCTGTGGTTCGGCCAAGAGGCCGACCCCGACGCGTGAGCGAACCATCCAATCCATGACCGCGACATCGATGCTTCCCTGGTCATCGGGATCGGTGGTTGGGCGCAGTCGCTGGAGTTCGGCCAGGTGATCGCGACGGCGCGACAGAACGTCGTCGACGCGGACGAGCGAACGCGGCTCGTGCCCACCATCGACCTGTCACCCTGCCGGGTTCGGGTTGATCACCGCCGTGCCGGCCCCGCCGAGGTAGGCGTAGCTGTCGGCGTCGTCGTAGCCGCTGGTCGCCGTGGTCGCGCCGCCCGTCGCGTCGCCGAAGCTCGCTGTGCCCGCCGGGCCGTCGTTGCACGCCAGCTGCGCGAGCGCCACGGCGAGACCCGGCCATCGGAGTCGCGCCATGCAACGAAAGTCGTTCCGCTGCAACATCATCGCGTCTACCCCTCGGGCTGGACGCCGAGCAAACCGGCGCCGGTCATGTCCGAGTACGTGTAGGCACCCGAGAGACCGGCAAACGTCGAGAACGTACCGGTGTCCGGATCGAGTCGATACGCGCGGTTCCCCCCGGGGTCGAACGCTTGAAACCGATAGCCAACACCCCACACGTAACCATTGACATCAATGCTGATCCCCCGCGGAAACTCGAATTCTCCGTCGTTGGGCAGCGGGAAAATCTCGAGGGGCATCAACGTGTCGGTATCCAGCGAGGCGATCCCGTTGAGATCCACGGAGTTCTCCAAGCCGACGGCGAACCACAGCCGTCCCTGCTTGTCGGCCATGCACCCGGTGCTGTTGGCCGGCGCATCCGCCGGGGCCATCGCGTTCCATTCCACCCAGTCCCAGGCCTCGGCGACGGGATCGAATCTCCCCATGCGACCAGTGCCGCACGCCCACGGGCGACCCACCGAGTCCACGGTCATTCCGTAGGTGGTGAACTCCTTCTCGAAGACGTCGTGCGTCAGGTCCGAGTGACGCACGCGCACGAGCACCTCCTCCGGACCATCGGTCGCCCCCGCCGAGGTCCACCAGAAGTCATCGTTGCCGTCCACCGCCCCGCCGTACGCCTGCTTGGTCGTCCAGAAACCCGTCCACGGGGTCACCGGGACCGACGTCGAATCGATCACGACACCCGTGGATCCGTCCAAGAGGTGCACGTCGACCTCCGGCGAGTTCTGGTTGTAGCCGGTGACCCACAGGTCCCCGGTGCTCGTCCACGCGACCGCGCGCTGGCTGCTGTACTGCATCGGGGTGTACCACGCGAGACACTCTTCTTCGCCCCAGGCCAAGAAGTTGGCACCAATCGCGGTCTGAACTCCGGGCGTCCCGTTGGTGTCCTGACAGTCGACTTCTTCCGCGAAGAACTTCGCCACGCCTCCGCTTCGATTGAGCACGGCCACGTCACCGTCGAGGTTCACCGAGGTACGCGAGGGACTACCGGCGCCGTCGGGGCGCGTCACGTACCTCCCGAGCTCCGTCATGGTCTCGGTGTCGATCTTCGAGAGTGTCCCCTGGTGTGTGTTGGCGATCCAGATGTTGGAGAACTCCCAGCCAGGCCCGACCGTGACGCCTGCGTCGGGGACCACGCCGAGATCGAAGAGGACCGCGTCGGTGGTGTCGTCGGCGGTCGACGTGGTGGAAGTGACCGTCGCCATGGTATCGCCGGCCGAGGTCATCCCCGCGCTGCTCTCACCGCCCCCCGTGGTGTCCGCCCCGGCTGCGGACGCTCCGGTCGCTCCCGACGCGTCGGCCCCGGCGGTGAATTCCCCCACGGACCCGGGGTTGGAGCAGGCGCCTGCCGCAGCGACGACGAGCAGGAGGGTGGGCTTGGCGAACTCCATGGGCAGGCTCCCTCGCGCCTTCGACGTCAGCACATTCGGACGCGATCGTCCCAAGACTGCCGATGTCGATGTCGCGAGACCAGACGCGGCCGATTACCATCGATTGCACCGCCGACGTTGCGAGTCGTCGCCTCCGACACCGGCGACGTTGTAGGGCGATGACCTTCGATCCCGCCCTCTCGCGGGTCCGCTGCCCCACTACGGAAGCGAGTGCTCGTCGAAGAAATCCAGCATCCGCTCCGTCGCGTCGACCGTCTCGCTGTACGGCCCGAGGAACGCGTAGCACATGTCCGGCCGGTGCCCGGGCCAGCAGTGGCCCATCGGATCCAGCGTGCACATGCGGACGTCCCCGTCGCCGTCGCACCCGGTCCACGTGCGGCAGATCCCGCCGTCGAGCTCCTCGACGATCGGCTCCGGATCGCACCCGTCGATCTCCACCCAGCGATCGATCGTCGACTCGCCGTCGGCGATCGGGACCAGCGGATCCTGGACGCCGTTGAAGGCGAACACGGGCATCGGGCGCTCGGGCACGCACTCCTCGTACGGGATCCGCAGGGCACCGACCACGGGCGCGACCGCGGCGAAGAGGTCCGAGGCCTCGCAGGCCAGGCGGTTCGACAGGAAGCCGCCGTTCGACAGGCCCGTCGCGTAGACGCGTTGTGGATCGACGCACGCCGCCGATGCGACGTCCTCGACCATCGCGCGGATGAAGCCCACGTCGTCGACGCCCGAGCCCGAGGAGTTGCCGCAGCAGGAGCCCGCGTTCCACGAGTTGTCGAGGCCCTCCGGGTGCACGACGATGATGCCGCGTGGATCCGCGGCGCCGATCATCTCGGACCAGTCGGATTGCATCGTCGGGTTCGAGAGGAAGCCGTGCATGTTGACGACCAGCGGCGCCGACGACTCGGCGGACGGCGACACGTGCAGGAAGTAGCGGCGCATCACGCCGCCGTGGTCGAGCGTGCGCTCGTAGTCGCCGGGCTCGAGGGGGAGCTCGACGTCGCAGTCCGCGGGCGGCGGGCCGGTGTCCTCCGAGGCGCCCGAGCTGTCCGCGGCGTCGGTCGTCGCGTCGGGGGAGGTCGTGTCGGTGGTCGTCGCGTCCGTGGTCGTCGCGTCGCCGACGGTCGTCGCCCCGGCGCCCGTGGTCGCGGTGCCCGCCCCGGTGCTCGACGACGCCGAGGTCGAACCGCCCTCGCTGCTCTCCGCGCCTTGGCTACCGGTGCCTGCCGAGCCGCACGCGAGGATCAGGCTGCCGGCCCCGAGGAGCGGCCCGAAGAGTGGTCCGAGGCGTGTCCGCATGATCGATGCGTAGCAGTTTGCCCGGCCGCGCCGCAGGTTCCCGCGTCGGCTGCGCCCGAGGGCGGGAAGGAGCGCGGTCGTCGATCACCGCGCTCGGGCCGGTCGACGTGTGGATGTGCGGATCGACGCCGCGGCCGGGGACGGGGGGAGGCGTGAAGGCGGACTGGCGCCTGGCGCGGCATGATCCGATCCGTCCTTCGTCTCCTTCTGGCTACTGTCAGCCTTCGCCCTTCGTCTCGCCCGCCATCCACTCCGCAAGCGTAGCGTTGGCGTCATCGACGTTCATCGTCTCGCGTGCGATGAGGCCATGCTCGATCTCAGGCGGAAGGCAGGGCTGGAACTTGGAGACGCGGGAGCGGCGGTTCGAGTCGACGAGGCGGGCAGCATCGTCCCACGTGAGGGGGCGGGTCGCGAGCGCGTCGATGGCCTGCCTGATGCGCACGGCGCTGTCGGCCGCGCCATTCGAGAACGTGATGAACGTGTTCGCCGGCGACACGCGTTCGCCGAGTTCAAGCTCCAGAAGGCCCGCAACGATGCGGTTGCCAGCTCCGCCGCCGAACGTCCACCAGCGGAACCGGCCGTCGGGATCCTGTTCGAGGGGCAGCGACGCGCTTTCTAGGAAGGCGTGGGATTCGCGCTGAAGCTCGAGCTGGGTGATCGCGCGCTTGGACCAGGAGGGGTCGGTCTCATTGCTGGCGAGCACGCGGCGCATGGCCTGGCAGAGCTCGCGTTCGAGGCTCATCGGGAGGCCGAACCAGCGCGGGTAGCCACCCACCTCGGCGGGTTCGACAGAACAGGTGCCAGCCTTCCAGTCGACGCCGACGATGTGCCACGGACGTCCCGCGAGCACGAAGTTCGGAACCTGCTGGTCCTTGTCCTGCAAGAACGACGCGTCGACGACGCCAACCTCCGACTGCCCGTGCACTACGCGGAGCACGTGGGGCGTCGAAAACACGGCGTAGAGTTCCAAGAAGTTCTTCGCACCGTAGAGCTTCTCGCCGCGCGCGCCGAGCGTGAGGCGGGCGTCGGCTTCGACCAGGATGTCATTGTCGACCATGTGGCGGACGATGCTCTCGCGTTCACGTACTGAGACCTCGCGAAATGCTGCGCAGCCCTCGAGCCAAGTCCACCACGAATGCGTGGCCGAGCCCTGCTCCTGCATCGCGAGGGCGATCGCCTGGTGTGCAAGCACGTGCGGCGACCAGGCCGAAGGCGCGGCCGGTTCGATGTAGCCCCGTCTGAATAGGTCGATGATGGCAGCAGCGCGGAGAAGGGCGTCGTCATCGGTTGCCAGGAAGGTGCAGTTTGCCGTCGACCCCGCGCGGCGGCCGGTGCGACCCATGCGCTGTAGGAAGGATGATACGCTGCTCGGAGCATCGATCTGAATCACATGGTCCAGATCGCCGACATCGATGCCGAGCTCGAGCGCCGAGGTCGCAACGATCACGCAATTGGTGCCCTCCTCGAAGGCTCGCTCGGCGGCCGAACGTTGCGACAGCGCGAGAGACGAGTGTGACAAGTAGACGTCGATGCCGCGCTGCGAGAGACGGTGACCGAGTTCCTCGACCCGCCGTCGACTGTCGACGAACACCAGGCGACGAGTGCCGGGGTACAGCCGATCGATGAGTAGGGCCGCGTTGTCGAGTGTGCCGACGAAGTCCAGCGATAGTTCTGGTGGTTTTCGCGTGCCGCTCGGATCGACGACCCGCTGCGGTCGGAGGCTGCTGCCGCTGAGCCACTGGACGATCAGGGCCGGGTCTCCGACGGTCGCCGAAAGACCGATGCGCTGGATGTCGTTCTCCGCGATGCGAGAGATGCGCTCGAGAAGTGCCACGAGATGCGCGCCGCGGTCGTCGCTCGCGAAAGCATGTACTTCGTCGATGACGACGGCGCGTACATGCGCGAGAAAACGACGCGCGGGCGTGCGCGTCGAGAGCAGCATTGCTTCGAGCGACTCCGGGGTAATGGCGAGGACGTCAGGCGGATCGTCGATCATGCGACGGCGCGCGGGCGCCTTCACGTCGCCGTGCCACTTGCCGGCGCGCCTGCCGATCAGACCCGTGAGTGTGGAAAGCCGTGCCTCCTGGTTGTTGAGGAGCGCCCGAATCGGCGCGACGTAGAGCACCGAAACGCCGCGCCAGTCCTCGACGTCCATCTTCGACAAGAGCGGAAGGAACGCCGCCTCCGTCTTGCCACCCGCGGTGGGAGCGAGCACGACGCAGTTCGCTCCGTCGAGGACGGCGTCGGTCGAGAGCGCCTGGACCGGACGCAGACCGCTCCAGCCCAACCCGTTCGCGATTTGGTAGCGAACCGCTGGGCTCAGGCGGTCGATGGCAGCCGGGTGCGTCGTCACAGCTCGATCTCGATGTCGTCCGGCTTCTTGCCGGAGGCGGCCGCCTGCTCTTCGAGCGTGAGTTCTTCTGCGTCGATCCGAATGTCGAGGTCCCTGGCCGGGTCGAAGTCCGGGAACAGGTCGACGCGGTCGAGGATGGTCGCGACGAGCTTTCGCAGATAGATGCGCGGAGCCACGCCGACCTTGCCGCCGAGCTTCCCTGCGACCTCGTTCGCAAGCGCGGTGAGAACCTCGTCGCCGACGCGGGCCTTCATTCGCTCCGCGTGTTCGGTAGGGTACAGGTCTCGTACGCGACGGCCTACCTCGATCAGTCGTTGCTGGTCGAACGGGAACAGGCGCACCTGGACGTCGCGCGGGTTGTCCCACTTCGCGTCCCCCGTGAAATCGACATGCAAGCGCTGGGCGAGCGGCGGCAGGCGCTTCACCCCGTTCGGTCCGTCGAAGAACGCGGGCGTGCCAGTGATGAGGACGTAGAGCCCTGCGAAGCGCCCGCCGTACACGTCGTCGATGAGCTTGCGGATGGCTTCGAGGCTCCGGTCGCGGCTGTCGGAGCGGACGCGCTGGATGGTCTCCACCTCGTCGAGTACGAGGAGGAAGCCAGGTCGCCCGCACTGCTGAAGCACCGCGAGTAGCCCGCGTAGGAAGCCGAGTGCGCCGGTGTGATCGATCTCGCCCTTGATTCCCGCATGCCTCTTGAGCTCTGCGCTGACGTTTGGCTGCCCCATCAGCCACGCGATGAGGCCCTCTGCGAGCGCGTGGTCACCCGCAACCTCTGCTGAATGGTAGGCGCGAAGGACCGCGGCGTACTGGGGCTGCACGGCGCTCACGTCCTTGAGGCGCGCCTCCAGCAAACTGCCAACCCCCTCGGCGAGCGCCTTCAGGTCGTCAGGATCGCGGAGCGTGCGCGAGACCTCTTCCTCGAGGCCCATGAGCCACTGCGAGATGATCGCGCGGAACGCCCCCGTGTCCCACTCGGCCGTCCGGAGGCCTTCGGTCGCTCGGCGGTAGACCGTCTCGAGCCGGTGCAGCGGAGTATCGTTCTCTGAGATCTGCACCTCGGCGACTGCGAAGCCGCGCGCGAGAGCCTGTTGCTGATACCAACGCGCGGTGAAGCTCTTGCCGCAGCCGAAGTCGCCGCGGAGTGCCTTGAACACCGCTCCGCCTGTGGCGCAACGGTCGAGCTCCTCCTTGAGCGAAACGGAGAAGCGGTCGGTGCCGACTGCGAACAGGTCGAGACCGCGGCGCGGAACCGTTCCTCGGCGCAGCGCCTCGATGACGTCTTTGCGAAGCAGTAGGCTGGGCCCGCTCGGCTCGCTCATTCCGACACTCCAAACTGCGAGAACAGCCTCGCCTTGTGCAGAACAACACGGCGCCCGGCGACGTCGTGCTCGACGATGGCGAAGCCATCGGCGTTCAGAATGCCCATGCGTGCGACGACGCCACCCACCTGGTGCGGGCGCACGCCGCACAGCCGTCCGAAGTCAGCGGCGGTTAGGCTGCCGCTGGCCTCGACGAGTACCGTGAGCCAAGTGAGCACGCGCTCGACTTCGGGCTTGGGAACGCCGGCGATCTGCTGAGTGAAGAGCTTGGACGCGCGCAGTCGGGCGACGACCGCGGGCTCGGTCGTGGGTGATGGAGGCGTGGTGGCTTTCGCGGCCTCGACGGGGAGCAGCTGTAGCTGCGTCTTCGCGGGGGGCTTCGGCTCCTCGGCCGCAACGGGCGTCGCTACCGGACGTGCGATCTTGAGGGACCACCAGTCCGGCTCAGGCAGGACGCGGCACGACAACTCGACGTCTTCGCCGGCAACACGGTCCAGCCACTCGGGGCCGATGAGGAATGCGGGCGCGACCACTTCGGCGAGCGAGAGACCTCCGTGTTCACCGTAGTGCGGTGCTCGGTTCGCGAGCGTCGTGTCCCAGAGCGCAGCGAGCCCAGCGGCGCCGCGCGGCTTCCACGAGGTCCGAGGCAGGAGTATCTCGCCATCCTGAGGTTGCTCGCCCTCGGTCAGCGCGCGCCAGCGAGCGCCGCCCTCGCGACCAGGCGGAATGCGGCCGCCCGCGACGCGCATCGCGTCACCCGCGACGTGGCCGTGATCCGCGACGAGCAATACTGCCCGCTCGGCACCCTCGGCCGCGCTGAGCAGCGCTTCGAGAGGCAGGATCGGAGCCTTGCTGTAGTCAACGGCGACTTGGAGGCTGCCCCGGAGCTGTTCGTCGATGGCGTTCACCACCACCGCGACGACACGCTGGTCACCGGCGACAGCCTGCTTCACCTCGTCGATGAGCTCGTGGCCCGCGTGGACGTCCCGTCTGAAGAACACCTTGAGTGGGCCCTCGCCGACCAGTTCCCGGATGTGTGGGTTCGAGGCCCAGCGCGCGTCGTCCTTGTCGGTGGCCTGGTCTCCGAAACGCGGATCGGCCACGCCTGCGAAAAGTGCGGCGCGGCTGACCACGGTCAACGTAGGCGCCGCAGCCAGCACGGGCGGGATCGGCAGCTGACCGCCCCAACCCGGCGTGCGCCAGGCGATGGGACTCCACCGCCGCTGATCACGGAGGCGCTGAAGGACCTGGACCGCCGTTGCGTAGCTCATGCCGTCCATCAGCACGAGGAGCAATCGCCGATGCTCGCCGCCCTTGAGGAATTGAGCGACGACGCGCTTCGTGACGTGCTCGATCGCGAGCACCTCACTCGAAGGCTTCCCGGCTTCGACCCAGGAGACGTAGCCCTTCGCGAAGCGCTGATCCTCGTCGCGTGCCACCGCATCGACCGCCTCGCAGAGGCGACGCACGGCCGACATGAGGGGGTCCCCCGCGCCCCGCATCCCGCGAAGGCTCTGGCGCGCCCAGTCGAGGAAGCCCCCCTCCTCGGAGTAGCGGCGCGCGAGGTCGACTGCTGCTTGCCACGCAGTACCGTGGTCCGCGAGCTGCGGGCGCACACGTCGCGCGAGCAACCAAGTGGACAGGCGCGCCGCCATCTTCCGTGCCTCGACGTGCTCCGAGCGGCGGATCGCGTGGTCCAGTCGGTGCGCGCTGAGATGTTCGAACGTTGCGACCAGGGCCCCGAGCGCGTCGGTGCTGGGGTTGTCGACGAACTGGCTCAATGCAGCGGCAACGGCGGCCTCGCGCGCGGCGTGGCCCGCGGGGAGCCAGTTGCTCGCCGTCGTCAGCGCGGAAGCTCCGCCGCTCACTGCGTGGTGCTGAGCGCCGTCGAGGAGGCGGCGGTCAGCTTCGTCGTCCACCGACAGCGCCGCCTCGAGCAGCGCTTGCGTAGTCCCCCCGGCGTGCGCCCCACGGAGCTCATTGGCGAGCCCAGGCGCGATGCTGGCGAGTTGTCCGTTCACGAGTCCCCGCAGGTATGCATCGTCGACTTGCTCGACAGCCGCGAGCAACACGAGCGCCTGGATGGCCCGGTCGACGAGTCCAAGCTCCCACGCGCGGTAGCCGAGCACGCCCACGGCGCCAAGCCGCTGCTCGAGCCAGACGAGCAGCTCGCGTCGCACCGCCCGAAGGAGATCATCGCCCTCGCATGCGCGCGCAAACGCTGGCCCCGTCTCGGAGGTGCGCGTCCAGCGCAGGTAGGAAACACCCGTCTCGAGCGCGCTGTCCGGCAGCCCGAACCGAGCTTCGAGCACGCGTTTCCAGAGGTCGTCGCCAGTGAGGCGAAGGCCCGGGATCTTGCGAAGACCGGCGGCGCCGCCCATGAGCACCAGCCGCGCGAGCGCCGTTGACGACAGACCGGGATCGACCTGCCGCGCGCCGAAGAGCGCGGCGAGCCGCGCATCGCGAGCGACATGGTAGATGCGCCCTCCGGCGAGGCGGCAGGAGATGTCGAGCGGCAGCGCGTCCTCGGCCCAGTCGACCAGGTACACGCTTCCCCTCATCGACGGATCGCCGGGGGCAGGTAGCTTCGAGCGCAGCTCCAGTTCACAAGCCGTCGGGATGATCTCCCACTCGAGGCCATCGAGTTCGAAGCCCCCGGGTTGGCCTCGACCGAAGAGCGCGAGCAGTTTCGACCGGTGGTCGCGTCGGAACAACCGCTCCACCTCGAGGCGAACATCGGCTTCCGAGAGCGCCGGCGACTCGTTCATGCCGGCCTCCGCTTCCAAACCGTGACGCGGATGGCGATGCGCGAAGCGTCTTGACCCTCGGCCTCGATGCGCTGGGCGAGTTCACGTAGCTTCGCGGCCGCGGACGAAGCAGAGGGCAAGTCGTTCGAGGTCTCGAGGACGACTTCCTCACCCTCGGGCGGTCTTGGGGGCTGCGGCTTGGCGGGCACGCGCAGCAGCTCGTCGGCGCGTCGCGTGAGGTCGGCTAGACCGTCGGCGAGCATCTTGTTCACATCGTCGGCGCTGAGCAACGTGGCGAGATCGTCGAGCAGCAGTTTGGCGCGCTCGCCACGCTCCGGATCGCCCAGGAGCCCCTTCACCTGTCGGAGCACGATCCAGCGCGCGTCCTCCTGGAGCAGTCGTGTACTCGCGGCCGCGGTGGTGAAGTTGCGCCCCATCGCTGCGACGGAGGTCTTGGGTATGAAGCCCGCGAGGTCGCGCACGATGGACGCTGCGTCGCCACGGCTGAGCTGCGCGAGTAGGGCCGCCGAGGCTCGAGCGGTGGTGAGGCGCGGCGCATTGCCGGGTTCGGCCCAGTCGCGGACCTTCGATTCCAGCGCGACGGGTAGCTCGCCCGCGCTATGCACCTCGCCCATCTTCTCCCTTACCTTCTCCGCGAAGGCCGAAAGGTTGCGTGCGCCGAGCGAGCGACCACCGATCGCGACGCCAAACAGCTCGCCCGCACGGTTCAGTGCCTCGGTCCACTCAGTCTGGGTGGGCAGCTCAGGGCGCAAGAGCTCGACGTCGTCGGGGAGCTGACCCGGACGCGGTAGCGTGTAGCTCTTGCCGTCGCGGCGGAACGTGCGTCCACTCCACGAGGCGTAGAGCGAGATGAGCACGTCCTGGACCTCGGCCGGCAGACCGCGGGTCCGCTGCGGGTCGAGCCAACCGCGGGCGTTGCCGACGGTCGGCGTGTCGATGCCCGCTTGCTGTCGCTGCTGCTCGATGTCCTGGAAGGGGCGCTCGCGCAGGAGTACCGCGATGTCTCCCGTCTCCGTGATGCCGAGTGGATCAGCGTAGGCGCGCAGGTCATTGCGCTCGGCCTTCTCGACGTTCATGCGGCGGTCGGGTTCGTCGAGCAGCTTCTCGACCAGCGCACCGACCTTCTCCATCCGTGTCGTCGAGACCGTACCGTCGAAGCGCGGATGGTGCGGGTACTTCTTCGAGAGCACCGTGTCGACGACTTGACGGAAGCCGTCCTTCATCGTGCCCGCGAGCACCGCACGGATATCGAGATCCCCGAGGAGCGGGATGAAGTGTTCGTCGACGGTGCGTGATTGGTCGAGGAAGGCGTTGTCGTTCGCAATCGCGAGGCCGTAGGCCTGCGCCAGCGTGCGCTTCACCAGTGCCTCCTTCTGCGCGCGGAGACTCGCGAGGTCGGCACGCGTCGTCGACTGGTCCTCGACGCGCAAGTGACCCAGGTACTTGCGCTGGTCGCCGTCCAGAATGTGCTCGAGCACGACGAGGTCGCCGAGCTCGCGCTCGAGCGTGTGCGAGAAGAACGTTGGGAGCCAGACCACCGTGGGGTTCGGTGGGGCGTCGGCGGGGCGCGAGTCGCGGTAGCGCTCGACGGTGCGGAGGTCCTCGTCGGGACCGTGACCCCGCTCGTCGAACGGATAGTCGGCGATGACTTGCCACTCGAACTCGCGCGGGCACGTCAGCGTGTTGTCGTCCATCTCGCGCACGTTGCCGTAGCGGACGCGGCCCTTGCGGCGCGTGCCGTGGAAAGGCAGCTCGGTCTCGACGACCGTTCCGTCGCTGTCGAGCTCGAGCGCCTGGAACAGAAGGCGGCGCATCGCGTTCTTGCGCGCGCCACCTGTATCGGCCTCAGCAGCCTGTGCGAGGATCGGTTGCAGGTCGACGCCAGCGAGGTGGATGTTCACCTCGGGATCGGTCTGCTCGCCAAGACGAAGCGCGCCGACCTGACTCGCCCAATCACGCAGGCGGTGCGCGACCACCTGCATCTCTGCTCCGGGGATGGGTGACGCGATGGTGCCGTGGTTCAGGTGCGCGAGCCGCTTGACCGTGAGCCCCTTGAACGGCTTCGCCTCCGGCACGAGCGCCGCCATCAGGAGCGTTTTGGCGAGGCGGTTGTCATTGCGGCACATCCGCTGCTGGCAGCCGCTGCAGCCGAGGCGACGGTCATGATCCTCGCGCAGACGCTGGCACGCCGTCGGGCTGTCCGTGTTGTGCTGCCGCCGAATCATCGGCAGGAAGCTCTCGCGGTACAGGTCGCGGGCGCGGTCGAACCGCGCCTTCATCACCGGATCGTCGATGGGATCCTCGCTCTCGGCGAGTGCATCAAACGCATCACCGACGGGCACCACGCGGCCGGTCTCCAGGTCCGGCAGGTGGTTGACGAGCAGCTCCATCAGGATCCGGATCGCCGTGCGCTCACGCTGCAGGCAGTCCGACAACGCGACGAGCGCTTCGATCAATGCGGGCGAGAACGGGTACACCTTCTTGAAGTCCGCCTCGTCGCCCTCGCTGCCGATGAGCACGCTTTGCGCCTGCCCAGCAGCGCGCCAGGTCTTGGCGAAGTCGTCCGCCAGGCGTTGGGCTGCGGAGTCGTCCTTGGGGCGTACGACGCGGTGGGCGACGATCGCCGGTAGGTTCGAGTCGGCGAGCGTGACGGTCTCGAAGCGACCGTCGTGGTGCGACAGGTTGCGCGACAGCTCGTTCCGCACGGCGCCCTGTGCCTGCTCGCCGAGGAACTGCGAGAGGTCACGCTGACGGGCGATGAAGCTGACGATGGGGATGGCGCGGTCAGCGTCCTGCGCCTCCTTCAGCTTCACCATTTTCTGCACCTCGCGTCCGACAAAGGGCAGGTCGCTCGAGTTGCCGGCGAGCCACAGCACGAGCTCATCGAGGTAGAGCACGATGGCGTCGAAACCGAGCGACTTGGCGTGGCGACTCATGACGCCAAGGCCGGTGTCGAGGTCGACGAAACGCCCCTGCTGTGCGGTCCACGACGTGAAGAACGTCCGCACCAGATCGCTGAACAGCTTGGCGCGAGGGCTCTTGACGTCGCGATCGCTGTCGCCCACGTAACTCGCCGCGCTCGCAACATCGAACGACGCCACATCCCACGTGCGCGCTTCGGCGAGCTTGCCCCAGCCGCTCGCGGCCTGTCGGACTCCACCATTGAGCTTGTCGAAGAACGCGTCGTCACCCAAGGTGGCACGGAGGCGGTGCGCATCGTCGAACAGTCCCTGGTCGGCGTAGAGGGCGGGCGTCACTGCCTCCGGGAGGTTCTTCGCCACCCACGCCGCGTAAGAGCCGAGGATCTTCGACTCCATGTCCTGCGCGCCGAGCATGTGGATCGGGAGCTGGAGGAGCTTCTTCTTGCCGATCCAGTCGTGCTTGCGGCGCAACGGGTGGAGCTCACCGCGGCTCCACGGAGCTGGGTGGTCGGCGAGCATGAGATCGAGCACCGCCATGAAGTGGCTCTTGCCCGCGCCGAACGATCCGTGGAGGTAGGCCGCTTGGCTCCGTCCGTCGCGCAGCGCGCTGCCGATGATCGACAGCGCGTGCTCGAAGGTCTGCAGGATCTTCGGCGTGATCGCGTAGTCCTTGAGCGTGCGCTCGGGGTGCGAGATGCCGCCGGTGAGGTCCTGGACGAAGTCACCCTTTCGGACGGCTTCGGGCAAGTCGAGCAGGTCGTGGATGCGTGTCACCAGGGAACTCCTTGGAGAAATTTCACCACCGCGAGCGATTCCTGACCGCCGAACCTCGCTGGACTCAGGCCCTTGCGCTCGATGATCTGGCTCATCGGGTCGCCTGGTGCGACGAACTGCCCGGTCACGGTGATCTGGGCCTTCAGCCGCTCGGCGGGCTTCCTATTTACGGGGTCGGATGGCGACGCATGCGTGGCGAGATACGTGTCGGCCGCGGCCCATCGCGCCGGCCACTCGGCGGCGACCAGAGGTCCGAGCAGGTCTTCGAGCGTCCCCGCCCCTCGGGACGGCTCGTGGAAGACGTAGAGCCCGACAGGCACGGCCGCGCTCGCCCAGGCGCCATGTGAAGGTGGCGCGGCGGAGTGAAGCGGTGCGTACGATGACGCGAATACCTGCTCGCGCTGCTGCACACTACCGTCAGCGTCAAATAGGAACGCCGCAGCGAGGCGGTTGATGTCCGTGCCATAGCTCGGATCCAGGAACAGCTTGAACTCGTCCACCAGATCGATCGCGAGGCGGGCGCCACTGTCGCCATGACACCGGATGAGCACGTAGAGGACGTCGTCGACCTGCACGATCGACTCGAACGTGGGGGGCGGAGCGTGAGCCGCGGCCCGCAGCCGCAGTTCATCCAGAGGCACATTCGAGTATCGCCTGGCGATCAAGCTCCTGACCTTCGGGAAGTTCGGTTGATCCGGGTCTTGGCGAGGCCCGAGAGGAGAAGGCAACTCGGCGATGGGCTTGTCGATCCATTGCGCGCGCGCCACGTGCCCGAGGCTACGCGTGACGAACGCGATGTCATGGTTGCCTTCGCAGAATACCAACACAGCCTTCATCACAGCCTCCGCAGGTCGACGTCGCCGACCTCGATCGCCCGCTTCAGCGACGGTCCAGCGAAGCGAGTCGCGGTTCGCCGGCCCGACTCGTCGCGCTTCACCAGGAACGCCACGATCTCTTCGGGGCGATATCCGTTGAGCAGGAAGCCATCAACGGTCTCCTTGCTGTGGGTGGTGAGGAAGACTTGGGCGTCGAAGTCCACCGCCAGTTCGTGCACGAGCTTCGTGAACTCAGGGAGAAGCCCGGTGTGCAGCGCGTTCTCGAATTCGTCGATGAGAACGACGCCGCCGCGGACTCCGGCGAACAAGAGCCCTACCTGAAAGATCCGCTGGATGCCCTCGCCAAATGTCGCAAGGTCGACCGCCTCGTCGAGAGCATCGTGGGTCACGAGGAAGCGGTTGTGCTCGGTCGCCAAGGCGATGTCGCGCACGCCTGGGTCAACGTGCTTGCGGATGAACGCGAGCACGCGATCCTTCGACTTCGCCCGGATGCTAGCCTCGTTGCAGCGCACCAGCAGTTCAGGCTCAGCCAACGAGAACGGCGAGTGCAAGATGGCCGGAGAGAGCCAGCGGGGCTCTCCCTCGAGCCGTGTTCGTCGCGGGCGTCCCACGAAGAAGTCGGTGGTCGACGTCTGCCTCACTGCGCCACAGGTAGCCGAGATGACGCAGGTACGCAGATAGCTCGACCAGTCCTCGTCGTGGTCGACGGGCTCGTTCGCCAGGGACATCTCGAACCCAACGGCCTGCGGCGGCTTGCCGTACTGCCCCGACACCGCGGCCTGCGGCACGAGCTGTCCGACCGTAAACGCTGGTGAGCTGTTGGGGTCGACCCGAGTCCGGCGGCGGATGACCTCGAGCATCGCACGCGGATCTGACTGCATGGTGACCAGGTAGACTGCCTCGAGCAGCGTGGTTTTGCCGGCGTTGTTGATCCCGACCAGGAGGTTGACCCGGCCGAGCTCGTTGAGCGGCAGATCGGAGATCGCACGGTACTTGTCGATACGGACGGACCGGAAACCGCAGGGGCCGAGGTCACCGTACGTGGGCCAAGCTTGCTCCGAAGTCGCCGCGGTCTGCGGTTGCCGTCTCCGCGAGATCGTGATCGCCTCGAGCCGAGCGGTGAGGCCCTCGATGCGATCGAGCTCGCCGGTGGACATCTGCGGCGCGAGCTGGAAAAGCCGGTTCACGTCCTGGGAGCTGCGCTGAATCGCGCCGTCGATCTCGTTCCTAACCAGCATGCCGCTCGACATCGACGCGGTCTGGAGGCTGCGCGTCTCCTCGAGCAACTTCACAGCCGATGGATCGTCGATGATCTTCGCGAGCTCGCGAACCTGAGCGCCAGTGGTGACTACGGGCTCTTTCGTGATTCCGCCCGGCTTCGCAGCCCCCTCATCATCGTCGGCATCGTCGACGGATTCCCGAGATAGCCAGGAGAACAATCGCTCGAGGTTGGCGCGGGCTGCGGCGCGCTCCGTCGCATCGTCCCAACTGAGCCAAGTCCGTAGCGCCGGTGCACGCAGCACCTCTCGGAACAGGTTGAACATCTCTGACGAGAACTGATCGCCGAAGTCGCTGGCCCGGTAGGCATCGGCGAGTGCCAGGGTTCGGAGGCTGAGGTTGAACTCCCGCTTGCTCACTCCCAGTGATGCGCAGATCTCATCCGGGGCTTTGCCGAACTCATCGCGCAGCCGCTTCATGAGACGGGCCTGGTTCACTGCGGGCCAGCGGCGCTTGCCACTGATATGGTGAAGCCCCATCACCACCAAGCTGTGAACGGTGTCGCGCTCTTCGTAGGTGATGCACGGCACCTTGTCGAAGACGCCTCGGTCGAGCTTCCCAAGGTGGCCGGTCGAGGCCTCCCAGCGGTGCTGCAAGTACTTGAGGGTCGCCACCCGGCGGTTCCCCTCGACGACCAGGTACTTGCGGTCCGCGAGGCGTCGGACGTGGATCGGCTCGACGTCGAGCCAGCCGTTCTGCTGGAAGCTGGCGATGAGGTCCGTCACGTTCTCGGCGTTGGTGCCGACGATCAGTTGACGGGTGCGCCGCTGGACTTCCTCGTCCGTCAGCAGATCGTCTGTCACTTCTCGATAGTCGTCGTGATCGATGAACCGGTAGTTGTTCGGGTCGAGGTACAGGCTCGACAGCGCCAAGTGGAACCTACGGCTCTTGTCGGCTGGCGCCGTTTCCTCTTTGGGTTCGGTGTCAGTCATCTGCCTCTCCTACTGCGACGTAGCGCGCGGGGCGTCCCGGCACCTTCTCGACGAGCCCGTCGGCGATGAGCTTCCTCAGCGCCTTGGCGACAAGAGCCTTGGTGGCTCCTACGTCGCTGGCGAGTTCGACATCGGTCGGACCCTCGGGAGGCTCGGTTTCGTCGTCGTCCTCGTCGTCCGGTTCTTCGGGCTTCCAAGCTCGCAGGGCAGCGACGACCTCGGCCGGGTCGAGGCTCGTGCGCTTCGTCGCTGCTGGTGGTGTCCACGAGCGCAGATCGCCGACGGCGACGCCGAGCAAATGTGCTTCGGCGGCGACGAAGTCCCGGAAGAAGTCCCCGAGCTTCGTGCCGTAGGATGGATCGATCTCGTTGTGCCATTGCAGAAGCCACGGCACGCGCTCATCGATGCCGGCGAGCAACGGGACGAGTCGCTCTTTCGTCCAGCCGTCTTCGGTCTTGCGGCGTTGGTAGAGGGCGGCGAGTGCCTGCGCGACTTGGAGGTGGTTCCAGCCGGCCCAGCCGACGAGCGGGGTGGTGTCTTCGTCTGTGTTGCCGCCGGGAACGGTGACGAACCGCTCCTTTGGAACGTCGAGCTTTCCGCGGAGGCTCCAGTAGTGGCGGAGGAAGTCCTTAGGGCGGTACTTGTCGGGGACCGGGATACGGTTGAGTACGAGCCGCTTAAGCTCCGTCTCGAGCCTACTCTTGTCCTCGTCCTCGATACGCTGCAGCCGCCATGTCTCCTCCCAGGTTGCGCGCTTCTCCATGCCACTCTCGGCGTGGCGGTAGCCCGCGAGGAACGGTACGCCCTCGCTGTCGACTAGGTCGGAGAGCAGCCTGACAAGATCGACCCCGCTCTCTTCGGTGAGCAGTTCGTGGGCGGCGGCGACCGCGGAATGGCACCCTAAGTCCAGGGCGAGCTGGCGCACGGTGCGCAGTTCGGGTTGCGGCTGATGCCGGAGCGCGGACTCGACGCGGTCCAGAAGCCAACGGCGGACCGCATCGGCAAACGCCTTGGCGTCCTGGGCAGGCGACCAGCGGCGCTTTGTCTCGGGCGTCTCGAGGAGGCGGAGCTTCTGCCCGCTCTCGGCGTCGTCGAGGAGTCGTAAGCGCTGGCGATAGAGGTCAGCAAGCGGCCCGCCGACGTCCTTCGGAGCGGCGCGTTCGTGGACGCGGAACCACTCCGAGGCCGAGATATCAGTTGCGACTTCACGCGCGAGGCGGACCTCGAAAGGGCGGTGGTTTGGGGCGACGGGAACACGTACGGCCCCTACCGATGTCGACTCGATGGTGGGCAACCCGAATATGCCGTATACGCGCCAGTCGATCTCCTCCTGTAGCGAGACAAGGACACCTTGCAGTCGATCGCGTATCCCAAGGCTCTTAGCGCGGGACCCACGAAGCAATGCGACCGAGGTCTCATCGGCAAGAGTGGCTGCCACGATCCTTGCGGCCGACTGCTCGGCGAGTTCCTGAACAGTCTCCTCGGCTGCAACGACTAGATCAAGTAGCTTATTCTCTAACTCGTCAAGCTTCGGGAACGGAAGTTGTTGGAGAAGGTTTCCCGCATACTCGAGGTAGGAGATCCAACCAGCCTTCCTGATCGTCATGGTCTCGCCCGCCTGCACAACCCCTTTCGGGAACATCACAAGGCGGCACCAGAAGGCCACGGTTGAGGAGTTGAGGAAACCGAGCGAAGCTTGCTGCGCCGATGGTCCGTGGTCGGCCTGCAGCTTGATAATTGGCGCATGGTTATTGAGGACCAAGAGCCGGTCGACACGACTGAAGTGGGGATGCGTCGACACGAACGCAAAAACGATGAAGTGGGGAGGCGTGACCTTGTTCCAGTAGAATTCCTGCAGCTCATACCAGGTAAGGCCGCGCTGAAGCATCGGTACCCCAAAGCGCCGGCGCAGACTTAGGTCCATACGGTATGGCCAGAGAAAACGAAAGATCCCAGCTCCGCGCACCTCTGCGGCTGGCTTCAAATTTTCGTCGAACGGCCAGAGGCAACAACTCTCGATCGCCACAGACCAGTCACGGACGTGCTCGCCTGTCACGAAAGGCTTGGATTCCCATGCTCCCACGCGAGCGGGATTGCCAATCGGGTGCACATACACATCGTTGTTGCCTGTCACCGAGAGCACGCCGATGCTTGCAGCGTGGGCCTGGAGTGGGGTGGGTGCGGCGGTCTCAAGGGTTCGCATGAGGGCGCGCCGTCCGCCACCTACCAGGACCCACGGATGGCGGCGCAGTTCGACGGTCCGAATTGCCTCGACAGACGTGTGTCTCCCTTCGTAACCGATGGAGTTGTGGTTGCTAGCGATCTCCAACCATACTGGAGCATTCTCTGGGTCGGTTGGCACTTCTTGTTCGCCGCGCTTGCCAAGTACGGCGACCACACTAGTACTCGCTGCAGGTGTGCGGTTGCGTCCGAATAGCAGCAATGTTGGGGTGCCATGCCCGGGCAGGAAGCAACCCGAGGTGTCGATGATCTTCTGGAGATCAATACGAGGTAGCACTTTCTCGATCAGCGGCTTTCCGAAGTCGCGTTTAGTCCATGCATTGCTGTTGATGAGTCCAACAAAACCTCCATCGAGGCCGAGCTCAAAGAAGCGCTGAGTGAATGGCGCGGAGAGTGAGTACCTCCCCGCCGCGCTCTCGTACATATCGTGATATTTTCTGCGCTTGGAAGCGTCCTTCTCCGTGATGTATGGCGGATTGCCGACGACGGCGTGGAATCGCCTCGATAGCAGTCGCTCGACCGCCTGGCGATCTTCCAGACGAAAGAGCTGGTCACCCCACGCGATGTCGTCCATCGAAAGTTGCGCAGAGAAACGCATCTGCGTGTTCGCTTTCTCGCCGAACCGATGCAGCAAGCTGTCCGCCACGACGACGTTCGGCCTGATATCCGGTGCCCGCTCAAGCCGCTTTATCCCCACCGCGTCGAGCAGCTCGATCACAAGGCGAAAGCGCGCGATCGCAACCGCATACGGGTTGATGTCGACGCCGTATACCTGATCCAACGCGCGCCTCGCAAGGTCCGCAACGCTCTCCGCCGGCGCATCCTTCTGCCAACGGCCAAGCAGCCGTCGAAACGCTCCGAGCAGGAAGTGCCCCGAGCCGCACGTGGGGTCGATGAGGCTCACCTCCTTCAGCCCGAACTCCGCGATCGCCGGGTCGAGCGTCTGATCGAGGATGAACTCCTCGACGAACTCGGGCGTCTGCAGCAGCGCGTAGCGCTTGCGCACTGCCTCGGAGAGGTTTTGGTACAGGTCTCCAAGAAAGCGCGTGTCCTCCCCCGTGAACACCAGGGCAGGCGCGCCGCTCGAATCACGCCGACGGAAGAAGTCGAGCAGCGCCTGAGCCGCCTCGCTGGAGGGCGAGAGCACCCAGACGGGATTGTGCTTCGTGTCGAACACGTCCCGCGCACCCGGCAGCTTCGCCAGCTCGCGGAACACCGCGATCAGGTACTCGCGCGGTCCGAGGAAGGGCGCCACCTGCACGAACAGCGCCTCGCGATCCTCGGCGGCGCGGAGCGCATCGGCCGTGGCCCCGGCCACTCGCGGGTCGACGTAGCCGCGATCTTCGAGCGTCCGCACGAAGACGACGGACAGAATCCACGCCACGGCGAGCTGCGTGATGCGCTCACGCCTCCACGGATCGAAGCCAACTCCGGTCTGCCCGGCCTTCTGCTCGCCCTCCCACGCCCGTTTGAGACCGGCCTCGACGCGCTCGGTCTTGGCGCGCGCCAGCAGGTCCTTCTCCAGGGCCTTGAGCGCTGGTTGCAGCAGCTTCGGCAAGTTCACGTTGCTCATCGTCAGGGCGTCTCCGCTACTTTCAGGGCATTCGCCAACCATGCGTCGGGCATGACGAGCCGCTGGCTCGGGAGCGGCGCTGGAACGGGCAGCCGACCGTTGATGGAGGGCGCGGTGCCATCGGCATGCGACGGCACCACGAGCAGGACGGCGGGCGCGTCACCACGCTCCGCGCCGTCGACGATACGCGAGAGGGCAGCCGTCAGCCCGTATCGGGCGAGCGCTCCCGGCCACGCGAGGAGCAAGGTCCGTTCGTGCCGCGCCAGGAGATCAGCGACGACGCCGTCCGTCGCCTGGCGCACCAGCTCGAGAAGCAGCGGCCAGTCAGGACCGTCGGGGCCTGCCCGATCCGCGCTCTCGACGTTGGCCCACGCAACGCCGAGTTCCTCGGCTTGCTTGCGGATGGCGATCGCCAGCGCGTGGTCGAGTGAGACCGCTTCCGTCTCGAGCGACCGCGCAAGCGCGTCAACTGCGGGGCTCGCGACGTCGGCACGCACTTGCACGACGCGGAAGCGTCCCGCAGCGACGCCCCGATCGAGCTGGTCCTGGAACGCGGCGGCGCGCTGATCGTCGGGACTGCGTCGCCGTGGGAGCCCGGGCGCAGTCGGTTTGCGCGGAAGCAACGCCACGGTCATCGAAGTGTTCGTCTGGTCACCCGGCCGCGCATACTCGCCCTCGCCGACGTCTGCCATGTAGACGAGCCCATGCCCCGCAAGCAGCGAATCGAGGGTCGGGCGCTCGGGCAGCGGCGCGGCTTCGGGGTAGCGTGCGGCGATGCGCTTCTTGACGACCTCGGGTGTGAGTCCCGCGCCCGAGAGCGCGGCGAGGCTCAGAGCCACCGCTCGCGTCGCATCCATGCCGCGGGGATAGAGTTCGAGGCGCGCAGATGCGGCCGCGTTTGCACTGGCGCGCGCGGCGAGTGTCAGCCGCTGATCCGCCGCCAGCGTCGCAAGCGGGCTGCCCTCTGCGATCTCGGCGAGTCTCGTGCGCACGACCTCGGACGACGGGAGTGGCTCGGTCATCGCAAGGCTGTCAGCGGTCTCGGCGAGCGCGGCCAGAACATCGAGCACCTCCGGATCGCGCGCAACCCAGGGCGTGTTGCCGATGCGTCGCCAGCTCGCCGGCGGGTTCGGTCGCAGCTCCAGCGCCACGCGGACGAGCGCGGCAGCGGTTCGGACGTCCTCCTCGCTGGCGGCACCGTCCGTGCGGGCCTTGGCCAGCGCCGTCGCGAGATCGAGAAACGGCGCCGCGGGAGATGCCGCGTCGAGCACCGCCGAGATCGCTTCGAGTACCGATGCCGTGGCGGCATGACCCGCCCAGCGCTTGTTGCGGAGGAACTGAAGGCTCGAGTGAACCTGAGCGGCATCGATGCCGAACGCCGCGGCCACCTCGGATACGCTGCGTGCTGCCGGCAGCCCGGTATCCGGGCGCTCGTCCGGCAGCGGGTCGAGTCCGACCAGTACGCGGAGTCGCTTGTTCGCCTCGTTCGTGCTTGCGCGGCCGATGAGCTCCCGGCACCAGTCGCCGAGCGAGCCTGGAGTCGGCTCCGCAGCAGCGATGGCGGCGAGCCGCTCGCGCAGCAGCTCGGCGCGAGGCTTCCCGACGAGCTTCTCGATCCGCGCTGTCGGGGCGAGAGCAGCGTCGACGGTCGTCTTGATGCCCGCCGCGACGAGGCGGTCAACGGTCTTCGGGTCGATGCCAGTCTCGGGGTCCTCGAGCAGCACGCGCGGCCGTGCGAAGCCAGGCGACAGCACCGGGCGGTTCTCGACTTCGAAGCGCGCGCTCAGCTGGTCCGCGAGTGCGACGATGTCGCGGGCGACGTGCGTGCCGACGCCGCGCACCACCGAGAGCTGGTTGCGAGGCAAGAGCACGAGCTCGGCGACCGTGGACACGCCGGCGCGGTCGAGAGCATTGCGCGCGCGCGCCGAGAGCGGGAGCGCATCGACGGGCGTTTCGGGGCGCACCTGATCGAGCGGGATCGCAGACGCGCCGTCGTCGGTCTCGGACTCGACGGAGAGCGCGTGGCCCCACGCCTGGCGCATGGCCTCGGCGGCAGCGAAGCGCCCGTTCGAGTCGCGCGCAAAGGCCTTGCGGAAGAATGCGGTCAAGCGGTCGCGGACCGCGGCGTCGAAGCGCTCGGCATCGAGGACGACATCGGCGGTCGCGTCGCCCTGCGGGAGCGTGGGACGGGCGCCCGTGAGCGCGTGATACAGGACGGCGGCGGCAGCGTACCGGTCGGCTTCTGCATCCCACGCTCCACGAAGGTAGATCCACGGATCGCGCCACTCGGCGGTGCCCGCGGTCACGGATGTAGCGTCGGCCGACGAGAGCGAGAAGTCGAGCAAAAGCAGGTGGCTCTGCCTCTTCGAGAGACTCGTGAAACCGACGTTGGTCGGCTTGATGTCGCGGTGGGTGACGCCCGCCTCTTCGAGGTATTGGACCGCCGACAGCAGGTCGTCGCCGTAACGGCGTGCAAGCTCGAGCGGCAGCGTGCCCTGCTCACGCAACACATCGCCAAGGCTTCGGTCACCAGCGAACTCAAGGAGCAGGCATGGCAGTCCGCCGAGCGTGATCACGTCACGCAGCGCAACGATATGCTCGTGGCGGAGCTCGCGGAGCGTCTTCGCCTCGCACAGCAAGCGCTCACCGCAGCCGGCATCGTGCGGAACCTTCAACGCGAAGTCTCGGCCCTCGCGACGCACGTGGAGCACGAGCGCCGTGCCGCCGGACCCGAGGCGTCGCTCGACGCGGAACCCACCTTGGAGGGTGTCGCCCTTCTGCGCCTCGCGCGGATCAGCGCCCGCGCTGATGTCGACCGCCGGACGGGTGAGCGCTTCGAGGACGAAGGCGTTGAACCAGTCGGCGACGTCGTCGGCGCGCGCGTGGAGGTTCGGCTGCGTGGCGAAGGCGATCGCGTCGTCGAGAATCGCGAGATCGGTACGCACGGACGAGGGATGCAGGCCGCCCTCGCCGTCCTTTGCACCCTTGATCCGCTCCTCGCGCTCGGCGAGCGTAGCAGCCGGGTGCTGCCCGGTGAGGACGAGCCACGCCAGGCAGCCCACCGAGAATACGTCGCTCTCGTACGACGCCTTCTCGGGATCTGCGAGGATCTCGGGCGCCTGGTAGAGGCGATCGACGGCCTGCGAGAGGTCATGGAAGTGCCGAGTGCCGACGCTGGAGTGCTCGATCCACGCGGCGGTCTGGAAGCGATGGAGTCGGACGTGGATGCGCCCGTCAGCGCCGCGCAGAACGAGCACGGATGCGGGCGAGAGATTGCGGTGCAGAACACGGGATCGGTGGCAGTGCGCGACCGCCTCGACGATCTGCTGAAGGATCCCAAGTCGTTCGTCGAAGGTGAGATTCGGTTCTTGGCGGATGAAGGCGTGCAGCGGCAGCGCGTCCTCGAAGGCCTCGAAGAGCACCGCCGGCCCGAGCGGAGCATCGTCCACGAAGGAACGGTACGCGAGGATGCCGGGGTGCTGACCGATCTCGGCGAGCGTCTGCGCTTCGCGACGGGCGGCGCGGTGAAGTTGCGCGCGCCGCTCCATCGACGTCGCCGCGGGCACGAGGTAGCTGCGGACACGGGCCTGGTCCCGGTCGACCGCAACGTTCCTAGCGAGGTGCTCTTGATAGCCCTCACCGTCGTCGAGCAGCCCACCGAGTTGGTAGCCGCCCACCACCCGTGCGGTGGTGCTCGAACGCAGGCCGATCTTGTGCGTCGCCTGGAGGAGCTGCTTCATCATCGGACGGTTCACGATGCGCCGGGCGTCGCGCCCATCGAGCCCGTTGACGAGCTTGCTGCCCACATCCTCGGGGAGCAGTAGCCACGGCGGCCGGCCACCCTCGAGCCGGACCTCGGTGACGTTGGAGAGGAAGACCGCCGCGTGGACGTAGGGGCGCTCGTGCCCGAGCTGCCGCTCGAGCAGATCGGCGAGGACCTTCGCCTTCAGATTCGCACCGGGATACGGGCACTCGATCGTATGACGCCGACCGCCGTCCACGAGCGTCCAGTCGACGATGTCGCCCGTCAGCACGCCGGGGTTACTCTTGATCTCGACGAGAAACAGGCCCTGGCGTGAGAGAAAGAGCAGATCGATCTCGTAGAGCCGACCCGACGAAGGGTCGTAGAGCTCGTGCAGCTCCCACGCCTGGTGCGGATCGGTGTCCGAGACGGACGGGTGCCTATAGACGAGGTCCAGCGCGTCCCGCTCCCACGGGAACGGAGTCGGGCGACCGCGATGAATGCGGCTCTCAGAGAGCGCCACTACTTACCCCCCATCTTCCGCGCGAGGTCGGCAGCATCAGGCTCGGCGTCGGGTGAGACGACCGCCGCGTCGAGGTGTGCGAAGCCTGCGGTGCGCAGTGTGGCCTCGGCGCTGTCCGTCAGGCGCACGAGCACCGTGCGCCCGCGCGCGCCGAGCAGGACAGCGGCAAGCCCCGCGAGCTGGCGCCACGCGGCCTTGTCGGCAACGACCACGACCTGATCGGTCCACGAGAGGGTGCGGTTCTCAGCGAACACCTTGGCGACGGAGGCGATCGCGGTGCCGCCCGCGACGATGAGCTTCGTCGACGGCGTGACCGGCGGAACAGACACATCCGCCTTCACGCCAAGCACGTAAGCGATGTGCTCGAGCGCCGCTGGTGCGTCGGGTTCGGCGAGGAGTCGCTTCGCGGCGTGGTCATCGATGCCGGCCCAGTCGGGGCCGAAGGGCTCGTCGACAGCGAGACCGAAGAAGCCGAAGCACTCCGACGGCGAGAACGCGGCACCCCAGGTTCCGGCCGCGTCGCGAAGCAAGATGTCGACGCGGTCTCCCGCACCGAGCGCTCCGGCGAACTCCCTCCAGCGGGCCTCCGCGTCGCCGCCGAATCGGCGAGGCGAGGCGTCGCGGGCGTCTAGGGCCCGGAGGCCGAGAACGGCCGCTGCGTAGAAGGCCGCCCGATCTTGCGGGGTGGGCGGGCTCGTCACCTCGACTCCTCCTCGCTCGCGGGGCGTCGGGTTTTCGCGTCGATCCAGACGTCGAGATCCGTGCGGCGGAAGCGCCACTGTCCTCCCACCTTGAACGCGGGAAGTTCGCCCTTCTGTGCCATGGTGTAGACGGTTTTCTCAGCAACTTTGAGTAGTTGCGCGACCTCGGGGAGCGTGAGGATCTCGTCCGGCATCTCAGCGAAGCTCCGGCAATGGTTGGCAGAGTTTGCCAGCGATCTCCAGACTACACCTGAGGTCCGAGGCTCAACAAGCCCCTTCCGGTGCCCAAGCTGACTGCTCTCGGACATCCGCGGATTTCCCGATCCACCGCATCACCTCGGGCCCAGACATTCGCGGACATCCCAGCCCGACCCATCACCTCGGTTCCGGACATGCCGGGACATTCCAACCCACCCCATCGCTGTCCATCCGGACATCCCCGGACCTCCCGATCCACCCCACCACCCCGATCCCGAACATCCCCGGACCTCCGAACCCACCCCATCACTGTCCATCCGGACATCCCGGGACATCCCGCCGCGGCCCACCACCGCGCCGTGGGACATCCCGGGACCCACCGCCCGCCGCCTAGCCCTCGTCCGCCTCAGGCACCGGCGTCGTCGGCGTCACCACCACCCCACTCCCGGCACCCTCACTCCCCGCGCCGCCACCCCCCGCATCCCGCGACACCGCCCTCCGAGCCTGCGCCTCCCGCAGCTCATCGATCGGCCGCAACGCCGCCCGAGCCGCCCCGGCCAGTTCCGGATCCGCGTGCGCGGCAGCGACCACCTGCAGCGCGTACCCGACGATCGCCTGCTGCACGGTCCGCAGCGGCTCGAGCAGGTTCGGCGCGACGGTGGGCTGCGTCCGCGTGGTGGTGATGCCCAGCACGCGGCCGTAGTTCGCGTGCGCGTCCCGGAGCTCGGCGAGCAAGAAGTCGCCGACCAGCTCCGCGAGCGGACCCTCGACCTCCTCGTCGGCGATCTGTCGGAGCCGCTGCTCGCTCTCCGCCCACTCGCGCTCGAACGCCAGCTTCAGGAAGTCGAGTCCGCTCGGGAACAGCCGCGCGTAGAGCTGCGCCGCCTGCTTCGACTGCGCGAGCGCGGCGGGCAGCACTGCGAGCGACTCGAGCCGCACCGCCACCGCCGCCCACGCGCGATCGAGGCGCTGATCGGCGGGCCGACGATCCTCGTCGGTGACGAGCTCGGCCTGGCGCTGCGCGGACCAGTCCTTCTGCAGCGCGATCACGGTCTGCCGCAGCTGCTTCAGCGCGCGCTTGGGCGCGGGCGGGAGCTGCTTGCTCGCGGCGGTGACCAACGCGATGCCGAGCGCGACGCCGCCGGGCACGTCGACGACCGGCGGCCGCAGGTAACGGGTGGGATCGAGGGAGACGAGGGTGTCGTTGTTGGCAGCTGCCATGGTCCGCAAATCGAATCACGGGCCGAATCGCGGCGCTCCGCCGCGCATGGAACGATGTTTGTGTGGGAATGAAATCTCGTCCGTGATCCCCTGTACCACGGGGACACTGCTGCATGATTGGCCACGTCACAGTCGGCGAGCGATCACCTCGATCGCACGATCGAACGCCCCCGGCTCGATCCACCCACGATCGCGCCGGCAGAGCCCCCGCCGCGATTCCGCCAAGCTACGCCTCGTCGGGTCGAGTCGCAGGCGCCATCCCCCAGATGTACTCGACGAGTGCATCGGAGAGCGCCGTGGGGCGGGCCTCGACATGCTCGGGGTTGCGCCCCGAGAACGTGACCAGATGAAGCTCGCGCAGGCGGTGTGCGAACGAGAAGTCCAGCGTTCCGCAGTGCAGCTGTTGCCAGCCGCCGGCACCGGCGTGACTGCGTCCGAGTCGTAAGCCCCTTACGAAGCGCCTCGGGCGGGGCTGTTTCGGTGCGGTCGGTGGCCCTGTAGATCGCGCGCATGGACGTGCGTGAGCGGAAGCGGCGATCGAGACTGATAGCGAAGTGGCGACGGAGCGGTGCGACGGCGCGAGCGTTCGCGGCCGATCACGGCTGCACGGCATCGCAGCTCCACGCGTGGTCGAGCGCGGAGCGGCGCGCCGACACGAAGCCGGCGGAGTTCGCCGAGGTCCGCGTTCGCGGCGTCGCCGACGAGGCGG
>JBIJCC010000133.1:0-28147 GCA_044344875.1 Nannocystaceae bacterium
GCCGCGACCAACGCCGCTCGCCAAAGCCTCGGTGACCCCCGCGGCCCCTCGTCCGACTCTCGCCGGCGAATTCACGCGCTTCCTCGCCGGCGTCAACAGCACCCTCGCGGCGTGGCAGTTGGGACCCCCTCGATCGCTTTCGTGCTCGCGATGAACTCCGCCTGAACAGGCCGGACGACACGATCCCTTCCAACGATGCAGGGCGCGGCGACTCCCGTCCCATGGAGGAAGCATTCCGGGCGCACCTCGGCGAAGCATACGCGACCGTGACCAACCGCACGATCCTCGTCGATTGCGAGGATCATCCTTGCCTCGCTGCTGTCGCCGGAAGTTCAGGCGTCCGCGCAGCCGGGCGTTTGGACCGAGCCGAGCGCGAGGCCGATGGGTTCATGTGGTGCGGATAGACGACCGAGTTCGGAGGCATGATCCCGATCGTGGTCGTGTGCTACGTGGATCCCGCGACCCCGGGCGACGAACTGACGCACATCGCCGCGCGGGTCCGTAGCGCGGCAGACCGCCTGGCCGCGGCCACCTACCCGCGAAACCGTCGCGCCAGTGAGTCGTGCGACGACGACACCGAGTGTACGTCGCTGGTGTGTATACCGGGTGAGCAGGTTCCGGAGTGCTCGGGGGATCGCTGTTGTGTCGATCGATGCATCGTCGACCACTTTCTCTGCCCGGGCGAGAGCATATGCGTCCCGTTCGAGTTCCTCGAATGGGGCTTCGAGTACGGGCCCGACGACCCTCCCGAACTGGAGCCGTGGCTGGAGGACGGTATCAACGCTTTCAGCGACGCGTTCGATCGCATTGCAGCATCGCACGGCGCGTGCGTCCTGCCTCGACCCGCCCGAGGTTGACCTGTGCATCACTCTCTTCTCTTCCAGGATCGACCCAGGATCTGATCCGGGATGTCCATGCGACGCACGATGTCCCTGTGTCTGACGCTCGCCTGCCCCGCGCGCACCCGGCCGGTCGCGGAGCAACTCGGCACAACCATCGAATCGCCGGACGTTTCGTTGCGCCTGTTCGCCGCCCCGGCCACGCCCGGCAATTGGGGCACCGGCGCGCTGACGATCATCGGCGTCCACGGCGGCCCCGCGATCGTGACGACGTCCATGGCCCAACTCGCGTCCCTCGCGGGCGTCGGATTCGACGTCGTCTGGTTCCACCAGCGCGGGGTTCCGCCATCTTCGCCATCCGCCTCGCGAGACTACGGCCTGCCGGCCTACGCCGAGGACATCGTTCACGTCACGCACGCGGCCGGCGGCAGCGCCCCGCGGGTGTTGGTCGCGTTCTCCTGGGGCGCGCTCCCGGCCATCGCGGCCGTGCAGCTGGATCCGACCGCCTTCGACGGCCTCGTGCTCGTCAGCCCGGCGCCCCCCACCTGGAGGGCCGACAAGGAAACCCAACCCGCCATCGACGACGCCCTCGACCGATGGACGATGCTGGGCGAGCTCCCGCCGGACTGGCGCGAGCGTCCGTCGTGCGAGCGGCTGATCATCTCGAGTGCAGGCCTCGATGCGGGCCGCCCGGCTCCGCCGCCGGAACTGCCCGCGGCCGCGACGTGCAACGTCGAAGTGATGCAGGCGACGCGACGGGCCGTGGGCCAGTACGACCTCGTCGAGTCGTTCCGAAGCCTCGATCTCCCCGTCCTCGTCGTCCGCGGCGAGTACGACGTCCTCGGCCGTGTCGCCACGTTCGAGGACCAACCACCGCCGCGGATGAACGCGCGAACCCTCTCCGGCTGCGGGCACGGCATCCTCGCGGACGCCGGCTGTCGGGCGGAGTTCTTCGCGGAGCTTCGACGATGGGCCGCGCAGATCGGCCCGCGCCCGCCGACCGTCGTCCCTCCCCCGTAGGCCCCTGTGCAACCTGGCCCGGTTCCTCCCGTCATGGCCCTGCACGTGCAGCTCCGATCCGACAGCGCTCGCGCGACGGCGGCCGTGGTCTCCGCGACGGTGCTGGGCGCGGTGACCGTGCCGCTGGTGGCCTCCCTGGTGTCTCTGGCCCGGCAGCGCGCAGCGATCGGCCACGGGTGGTGGTCGGCGCCGGCGGAGCTGTTCGGGATCCACCCTGCGATCGCGTGGTCGATCGGTGGGGTCGTGCCGGCGATGCTGGTGGTCTGGGCGCTGGTCCAGGGCGGGCCGCGCCGCGGGATCCGCGTCGGCTTCGCGGTGTGGGGGCTCGGCCAGGTCGCGCTCGCCGGACTCGTCGCAAGAGAGTGGATGCGGGCGGAGGTTGACCCGTTCGTCGACGAAGTGCCGCCGCTGCCGATCGTCGATCTCCTCGCGCTCGCCTCCGCCGCGATCGTCTGCGGCGCGGTCGCGGCCGGGGCGGTGCGCTCGCCCGCGAAGCCGCGGGTGATGGCGTCGGCCGTGCTGGCGGCGCTGGGTGTGCTCGCAATCCATCAGCGATCGGTCACTCGCTCGGTCGAGGATCAGTTCCAGCAGGACCTCCCACGCTTCGAGCTCCGCTTGGTGGGCGCCCGGCGGATCGGCCCGGTCGAGGAGCTGCCCTCGGGGGTCGAGCTCGTGCGATGCGGCGAGCACCAGTGCGTGCTCGAACCCGACGACAGCTTGACCCTGTCGTCGCGCGAGCACGTGCAGCGGATCCGCTTCGAGCACGACGCGGGCGCGCCGAGGCTCTCGGTCCTGCTCCGGGGCAACGCCATCGAGCAGATCCGAGACCGGTCCGCGCGCAGGATCGAGGCGTTCGACGCATGGGTCCTCGACGGCACGCTGGAGCTGGTGGCGCGCCATGGCGAGGTGTTGCTCGACGCCGAGGTCGTGCTGGACGGCGGTGGGGACGATGCCGCGATCGAGCGCCTGTTCGAGCGGATGGGCCGCACGCCCTGAGGTTGCAGGCCACGCGGGTCCGTGGCTCGTGGTGGGCTACGCAAGCCGCAGGAATGTCCGCCGGATCCCAGGGGTCTCTCGACCCCGTGGACGTCTCCGAGTTCTGGCGCATCCTCGAGGCGTCGCAGGCCGACGCGCGCCCCGACCAACTCGCCAGGCTGCAAGCGAGCCTCGAGCGGCTCGATGAGACCCAACGCTCGGGATTCACGGCATGCTTCACCGCGCTCATGCGCTACGCGTGCGATTGGGGGCTCTGGGACGCCAGTGCCATCGCATACCGCGGGATGGATAGCCGCACGTTCTTCGGCGTACGCGCGTGGCTCATCTCCCGGGGTCGCGAGGTCTACGAGGACGTCTTGGCGAGGCCTGACGCTCTTTCGCGTCAAGACGTCGGCGTGTTCTTCGAGCTGGCTGAGCTGGTCGGCGGCCAGGAGACGGATCTCGCGAAGCTCAGCCTGCGCGCGTCCGACTTCACGGGCGCGGCCGTCGAGGACGACGACGACGCCCGCCGAGCGGCGTTCCCAGCCCTGTTCGAGCGCTACTGCAACTTCAGGGCGACCGAAGCGGCAAAGGGACGGTGGTTGTTCTCTCGACGGGAGCGCACCGAATTCGCGTGGAAGGCCCGTGCCGGTGCGGGGGTCGCCGTGGCGCTGTGCGGCCTCGCGCTGTGGTCCTTGCCGTGGTGGGGCGCGATCCTGGCGTGCGTCGGTTCGCTGGCCGCAGCCGCGACGCTGTTGCTCGAAGTCGCGAAGCGCCGCGACGTCGGGGCCTTCGCGGGCCGAGCACGATCGATCGGCAACGCGAGGACGCTCGTCGGCGACATCGACGTCGCGATCGTCCACGCACGCCGTGTCGGGAGCGCACAGGTCCGGTCGGCGGCGGAACGTACCATCTCCGAGGCGTTCTCGTTCCTCACCGCCGAGGCCCAACGGCACGGGGTCCAGCTCCGGTTCCGCCGCACGCCGCCGGACCCGATTGCACTCGAGACGCCGGCGCTCCGGTGCCACGCGTCGTACGATTACGACCCCGAGTCGATCGACTGGCTCGAGCGCTCGGTGGAGCCGCTCACGCCCCCAGGCAACGGCTTCGCCTTGGTCATCACCAGTGAATGGGGATGCACGGGTATCGCCCGGCGAGCCACGCGCTTCTCGCCCTCCGGGGTCGAGTTCTGCCTCTGCCCCGACAATGCGAGCGCGGCGACGATCGCCCACGAGGTTCTCCACCTGTTCGGCGCCCACGACCTCTACCCCCTCCAGCGTCCCGGAGGACGAACGCACACCGACATCGCGCGAGACGTCGCCGCGTTCATCGAGGAGGTCACCGGCGAAGACATCCGCGAGACGTCGGTGATGGGTTTGCATATGCATGGTACGGGGACCGAGCTTCGGGTGGATCCCGCGAACGCGTTCGCCGTTGGCTGGACGCAACGCGTCGCGGGGCGCTTCGTTCCGAAGTATCGCTGACGCCGATTGGTACGGCACAGCGCGGCCGACCACCAGTACGACCGCGACCGAGAAAGCAGAACCCCCGCCCCTCACCCGCAGGCCGCGGGCTCACACCCCGCGCACTCCTCCGCCAAACACTCGACCACCCCGGCCCAGTTCGCCGCCGACCCCGGGAAGTCCGCGCAGCTGCACCCCCCCATCTCGCACTCCGCCGGGTTGCTGATGCAGCACCCCGCCACCAACCCGCAGTAGACATCCTGATCGCACATCGTCTGGGCGTCCGCGCAGGCGCCGATCGTCGCGTCGGCCACGCACGCCTCGCAGTCGATCGGCCCAGTCTCGCCCGCACTGCTCGACTCGTCACCCCCGCTGCTCTCCGCGGGCCCGGTCGTCGACGTGCTCGAGCCCTCGCTCGACCCACCGCTGCTCTCCCCGGCATCGGTCCCCTCGCTGGCGTTGGACGTCGGCGCTTCGGTGGTGGCCGGGTCGTCGGTCACCCCAGACGTCGAGGGCGACGACGTGGAGGCGTCGGTGGTGCTGGTGCCCGCGGGGACCGAATCATCGTCGGCGGTGCAGGAAGCGGTGGAGATGGCGAACGCGAGGATGGAGTGAAAAGCAATCGAAGGGCGCATGATAGGCGCGACTGCATGGTGGCCGCCGCGCGATCCTTCGCGGGCGCATCACCGAACACGATCACCAACGCGAGCTCGCACCACCGCCGCCAAACCGCCCGCCGCCGCCACCCCAGCTCGACCCGCCGCGAGAGCTCGACCCGCCGATGCTCGACCCTCCGCCGAAGCTCGAGCCGGTGCTCCGCGATTCCGAGAACAGCGAGCGGTGCGGGCGGTCCCGGGCAGACGACCCCTGCGAGGTGCCGCTGCCCGAGTAGCCCTCGCCTTGCACGAGCAGCGGCGCGACGAGGTACCCCAGCGCGCCGCCCAGCACGGCCGCAACGAGCGGGCCGACGCCCATGCCCAACGCGAATGGGAGTCCGCCCGCGACCGCGATGATCCCGAGCAACGCGAGCAACCACCGACCCATCGGTGGCGCCTCGACGTGATCGAGGGGCAACTCCTCGTCGGTCTCGACCTTGTTCACCAGCGCCGCGGCGTCGGCGTACGTCCGCAGGTAGGCGCCCGCCAGCGCGACCCCGACCCCGACGACGAGCGCGATGACACCGATGACCCCGGCGCCAAGACCCGCGGACCCCGACTGCGCCTCGGGCACCGGTCCCGGAGGCACCCAAACGCGCTCCTTCGGCGGCCGCGCGACGGGGGCGGCCCGCGTCGTGGCGATCGGCGTGTCCGCCCGGCTCGTGCCGCCGGTCTTGCCGATCACGCCCTCGACGACGGTGTGCGTGGCGTTCGGGTAGTCACCGGCGCGAAGGTGGGGGATCGCGGCGTCGAGCAGCCGTCGCGCCTCGGCGTCCGTGATCCGGGCCTCGACCCCATAACCGAGCTCGAGCCGCATCTGGCGGTCCCCGACCGCCAGCACGAACAACGCCCCGTCGTCACCTCCGCGCGAGCCACCCGCCCACTGCGTGGCCACGCGCAGGGCGTAATCATCGATCGGGACGCCACCCGTGGACTCGACGGTGAGCACCGCGACGTGCACCTTCGTCGCGGCCCGGTGCTCCTCGAGTCGTGCCGCGAGCTTCGCCTCGACATCGGCCGGGACCACGTCCGCGAGGTCGGTGATCGGCGCTGCGATCTGCGGGACCGCGTCCGCCCGCAGCGGGCTCGACCAGAGCACCACCACGAGCACCGCCACGCACGCCATCGCCAGCGCGACGACGGCCCTAACACTGCGGATCATCGGACAGCCTCGCGCGGGTGGGGAGTTGGAACGCCCGGGCGACGATCGACGGCCAGGTCGCGCCGACCGTCGCGTTGTACTCGGCGGCGGCCTCGTCGTAGCGCGCGCGCTCGATGCGAACACGGTTCTCCGCGCCGCCGAGCTCGGCGTCGCGATCGGCCCCGGGCGGCCGCGGTCCCCACTCGCGGACGACGGCAGCCTGACGCTCGCGCACGTTGACGAGCTGGGCGTGCGTGCGATCGAGCTCCGCCAACGCGCGATTGAGGTCGCCCTGCGTGTGGAAGGCGGCGGCGATCAGGACCACCAACAGGCCTCCCGCCGTCGCCGCCGCGCCGACGAGGAGCTTGCGCTTGCGTGCCTGGGCCTCGCGCTCGGCGTGCCGCTCGCGAGCCCGCTGCTGGCGGAGCTCCGCGAGGGCCCGGTCGTTGACGACGTCGCAGTACTCGCACGCGACCTGATCCACCAGGGCTTCGTCGTCGGCGCGGAACGACAGCGGCGCGCCGCAGTGGATGCACAGCGCGCGCCCCGGGCCGAGGTCCTGTTCGAGGGCCGTCATCCGTCTCCTGTGGTGACGCCATCGGGGATCTCGTTGCCGGCCGAGTCGCCCCCGCCCACGTGCGCGCGGAGCAGGTCGCCGATCACGCCCAGGGCGCGGCAGATGCCATCGATCGGCGATCCATCGCGGTAGCCCTTGGCGACCGCGTCGGTCACCCCCTGCCAGAACGCCGCGTCCGCGCGGGGATGGATCCCCGCGCCGCTCCACACCGCCGCGCACCGGCTACGACGCGCGACGTACAGCAACACGCCGGTGTCGTCGCGCGTGGTGTGCAGTCGCGACGCCCGATACAGCACGGCGGCGCGTGCGAGTGCGTCGCCGCCGGGACAGCGCCGCTCGAGGTGCACGCGCACCTCGCCGCGACTGCCACGCTCGGCCTCCGCCACCGCCCGAACGATCCGCTGCTCGTCCGCCTCGCTCAGCACTCGACCGACGATAGGCGATCTCCCGCCCCGCCGCCGGCTGCGTCGCCGGGGAGGACTGCGGTACGCTCCCTCGAGTGCCCCGGCGGAGTCGCCCGGGCGCCCTCCGCCGGGTTTGTCCAGACCTACGAGACCCATCCGTGGCGACTCCGCGACGCGGCCACCGGCGACCTGTTGCTCGAGGTCGCCGGCCTCATCGGGGACACCGGCGTCGTCGTCGACTGAGCCCTCGCGCAGGGAACCTACGCGACGGTCCGCCCCGGCGCCAGAGTGGTCACGGCCCCGTCGAATCCGGGTCGCAGCCCGGTTCCGCCGGGTTGCAGTACAGGTTCGGCATCGAGTTGCCCGTCCACTTGGCGCGGAGGACGGCGTTGTTGTTGTTGTTCTCCGGCTCGTTGTCCCAGAAGCTGAAGCCGAACTCCTCGCGATGGAACCATGGCCCGACATGCCCGCCCCAGAAGCCCTCCGCAATGAGCGTGTTGCAGAGGCCCCGTGACCACTTGATGGACCAGGGGATGTTCGACTTCGGTCCACTGAAGACGCCCTCCGAGCCTGCCTCCGCCACGCAGCCGGGGTGGCCCTCCGGGAGATAGGGCGCCTGATCTTCGAGGTCCGGCAGGAACGACGCGCCGCAGTGTCCGTTCGACGAGCCCTGGCACGGTCCCGCCGCCGACCCGTTCACGCCCGGGTACTCGGCGTCCCACATGGTGGTGAACTTTCGTTCGTCCCCCCATAGCGCACGCGCGAACATGCAGTGGTCCTTCTTCACCTGTCGATCCTCGCTCGTGTATCCAATGAGCGCTCGGACGTGGTTGATGGCGATCCGGTGCCACTCATCCACCTCGGCCTTGGTGGGGTTGGCGTTGTCGGCGAACGGGTTGTGCTGATAGAAGACCTCTCGGAGCCCTCGAACGCGATCCACGCTGGGACAGATCGCCGCGGCGAATTCCTCCGGGGTCATCTTCGAGGGATTGTAGATGGTTCCGTCCCATTGCGCGGCCTCCCAGTCGCTCGCGCTGATCCAGCTCACGCTGTCGGGGTCGTGCGCGGGGTTGCCACCTTCGACGGGCTTGGTCGCGAAGGTGTCCCACACGGCTTGGTCCGGCGTGTACTGGATGAGCCCATCCGAGGTCCCGCCCGTCCCTCCATCACCCGTGTCGTCGTCGCTGGCGCCCGTGTCGTCGTTCCCGCCGTCCACGGCGCCCGTGTCGTCGTCGCCGGCACCCGTGTCGTCGTCGCCGGCGCCCGCGTCGTCGTTCCCGGGGCCCATGCCGGTTGGCCCCCCGTCCATCCCTCCGCCGCCCACGTCGCCGTCCCCGGCGCCCGTGTCGTTGTTCCCGGGGCCCATGTCGTCGACCTGGCACGCAACCGACCCCAAGGAGACCGCTGTCATCAGGCGGAGAATGGACTTCGTCATGGTGCGACCTCTCCTCGGAACCCTCCGAGCGCACACTCCATCTAACCCGTCGCGGCGACGTTCGTCGCTAACACGCGATAACGCGGAGCGACTCGACACCCGCGCCCGCGGCGCTGGACCCCGGATCGGGTGCGACGGCGACCCGATCGGCGGGGTGGCAACGACGGCAACGGCGCGCATCACGACGCCGATTCGCGGGGCGGGACCTCGGGCTCGAGCACCATCGCGAGTTCGGGAGCGAGGAAATCCCACTGGGGCGACTCGGCGAGCAGACGTGCCGCCGGGATCGCGAGCGCGTACCCGCCGGGCGCATCGTCGCCGCTGGTGACGAGTGCGATCCCGTGCAAGACGTCGACGAACGCGAGCTCTGCTGGATCCGCGAGCTCGTCCGCCCGGACCAGTCGCGACGCTTCGCGGTGGTACTCGAGCGCCTGCTGCGGCAGCCCGCGGGCGAGCGCGAGGTGGCCGAGCAACGACACCGCCCGCCATGAACGCGGGGTTCGTTCCCCGGCGTCGTCGCGCAGCACGGCGTCACTGCGGCGGGCCGCGGCCTCGCCCGCGTCGAGGTCACCGCCGCGCGCGAAGACCCAGCCCGCTCGCCACGCGGCAGTACCGATCTCGGGATGGCGAGGACCGTAGCGTTGCTCGGTGTCGTCAATCGTCCCCTCGGAGAATTGCCGCGCGAACTGGAAGTCGCCGGTCGTCATCCACGCCCAACCGAGGCGGGCCCGCGGGTCGACGCCGACGGGGTGGTCGAGGCCGAGCTCGCCCTCGAAGATCGACAAACTGCGCTCGATCAGGATCATCATCTCGTCGAACTCCCCGAGGACCAACGAGATGGAGGCCTGGTTTCCGAGCAGGTGCGCGACGGCCAGGCCGTTGGGGCCGTAGTGCGCCTCGATCCCCGCGCGCGCCAGCTCGAACTCCGCGTGCGCCTCGACGTAGCGGTGCTCCTCGGCGTAGGCGACCGCGAGGTTCGAGTGGAGGTTGAACCG
Organism: Nannocystaceae bacterium; assembly: GCA_044344875.1. GTDB lineage: Bacteria > Myxococcota_A > Polyangia > Nannocystales > Nannocystaceae > Xiheibacterium. The sequence goes on from JBIJCC010000133.1 coordinate 9,506, forward strand.
CAGCGGGTCGTCGGGTTCCAGCTCTCGGTCCGCCCGCTCGACCGCAGCTCGAAACGCGGCGAGCGCCTGGTCGTGCCGCCCGCTCTGCACGAGGGTAATGGCCTCGACCTGGTCGAGTCGCAGCTCGGCGCCCGCGTCGAGCTCGAGCCTCGCGAGGTGGGCTCGCGCCACCCTGGCCCACGCCAGCCCGAGCGCGGCGCGGTTCTCGAGGAAGCTGTACCGAACCGCGAGCGCCGAGCTCGCGCGCACGATGCTATCGTCCGCGCCCGCCTCGACCGCGAGGGCGTAGGCGTCCTCGAGGGCCGGTACTGCGGCGGAGCCGTCGGTATCCTCGAGGATGAGGGCCCGCAGCACCCGCAGCTCGGCGAGCTGCGGAAGGTACCCGTGGGCTTCGATGTCGGGTTCGATCGCGTCGAGCTGTGCGTTGGCCTCGTCGTAGCGATCGAGTTGCCAGGCCCGCCGGGCGCGATCGAGCCGTTGCTCGAGCTCCGCGACCGCATCGCGCTGTCCCAGCGGCGGCGGAGGCGGGCCCATGGGCGACGACGCGAGGCAGCGGTGGGGATCCGGCAGCTGCGTCAGCGCGCCGAGGATGACGTCGCTGCTCGGCGCGGCCTCGCCCAGCGCCGCATCGACGGTCTCGGCGAGCGCCGCCCCGCGCACCTCCAGGCACGACTGCACCGCGGCGAACGACGCCGCGTTGCCGCCCGCGGACGTCTCGCAGGCCTCCGTCCACGCGGCGCCCAGACGTCGCGCGTCGTCCTCGGCGCGCCGGAGGATCGGCGAGGGATCGCGCATCTGCTCCAGCAGCGAGTCACGGCGGGCGTCGTTCCACACACGGGCGGCATTCGACTCCGGTGCGACGCAGCGCTCGTGCGGGCGCGTCGAGGCGTAGTACGTCGCCGCGACGGCGAGGCCTCCTGCGGCCACGAAGAGCGCGGGGCCGCGCAGCAGCGGCGGCCGCTCCAGCGCTGCGATGAGGGGCGCCAGCGAGGGCCAGCGCTCGGCCGGATCGGGATGCAGGCCGCGCGCGAGGGCGCGGTACAGTCCGCCCCCGAGTCTTCGCGCGCCCGCCCGCGACAGCTCGCCGCTGCGTCGGCGGGCGTGGATCTCCAGCATCGGTCCCGAGCCGAAGGGGCGCTCGTCGGTGAGCAGCTCCCAGGCGACCAGACAGAAGCTGAACTGATCCGATGCCGCGGTCGTCGTGCCGTCCTCGAATTGCTCGGGCGCCATGAACGCGGGGGTGCCCACGATGATGCCGGTCGCCGCGTCGTCGTTCGTGGGGATGCCGCGCGGCACCGTCCGCTCGGCCGATCGATCCGCCGCGGCGAGGCCGAAGTCGAGGACCACGACCCGCCCCGCGTCGGACACCATCACGTTGTCGGGCTTGAAGTCGCGGTGGATGAGGCCTGCCTGATGCGCGGCCAGGAGCCCACGTCCGGCGTCGGCGAGCGCTCGTCGGCGTGCGGCGAGGCTGGGCCGGGCCTCTCGCCACGCGGTCAGCGTCTGGCCCCGAACCAGCTCCATCGCGATGAAGGTCGTGCGGTCGGCGGTCGAGCCGACGTCGTACACGGTGACGATGTTCGGGTGCTCGATGGCGGCGAGCGCCCGCGCTTCGGCGGCCACGCGATCACCGTCCGCGCCGGCGACGAGCTTCAGCGCGACCGTACGCTCGAGCTCGGGATCGATCGCCGCATACACCACGCTCGTCGCGCCCCGACCGATCTGTCGGGAGATGACATAGCGGCCCACCACCGTTCCCGACGTTCGGGAGATTCGGTCGCGATCCAGCTGGCTCGGCGCGAGGATGAGCGTATCGTCGGAGGCCGGCACGAAATCCGGGACATGGTCGCACGTCTCGGTGGGAGGGCTCCAACCCTTCGTGCGCGGCACGGACGCGGACCTGAGGATGACCGCGACCTCGTGGGTGTCCTGCAGTAGAATCGAAGGGCGCACGATCGTTCCGACTGCATGGTGGCGACCGCGCGATCCTCCGCGTCCCATCACAGCGACGCCCCCCGAGGGGCCGTCTCGATCCCCCGAGAAACTGCGGTACCCTCCTCGGCGCCTTGCGTGACCAGCCGACCACCGTCACCGATCGCCGAGACCCCGAGATCGCCCGGGCCATGTCCGCCGTGCTCGGCCCCGCCGGCGGCTACGTCGGCGCCAAGGAGGCCCTCGCGACGGTGCTCGGTCTCCCGGACGCCCGCATCGCGGATCTCCGATCGCTCCCGCTGGGTGCGCTCGGGCAGCGGCTCGTGGCGCTGCGCTATTTCATCGCCAACGGCGAGACCTGGCTGCGGTACTTCGCGTGGCAGGACAGTCTCGTCGCGCGCAGCGAGGATGCCCCCGCACGGCTCGAGCAATTGCTGACGCGGATCTCCGCCGCCCGTGCGTCGCTCCCCGCGGCGCCCGACTTCGCCCGCGAGACCGCGAGCGCGACGCTGCCCGACCTCGCGGCGATCCTCGAGCAGGACGCCGGCCAATCCGACGCGGGCATCCGGCTGCTCGTGGGCCTCTCGCGGGATGAAGCGGCAACGACCGCATTGCGCGGCCGGCTCCGCGCCGAGGCCACCGCACTGCACGCGAGCGCGCCGCGGATCGCCGATCTGCTCTACCTCGCGACCTACGACCTGCGCACCTACCCGGCCACGAGCGTCGGCGACGGCGACCTGCGCTACATCATCGTCGCCGACAAGGGCGAGATGGGCGTCCGGGCGGTGCGCGAGGCCGTGGCCTACGGTGCGATCCCGGTGGTGCTCTTCAGCGAAGCCGACGACCAGGGCGCGCTGCAGGTGCGCCTCGCCGAGGCGCACGGTGGGTTCTGCATCGGCCTGGCGGGTTCGTTCCGCGAGACCTACGCCAGCTTCGATCAGATCGCCCGCAACGTGCTGGCCGCCTACACCGCACGGTTCGGCGCCACGGCCCAGGCCGAGCTGGCCCGATCGGCGCTGTATCCCGGCTACGGGCCGCTGGCCGAGAACGCGTCGGCGATCGAGCACTTCCGCCGCGCGGGGATCGTGTTCATCGGGCCCACGCAGGACGTCGTCGTCCGGGCCGGCGACAAGCGCAAGTTCCGGCTCCTCGGCGAGGCGATCGATCCCAACGCGGTCACGCCGGGGATCGTGATCGACGAGACCGACGCCGAGGCGATCGCGATCGCGATCGCGCGGGCGCACTCGGCCGGGCGCTTCGTGTTCCCCGGACGGCTCAAGGCCGCCAACGGCGGCGGTGGTCGCGGCCAGGCGCTGGCGCCCTCGCCCACCGCGATCCCCGGCGCCGTCGAGAAGGTCCTCGCGGAGATCATGGCGAACGGGTGGCAGCCCGGCGTGATGTTCGAGCAGAACATCCCCGAGACGATCCACCTCGAGGTGCAGATCGCCCGCGACCGCTTCGGCAACACCCGGCACTTCGGCATGCGCGACTGCAGCGAGCAGCGGGCCAGCCAGAAGATCCAGGAAGAGGCGCCCCCGGCCCTGCTGCGCCGGTACGACGGCCTCGAGGAGCGCATCTGTGCGATCGCGGTCGAGATCGCCGACCGCGTCGGCTACACCGGGGCCGGCACGGTCGAGGTGATGTTCAAGGACGGGCACTTCTACCTGCTCGAGATGAACACGCGCATCCAGGTCGAGCACCCGGTGACCGAGGCCGCGCACCGCATCCGCACCAAGGGCGGACTCGAGCCGCTGGATCTCGTGGCGCTGCAGTACCGCATCGCCGCGGGCGCGCCGATTCCCTTCGCGCAGGACGACGTCGTCTGCACGCACGTCGCCCGCGAGTTCCGGATCAACGCCGAGAGCTGGCGCCCCGACCTGAAGGACCCCCGCGACGGTCAGCGCGGCCTGTTCCTGCCCAACGGCGGGATCTTCGACGCGATCGAGGTCCCGGAGGCGTCGGCGATTCGTGCGTCGCTCGCAGCCGACGGTGTCGAGGGCATCGAGGAGCTCGACATCCGCTTCGACTGCGGCTTCGAGGCCGGCGACGTCCTGGTGAACAAGGATCCGACGTTCGGCAAGTTGATCGTCGCCGTGCGCGCCGCGACCAGCCACGCCGCCGACGCGTACGAGCTCTTGCGCGTCGCCTCGATCGCGGTGCTGCGGCGCATGACGATCCGAGGTCGACAGGTGACGCCGGGCGGCAAGGTGGTCCCCGACTCGCGCTTCGAGACGAACCTCGAGGCGCACGTCCGCGTGCTCGAGTCGGAGTGCGTGCGTGCCCACGCGCGCGGCGTCGCGCCGGGCCGCCACGTGAACTGGGTCGTGCAGATGCTCCGGGGGCCGTGAACGGCCCCGCGCGAACCCCTACCGGAACACGCTGGCGCGATAGAACGCCAGCTCCGCGATCGACTCGCGGATGTCGTCCAGCGCGCGGTGGCTCTCCGACTTCGGCGGCGCCTTCACATCCGGGTACCAGCGGCGCGACAGCTCCTTGATCGTGCTGACGTCGACGAGCCGGTAGTGCAGGTGCGCGTCCAAGCTCGGCATGTACCGGACCAGGAAGCGCCGGTCCTGCCAGATCGTGTTGCCGCACAGCGGCGAGCTCCGCGGGGCGCAGTGCTCGGCGACGAACGCCAGCGTCTGCGCCTCGGCGTCGGCGAGCGAGAGCGTCGACGCCTTCACGGCCGCGGTGAGACCGCTGGCACCGTGGTGCTTGGTGCACCACTCGTCCATCGCGTCGAGCACCGCGTCGTCGTGGTGGATCACCAGGTCGGGCCCCTCGGCGATGATGCGGAGCTCCGCGTCGGTGATGATCGTCGCGATCTCGAGGATCGTGCAGTGATCCGGGTCGAGCCCGGACATCTCGAGGTCCATCCACACCAGGGGCGCGTTCACGGACGACGGTGTACTCGATTTCCGCCGCGCGCACGACCGCGCCGGTGCAGTCGCGCCCCCGGGCGGACTCACACGCGGGTCGCCGCGCCGACGCCGGCATTCGGTGGACCCGCGGCCGCCCCGGCGTGATCCTGGGAGACGACAGGGGACCCACGATGATCCAGATCCGCAGCACCACGACGGCCGTGACCGCGATGATGACGATGGCCGCCACGTTCGCGCTCGTCGCCTGCGGGGACGACTCGAGCTCGGGCTCCGGCTCGCTGTCGGCCTCGGCCTCCGCGAGCTCGGGCGACGCCGAGGGCTCATCGGGATCGGCGAGCACCACCGGCACCGGCACCGCGAGCGTCGGCTCCACCGCGGCCGACACCGCGCCGGCCGACTCGTCGAGCAGTGGCGACGGCCCGAAGTTCGACGTCGGCACCAACGCCGACGTGCCCGAGGGCGAGTGCTCCGAGACCTGCGGCTTCACCGACTGGAGCTACCTGTTCGTCGCCAACAGCAACGAGGCGACGCTCAGCAAGATCAACACCCGCACGCTCGTCGAGGAGGGCCGCTACTACACGCGGCCCGACAGCGGCGGCAACCCCTCGCGCACCAGCGTCAGCGTCGACGGTCGCGCGGTGGTCGTCGCCAACCGCATGGGCGGCGTCACCAAGTTCTGGGCCCGCCGCGAGCTCTGCGAAGACTCCAACGCCAACGGCATGATCGACACCTCCGCCGGCCCGGGCAACGTGCTGGCATTCGACGCCGAGGAGTGCGTCGCCTGGCACACGCCGTTCCCCGCCGCGACGACGCAGCGCCCGGTCGCGTGGACGAGCGGCGCGTTCAACCCCCGCACCTGCGAGTGGGAGGACCAGAAGGTGTGGACCGCCGCGGCCAACGGCAGCGGCGGGACCTGGCCGTGCGACGGCGCCGACGGCATCTACGTGTACCGCTTGAACGGCGACACCGGCGAGATCGAAGACGAGATCCACATGCCCGACGTCACCTGCGGCGGCACGCTCGGCCCCTACGGCGCCGCGGTGGATTTCGAGAACGACCTGTGGATGTACATCTGGTCGGCCGGCACGATCGTGCACGTCGACTTCGACACGCTCGCGTACGAGACGATCTCGGGCGGCTCGTACGGCATCACCGTCGACAGCGAGGGCCGCGTCTGGGTCGACTCGGGCTCGCGCTACGATCCCACCACCGCGACGTGGGCCAACAAGATCCCCGCCAACGGCCTGCCCGGCAGCGGCGGCAGCGGCGTCGCGGTCGACACCATGGGCCGGGTCTGGACGGCGACCCAGGGCGGCGTCGGCTGGATCGACGCCGAGACCATGATGGTCGGCGACACCGTGCCGTTGCCCGAGGGCGGCCTGTACCGCGGCATGGCGGTCGACGTCGACGGATACATCTGGGCCGTCATGCTCGGCGGCACGACCGCCCACCGCATCGACCCGCTGACCTACGAGATCGAGACCGTGAACGGCCTGGCGAGCCCGTACACGTACTCGGACATGTCCGGCGGCCAGCTGAACAACGTCACCTGCAACCCGCCGGCGGGCTGACCATCACTTGCGCGTGTAGACGCCGGCGTCTTCGGCCATCGTCTCGTACTTCGCCTTCAGTGCCGCGTGCTCGGCCACGGTCTGCGCGAGCGAGTCCCTGTGTGCGGCGTGCTCGACCTGGAGGTTGTTGGCGCGCGCGACGAGGCCGGCCGCGACCGCCTCCTCGTGCTCCGCCTCGAGGCGCTTCATGGACGCCTCGATGGCCCGCTGCTGGGCTTCGTTCGCCGTGCGCAGGCGAAAGTTCTCCTGCGCCGGGCCGCTCTCGAAGAAGGACCGTCCCTTGGCGATCGCCGCTGCGTGCTGTTCGCCGAGCGTCTGCACCTCCTTCGCGAGGGCCTCGACCTTCTCGTTCGCGAGCCCTTCCTTGCGGAAGTACTCGATGGAAGCGGTGGCATCGCGGTCGGCGAAGTAGAGTTCGAGCGGTTGAGTGCCGCTCCGGTAGCTCGCCACGAGGCGCTCGAGCGCGTCCGTCGAGATGCTCTGCTCCGAGCTCGACGCGCCTGCCTCGCAGCGAGCGGTGTACTTGGCGGCGATCGGCGAGTACTTCGAGCGGGCCTGATCCGTCGCGATCTTGCACTGTGCTGCGCAGGTGCCGTACCCCTGCATCATCTCGCTCTGCGCGACGCGGCGGCCGTAGTCGTCGGAGGTCCGCGAGAGTTCGGCTTCGGCCTTGCGCCCGCGAACGTACTGCTGGAGACACAGGGCAGCGAACTGCTCGCCCGACCCCGGCGCGGCGCGTACGCCGTGCAGGGCCTCGACGTCGGCCATGAGGTCCGCGTCGCCGAGGGGGGTGGCGCTGTCCACCACCGCGTCGTCGATGAGGGACGGGCCGCCCATCAAGGCACACGCTGCGGGGAACACGAGCACGAGCAGGAGCGGGTACCGGTGCATGACGTCCTCGGGACGGACACCGCGAGAGGTGGTTGCACGACCGTCCGGTGGCGTCACTCGACTCGCTCGCCGGGATTCTGCGCGAGACGATGGCCCGAATCTCGCCTTCCCTTCTCTTCCTCTTCTTGGGCGTCGCCTGCACGTCCGGTGACGCGGATCACACCGCGAGCGAGGGCAACACGACCCATCCGGTGGGCAGCGCCTCCGTCGAGGAAGTGCTCGCCGACGGCGTCACCCTGGACCAGCTCGATGGCGTCAGCGTGTGGTGCGTCGACGTCGGGATCGACTTCGGCAGCGGCATGTTCTCGCCGCCATAGAGCGGGCCGGGCGCCGGGACGCCACAGGCACGGCAGCGCCGCGGCCCGGCCGCGTGCGGCGACCCGTCCGCGCTGCGGCGACCGCCGCGCTTCGGCAAGGGACGGGCTCGCGATCTTCCACCCCGATCGTCGCGCGCTCCCTGGTAGCCTGGCGGCTCCATGCGTTCCTCGACCGTCGTCCTCATCGCGCTCGGCCTCGGTTCGGCGACAGCGTGTGGTCGCACCGACTTCACCGTGGCCGACGGCGGGGGCGACAGCAGTGACACCGGGACCTCCGCGACCGACGGGACGATCGGCGACCCGACGAGCGCCGACGGGACGTTCACCGAGGCGACGATCACCGACTCGGTGAGCATCACGGACTCCGACTCGGTGAGCATCACGGACTCCGACTCGGTGTCCGACTCGATCTCGGACTCGATCTCGGACTCGATCTCGGACTCGATCTCGGACTCGATCTCGGACTCCGTGTCGATCACGGACAGCGTCACCGACTCCGATTCGATCACGGACAGCGTCACCGACTCCGACTCGATCACGGACAGCGACTCCGACTCCGACTCGGACACCGACACCGGCGAATTCTGCACGATCGACCAGGAGTGCAACTCGGGCGACCCGTGCCTCACCGGCACCTGCGACGGCGGCACCTGTGTGAACAACCCGACCGACGCCGACGGCGACGGCGTGTCCCCGGGGCAGTGCGGCGGGTCCGACTGCAACGACCTCAACCCGAACACCTTCCCCGGCGCCGACGAGGACTGCTCCGACGGCGACGACAACGACTGCAACGGCGTCGCCGATTGCCTCGACCCGGTGTGCGACGACGGGGTCGCGTGCGGCTGTACGCCCCAGCCCGGCGGCGAGAACTGCGGCAACGGCCAGGACGACGACTGCGACACCACCGTCGACTGCAACGACGCCGACTGCGTGGGCACGCCCGCGTGCGGCTGCGCCGACGGCGAGTCCGGCCTGTGCGTCAACGGCTTCGACGACGACTGCGACGGCGACTTCGACTGCGACGACATCGAGTGTGCCGGCGACATGGCCTGCTCGTGCATGGGCGAGTTCGAGACCTGCAGCGGCGGCGTCGACGACGATTGCGATCTGCTGATCGACTGCGTCGACCCCGATTGCGAGGGCCTGTTCCCGTGCACCTGCCAGGGCGTGCCGTCGCCCGAGCAGTGCGACGACGGGGCCGACAACGACTGCGACGAGCTGGTCGACTGCGCGGACCCCAACTGCGCGGTATCGGCGGCCTGCGACGATTGCTCGCCCGAGATCTGCGGCAACGGCGAGGACGAGGACTGCGACGGCCGCATCGACTGCGCCGACGAGGCCTGCGTGTTCGACCCGGGTTGCGTGCCCCAGGCCGAGATCTGCAACAACGACCTCGACGACGACGCCGACGGGGCCATCGACTGCGACGACGAGGAGTGCTTCGCGGTCCCGGTCTGCGTGGCGAGCCAGTCCAACTGCGGCACCGCGGCGTCGATCTTCGCCAGCGGCACCTTCTTCGGCGACACCACCGGCAACCCCAACAACACCGAGGGCACCTGCGGCGGCGGGGCCGGCGAGGCCGTGTTCCGGCTCGAGCTGTTCGCCGCGTCGCACGTCACCCTCGACTCGATCGGCAGCGACTTCGACACCGTGCTCTACCTGCGCGCGGGCTCGTGCGGCGCGGGCCTGGAGCTCGGCTGCGACGACGACAGCGGCGGGGTCGCGTGGTCGTCCGCGCTCGACTTCACCCTGCTTCAGGCCGGCATCTACTTCATCTTCCTCGACGGCTACACCATCGATCAGTTCGGCGGCCCCAACGAGGGCCAGTGGCAGCTCAACGTCGAGATCGTGGAGGACCCGCCGGAGGTCTGCAACGACGTCATCGACAACGACGGCGACGTCTACGCCGATTGTGGCGACCCCGATTGCGTCGCGGCCCCGGGCTGCGCCGGCTGCGTCGGCGGCAACGACCCCAGCGCCGAGTTCGGCGCCGAGGCCTGCACCAACGGCCTCGACGACGACTGCGACGGCACCACCGATTGTGCCGACGACGACTGCAGCGCCAGCGACTTCTACGTCACCGAGTGCTGCGACGGCGTCGACGAGAACGGCAACGGCATCCCCGACGACTTCAACTGCCGCTGCAACAACGACTCGGAGTGCGGCGGCGGGCAGATCTGCTACGACCACACCGCGGATTCGTGCGGGATCCCGTGCACGAACTTCTTCGGGGACGTGTGCCCGTTCGTCGCGCCGGGATCGGCGTGCAACGAGGCGACGAACCAGTGCGAGTTCTAGGGCGTGCGTCGCAACGAAGCCATGGCGGCGCAGCGCGGTGCCATGGCTGACGTCATCTCGACGGTGCACTCGTCGCTTGCGCCGCCGGGACGTCGGGGCCGAGGTGACCACGCCCGTGCGCGACCGTGACGCAGAGCAACTGCACGCCGCGATCGCGACGCCGGGCCTGGTCACGGTGTGGGGCCCCGCGGGGGTGGGCAAGACCTGGCTCGTGCGCAAGCACCTCGCCGACGCGACGCTGTGCCGGCTCGACGGCGTGCGGGAGCCGGCCGAGCTGGGCCGGGCCGTCGCGGCGAGCCACGGATTGCCCGGACGCGCCCACGCCCATCCGCCGATCCTCGCACGCGCAGCCGTGCGTCGAGGCGTGCTCGTGCTCGATGGCATCGACGGGGTGCTCGCCGCGACGATCGCCTTCGTCGAGGCCCTCGTTGCCGCCGAGCCCGGGCTTCGGATCGTGGTCACGGCCCGGCGGCAGCTCGGGCTCGGCGACGAGCGGTCGATCGCGCTCGGGCCCCTCGAGCGCGACGATGCGCTCGGACTGTGGCGCGCGCTGGTGGCCGAGGGCGGCCTGGCCAGCGATCCGAGCGTGGCGTCGGCCCTCGTCGACGGCCTCGATCGACTGCCCGCCGCACTGCAGTGGTACGCACCCCGGGCGATCCTGCTCGGCGAGCGCGACGCCCTGGCGCGCCTGCACGAGCCGGGCTCGCGCACCGATCCCCTGACGCTCGCACTCGACACGGTGCTCGACGATCTCGCCCCGAACGATCTCGCGTTGCTCGAGCGGATCGCCGCCTTCGAATCGGGCGCGTCGGTGCACGCCCTCGAGCAGGCCTACGGCGCCGCGCTGGAGGCGATCGACGTGCTGCTGGCGCGCGCGTTGATCCGGATCGAGCGCGGCATCGGGCCAAGCGCACGCATCGTCGCCTACCGGTCCGTGAAGGCCCGCGTGCGCGCGCGAGCCGGCGATCGATGGTCACGGCGCGAGCAGGAGCATGCCCAGGTGGTGCTCGCCGGCCTGCCACCGTGGACACACGATCCGCTGGCGGCCCTGCCGGGCCGGATGGCCGAGCGCGTCGAGCTCCGCGCGATCGCCCTGCGCTCCCGGTTCGACGACCCCGCATCGGCGACGAGCGCCGCGATCGCCCTCGTCGGTCCCGCGCTGGGCGATGGCGATGCGGCCTGGCTGCTCGCGCTGCTGCAGGAGCTCGCGCCGCACGCCCCGCAGCCCACCGCGACCGCGCTCGCACGCGGTGCCCTCGCGCGCCGACTCGGGCGACTCGACCAGGCGCGCACGTGGCTCGAGTCGGCCGCGGCCGATCCGGGGCCGCTCCGGTTCTGGGCGCTGCTCGAGCTCGCGCACCTCGATCGCATGCAGAGTCGCACCGAGGCGGCGCTCGACGGCTACGCGGCCGCGCTCGCCCTCGCTCGCGCGGAGGACGACCGCGAGCGCGAGAGCATCGGCCTCGGCGAGTCGGGTCGCATGCTGCAGAGCATCGGTCGCCTGGTCGAGGCGCGGACGCTGCACACCCAAGCGATCGCGCTGCAGCACGCGGCGGGCCTCGACGAGCGCGAGGCCCTCGAGCGATCGCTCCACGCCCGCGCCACCCATCGCATGGGTGAGGTCGGCGCGGCGGTGGCCTTGCACGAGCGCGCGCTGGCCATGCACCGCGCCCGCGGCGATCGGCACCTGGCGGCCGCCGAGCTCGGTCACCTCGGGTTCTGCTGGCACGAGCTCGGCGAGCTCGCCCAGGCCGAGGCCGCGCTGCGCGAGGCGATCGATGGCCTGTCGGCGACCGGCGATGTCACCCTCGCGGCGATCGATCGCCTGCTGTTGGCGCGGCTGCTCGCCGACGCCGATCGCGTCGCCGAGGCCGAGCTCGAGCTCGCGATCGCCCAGTCCGCGATCGCCGAGCTGGCCATGCCACGGCTCGCGCTCACCCACGACTTCGTGGCGGGGCTGCTCGCGCTGGCCAAGGGCGATCGCGACGGCGCGCTGGATCGGTTCCGGCCCTGGCTCCGCGCGCCGAGCATGATCGAGGTCGGGTTCGAGGCCCTGCTGCCGGGCTTTGCGGCCCTGTGCGTCGGCGCCGACGCCAACGCCGAGGCCCGCGCGTGGATCGACGGGGCCGAGCCCACCATCGTCCGCCTCGAGCATCCGGGGCTGCGGGCGGCGTTCGCCGTCGCCGCGGCCGCAGTCCGCGGCGCACCCGTGCCGGCGGTGCCCAACGATCTCCGCGCGCGCTCCAGCGATCTGCGACGGGTCCTCGCGATCCTCGAGCGCCGCGCCGAGGGCCCGGGGCTCGCCCTCGATCCCGAGGGCCTGACCGTGGTCCTGCCCGATGGCGCGGCGATCGATCTCACGCGCCGCGCCGCGCCACGCCGCGTGCTGCTCGCCCTCGCCAACGGACGCATGCAACGGCCAGGTGTCACGATCGGTCCCGAGGCGCTGCAGGCCGCCGGCTGGCCCGGGGAGAAGATGAGCCACGCCGCGGGCCTCAAACGGGTTCGAACCGCGATCTGGACCCTGCGGCGGCTGGGCTTGGAATCGGTGTTGCGCACCTGCGACGACGGCTATCTGCTCGACCCCGCGGTGCCCCTGCGGTTGCGCCGGTTTGATCCGGTTTGACCGGTCGCCACGCGGGCCCGGTGGTAGAGGAACTCCCATGGACGCCGACCGCCGTCGTTTCTTGCAGCTGCTGGCCGCCTCCTCCGTCGTGGGCTGCGACGAATCCGCGGCCCCGAGCGACCGCGAGGACTCGAGCACCGGATCCTCGAGTGGATCGCACGCCGATGACGCGAGCAGCGACGCCACCGGCGCGCCCCCATTGCCCGAGTTGCCGGAGCCCGACGACCCAGCGGCCACCGCGCGGGTGTTCGCCCACGGGATCGCCAGCGGTGATCCGTTCGAGACCTCGGTGTTGCTCTGGACGCGCATCACCACCGGGCTCGCCGACGCCGCGCTCACCTGGGAAGTGGCCCTCGACCCCGGGTTCGCCGAGATCGTCGCCAGCGGCACCGCGACCGCGACGGCGGCCGATGACCACTGCGTGACCCTCGAGGCCGACGGCCTCGAGCCGGGCACGACCTACTACTACCGTTTCGCGCATGCTGGCGTAGCGTCGAAGGTCGGTCGCACCAAGACCGTGCCGTCGGGCGACGTCCCGCTGCGGTTCGCGGTGTGCTCGTGCTCGAGTCTGGCCCACGGTTGGTTCCACGTGTATCGCAGGATCGCCGAGCGCGACGACATCGACGCGGTGATCCACCTGGGCGACTACATCTACGAATACGCCTCGGGCGACTACGGCGATGTCCGGGCCTACGATCCTCCGCACGAGATCATCACACTCGACGACTATCGCCGCCGCTATCGTCACTATCGCAGCGATCCCGACCTCCAAGAGGCGCATCGTCGCCACCCGTTCATCACGACCTGGGACGACCACGAGAGCGCCAACAACTCGTACAAATGGGGCGCGCAGAACCACGATTCGCAGACCGAGGGCCCGTGGAGCGAGCGGCTCGCCGGCGCGCGCAAGGCCTACTTCGAGTACTTGCCCCTGCGTGATTGGGGCGACGGCGACCGGGTGTACCGCTACGTCCGCTACGGCACGATGGCCGAGCTGATCGTCCTGGACACCCGGCTCGAAGGCCGCGACGAGCAGGCGTGGGGCGAGACCGACAATCGGCTGTGGGACGCCGACCGGCGCCTCGTCGGCGCCGAGCAGGAGTCATTCCTGCTCGAGCGCCTGCAGCAGACGCCGGCGAGGTGGAAGCTGATCTGCCAGCAAGTGATGTTCGCCCCGCGACCGCACCAAAGCGAGATCGCCACCGACACCTGGGAGGGCTATCCCGTCCAGCGGGCGCGCGTGTACGACGCAGTGGCCGCGAGCAGCGACGTGGTGGTCCTCACCGGCGACGTGCACTCGTCGTGGGCCAACGATGTCAGCCTCGTGCCCGGCGATCCGGGCGAATACGATGCCGAGAGCGGCGCCGGGTCGATCGCGGTCGAGCTGGTGACGCCCGCGATCAGCTCGGCGCCGTGGAAGCCCGATCAAGCCGCACGCACCTACGAGCGGATCGCCGCCTCGAGCCCGCACGTGAAATACGTCGAGCTCACGCGCAACGGCTACATGGTGCTGCGGGTCGAGGCGCTTCGGGTCACCGCGACCTGGTGGTTCGTCGAGGACGTCACCCGCGAGGACGGCGGGACCGAGCAGGCCGCGCCGAGCCTCGAGGTGCGCGCCGGCGAACGCTCGCTGCGGCGGAGCTGACGAACGACGGTCGGTTCAGCGGGCTCGGCGGCGATCGGCAAACGGAGCTCGGATCCGGGCGTCGGCCTCGGCGCGGGTGATCTCGCCCCGCTGCCACGCGCGGTAGGCCAACAACAGCGCCTGGAGCTCGGGGTTGCGATCGGGCCCGCGGAAGTCCATCTGCTGCGATTCCTCGGTGCCCGGGGCGCCCATGACGTTCACGGTCTCGGGGATGTTGCGCGGCAGGGCGGTGTACGGCGTCGGATCCGGCACCGCGGTGAAGAAGTCCCACAGCGGCGCGGCGCCGGCGACCTCGCGCCCGACCGGCTCGATGCCGAGGATGCGATCCACGGTCGCGAAGACCGACGCGAACGAGGTGTTCACGTGCGAGACGTGGCCGCGACGAACCCACGGCGAGATCGCGATCACGAACGTCCGATGGGCATCGATGTGATCGGTGCAGCCCTGGGGATCGTCCTGCACGACGAAGATCACCGAACTCTCCCAGAACTCTGAGTTCGACAGCGCCTCGACGACGATCCCCAGCGCATAGTCGTTGTCCGCGACCATCGATTCGGGCGTCGGTTTGCCGGGGGTGGTACCGACCGTGTGATCATTGGGCAGCAGGAGGAAGCTGAAGGCATCGAGCCGGCCATCGGCGATGCGATCGGCGATGTGCCGAGCCTTCTCTTCGTCCTTGACGTCGTAGTTGACGAGCGTACCTCCGGGGAAGCCCGCGTCGATGTGCTCGACGACAGATCCGTTGCCCTGGGTCGACATCGACAGCGATCCGACGATCTCGCCGTGCACGGTGAAATCGATGCCATTGTCCAGCAGATGCACGAAATATGCGCCCGGGTCCGAGGGCGGCAGGAGCTGATAGCCGGTGAAATCCTGACCGTCGGTGTAGCTCTCGATCCACGTGCGTTCGGCGTACTCGGTGATGTGCCCGCTGGTCAGCCAGAGGTGGCCCTGATCGGAGACCTCGGCCTCCGAGTAGAAATTGTCGGACAGCGCGAACTCGAGCCCGAGCGCGTGGAGGTTCGGCGTGTACAGCTCGCCCCACTCGACCAGCGAGGGGTCGACCTCGACGTCGACGCCCTCGAGATCGCCGAACACGCAATCGAAGGTCTTGTTCTCCTTCACCACGAGGATCACGTGCTCGATCGGCGAGATCTGGCCCGGTGCGCTGGGGATCGGGAACTCGGGCACCGCGCACTCGAAGGGATACGCTGCAGTCGGCCGTTCGTAGTTGTCGATGACTTGCGGGGTCGTCATGTCGAGGTCGACGGCGGCGGTGTCGACCACGGTCATGCTGCCGCCCATGCGCTCGGTGATCGACGCGCCTTCGTTGGGGCCGATCCAGCTGCCTTTGCCCTCGGCGACCAGCAAGCGGTCGCCGTCCGGCGCGAACGCGAGGTCGGTGGGGTACCAGCCGGTCGGGATCGCGCCCCGTGGTTCGAGCGTCAGCGCGTCGTGAACGCTGATGGCGTTGTCGGACCCCCGGGTGGCGTACACCAACTCCGCGACAGGATCGTACGCGACCGCGTTCACGTTGCTGTCGTGCAACACCTCGCCGTCGGAATCGAGCAGCTCGCCGACGAACGAACGCGCCGCGATGGTGCGCGTCGCGGTGTCGATCGCCACCACCTCGTCGGTGCCCGCGATCGCCGCCCACACGTGGGCCCCGTCGTCGGCCACCGCGAGCCCGGCCGACGAGATCGGCACCTCGATCTCCGCGACCGTCGTGCCATCGGTCAGGTCGACGACCGCGAGGCCGAGGTCATCGAGCGTGCTGACGTAGAGTTCGTCGCGCATGGGGACCCACGCGACGTCCCAGGCCCACAGCGGCACCGCGAGCGTGCGGACCTGCGTCATCGTCGTCGTGTCGATCTCGTAGACCACGCTGGCTTTGTTGGCGCCGCTCCCCGTCCCGCGCCACTGCCCGATCCACAACGTCGCGCCGTCGGCCGAGAGCGCGGTCCCCGAGGGATGTCGCTGCAGCGGAAGACTGCCGGCGGGCGTCAGCGTGCCGTCGCCGGCCACATCGTAGTAGTCGACGACGTTCGCGCCGCCACCCGCCGCATAGACGCGGCTGCCGTCCGGCGCCACTTCGAGGCCGAAGAACGCGCCCCCGCGCTCGATCGTCTGGATCACCGCGCCTGCCCCGAGATCGACGACCTCGAGCGATCGCAGGTAGCGGGCCGTCCCCGTCACGTAGGCGACGTCGATCGTGGGGTGGGCCACGATGTCGGCGGGAAATCCCGAGAGCTGCCAGTTGTCGCCCGCGGGCGTGATCCGCCGACCACCCGGAACGAGCAGCGTGCCGTCGGGATTGGTGCCCATGCGCAGCATCGCCTCGGGCGGTGGTTCGGCGACGCAGTCCGCCGGTGGATCGCCCGTCGTGGTGTCCGCCCCACCCGAGCCGCTGGTCGAGCTCGCCGAACTCGTCGAACCACCGCTGGTCGGCGTCGCGTCGGAGGAGCTCTCGTCGCGGATGGCCGCCCCGTCATCGGCGCACGCCGTCAGCGACAGGGTGCACGCGGCGATCGAGGCGAGGGTACGGAGGGTCGACGTCGGGACGCGGGGCACGGCACCACCCTACCGCAAGCTCGGTGACAGGAGCGTGCCGAGCAGGCTCGGGCTCGGGCGACGAGACGCGGCTGCGGCGGGATGTGCTGGGGGACGCAGCGCGGGGGATCTTGGCGGTGGCGGACCTCGGAGGGTGATGGGCCGACCCAGACCAAGCGCGACGGGTGTGCGTACAATCGACGCATGCCCCTGCGCCGGGATGCGGTGTGCTGCTTCCTCCTGCTGACGTCGGGTTGCGCAGCTCCGAGCGAGCCGGGGGCGGCTGACTCGGGCCCCGCGGCGCGGCCCAGCACGACGACCGTCGTTCGCCCGACGCTGCCGGACGGGCCGACGCACTACGCGATCAGCACTGCTCCTGCCGCCAACACCGCGTGCGAGCCGCTGCCCAAGGGTGGCGCGACGGGGTACGCGGCGCTCGCCGGTGCCGCTCGCCGTCTGTCGTGTGAACCGGCGCTGTACTTTCTCACCGCGGAAGCCCTACGCAGCGAGCTCGCGCTCCCCGCCGAGTACACGGTGGAGTTCGCAGGGGCGAGCTCCGTGTCGATTCGGTTCCCCAAGGGCAAGGCCACAGAGTTGGCTGCGGCGTTGGGCGTGACCTCGGCGGTCGCCGCACGCCGCAACTCGGGGGCGTGGGGCTGGCGGATCTGGAACATGGTCACCGATCCGAAGACCGGCACGCTCGAGCACTGGGCCCCCGGAGTCCTGAACGTCGGCGTCAACGTGGACGCCGTCGGCATCGGTGACGAGATCCCGAGCATCCCCCTCGATCAGAGCACGCTCGATGGCGACCTCAGCGTGACCATGCCGGAGTCCGTACTGCCGCTCGCCGACGACGCCGCCGCCGCTGCGGCGTTGATCGCTGGACTGCAAATGATCGCCGGCGACGAGCGGCGCCTGGGCGACGAACCCAGGGACGTCGCCGAGTTCGCGGGGCTCGCGAACGAGCGGTTCCGTCTGTCGCGGCGCTCGAGCAGCATCGCGGACCAGCGTGTCGACGGCATCGACGTCTGGACCGCCCGTACGCGCATCGCTGCGGGCCCGGTCATCGAAGCCCTCGGCGTACCCGGGACGATCAGACACTCCGAAGCCCACGACTCGGACGCGTACCTGCTCTACGACGGTGACGCCTCGACGTCCGCGTGGAATGGGCTGACGATCGAACTCAGCTTCGACCAGCGTGACGGCACGCCCGCGCCGGGGCCCCACGGCGCGTACGTGCTCGCCGGTGTGACGCTCATGCCGTGAGCCCGCCGGCCCGAGTTCGTGCTCGGACTCGAACCGCGGGATGCGTCACACCGCCGGTCCCCGGGCTCCACCACAGGAGCCTAGGACTGCAGACCATGACCCACGCACCCCTTCGTCCCCAGACCCGGCACGTCCACGCGAGCGCCCTGCTCGTGCCCCTGCTCGCCGTCGGCTGCTTCGACCCGAACGACCCCGAAGGAACCGGGATCGAGACCGGGACCACCGCCGGGACCGATGCGGGCGCGGAGACCTCGAGCGACGCCGGGCCGGAGTCCTCGAGCAACTCCATGGGATCGAACCCCTCCGGCGGCGACGATACGACGACCTGGGACTCGTCCCCGCCGATGCAGACCACGAGTGCGACCACGAGCAACATGGACACGTCATCCGACTCGTCCGGCGCGGGGACGGACACGAGCACCGGCGAGCAGGCCGACACCACGTCACCGCAGATCCTGTCGATCTCGCCCGACACCGGAGAAGGCGGCGTCTTGAGTGATGTCAGCATCGTCGTCACGTTCGATGAGGCGATGGACGTGTAACCGTTCAGGCCGGGGTTTGAGGCGCGGCGCCGGGCGTGCGAATGCCGAGGCATGAGCACGCCGAAGAGCCCCGAAGAACTCACGAAGCAGATCGAGCAGCTGGTGGCGCAGTACGTGGAGGA
>JBIJCC010000040.1:0-79713 GCA_044344875.1 Nannocystaceae bacterium
TCCGAACCGTACCCACCGTCCGAACCACCGCCGTCCGAATCGTACCCGCCGTCCGAACCTCCGCCGTCCGAACCGTACCCACCGTCCGAACCACCGTCCGAACCACCGTCTGAACCACCATCCGAACCACCGTCCGAACCTCCGGTCCCGCCCGACGCGCTGTTCCCCTGCCCGTTGCCATCGCCCTTGAACGCGTCGTAGCAGGTCGCCGCAGCGCCAGCCGCCGACGCGCCGCAGTTCACGATCGCGCCCCAGCTCTTCTTCTTGTACGCGTCGTAGCAGGCGACGCCGGCACCCGTCGCACCGGCGCCACACTCCACCCAGCCGCGGAAGCCAGCGGCCTCGAGCTGCGCGTAGCTGTCGTCGCGGAAGCGGATCAGCATCTCCACGTCCTCGAGCGTGTTCTCGATCGGCTCGCCCTCGGGCGTCATCGCGATGCGTCCGTCCACGTCGCCGTGGACCTCGACACTGAACTCCTCCGCGCTGCTGCGGATCGTGAACGAGGCGACCTGCACCGAGGTCGCGTCGACGCCGGTGACGACGGTCGTGTGCTCGTCGACCGGAACCACGCTCCAGGTCGCGATGCCGGTCGCAGCGCGGGTCTCGTCGGATGCGCCGACATCCGCGGTGATGCCCGGTCCGACGTCCGTGCGCTCGTCACGGTCGACCTGACATGCGCTCAGCTCGAGCACAGCGCACAGGATCGCCACGCGCTGGAATCGCGAGTTCTTCGTTGCCATTCGTTTCGCCCCCTGCACGTGACGTGGTGTGCCGCCACACGGAGGTTCCCGCGCGCACACCGACGCCGCAGCAGTACCGGCTTCGATGGCGTGGACGGGCTTCCGGAGATACGTAGCGCTCCGAATTCGCGAGCGCCGCAGGCGTGCATTCGCCCCTCCTGGCGCCCCGGTTCCCTGCGGCTACGCGGATCGCTGGATGGTCGCGCCGCCGTCCGCCGCCTACCGTGCTCGCATGCGGTGGGGCACCGTGCTCGCAGGGGCGTCGATCTCCATGGTGCCGACGGCGATCGCGGCCGCCGTCGCACTGCATCCGAACTCGGCGCGCGCCGCCGACACGTGGACCGACCCGTTGCCCGGCGTCCGGATGCTGCGCCGCACGACCGGCACGCCGTGGCGCATCGTCGCGGCCCAGATCGATCTGTGCCACGACGGCGTCGCCATCCGGGCGACGAAATCCGGCGAGCGACAGCGCACCGTTTCCTCCTTCGCCGGCGCCGTCGGGGCCGATCTGGCGGTCAACGGCGACTTCTTCTCCTACGACGACTACTCGACCTCCGGCCTCGCGGTCGGGGGCGGCGAGCGCTGGGGCGACACCGCGGACACCAACGGCAGCGGCTTCATCGCCTTCGGTCGCGGCCGCGCCGAGGTGTGGCCGCCCGCGCCGGTCCTCGATCCGCCGGCGACGTGGATGCGCGAGGTCGTCTCCGGCCGGCGCCCGCTCGTCGACGACGGCGTGCTCTACCCGGCGAACGAGGGCGACCTGTGTACGACGAGGCACCCGCGCACCGCCGCAGGCCTGTCCGAGGACGGCCGCACGCTGATCCTCGCCGTGGTCGACGGCCGCTCCAACGCCAGCGTGGGCATGACGTGCACCGAGCTCGCGGCGCTGATGGCCGAGCTCGGGGCCCACGACGCCAGCAACCTCGACGGCGGCGGCTCGAGCACGATGTGGATGACCGGCGACGGCGTCCTCAACGATCCCTCCGACGGGGGCCAGCGCGTGGTCGCCAACCACCTCGGCGTCTTCGCGACCGGCGACGGTGAGCCGGGGTCGTGCGATCGCAGCTACGAGGAGGCAGGGCTGCACGCGGACGCCATCGGCGCCAACACGACCTCGGATCTCGACGGCGACGGCATGGCCGATCTGTGCGCGCGCGCCGGCGCGGGGATCCGCTGTCGCCTCGCCGCCGACGGGTTCGAGGCCGACATCGTCGGCCCCGAGTGGTCGGATGAGCTCGGCTGGGACGACCCGTCGAACTACGCCACGCTGCGCACCGGTGACATCGACGGCGATGGCAAGGCCGACCTGTGCGCGCGGGCGAACGCCGGCGTGCTGTGCCGGACGTCGACGACCGGCGTGCTCGCCGACGCGATCGACGGCCCCGCCCTCGACGATGCCTCGGGCTTCGCCGATCCGTCGCAGTGGTCGACCCTGCGCATGGCCGACGTCGACGGCGACGGCCGCGACGATCTCTGCGCGGCCACCGATGCCGGGCTCTCGTGCTGGCGATCGACGGGCACCGGGTTCGACGCCGAGCCGTGGACGATCGCGGAGCTCGCCCCGGACGCGGGCTTCGTCGGCGCGTCGCAGTACGGCACGATCCGCACCGGGGACCTCGACGCGGACGGGCGCGCGGACGTCTGCGCGCGGCGGATCGACGGCGTCGCCTGCTGGCGCGCGACCGCGACCGGCTTCTCGCCCGCGATCGCCGGGCCGACGTGGTCCGACGACGCCGGCTGGGCCCGCGTCGAGTACTGGAGCACGATCCGACTGTTCGATCTCGACGGCGATCGCCGGGCGGATCTCTGCGCGCGCGCGGCCGCGGGCCTGCGCTGTCACCTCTCCACCGGCGACGGCTTCGGCGAGGCGATCGAGGGCCCCGCGTGGTCCGACGAGTCGGGCTGGTGGGACTACGCCAACTACTCGACGCTGCGCGTCGGCGACCTCGACGGCGACGGTGACACCGACGTGTGCGCGCGGGCCAACGCGGGGATCCGGTGTGCGGCCTTCGAGGACGGCGCGTTCGGCCCCGCGTTCGAGGGCCCCGCGCTCGACGACGACCACGGCTGGAACTCGATCCGCCAGTTCTCGACGCTGCGGCTCGCCGACGTCGATGGCGACGGCATGGCCGATCTGTGCGGACGCAGTGCGGACGGCGTGTCGTGCTGGGCCTCGCTGGGCACCGGGTTCGCGACGACGCCGATCGCCGGCCCCGCGTGGAGCGACTCCTCCGGCTGGGACGCGCCGCAGTACTACGAGACGCTGCGCATGCACACGGCGGCCCCGCGCTGCTTCGTCGACGAGCGCTGCGACGACGGCGTCGACGACGATTGCGACGGCGAGATCGACGAGGACTGTGACGTGGGCACCGACGGCGGCGGCGACACGGGCACCGGCGAATCGAGCGGTGGTGGTGGCGTCGGTGACTCGGGCGCCCCGGGCTCGAGCGGTGCCGACGGCGACGCGCTGCCGACCACCTTCGGCGAGGCCGAGGACGCCGCGGGGTGTGGATGCACCACCCACGCCCGGGGCGGCGTGACGTGCTTTGCCCTCGTCGTCCTCGTCGCTCGACGCCGCCGTCGCGGGCTTGCTCCACGGGTCCCCTGCTAACCTCGCGCTCGCATGCGCCGCTCGCCGTGGGCCCCGGGTCTGTTCGCCGCTTCGATCGCCGCCGCCAGCGTCGTCGCCTGTGATTCGCACGGCGACGACGACCGACGCTCGCGCGCACCAGACGTCGCGCCGCGCGTCCCGGGCCTCGACGCCGAGGCCAGCGAGATGCTCGCGCACGTCCCCGCCGATACGCCGTACCTGTGGCTCAACGCCGAGCCCCTGCCCGACGCGTACGTCGAGCGCCTCGCCGACCTGCGCGACGCCACGCTCTCGGCCTGGGCCCGCGCCCTCGACGAGCCGACCGACGATCCCGAGCTCGCCGCGCTCGCACGCGAGCTGCGGGGTCGCATGAACCCCGCGGGCCTGCGCGCGCTGGGCTTCGCGACCAATCCCCGCTGGGTGCTCTACGGGCTCGGGCTCGCGCCGGTGCTGCGGCTCGAGCTCGACGACGGCCACCAGGTCGCGCGTCTGCTCGAGACCATCGACGCCGCCGATGGCACGCCCGAGGCGCGCACGATCGCCGGCCACCCGGTGTGGACGACCTCCGATCGATCCGATGGATTCGCCGGGGCGATCGCGGTCGTCGACGACGCGCTCGTCATCACCGTCTATCCCCGCGCGGTCGAGGCCGAACTGCTACCGGCGGCGCTCGGCGTCACGGCGACGGTCCGGTCCATCGCACGATCGGACGCGCTCCGCGTCGCCCGTCGCGAGCATCGCCTTCTCCCCCACGGCCTCGCGATGCTCGACCTGGCGCGCGTCGTCGCGTTGGTCGCCGGCGAAGGCGACGCCCTCGAGCGCGCGGTGACCCGCGCCTGGGGTGTCTCGGTGCCCGAGTCGACGTGCGCGGCCGCGCTGCGGCAGTGGATCGCCCGCGCACCGCGGCTGTGGTCGGGCCTGCGCGCGATCGATGCCCGCGCGGTCGTGGCGACGACGATCTGGGAGCTCGATCGCAGCCTGCGCGACGATCTTCGCGGCATCGTCGCGCCGATTCCGGGGCGGCCTCGGAGCGGTCGCGGTCTCGCGTCGATCGGCGTCGGCGTCGACGTCGGCGCAGCGCTCGACATGCTCGAGCGCTGGCGCGACGACGATCGCCTGGCGGCCTGCGGAGAGCTCGGCCGCGGCCTCCCCGACGACGCGCCGCCGTCGTGGGTGACCGACATCCGCGGCGGCAGTGCGGTGCTCGACGCGTGGGACGTCGCGCGCAGTCGTCCCTCGGGTGTCGTCGTGATCGGCGTCGACGATCCGCTCGCGTGGCTGCGCACCACCACCCCCAACGCCGTGCTCGATCCGCTGCGCCGACGCGGACACGCGGCACCGCTCGCGGAGGTCGCGGGGAGTTCCGGCGGTTCGTGGCTCGGCGAGGCGTGGGTCGCCCGCGGCCGCCACGCCCTCGGCTTGGCGGCCGGTGACGGCGCGCGGCGATCGGTCACGCGCGCCGTCGATGATGCGTCCCGCGACGGGGACACGCTCGTCACGTGGGGCCTCGATCTCGCGGGCCTCCGCGCGCTGGTCGCCGAACGTCGCATCGGTGACGATCGCACGTGGGTCCAGGCCTGGGCGGTGCTCGAGGCGGCGCGACGCGTCCGCGGCGCGCTCGAGGTCAGCGCGTCGGGCCTCGAGTTCGAAGCGACCGTCGAGCTCGGTCACCGCTGAATCGAGCCCGATGCGGCGGCCCTCGTGGGGGTCGTTTCAGGTCGGGAACGACGGGTCGATCGTCTGCACCCGCTCGAGGAGCTTCCACACCCCGTCGCGCTTCTCCAGGGTATCGGTGTACGCCCCCGTCGCCACGATCGCCGTGCCGTCCTTGGCGTTGACGACCCAATACGTCGAGCTCGAGCTCGCCCGGTCCTGATCGACGTCGATGCGGAACGCGCCGATCATGTGGCGCTTCCCCGCCGTGATGCCGCCCGAGTGCCACTGATGGATCGTGGCGAGGATCTGCTCGCGCCCCGTCGCTTTCCCCCACGGCGTCACGTAGACCCCGTCGTCGTGGAAGTTGTCGGCGAAGAGCTGCTCGTCGTGGGTGTCGATCGACAGGATGTAGCGGTTCAACACTTCGAGGATGGCGAACTTGTCCGCGTCCATGGATTCTCCTGCGGGCTCGGACGCCGTCGAGCGTCCGACACTCACCCTAGCGGCGGGCCCCGCGATCGTCTTGAACGTGGTTGCCTCCGGCCGTCCGACCGCCGGCGGAGTGGCCGATCGCGTCGGCCCGGCTATCGTTGGGCGCGGTGACGACGATCGTGCATCCCAGTGTCGTGCCGGGGATGGAGAGTTTCACGGCGCGTGGCTGGGATTTCGCGTGGCGCCGCTTCGCGGTCGGGCTGGAGATCACGTGGCTCGAGCGTGGCGGGAGCGACTGGCGCCTGGGCCGTTGGTCCGGCACGCGGACGCCGGGCAGCGTGAGCGTGGTGCCCCCGGGTCAGCTCGCGGTCGGCACGAAGGTCCACGCCCCCGGAGACTTCTTCCACCTGCAGGTGTCGCCCGCGCTCCTCGACGGCATGGCGAAGGCGACGATCGGAGCGCCGCTCGCGGGCGCGGACGCGGCGGTCCGGGCGAGCCGCCTGGCGCACCTCGTCCGCGAGGGGGCGCCCGCCCTCGCGATCGAGCTCGCGCTGGTCTCGCTCCTCGAGCGGGTCCACCGATTCGAATCCACGCGAGAGAACGTAGGAACCCGTCGGGCCGCCCATCGGATGCGGGACCTCCTCCACGCGCGCTTCAGCGATACGCTCACGCTCGCGGAGCTGGCCGACGCCGCGGGAATCAGTCGTTTCCACGGCGCACGCGCATTCCGTCGGGAGTTCGGCGTCCCCCCCTTCGAATACCTCATGCACGTCCGGCTCACGCGCGCCGCAGAGGCCCTGCGCGCCGGGGGGCGGCCGGTCGAGGTGGCGGCGCAGACGGGCTTCGCGGATCAGCCGCACCTCACGCGGTGGTTCGCGCGGATGTTTCGCATCACGCCTGCGGCCTTCGCGGGGCCCCGTCACTGAGTCGGCAGCACGACATCCACGATCGCGACGTCCCACCGCGGCGTCGTCGTGTCGACGGCGAGCACCTGCAGGAATCCCCCACCGAATCCGCCGTCGCTGACCTCGGGCGTCGGATCCCCCGCGACGATCGCCCATTGCCGGGCCTCGCCGACGGCCGTGTAGGGCACCGTGACGATCGGCGTGTAGAGCGGCAGGGGCTTCCCGACCGCGTCGGCGATCCCGAGCACGTACTCCCCGGTCGGGACCGCGACCTCGCCGCTCTCGACGCTCCAGCCGATCGGATCGGTGAGCACGTTCTCCGCGACGATCGTGTCGTCGACCACCGCGCCGACGTAGATCTGCGAATACGAGGCGCCGTGGACGAATCGCACCCGCGCGCCGTCTCCGTCATCGAGGGTGAATGCGTCGTCGAATGTGGCGACTTGGATGCCCGCTTCGCCGTCGTCCTCGGGCGAGATCTCGCCGGTGACGAGCAGCAGGTAGCGCTCGCCCGCCTCGAGCGCGCCGGTCGAGTTGGTGTTGAACACCGGATCGCCGCAGCCGCTCGGGTAGTTGTGGATGCTGACGTCGTAGGTCGCCGGGGAGACCCGCGTGGATTGGATCTCGCCGTAGGCGAAGTTGGCCGCGAGCTCCGCGTCGCCGCTGCACAGCTCGAGCCCGCCCGCGTCGCGCGAGCCGTGGAGCACGAAGAGCTGCGGATCCTGGCGGATGACCCCGAGCGCACCGTCGCGTCCGACGGCGATGATCGAGAAGCCGTCGGGCTCCCGCGCCAGCGAGCCCAGCTCGCCGGCGGCGATGAGCAGCACCTCGTCGCCCTCGCCGACCGGGGGCGTCGTGAAGCTCGTGACGGTCTCGGCATCGACCTGCACGTCCTCGAGCAGCACCACCCGCTGGCCGCCCGCAGTGTCGAGCCCGAAGCCCTCGGCCGCGGTGGCCTCGAAGCGCTCGAGCGGAGCGTCGACGTCGACCCCATCAATGCCGAACGTGGGTGCGTCGGGGCCCGCGTGGACCAGCCGCGCGCGGGCGCGTCCCGCCAGCGGTGCGCCCCAGTCCTCGCGCAGCGCGAGCATGCGCACCGGTGACGCGGGGTCGATCACCCCGGAGGCGATCGCCGTGACGCGCTCGCCCTCGTCGAGCGACACCGATGCGGTGTGCACCGCCGGGCTCTCGGCCGGCGCGCCGGCGGGTCGGAACTCGAAGGTCGACAATCCCACCGGGACGTCGATCCACTCGGTCGCGTCGGCGTAGGCGATCCCCTCGAACACCGGCGTCGTGTCGCCGGCGATGTAGATGTCGACCGCCCCGACGTCGGCCGCCGCGTGCACGGCCCGGAGCTGGGCCGATGCCGTCGCGCCGGTGGAGTCGGCAGCGCCCGTCGACACTTCGGCCGTCGACGTCGCCCCGGAGGACTCGCCGCCCGTCGTCCCCGTGGGCTCCGACGTCGCCTCGTCGCCGCTCGAGACGCTGGGCTCCGAGAAACAGGCGGTGCCGAGCAGGAAAACCCCACCGATCACCGTGATGCACACCCGACCTGTCGCCCTGCCGCCCATGATCCCCCGAACCTGCCGGAGGGTTTAGGGGGTTCTCCCCGCATTTTCAAGGCGCGTCGCGAACCTTCGTGTGCAGGCCGCGTCCGCGCTCGGCCCCGCGCGCCCTGTTACATTCCCCGCGCCGATGCGTGCCCGTCTGCCGTGGTCTCTGCTCGTGCTGCTCCCGTGCGCCTGCGATCGCGCGGCCCCGGTCGCGACGCCACCCGAGGCCCCGATCGCAACCGCTCCGGCCGCGCGCCCCGAGCCGGTCACGATCTCGATCGTCGGGACCAACGATCTGCACGGCCACCTCGGCGCGCTCCCGATCCTCGGGGGCTACCTCGCCAACCTCCGCCGCGCGCGGGCGGACTCCGGCGGCGCGGTCGTGCTGCTCGACGGCGGCGACATGTTCCAGGGCACGATCGAGTCCAACCTCGCCGAGGGCGCGCCGGTGGTGCGGGCCTACGCCGCGCTGGGCTACGACGCCGTCGCGATCGGCAATCACGAATTCGACTACGGCCCGGTGGGCCCCGACGCCACCGCGAAGCGCCCCGGCGACGACCCGCGCGGGGCCCTGCACGCGCGGATCGCCGAGGCCGGGTTCCCGTTCCTGTCGGCGAACCTGACGCTGGCCACCGGCGCGACCGCGGATCTCGGCGCGCCCGCGGTCATGATCGAGCGGGCCGGCGTCACCATCGGCATCATCGGCGGGTCGACCGAGCAGACCCCGCGCACGACGATCGCAGCCAACGTCGCCGACCTCGCCTTCACGCCGCTCGCCGACGCCGTCGCGATGCAGGCCCGTCGCCTGCGCGAGCGGGGCGCGGACCTGGTCGTGCTCACCGCCCACGCGGGGGGCAAGTGCACCGCCTTCGACGATCCCGCGGTGACGACGAGCTGTGTCGAGGACGAGGAGATCATGGACGTCGCGCGCGCGCTCCCGCCGGGCCTCGTCGACGTGATCGTCGGCGGCCACACCCACCAGGCGATGGCGCACCGCGTCCACGGCATCGCGATCATCGAGTCGTATGCGCTCGGCGTCGCGTTCGGTCGGGTCGACGTCGTGGTCGATCCATCCACGGGCGAGATCCGCTCGAGCACGATCCACCCGCCGCAGCGGCTGTGCACGGCGAAGGACGCCGGCCCCGAGGCGGGCGCCTCGGCGTGCGCGCCCGACTCCTACGAGGGTGCGGAGGTCGTGCCCGACGATGCCGTGGCGACGATCATCGCCGAGCCGCTGGCGCAGGCGAAGGTGCTGCGCGATCGACCGCTCGGCCCCACGCTCGCGGCCCAGTTCGACGCCGCGCGCACCCGTGAGTGCGGGCTCGGCAATCTCTTCACCGATCTCATGCTCGCGGCGCGGCCGGGTCACGACGCCGCGATCATGAACGGCGGCGGCCTGCGGGCCCCGCTGCCCGCGGGCCCGCTGCGCTACGGCGCGCTGTACGAGGCGTTCCCGTTCGACAACCGCTTCGCCACGGTGAGGATGACCGCAGGCGAGCTCCGCGAGGCGCTCGCGGGTGTGCTCACCCACGACGGATCGTTCTTCTCGATCGCGGGGATCCACGCGACGGCCCGCTGCCGCGGCGGCGCGCTCGAGGTCACGCTCTCGCGCACCAAGGGCCGGGTCGTTCGCGACACCGAGACGCTCGCGCTCCTCACCACGGACTTCCTCGCCACCGGCGGCGACGGCTTCTTCGCCGGAGTGCAGGGCCGCGCGGGTGCGGTGAGCGTCGAGGACGGTCCCCCCGTCCGCGAGGTCCTCGCCGACACGCTCGGCAAACGCGGCGCGTCGACGATCGCGCCGGATGAATTCCTGCGACCGACCGCGCCGCGCATCGCGTTCCCCGGCGCGCGACCGGTCCGCTGCGCGCCCTGAGTTCGTGGCGATCACCCGAGTTCGCGCCGTGCGTCATCCGTGACGACGATGACGGTGCACGGCATCATGGTCGATCGACCTCCTCCACACGGATCGGCCCCGCGAACTGGCCGAGGTCGACCATCGCCCGATCCTTCATGATCACGAACGGCCGGTCCTCGAAGTACAGGCCGCCCTCGCCGTCGTGCTCGACGATCTGCAGGGTGCCCATGCCGTAGCCCATCGGGCCGCGCGAGAAGTAGTTGGCCTCGAGGCGGTACGGGAAGGCGGCGGGTCTGCCCTCGATCGCGAAGCACTCGGGGCCGTAGCCGGTGGTGACGTCGGCGAACAGCCTCCCGTCGCTGGCGAGATCCGTGCTGGCGAAGAACGCGTGGCCGCCCCTGCCGTCGTGGACGTGGAAGTCGACGTCGTTGGCGTCCGTCTCCCAGCTCATGACGAAGCGCGTCGACGGCCGCTGGGCCACGTGGGCGCTGTGCTCGGCGAGCTGCCGGGTCACCTCGCCGGCCAGGGCCGGGCTCTGAGCGACGAGGGCCGCGCCGATGAGCCCCGCGTCCTCGCGCAGGATCCGATCGACGCCGTTGAATCGGTTGGTCGGGTACTCGCGGGCGAGGCCGGCGAGGATCGCCGTGAAGCCCTGCTCGAGGCGACCCCCGCGGACCAGCGCCCACGCATAGGACCGGTGGCTGTTGGGGTGATCGGGCCGCTGTGCGACCGCCTGGCGATAGGTGTCGATCGCGAGCCGACGACCGTCCGCGGGGAGACGATCGAGGCGGTATCCCGCGTAGCGCCGCATGTCGGCGCGCGACGGGAACAGATCGATGAGCGAGCCATAGACGCGCGCCGCCGTCGGGAACCGCTCGAGGGCCTCGAGCGCCTCGCCCATCGCGACGAGCGCGAGCACATCGCCCGGGGCCTCGTCGTGCCACGACGCCGCCATCTCGAGGGCCGACTCCGCCTCGCCGCGCTCGAGCTGCGTCATGACGTCGAACATCCGCCCTTCGTAGGGACTCTTGGCCGCGCGCAGGGCCTCGGCCGCGCGGTACTCGGCCTCCGGATCCGGCGGTGCTGCGGCCTCGGTCGAGAACCGCGCGCCGGATCCCGGCTCGAACACGAACGGGTACGTCACGACGACGCTGCTGCCGGCCGGCTTGGGGAAGCGCCACCGCTTCACCGCCTTCGTCGTGCAGGTTCCGACTTGGGCGTCGGCGAGGGTCGACTCCTCGACGACGGCGATCGAGACACTCCCCGACGCGTCGATCACGAACTGGATCGCGAGCCGACCGGCGAGCCCCGGATCGCGCGCGAGTGCCTGCTCGTAGCAGAACCTCACCTCGTTGATGTGGGCGCGCACGATGCGGCGTACGATGTCGCGATCGAGGGCACCCCGCACGGTCGCCCTCGCCATGCGCACCTGGGGGATCCGGACGCCGCGTCCGCCGTGGCCGCCGTGGCCGTATCCGCCGCCTCCACCGCGCCCGATCATGCTGCGCGAGCCGAGGCCGATCGTGCCCTCGCCCGTGCCACCGCCGCCGCGTCCGGTGCCGACCAGCCCGAGCCCGCCGACGCCGTACGACTCGCCGACCTCGGTCCCGGCGAGGCCGCCCCACACGTCCTCGTCGTCCCCGCCGACCGCGAACGCGGCACCGTAGGGACTGCCCGGTTCGGGGGTCGTCTCGCCCTGCGGCGGCGCCGTGGGATCGGCCGGCATCGCGAACGTCCCGGCGTTCATCGCCGTCTCGATCCGCGGCGCACGGCCCTTGGACGTCGGCGTGAGCGCGGTCCGATCGAGCACCGCGATCCCTTGCTCACCCACCGTGAGGATGTCCGCGAGCGCCCGGCGATCGATCGCGAAGCGCTCGTAGTCGGCCTCGGTCTCGAGCACGAGCAGCGCCGTGAAGTCGGAGACCACCCGGTGACGGGTCGACAGCGCGACGATCTCCGACTGCAGGCGGGTGCGCGACTCGGCGGCCTCGGGCGGCAGCTCGGAGCGCTGCAGCGTGAGCGCGTCGATCCGGGCCCCCGCGAGCGCACGCGCCAGGAGGGGCTCGGCGGCGGACGTCAGCGCGATCGGCTCCGAGGGCGACGCGATGTCGTCGTCGCCCTCGAGCACGACCCGCATCGCCAGCTCGGGCGGTAGCTCGGCGTAGACCAGGGCCTCGTCCCCGGGCTGCAGGCCGCGGAGCGTCGGTGGCCACACGAAGCTCGCGCCGGGCACCGACACCTCGAGATCGGCGAGGGTCGTGCGCCGCAGCTTCGTCGCGATCTCGTCGCGGGGCAGACGGGCGTCGACGACGGAGCCCGCGCGCGACAGCCCCGCGGTGGTGAGCGCCACGAGCACCTCGCGATCCTGCAGGCCACCGTCGATGATCGCGTCGAGTCGCTCGACACCCGACGCCGCGAGCCTGCGGACGGCGGACGTCAGTGCGGCGACCTCGGCCTCGCCGGCGGTCGCGATCCCATCGCTCATCACCAGGACGCGAGAGGCTCGACCGACGTGCGCCACCTGGCGCAGTGCACCCTCGAGATCGGAGGCCCCGAACGCGCCGCGCGAGTACATTTGGTCGAGCGTCGGCGGGCCGAACCCCGAGGCGGGCCCATCGTAGGCCACCGTGACCTCCTGATCGAACGCGAGCACGCGCAGCGGGAAGTCCCCGTCCTCGCGCAGGCGCTCGACCAGGGCGTCGAGTCGCCGCAGCTGACCGTCGAAGTCGAGCGCCCGCGAGGCGCTGGTGTCGAAGAGGATCGTGAGATCGTCGATCGGATCGGGCGCTTGCGAGCCACCGACCTCGACCCGCGCGACCACCCGATCCCCGTGGCGCAGGCCCACCGGCGCGTCGGCCCGGGCGCTGCGCACCTCGAGGTTGCGCGCCGGGATGTGGTCGCGCTCGTGGATCTCGATGCGCTCGGGCAGACCGCCGGCCCCGGGCCGCTCGATGCGGACGTCCACGTCGAGGCGATCGAGTTTGGGCAGCCCCGCGAGCGCGAGTTCATAGGGCACCCGCGAGTCGGGCAGCGCCTGCGAGTAGGCGAGGATGATCTCCTTGCGGCCCCGCGCGGGGATCGGGAACACCCGGGCGCTGAAGCGATTGCCGGCCTGGTTCTCGAGCAGCGCCGGGTCCTGCTTGCGATGGAGGAAATCCTCGTAGGCGACCCGCGCGGCCTGTCGCTCGACGACCTCGCCCTCCTGCCAGTCGTCGCCGATCTTCATCGCCAGGCGCGAGATCGCCGAGCCCGTCGGCAGATCGATCGTGAACTGCCCCTCGAGGGTCCGATGCTCGGGGTTGTCGAACACCAGGTGCAGCTCGGTGAACGCCAGCGGCTCGGACACCACCGCCCGCGCCTGCATCGACACCAGCCGCAGGCCGGTCCCATCGCTGGCCGTGAGGCTCACCGGCGCGGCGGGGTACTCGGCGGTCGGCGCCGGGAGCAATCGCGCGGGCAACTGCGCCACGAAGGGCGCCAGCGGTGCGACCTCGGGCGCCGGCGCATCCTCTTCTTCCTATTTCCGCTGCCCCGTGCCCGCACAACCGGCCACGGCGAAGATCACGAGGGCGAGGCGAGCGGGGCGAGTCGGGACGCGCACGCCCCTGGGACAGAGCGCAGCGCCGTAGGTTCCCGCGCCCCGCGTGCTAGCATCAGTCGATGGCCCCGGCCGATCCCGCGCTCCGCCCCGGCACGCGCCCCGAGGCGTACCTGGCCGCCGAGCGGACGAGCGAGGCCAAGCACGAGCTGTGGTCCGGCGAGGTCTTCGCGATGGCAGGGGCGTCCTACGCCCACAACAAGATCGTCACGAACCTCGCCCGCGAGCTCAGCAGTCGCCTACGCGATCGGCCATGCGACGTGCTGCCGTCGGACATGAAGGTCTTCGTGCCCACGAAGTCGGGCTTCGTCTACCCCGACCTCAGCATCGTGTGTGGTGAGCCCCGGTTCCACGACGACGAGCGCGACGTGCTGCTCAACCCGATCCTCGTCGTCGAGGTGCTGTCGGAGACGACCGAGCGCTTCGATCGCGGCGACAAATTCGCCGGCTACCGCGCAATCGAGAGCATCCGTCAGGTCCTGCTCGTGTCGCAGGACCAGCGCCGCGTCGAGGTCTTCACCCGCGCCGGCCCGCGGTGGATCCTCGACGACGTCACCGGCAGCGACGTTGCCCGGCTGGAGGCCGTCGACTGCGACCTGCCGCTGGACGAGGTCTACCTGAAGGTCTTGGTGGAGCCGTCGGACCCGGATCGACCGCGCGGGGCGTGAGCGCCCCCCGATCGCGCCGAGCCCCCGAGGACGCGCGCGGAACCATGGGCGCGGAACCCAGGGCGCTGCCGCGGCACCGACCGGGAAGGACGCCATGCACGACCACGACACCAAGCCCACCCTGTCCATCCTCGACGACGCCGAACTCAACGCCACCGCGGGCGGCACCGTGCTCGGCGATCTCTGGGATCAGGTGATCGCGCCCGATCTGCAGGCGCTCCGCGACGCTGCGCGCTGGGTGGCCGACCAGATCGTCCACTGACGCGTCCACGCCGAGTGTGGACCGATCGCGGCGCCGCGATCGCTGGGGTCGACTAGACTGCGCCCCATGACGCGGCGCATCGATCGCGGCGACCTGTACTGGATCTCCCCCGCCGACGATCGCGGCACGCCCGGCGTCGCGCACCCCCACGTCGTCGTGCAGGACGACGTGTTCAACCACTCGCGCGTGCACTCGATCGTGGTGTGCGCCCTGACCTCGAACCCGCACCGCGCCGGCGAGCCGGGCAACGTGCTGCTCGATCCCGGCGAGGGCGGCCTGGCCAAGCCGAGCGTCGTGGTGGTCTCGCAGATCGACGCGGTGGATCGCGACCGACTCGGGGCGTACATCGGCACGCTGTCGGCCGCGCGCGTCGAGCAGATCCTCGCGGGGCTGCGGCTGCAGCAGGCGTCGTTCTTCGGCCCTTGAGCTCGCGGCCGGGTCACACGTGCTGGTCGACGAGGATCGGGTTGCCGTCCGGATCGACCACCACGAAGCTCGCCGGGCCGCTCGTCCCCTCCTCGGCACGCGTCGCCAGGACGACACCGTCGGCCTCGAGCTGCTTCTGCACGGCGCGCACGTCGGTGAACCGGTCGAGCGGCGCACACTGGCCGTCCCAGCCCGGGTTGAAGGTCAGCATGTTGCGATCGAACATCCCCTGGAACAGCCCGATCGTCGCGGTGCCGTTGCGCAGGATGAGCCAGTTCTGCTCGAGCTTGCCGCCGACGGCCTCGAAGCCGAGCTTGCGATAGAAGTCGCGCGAGGCGGTCAGATCCTTCACCGCGAGGCTGAGAGAGAAGGCGCCGAGGGAGGTGGCCGGTGTCGTCATCGTGGTCGGAGCGTACAATCGGGCGGCCGTGCCCGACTTGCCAAATCTTGCGAACCTCGACTACGTCGATCGCGTCAATCGGGCGATCGACCACGTCCTGGCTCACCTCTCCGAGCCGCTGCCGCTCGAGGAGGTCGCGAAGGTCGCCTGCTTCTCGGCGTTCCACTTCCATCGCATCTTTCGCACCATCGTCGGCGAGACGCTGGCGGCGTTCGTCAAGCGGGTACGGCTCGAGCGGGCGGTGACCGAGCTGTCGCACCGCCCCGACGCGACGCTGACCGAGATCGCCCTGGCCTGCGGCTTCACGTCGAGCTCGGACTTCTCCCGCAGCTTCCGCGCCCACTACGGCGTGCCGCCGCGGATGTTCGACGTGCAGCGGTTCAGGGACACGCGCCGCGAGCAGATGCAGAACGCCGTGATGCCGCCCGGCGAGGGCCACCGACTGCAGCGCCTACCGCCGGGCGAGAACCCGGATGGTTTCGTCGCGCGCCTGCGCGAGCTGCCGGCGCGGCGCGTCGCGTACGTCCGCGTGCTCGCGTCGTACGAGGGCGGTGGACGCGGGGTGCTCGGCGCCATCGAGCGCCTGCGCGCCTGGGCCGAGCCCCGCGGCCTCGCCGATGGGCAGTGGCTCGGCTACCAATGGGACGACCCCGAGATCGTGCCACTCGATCGGTGCCGCTACGACGTCGGCCTCGAGATCCCCGAGTCCGCCGATGTCGCCGGCGAGGTGAGCACCGTCCGCTTCGCCGCAATGCGCCTCGCCGAGGTCGACCTCGCGGGACCCATCGAGCTCGAGATGCGCGCGATCGACTGGCTCTACACCACGTGGCTGCCCCACAGCGGCTTCGCGCCCGCGCACCTGCCGTGCTTCGAGGCGTGGCACGGCCGGCCCTTCGCCCACGGCATGACGCACTTCGAGCTGCGCCTGCAGCTCCCGGTGGTCGACCTGGACACACCGCTGTGATCGCGACGAGGACCAGTTGCCGCCGCACAGATGTGCTGGCACAATGCCGCCGTGGTGTTGGACATGGAACAACTAGGGTTGAAGTGTTGGTGGATCGTCGTGCTGCTGGCGGCGTGCGCGAGTGACGAGGGCAGCGCGTCCGAGGGCGCCCAGGCGTCGACGGTGGGCGCCACCGATGCGAGCACGAGCGGCGCGCCGTCGGACACGAGCACGGGTGGCGGCGATGGACCCAGCGTGAGCGTGTCGACGACGGTGAGCGAGCCAAGCGACGAGTCGACCAGCTTTCCCCCCGATCCGACCGACGATCCCACCGGCAACACCTCGCCGTGGTGCGGCATCGAGGACGACCCCGAGATCGACGGGCCGTACTTCGAGATCTACAACGGCGGTTCACTGCTGGAAGACGGCGACACGTGGACGCTCCAGTGCGGCGGCCAGGGCTCGCTGATGTTCTACCTGCGCACCGTGCAGGGCAACCTCAACCCAATGTTCGCGCAGGTCAGCTACGCGGTGACCGTCGACGTCGAGGGGTTCAACGACATCTCGCCGACCGGACACTTCTTCGACGACCAGGACGCCCGCGTCGACGTCGCGTGCCCCGATGGCGTCACGTTCCTCATCGACGGCATCGCCGTGTTCCCCCCGGACGGGCTCACCGATCTGTCGCTGATCGACGGGCTGCCGGCCACGTTGCGCGTGGAGCTGCTCACCGAGGGCGCTCCGCCGCCGCGCGAGTATCAGCTCGTGCTCGCGGTACCGGACGAGGAGACGCAGAATGGGTGCGTCTGACTAGGGCGGCCCCGGCTCACCCGGGGAACGGGTAGTAGCCGAGCCAGGTGTGGATCGCAGCGATCACAGCGAAGGCCACGAGCGAACCGAGGACCAGGCGCACATCGCCGCCGATCGGCCCGGGCGCCGGTCGTTGCCACGGCCCCTGCGTGGCGTTGATCACGACCATCTCGACCACCGCCCAGATCCCCATCGATCCGAACAGCACGAGCGACGGTCGATCGCCGTTGACGAGCACGTGCGCCAGCGCCCACACGAGCACGCCCGTGAGCATCGGGTGGCGCAGCCAGGCCCGGAGCTTGCCCTTCGAGTTCCCCATCCCGAGCAGGATCACCGCGACGAGCATGGCCAGGTTGTTGAGGTGACGGCCCCAGGTCGGCGGCGCGAACACGGGCTCGCGCACCGCGGCGCGGAAGCCCAACACCATCAGGACGATCCCCGCGACGATGAGCAGCGCGGCGACGCCCTTGCCCGGCTCGCCCATGCGCGCGCGCACGCCCGGCAGCACGCGCTTGAAGAGGTGCCCGGCCCACCACAGCGCGATCCCGACGACGAGCAGCGTCACGGCGACCCCAATCGACCCAGGGAAATGGCCTCCAGCGTCACGGGCACCCCCGAGAACGCCGCGACCCCCGAGAGCGCATCGACAGCCTGCTCGTCGGTGATGTCGTTGATGCTCACGCCGGCGTGGGCGCTCGCGACTCGCTGACCCGTGCCCTCGCGGTGGTGGCCGAAGCCGTGGGGCAGGCTGACGACGCCGGGCATCATGCCGTCGTCGAGCTCGATCGGCGCGTCGATGCTGCCGATGCGCGAGCGGACCCGGACGACGTCGCCGTCCACCGCGGGGATCCGCGCGGCATCGGCGGGGTGCACGAGCAGGGTGCAGCGCGGCTTGCCGGCCATCAGCTTGGGCACGTTGTGCATCCACGAGTTGTTACTGCGCAGGCCTCGACGACCGATGAGCCGCAGGCCCGGCGTCGCGTCGCGGAGCGAGGCCCGCAGGCGCTCGACGTCGCCGAGGAACTCCTGCGGCGCCAGATCGATGTGGGCCGCGGCACCGTTGCGCCGCGCGGGCAGGCGATCCGGCAGGCTCGGCGTGAGCGGCCCGAGATCGATCCCGTGCGGCGACGCGCGGAGCTTGCCGAACGACACCCCGCCGAAGCCGCGGCGCAGGCCCCAGGGACCGGCGCGCAGGCCCACGGCGAGGATCCGCTCGGGGCCCATGCGCTCGCGCGCCGCGACCTCGAGCCGCGCCGAGATCCCCGCGCCGCGCAGCGCGTGCAGGCGGCGCTCGAGCCCGGTCATGATCTGGTGATCGTGGCGCTGGTGCTCGCCGATCGCGAACACCGGCGCGCTGTACTTCACCGTGTTGCGCACCGCGACGGCGTGCAGCGCCACATCGAAGTGACCGTGCTCGAGCGGCCCCGACGGCGGCAGGATCACGTGGGCGTGGCGCGTCGTCTCGTTGAGGTAGAAGTCGATCGCGACCACGAAGTCGAGCCCGGCGATCGCGGCCTCGAGCCGGCGGCCGTTGGGCGTCGACAGCACCGGGTTGCCGGCGATGGTGACGAGCGCGCGGATCGGGTCGTCGCTGGCCGCGGCCTCGATGTCCTCGGCGAGCGTCGCGACCGGCAGCTCGCCGCCGAACTCGGGCAGCCCGCGGACCTTCGAGCGCCACCGCCCGAAGCTCCCGCGTCCGAGGCCCAACGGCGCGGGCGCGGCGATGATGTCGAACGCCGGCTTCGCGAACATCGAGCCGCCGGGGCGATCGAGGGCGCCGATGAGCACGTTGATCGCGTTGACGAGCCAGTGACACAGGCCGCCGAACGGATGCATCGAGACGCCGACGCGGGCGTAGAGCACACCGGCGGGCGAGGCCGCGAGCTCGCGCGTCAGCCGACGGATCGTCGTGGCGTCGATGCCCGTGGCGGCGGCGACCGACTCGGGCGTGAACTCGCGGGTCGCCGTCCGCAGCGCCTCGAGGTTGCGCACCGGGGCGGGCGCAGCGGCCGGTGCGACACCGTCCTCGAACAGCACCGACACCATCGCCGCCAGGAGCAGCGCGTCGGAGCCCGGCCGCACGAACACGTGCTCGTCGGCCACGTCGGCGGTCTCGGTGCGCCGGGGATCGACGACCACGACCTTGCCGCCGCGGGCGCGGATCTCCGCGAGCCGACGCTTCATGTCCGGCGCGCTCATGATGCTGCCATTGGACACCAGCGGGTTGCCGCCGAGGATCACGAGGTGCCGCGTGCGATCGACGTCGGGCACCGGAAGCAACAGCTGGTGGCCGTACATGAGGTAGGCCGCGAGCATCTGCGGCAGCTGATCGACCGACGTCGCCGAGTAGCGGTGCCGCGTGCCAAGCGTGCGCAGGAACGACGGCCCGTAGAGCAGCGTGCCCGTGTTGTGGACGGCGGGGTTGCCGATGTACGCCGCGAGCGCGTGCCGGCCGTGGCGTCGCTGCACGTCGTGGATCCCGTTCGCCGCCAGATCGAGCGCCTCGTCCCAGCCGATCTCCTGCCAGCCGGTGGCGGTGCGCCGCAGCGGCGTGCGCAGGCGATCGGGATCCTCGTGCAGCGCCGCGATCGCGGGGCCCTTGGGGCAGAGATAGCCGCGGCTCAGCGGATCGTCGTCGTCACCGCGCACCGACACGACGCGATCGCCGTCGACGGTGAGGAGCAGGCCGCACATCGCTTCGCACAGCGAGCAGGTCCGGGGGTGCACGACGGGCATGGGTCGACCCTACCCCGCTTCGCGCGCGGCGGGGCCGTCTCGCACGCGACCGTCCGCGCGCCGACCCGAGACGTCAGCGGCGCGACGTGCCGCACGGGATGATCCCGTACTCGGTCGCGACCGCGTGGACCGGGACGTCGTACACCGCCATCGGGATCGGGCCCTGTGGCGGATCGAGGAACAGCGCGTGGCAGAGCCCGAGCCGCCACACGTCGGTGCGATCGCGCAGCGGCGCGAGGGCCCGATCGTAGTATCCGCGGCCGTCGCCGATGCGGGCGCCGTCGCGACCGAACCCCAGCCCCGGCAGCAGCACGATCGCCGGCGCGAGGTCGACGAGGACCTTGGGCGGCGACCGACCGAGCGTCGGCTCGTACGTGCCCCGCTGCGTGGCGACGAGCTGGCTGCGATCCGTGGTCGCCACGAACTGCAGCGTGTCGCCGTACAACCGCGGCAACCACACCGACTTGCCCGCCGCCCACCCCGCGTCGAGCAGCGCGGTGGTGTCCGGCTCGCCGTGCACGCCGACGAAGGCCGCGACCACGGGCGCGTGGTACCACTGCGGAGACGCGAGGATTGCCGCGGTCAGCTCGGCGTCGCGACAGGCGAGCAGCGCTGCGTCCTGCGCGGCGCGCTGGGCCCGGAGCACCTCGCGGATGGGTCGTTTGACGACGTCCATGGGAACGGGCTCTCGGCCCGCCCCTCGAGGTTATCACGGGTGCGCGGGAGGTCACAGGCACTGCGTTGCGATCGCGGCGCACGCGGCGTCGTCGATCGCGCCATAGCCGACGCAACTCGAGCAGTAGGAGCTGCACTCGTAGTCGTCGTACAGCACCTCGCTCACGCAGGCATCGATCGCCGCGCTGCTCTGCGCCACATCGCAGAACCACTCGCAGTCCACCGGCACGCACGCGTCGCCATCGCACTGCCCGGTGGGGCAGGCCTCGCTCGCGACGTAGCCCGTGCCCGCGTCGTCGCAGGTGCTGACCACGCCGTCGAAGCATGTGGTGCTGCCGGGGTCGCAGACGCACGCCCCGAGCTCGGCTTCGATCGCCGTGAGGGCGTCGGCCAGCGCCGCGCCCGAGTCCACGATGCGCGCCTCGCCGGTGCCACCGAGCGCCGCGATCTCGTCGAGCAACCCGACGTTGGCCTGGGTCGAGACGCCGATCGCGAAGACGCGGATGCCCAGGCGATACAGGCTCGAGGCCACCAGCGCGGGCGATTGATTGGGCTCGCAGGTCTCGTCACC
The DNA here is from genome assembly GCA_044344875.1 of Nannocystaceae bacterium. Taxonomy (GTDB): domain Bacteria; phylum Myxococcota_A; class Polyangia; order Nannocystales; family Nannocystaceae; genus Xiheibacterium. Next base: position 20,824 of record JBIJCC010000040.1, read on the forward strand.
GTCGGTGATGAGGATGACCACCTGGTGTTGATCGGGATCGCCGAACACCGCCGCGGTGTCGGCGAGCGCGGCGCGGATCGGCGTGGACGCGCCCTGCGTCGGGGCCACGAGCAGCGGACCGATGCCGTCGGCGCGGGTCTCGATCGGCGCGATGTCGCCGGGTTCGCATGGTTCGTCAGGGAACATGCGCAGGCCCTGGGTGGCCGACGCCCGGATCTTCGACGAGAACGCCGAGACCTCGTCGGCGACCCAGAGCCACCGATCGTCCTCGAGCAGGCTGTCGGATCGGTCGACGACGAAGAGCACCTCGGGGGTTCGGCACTCGCCCACCGCACACACGCCGCTCTCGCAGGATTGCCCCGCGTCGCACGGCACTCGCCAGCCCCAGTCGGCTTGGAATGCTTCTGGGTTCCAGCCGCACCACTGGTTCGCGAAGCCGTCGTCGCTGCACCGTCGTGCGCCTGCCTCGCAGTCCCCCGGGAGATCCGGCACCTCGGGCGGCGCCCCGGTCGACGAGGTCGCCGGGTCCCCATCGTCCGACCCATCGCCGTCGCCGCCCGCCGAGGCGTCGTCCTGCACGGGGGGCACGATGAGCTCGGGTGGTGCGGGTTCGCGGCAGGCCGCGGCGAGCGCGATGACGAAGCTGCAGTGGATCGGTCTCATGGCTCTCCCTGTCGCGATCACACGCCGAGACAAACCCCGACATCGGGATGCGCAGCGTCACCCTTCCCGCTGGTGAACAGGTCGAAGCAGTCCCGGCCCGGCGCACAGATCGGGCTCTCGACGTCGCAGACGTTCGCGCAGCAGCTGGTACCGGCGAAGCACAGCGTGTCGAACTCGGCGAGCACGCACACCCGCGAGGGGTCGCAGGCGGTCTGGAAGTCGCACGGCTGCCCCTGCGCGCCGGTGTTGCCGGACTCGTCCGGGACGCACGCGAACAGCTCGCCAGCGAGGTAGCAGCCCCAGCCCGCGGCGCAGCTGGGCTGCAGGGGATCGCACGTGTCGAGGCACAACGGCAGGCCCGCGTCGAAGCACCACGCGTCGTCGTCGAGGCAACCCCCGTCGGGCGGCGCCGCGCCCAGGCACAGCGGCTGACAGAAGCCAAGGGCGTCGCCCTCGGTCCACGTGCACACGCTGCCGATGGTGCAGTCGTCGAGGCCGTCGAGCTCGCTGCCGAGCAGCATGCACGGCTCACCCGGGAGCGCGGGACCGGGCTCGACGCAGATGCCCGTCCACGTGATCCCATCCGCGCTCGTGGGATTGCACTTCAGCCCGGGGCCGCAATCCTGCTCGAAGAGATCGCAAGGCTCGCCAGTGCCGGTGCCGGTGTCGTCCGGCGGCGGCGGATCGCCGGAGTCCTCGCCGGCATCGGCGGAGCCGCCGTCGCCGGACGTGGGTGCGTCGTCGCCCGCGTCGCCGGCACCGTCGTCGGTCCCCCCGCTGCCATCGCCGTCGTCGGGCTCGGTCGGGGAGCTCGACGGCCCTGCGTCATCGCCCTCGCCGACGGTTCCATCCGGGTCGGCGGCACCGCCGTCATCCTCGAGCCCCGCGGGATCGAGACAGACCTCCGAGAGACAGACCCCACCGCCGAGGCAGTCGCCGGCGACGCACGGACCGGTCACGTAGCCCGGCGGGATCTCGGCGGTGCCAGGGTTGCACGCGAGTGGACCCAACAGGAGCAACAAGACGCGGCGGCGAAGTCTCATGCGCCAGCTGTCGTGGGCGCCGGCCGAGTGATCCCGAGTCCGTGCCCCGGGCAGTCGTGTGCGGGCGCACGTGCGTCGTTCAGGCGCCGCGTCGGTTCTTGATCATCTTGCCGGCTGCGAAGCCGAGGGTCGTCGCGGTCTTCATGCCCTCTCGGATCGCGCCATTGGGCACGGCGTCGATGGCCGCGAGCAGGGCCCCGCGCGGGTTGCCGTTGCGGAGCTCTCGCAGCGCCTTGATCCCCGAGACGATCTGGCTGCCAAAGGGCAGCTTGCCGAGGAACTGCTCGGCCTTGGCCAAACCAAACGCCTTGGCCCGCTCGGTCAGCCGCTGCTGGACGGTCTGCGCCTTCTCCCGGATGAGCTGCATGCGCGCCTGCTTCTGCGCGTCGTCGACGAGGTCGTAGAGCGAGGCTTTGTCCTGGGCCTCCTCGACCTTGGCCAACGTGCTCACGAGCTCGCGCCGAAAGTGGCGGTCGTAGACCTCGTCGCCGTGGGCGGCTCGCATCGTCGACTCGAGCGATGCCGCGAGGTCCAGGCTCTGCTCGCTCAGCGTCTCGGCGAATTCCCGCGCGGCCTTCTCGCTGACCTCGGGCCGCTCGTCGATCTGCTGCTTCGATGCGGCGGCCAGCTCCATCACCGCCTTCGGGTCGCCCCCGTTCACGACGCCCTCGAACGTCGCGAGCATCGCGGTGTGCGTGGCCATCTGCAGGCGAGCCTGGTCGCGCAGCGACATCATCGCGGCGAGTTCACCCATCAGCTCGTCGGACGCCTTGGTCGCAAACTCGCGCTCGAACGCGGCGATCTCGGCCGCGTAGTGCATCGCGGCGAGCTCGGTCGACCACGACACCCCCGTCGTGCCCTCCAGCTCCTTGAGCAGGTATGCGCCGAGGGCATCGAACGTCGGCAACGAGACACGGGCCTGGCTCATGAACTTCGCGTCCTTGTACTTGGCCGCCATCCGGTCCATGTTCGCCTTGGAGGTCTTCTCGAAGAACTTGCCCTTGCGTCGGTCCTCGGGCGGCACGGGGGTGGGCATCAGACCGTGCTTGCGGATGAACGCGACGTGCTCGTCCAACGGCGTGGGCTCCACTCCATTGAAGCCCGCGACGCCGAGGATCACGTCGTTCGATGTCATCGCCTGCTTCTGGTGCTGGTCGATGATCTTCTGCGAGCTCTCGCGGTGATGCGCGAGCTGCTCGCGGAGCTTCTCGTCCTGGGCCGGTGCGTTCTGGGCGATGGCGGCACGCGACTGCGCGCCCCACTGGCCCATCTGCTGCGCCCCACCGGGCGCCGATGGCGATCGACCGCCGAACAACGCACAACCGGCGAGGGACAGCACCACGAGGGGCACGACGAGGCGATGGGGACGGCTCATGGTGGAGGTGTTCCACCGCGCCCGATCCGGTTTAAGGGAAAGCGACAGGGGGCGCCCGGACCGAGCCGCCGGGCAGCCGGACGCTCTCTTGGGCACGAGCTTGGCCTTGTTGGCCGCGTACCACGTCTTCGCCTTGGCGACGGCCGCCGTGTAGTCCTCGCCGCCCTTGCCGTCGCGCACGATGTCGTCGAGGTACTCGAACTTCGCGTCGGTCTGGCCGCTCAAGATCGACAGGGCCATCAACGCGGTCCCCTGCACGCTCGACGCCGTCGGTGCCAGCAGGCGTCGGCGGTCTGCAGAACCATCGAGGTGCGTCCAACCGTCGATGACGATCCGCGCTTCGCGGGCATCGTCGAGCAGCGCGACGATCTTCGGCGCGGCGTCCATCCGAAGCATCGCCCCGAGCGCATACACGGCCTCGCCGCGCACGAACGGATCGGGATCATCGAGCAGCGGCATCAGCTGCGTCCCGACACTCTCGCGCTTGTCCGCGTCGAGCATACCGAGTCGGCCGAAGCACGCCGCGGCCGCGCCGCGAATCGCCGGGTACGGATCCGAGAGGCGCGCGGTCAGCTTGGCCTCGAGCGCACCGACGTCTGCGAACTGGTCGGCGCGGTGCTCCATCGCGTCGAGCACGAGCGCGACGAACGGGTCCGACTCGTCGTCGAGGGCGGTCATGAACACCGCTTGCACCGCGCCGTTGGGCTTGGCGATCTTGCCCAGCGCCTCGAGGGCCAGGAGCCGCCCCACTGCGCTGGGGTGCGCTCGCGCGTGGTCCAGCAGGATGGCGACCACGGCCGCGTCCGGCGGCGTGACCTCTGTCGAATTGCCTGCGGCCTCGAACGCGGCCGTGAGCACCGTGTCGTCCTTGCTCGACAGGCGGTAGGCGACGACGGCGTGGTAGTCGGCATCGACAAGCCGGCGGCCCTCGACCTTCCTCTCGCTGTAGCGACTGGCGATCGTGCTCAACGCTCCGGCCACGACGACGGGCTCGGTCGCGGTCTGGGCCAGGTAGAGGAACGCCGGCGTGTTGGCGTCGTCGCGGCGCAGATCGTAGGGGAACTCGCCGCGATCCATGGCATCGACGAGCGACTTGGCCTTGGCCTTGGTCGCCTCGTCCGCCGGTGGGGGCACGAAGGCGGGTGGCGGCGGTGCCTGCACGGCGGGCGGCGGGGTCGGGGTGACGACCGCGACCGGTGCGGCGGGCGGCTCGACGCGCGGCGGCTCGACGCGCGCAGGCGGTGACGCACACACACAGCGCGAACGCGATGCAGTAGCTCCGGTGTGGACGGTATGGACTCAACGGGGTGGTTCCTCGGTGGGGTGGCAGGGTCGAATCTACCGCGTCTGAAACGGGTGAACGCGGCGTGCGATCTACGCCGCGCACCGGACCGCGGGAGCACCACACAGATTCCCGCGGAGCCGGCCACCAACGGAGCGTCGTCCCATGCGCATGTCGTTCCTCGCCGCCCCGCGTCGTCCTGCCGCCCTGCTCTGCCTCTCGCTCGCCGTCTGCACGGGCGACGGCGATGCGGACGGAGACATGTCGAGCGGCGACGCTCTCGACCCCTCGACCAACGTCACCGACATCTCGGACGCCTCGGATCCCTCCGATTCGTCGGTGACCTCGGGCGATCCGGACGCGTCGGGCACGGACACGGCGCTCGACGACACCGGCCCCGGCGATGACACCGGCGACCCGCCGCCGCCGATCGACTGCGGCGATGCGACATGCTCCGCCCTCGAGACGTGCTCGAGCTGCGCTTCGGACTGCGGCGCGTGCCCGAGCGACTGCGCCGACCCGGCGGTGCTGTGCGTCGATGCGTCGGGCGTGCAGGCCGAGTTCGGGACGATCCAGGCTGCCGCGGACGCGGCCACGCCCGGCGACACGGTGCTGGTGTTCGCAGGCCACTACGAGGGATTCGACATCACCGCCTCCGGTGAGCCCGAGGCGCGGATCAGCTACCGGGCCGCGGACGAAAGCGTCGTCATCGACGTGCCCTCGGCCGGCGACGGCTGCTCGGGCGATCCGACCGGCATCTGCATCGTCGGCTCCGACGAACTCGCCGGCGTGCACGACGTCGTCGTCGAGGGCTTTGCGATCGTCGACATGGGCCGCTCGTGTGTCGCGAGCCACTCGGCGAACCCCGGCGTCTCGGGCGTCGCGAGCCCGCACCTGCGCCTCGTGCTCCGCGGCCTGCGGTGCGAGCGGGCCGGCCACGAGGGCCTGTACCTCTCCGAGGTCGGCGCGTCGTTGGTCGAGGACAACGAGGTCGTCGACGCCGGCGCGAACGGAGAGGACCGCGGCCACGGGATCTACATGGCCAACGCCGGCTGCGACGACACCGTGATCCGTGGCAACGTCATCCACTGGGACGATGCGCTCGGTCCACCCGAGGGCGCGGGCATCCACTTCAACGGCGATCTGTCGGTCGAGGGCGACGGCGGTGGCGATGGGGTGATCACCGGGCTCGTCGTCGAGGGCAACGTGATCTGGGGCTCGAACCACAACGGCTTCAACATGGACGGCGTCCGGTCGTCGCGGATCGCCGACAACGTCGTGTACGGCAACGCCCGCAACGCCCTGGTCGCGTACGCGATCGATGCGGCCGGCGGCGCGGCGGACCTCGAGATCGTCGGCAACACCTTCGTCGTGCCCGACTTCGGCACGGGCGCGGCCATCCGGCTCGCGCAGGACGAGGGCGGGCACGTGATCGTCGACAACATCCTCGTGAACCTCGGCGGGGGCCCGAGCATCTCGCTGGGGAGCGCGCCGTTCACGAGCGACTACAACGCGCTGGTGGACGTGTTCGCGATCGACGAGGAGGACGTCGGCGTGGGCGCGTGGCAGGCCGCGGGCCACGACGTCCACTCGATCGTCGTCGACGGCACGGGCCTGTTCGTCGGATCGACCGACTTCCACCTCGTCGACGGGGCCGCCCCGATCGACGCGGGCATCGACGCGCTCGACGGTGTGGCGGCCTCGGCGATCGATCTCGACGGTGCGCCGCGGCCCCAGGGCGCCGGCTACGACATGGGCGCCTACGAGCGCTGACGGGCCCCGGGTCATCCCGCGATTTTCGCGGGTCGGGTGGAACACGACCCCCGTGCCCGCGCGTACGGCCCCGACCATGGGCCCCAAACTCCCCTTCCGCCGCTTCGACTGGATCGCCCCCTCCCTCGCCGTGATCGCGGCCGCGTGGATTCCCTCCGCCACGTGGGAGCGGGTCAAGACCAAGCCCAAGGACAGCGTGATCCAGGTGACCGGGTCGGCAAAGCGCCGGATCGTCTCGGACGCCATCGAGTGGTCCGCCGACGTCGTCGCCCGCGACGTCGAGCGCGTCGCCGCCTACCGCAAGCTCCACGACGACGTCGCCAAGACGGTCGACTTCCTCGTCGCCCGCGGCATCAAGCGCGACGAGATCCGCGTCCTGTCGGCCAGCGTCATGGCGCTGACCCGCACCGAGGTCGTCGGCGTCGGCGACGAACGCATCGAGCGCACCGTGCCCGACGGCTTCGTCGCCGAGCAGCGCGTCACCGTCAGCTCCGGCGACGTGGCCGCCGTCGAGAAGACCTCGCGCGAGGTCACCGAGCTCCTCGAGGGCGGCATCGAGGTCTCCTCGGGCACCCCCGAGTACTTCTACACCGGCCTGGGCGAGCTCAAGATCGAGATGCTCGCCGAGGCCAGCAAGGACGCCCGCACCCGCGCCGACAACATGGTCGAGTCCGCCGGGGGCGGCCGCGTCGCCCGCCTCCGCGGCGCCGACATGGGCGTCATCAACGTGAACCCGGCCAACTCCACCAGCACGTCCTGGGACGGCAACAACGACACGACCTCGCTGCACAAGGACATCATCACGATCGTCCACGCGAACTTCGAGCTGGCGAACGAGTAGGGATCAACGCAGCGCCGGCGCCCGGGGGCCTCGTACTCGTGTAGACTGGTCCGTGATGGCGGGTCGGGGTGCCCTCTGGCGTTGGGCGAGGGGCGTATCCGCGGGGCTGAGTCTGACGGCGTGCGGGCCTCGCAGCGCCGGTGATGGGGACGCGGACTCGGGCGCCGCGCAAACGAGCGCGGCCGTTGTCCTCGACCTCGGCGTGGACCCGGGCACGTCGACCGGCTGCGATGCACCTCGGCCTGCTGCGCCCGAGCTCGATGAGTGCGACGTGGTTCCGACGACCGAAGCGCACGTCGAGGTCGAAGGAATCTCGCCGATCCGGAGCGACGCGTCGATGCCCTGCACGGTCGACTCGACCACGGCGCTGCCCGATCCGGGGCTCCTCATCGAGCTGCGTTGCACTTCGCCGGAGCGGGGACACGTCTCGCCGACGCTCCGCGTGGTCGGAGCCGACGCTCTGCCGCTCGAGTCCGGCGACGAAGTCTCGCTCGGCTTCGCCGGTGGCGGCCTCTTCGACGAGGTGTTGCTGACGCTGCGCCGCCCCGATACGACCCTCCTGCTCGCCTGGATCTCCGCGATGTGGCTGCCCTCGGCCGACGAGCGCTCCATCCCGTCCGCGATGTTCCTCGAGCCGCTCGCCCTCGCGCTCGACCCGCGATCCTGCGGCTATGAGTGCCCCTCGGAGGAAGCGGCCTGCGCGTTCATCGAGGATTTCTGCCCCTGCACGCACCGCGGCGCGCTCGACGTTCGAATCGGCGATGAGCAGGTCCGCATCGTCGATGGTGCTCGAGCGGCGTTCAGCAACGGATTCACCGTGCACGTCGTGCATGCGAGCGCATCGACGGACCGCGAAGGCAACGGCTGCGGCGAGGGCCGGTGGTATCAGGTGCTCGCCATCGCGGACGGAAGTGGATGAGGGCGGAAGCGCTCGCACCGGGGATCAACGCCATACCAGCCCGCCGTCGCGCGTCGGGTCGCCCTCCGCGAGCCTCGACACGTCGACAGGGTCGCCGGTCGTCACGTTCAGCGTCCCGACGCGGCCGGAGTCGAAATCGATTGCGAGCCAATCGTCTTGCGGTGCCCATCCGGCGCGCGCGCCACCGAGCGGCAGTCGCTCACGCGCGACGGCGTCGACGAGCAGGATCCCGCCGCAGCCGGAGCCGCCGCACTCCGATCCGTGGCCCTGGATCTGGAACGTGAACCGGTCGGATCCCGCGTTCCACGCCGGCGTGCCCATGACGAACTCGACGAGATAGTCCCCCTCGGTTCCGTCGATTCGGACCAATCCGCCTTCACCACCGGTGACCAGGAGCCACGCGACCCATTCCCCGTCCGGGGAGACCGCGAGATGCTGCGGCCCGGAATCCCCCCACTCGGCGATGACCGACGATTCGCCGCTGCCCGCGTCGATGACCACGATCGCCCCCTGGTCTCCGACCACCAGCCGACGACCGTCGGGCAGCCAGTCGTAGCCTCCTCCCGGGGGCAGAGGCCGAACCTCGGTGCTCGTGCCATTCTCCACATCGACGAACCAGAGCACCTCGTCGACGACGTACGCGATTCGCTCGCCGTCGGCGGACCACTCGACCGAAATTGGAGTCGCAGCAATGGGAAGTTCGCGCTCCGTACCGGCGCCGAAGTCGTGCACGACGGTTCGCCGCGCCGCCCCAGGCTCCTCGAGGAACAACAGCATCCGCGCCCCCACGGGCGACCAGCCCTTCGTGGTCCGTACGTGCGCGAGCGACTGTGGTGACGATTCGCCTTGGCGAAGGACGTGGAGCACCCCCTCATCGTTGGCTTCGAACCACGCCACGACGGTGCCATCGGCGGAGGGTCCCTGCCACGACGAGAGATCCCCAACTCGGGCGATCGGGCCGAGTCCAGCACCGAACCGATCGGCCGTCATGAGAAAGACCTCCGACCCGGTGCGGCGGACGAACAACAGCTCGTCCCACGCGACGAGCGGTGGATCCGCCGCGCCCTCGCTGCCGTCGGAGGAGGCCGCGCCCGTCGTGGCCAGGTCGTCACCGAGCGCGGGTCCGTCCGTGCAGCCGGCCCATGCGAGCCAGGCCAGCGTCACGCATCGCCCCACGCGTGGCCGAGCTCCCGCCACCCACGACACCAAATATCCCACTGGACGAGCATTGCATTCGGCCGCGCCCGCGGCAACACCTCACCCCGGCGTGGCGTACGCGACGTCGCCGTGGAGCATCTCCACCATCTGGGTGATGTTCCGCGTCAACGCCACGAGCTCGGGCACCGCGCCGAAGCCCGCCGCGGCCGCGTCGGCCTCGGCCCGGCTGCGCCACAGCACGACGTCGACCCACTGACCGGCGCCGAGCCGGACCCGAGCCGCGGAGAGCAACCCTGGGAAGTGCTCTCGGACCACCGCGAACAGCCGCTCGGCCTGACGTGCGGTCTCGGCGTCGTTGGCCGGTTCGACCTCGAACCGAGCGAGCTCCATGACGGGATGCGCTGGAAGTTTGGATGTCATGGTGGTGAGCATCCGGCCAATACATGCCAGAATGTGTCACCTATGTCGTCGGAGGATCGCCGCCGCCGCCTCGCGCGGATGCTCGCGCTCGAGGGCTCCACCACCGCCGATGCCCTCGCGTCGCGGCTCGGTGTCTCGAGGCGCAGCGTGCTGCGCGACATCGAGGCGCTGCGGCGCGCCGGCGTGCGCATCGACGCCCAGCGCGGCGTCGGCGGTGGCTTCCGCATGGGCAGCGGCGCGCTGCCCATCCCGGTACAGCTCGACGAATCGGAGATCGTCGCGCTGTGGATCTCCGCCGAGCTGGCGATCCGCGCCGGCGTGTTCCCCTTCGTGGACGCGGCGCGCGGCGCAGCACGCAAGGCCATCGCTTCGCTCACCGCGGTTCGGCGCAACGAGGTCCGCCGATTCCTCGCGCGGATCTTCGTCGGGCCCCCCGCGTCCTCCCCCGTCGTCGGCACGCTCCGTCCGGTCCCGCAGCGGATCCTCGTCGCCCTCGAGCGCGCATTCACCGAGCGCACCTGCCTGCGCTTGACGTACGTCGACCGTCACGCCCGCGCGAGCGAGCGCGACATCGAGATCCACGGCGTGCTCATCCAAGCACCGATCTGGTACGCCCTGGGCTTCGATCATCTCCGCAGCGCACCTCGGATGTTCCGCGTCGATCGCATCGACGCGGCCCGCATCCGTCCGCAACGCGCCACAGCCGACGCGAGCACCGTGTTCGAAGCTCTCATCGCGCCCTACTGGGATCCGCGCGCGCTCGCCGTGAGCGGCCGGAGGTGACTCGCGCCCGCAGGCGCGCAGCGCCGTGATAGCGTCGAGAGCCCCATGCATCCCCTCATCAAGGTCTACATGGCGGTCATCGCGGTGGCGCTCGTCGCCGTCGGCATCGGCGTACTGCGCGACGGGCTCTCACCGCTCTCGCTGTTCGGTCTGCTGAGCCTCCCGGGGATGATCTGGTCGATGTTCTCGCCGCATCCCCGCGGGATCTCGGCGTGTCGTGGCCTCGCCGTGTTCGGAGTGGTGCTCGGCGGGCTCCTGTGGAAGATCGACGACGAGCGCGACGCCTGGCTCGGCCTGGGTTTCCGAGAAACGGGCGCGGTGTTCGTCTCGTACTGGGTTTCGGTGCTCGTGCTGCTGTGGTCCAAGCCGATGCGCGACCACTTCGCGAACGGCCGATGATGGCGCCGCAACGGCCCGCGTTACTCCGCCTCGAACGCGCCGATGTCCGGCGAATCCCCCCGCGGCGTCCCGAGGATGTCCACGTCCACCGTCTCGAGCGGTACGCCGGCGTCGATCGCCGGGCTCCCTGACATCAGCTCGACCACCGCGGGGAACACCTCGGTCACCAACTCCGACAGCAGCGGATCCTGGTCGACCACTGCCGCGCCGGGGCTCGGCCGCGGCTCGCCGGACGCGGTCGTCGACGGTGTGAAGAGGTTGCCGCTGCTCGCGTAGACCTGGAAGCCCGTGTACTGGTCGTCGTCGACCTCGTCGAGCTGGTAGTTCACGTGCTCGCTCTGCTCGGCGTTCAGCTGCCCGACCACGTACGGCGCCGCGTTGCGGAAGAACAGGTTGTTGCGCAGGCCGACGCTGCCCGCCCCGAGCTTCACGCCGCCCGTGGAGTTGTTCGCGGTGTTGGACGAGAACGTGTTGTACTCGAGGTCGAAGTACGTCCCGACCAGGCCCAGCGCCCCGCCGCCGCCCTGGTCCTGGTTGGTGCTCTCGACGACGTTGCCGGTGAACACGTTGTTGTCGAAGCGCGTGGCCGTGTCCCAGATGTTGTAGATCGCCGCGCCGCCGCCCAGCAGATCGGTGCGGTTGCCGACGAAGCTGTTGCGCGAGACCACGAACGAGTCGGGGCCGACATCCGGCGCCCAAGGGATCTTCGTGTCGGGATCGACGTACACGTACAGGCAACCGCCCTGCCCCGGCGCGCCGTCGCGGCCCGCCCCGGTGGCGTTGTCCTGGCACAGGTTCTGCTGGAACTCGAACGACGTCCGCGTGTTCTGCCGATAGAACAGCTGCACCGCGCCGCCGCTCGTGTCGGCGACGTTGCGCTGGAACACGTTGCCGCAGAAGTGCACCGCGTTGGTCTCGGTCTCGCCGACCGAGGTCTCGGTGCCGTCCTGGTACCACGCGCCGCCGAAGCCCTGGTTGTCGTTGGTCGACGCGTCGTACCGGGCCTCGTTGTCGATGAAGACGCTCCCGGTGATCTGGGCCTTGCCGCCCAGCGTGCCGATCGCGCCGCCGTTGGTCGCCCCGTTGTCGCGGAACTCGCAGCCGTCGCACTGCACCGCGCAGGTGAACGAGTAGATGCAACCGCCGGTCCCGGTGTCGAGGATCTGATCGGTGTCTGGATCGCGCGTCGACGAGCCGGAGTGGCTGTCGGTGCACGTGAAGTCCTTGGCGAACAGACCGCCGCCCGAGGTCACGGTGTTGTCGTGGCACTGGACCACCACCGCGCCGCCGGCCCAGTCGAACCAATTCGCCTGCGTCACGGTCGGATCGCCCAACGCCTCGGGCGCCTGGCCGCGCGTGATGGTGAGGTTCTGCAGGTAGAGGTTCGGCCCCGGCGGCTTGTACAAGAGCCGCGTCGTGCCGCCGCCGTCGAGCACGGTCACGCCGCTGCCGTCGATCACCGTGTCGCTGGCGACGACCATCTGCGACGTGAACAGCACCGGCGCGTCGGGGCAGTCGATCACGATCGTGCCGCCGGCCTCGACCGCGGCCCGGATCGCGCCCTCGTTGCAGTCGGCGCCGCTCACCGTCGCGGTCGGACTAGTGACGTCCTGCGCCTCGATGCCCTCGCACACCGCGGGGATGTCGGGCGTGGGGATGTCCGCGGTCTCGCCGGCCTCGCCCGCCTCGCCCGCCTCGCCGGCCTCACCGGCCTCGCCGGCCGAGGTGTCGCCGGAGCCACCACCGTCGCCGCCGGACTTGCACGCGAGCAACCAGACGATCGACAGGGGCAGGACGCAACGCAGCTTCACATGGGGCAGCGTATCACGGGCGCGTGTGGTCGATCGGCCACCGAACTACGGCGCGAACGACTCGGTCCAGGCCGGTCGCGCCGCGCCGTCGCCCTCGAGCTGCGCTCTCCACTCGTCGTCCGTGAGTCGCACCCACCCCTCGGTCAGCACGTCGTAGTCGCTCGACACCCCGGTTCACTCGTCGATTTCGACCGCCGATGCGTCAGCTCCACCCACCGAGCGCTTCACTCGACCCGGATGACCGCCGCGTGGTCGAAACCGGCGAGTGAATCCGGACCACCCCGCCACCGCGGTCGCCGCCTCGCCCCGCGGTCACTGCGTCGCCGCGAGCGCGTCGGCCAGCCGCGCCGCGATCGCCTCGGTGTCGCGCTCGAACCTCGCGCGGTGCTTCGCCGGCACCCCGGGCCGCTCGATCGATCGCACGGTCGCCGGGTCCACCCACCGCCCGGAACGCTTCACGCCGAAGTGTAGGTGGGGGCCGGTCGACAGGCCGGTGGTACCGACGTAGCCGATGACCGTCTTCTGCGCGACGTCCATCCCGACCTTCTGCCGCTCGGCGAACTTCGACAGGTGCATGTACACGGTCTGGAAGCCGCCGTCGTGCTGCAGCACGACCATGTTGCCGGCGCCGCCCTTCTCGCCGCGGAACACGATCTCGCCGGCGGCCGCGGCCCAGATCGGCGTGCCCACCGGCGCGGCGTAGTCGACCCCGAAGTGGCCCTTCACCTTGTGCAGCACCGGGTGCATGCGCTTGGGGTTGAAGCCCGACGACAGCCGCGCGTACTTGAGCGGGCTCTTGAGCAGCGTGCGATCGAGGCTCTTGCCCTTCGGCGTGTACCACGAGCCGTCGTCGTCGCCCGGCGGATCCCACCACAGCCCGACCACGGTGCCGACCTCCTCACCGCGGTACTCGGCCGCGAGCAGGCGGCCGTAGCGGACGAACTCGCCGTCGAGCAGGTGTCGCTCGGCGACCACCGCCACGCGATCGCCCTTGCGGGGGTCGGTGTAGAAGTCGATGTCGGAGGCGAACACCTCCACGATCGCCGCGACCAGGGCCGCATCGCCGCCGCCGTCGACGATCGCCGCCGACAGCGAGCTGTCGATCGTCGCCGTGATGTCGACGGTGTCGACGGTGGTCGCGACCTCGCGCTCGGCCGCGACGAGTCGACCGTCGTCACCGCGATGCACCTCGACCGAGCGCGTGACGCTGCGCGTGATCGTGAAGTCCACCAGCGCCCCGGCGTCGTCGGTGCGCAGCGCCCAGCGCTGGCCCTCGCCGATCGTCGCGGGATCCATCACCGGCGTCAGGGCAGCGACGAGCTCCGCGATCGCCTTGGCCGACAGATCCGCCGACGCGCAGATCCGACTCAAGCTCTGGCCTGCGACGACGGTGCCGCGACGCCAGCCCTCGGCGTCGACCGACGGGACGTCGGGCACTGCGGGCGCGTCGATCGGCGGCGGCACCTCGGGCACCGGCGACACCGCGGGTGGACCCCCGGCCGCAGGCTCGACCACCGGCGCGGCCTCGACCAACGGCGCGGCCTCGACCAACGGCGCGGCCTCGACGATCGGCGCGGCCTCGACGATCGGCGTCTCGCTCGGCGCCGCGTCGTCACACGACGCGAGCAGGACGATCCATGCGAAGCACCGACGACGGAGCACCGCGGACGATCCTAACCGCACCACCGCGATCGCGGTCGAACCAATGACGAAGGCCCCCCGGTGTCCCAGGGAGCCCCGTGCACGCGAGCGTGCGTTGGACGTCAGCCCTCGGCCGCGCCGCAGTGACCCTCTTCGGTGTGGCCTTCGCCACACTTCGCCTCGGCCGCGTCGCCACCGGCATCACCCGCGGCGTCGCCCGCGGCATCGCCCGCGGCATCACCGGCGGCATCACCCGCAGCGTCGCCCGCAGCGTCGCCGCCACCGGGGACTTCCGTCGCCTCGGGCTTCTTCTCACAACCGGTGAACACCAACGCGCCCGACCCGAGGATGGCGAGCGTCGCCGCGATTTGCTTGAAATTTGCCATGTTGCGTCTTCTCCTGGTCGCCCGATCCATCGTGGGCCCCGCAAGGTTGGCCGAGCACGCGCAGGATGTCCAGCGATCGGCCCACATCCGAGCCCGCCTCGGATCCGCCTCCGATTTGCCTCCGATTTGCCTCCGATTTGGAGGCCGCGGACCGTCGGTCGCGGAGCCTGCGCGAGCGGCAGCGATCCCGCTCAATCGGGCGCCAGAGGGCCCAGAACCCCACCCAGCGCCCCGAGGACGCCGGGCATGCGGTCCCGCCACGCGGCCTCGTCGTGGCTGGCTCCTGGCGCGTGCGCGTACACCAGGGTCTCGGATTCGACCCAGCCGATCTCCGCGAGGAGCCCACGCATCTCGAGGTTGACACAGTAGTTGTCGGTCCCCCCCGGGCACGGACCGTCACCACCCGTGTCGAGGTAGAGCCACGTGCCCACGGGCGGCTGCTGCTCGAACAGCTCGACGATGCGATCGTTGTCGAGTCCGAGTCGCCCCCAGTCGAGCGTGCCCGACATCGACCCCGCGAGCCCGAACACGTCGGGGTGACGCCACGCGATGTAGAGGCTCACCAGTCCGCCGAGGCTCGAGCCGAGCACCACCGTAGAGTCCGCCTCGGCGCGCGTCGGATACCGCGCGTCGATGAACGGCTTGACGCCCAGCGCGACGAAGTCGGCGTATTCGTCGGCACGCCCGCCGACCGGGCCGTCGCCGAGATCGTCGGGGACCGGCGTGTACTCGTCGAAGCGCAGCGACGTGTTGTCGATGCCGACCACGAACATCGGCCCGAGTACGCCCGAGGTGATCGCGTCGTCGACGGCCGCACCGACCTGCCAGCCGCCGAAGGGCGCGTCCGGAGCGAAGAGGTTCTGCCCGTCGTGCATGTACATCACCGCGGCCGGCGGCGCGCCGGGCTCGAAGCTGCCCGCGGGCACCCACACCACGACGTCGCGGGGCGGCAGCCGACCGGCACCGTCGGCGAACCCGGGGTAGCGCTCGTGGTGCGGCGCGGCGGGCCGCGCCGCGGTGAGGCTGTACTCGCCGAACTCGTCCCACGCGAAGCGACGCGCCCAGGGATCGGCGAAGTACTCGCTGCCGTCACGCACGAACTTGTACATCGACGGCGCGAGCGGCTCGGTCACCGCGATGTCGGCGACCCACAGCGCGAAGCCCTCCACGACGGGCACCATGGGGTGCGCCTGCGGATCCCACTCGGCGAAGTCGCCGGTCATCGACAGGGCGCCGCCGCTTTCGTCCCACAGCAGTCCCACGAGCCGACCGTCGCAGCGGACAGGCAGGCCACCGCCGTCGTGCATCGTCGCGGCGACGAAGCTGGAGGTCAGCTCGGGGCGCGCGGCGTCGTCCGCCACCGCCAACGCGGAGGCGAACGCGTCGAAGGCCGCGCAGTCATCGACGGGCGCCACGCCGAGATCCGCCAGGCCCGTGTCGCTCGACGACGACGACCCATCCGCGGGCGTGCTCGAAGCCTCGCTGGAGCCGGCCCCCCCGTCGTCCGGCAGGATCGTCGTCGGTGCGCCGCCCTCGGAGCTCGAGCCCTCGGGCGCCCCGTCGACCCCGTCGGCACTGCATGCGATGGGCACGACCAGACCGGCTGCAACGGCTGCACGGGCCCACGCGCGCTGTGTCGAGCGCCACGTCGACGCGCCACCTCGGGCATGAACGCTCACGTGCGGGTGATTCTCCATGCCGGCGGCGCAGGGTACCATCCCACCGTCGAGGATCATCACCATGCGAACCGTCGTGCGCTCCACCTCCCGTCTCGTGGCCCTCGCGGGCTCCTTCGCGCTCACCAGCATCCTCGTCGGCGGCTGTGACAACACCACGAAGGGCGACGGCAAGGTCGTCGCGGGTGGCGTCGAGGTCTCCAAGGACGGCGTCAAGGCGCCCGGCGTCGAGGTCTCCAAGGACGGCGTCAAGGCGCCCGGCGTCGAGGTCTCCAAGGACGGCGTCAAGGCGCCCGGCGTCGAGGTCTCCAAGGACGGCATCAAGACCGGCGAGGTCGACGTCGACATCAACAAAGATGGATCGGTGAAGCTCGAGGGCGGCAACGCGGCCGTCATCGCCGATGGCGACAAGCAGCAGGTCGAGGTCGCGGGCGCGGGCGACACGGTGAAGGCCGACGGCGAGAAGAAGACCGTCGAGGTCGGCGGCGTGAAGGTCGGACCCGGTGGCGTGGACGTGCCCGGCATCGGCAACGTCAGCGGTGGCGGCGGTGGCGGCGGTGGCGGCAGTGCCGGCGGCAAGGCGTCCTCGAACACCTGCTCCGACGGCGGCTGCACGCAGAGCTGCGCCGCGGGCGGGGCCTGCAAGTTCACGTGCTCCGGCGGCAACTGCAAGCAGACCTGCGCCGCGGGCTCGACCTGCGATCTGTCGTGCTCGGGCGCCGGCTGTCCCCAGACCTGCGCCTCTGGGGCGACCTGCGATCTGTCGTGCTCGGGTGGTGGCTGCAAGCAGACCTGCACCTCTGGGGCGACGTGCAAGAAGTCGTGCAGCGGCGACGGCTGCACCTGACGGGATTACTTCGCGGCGGCGGCGGCCGGGGCCGCCGCGAGGCACGACCACGCCAGGGCGTTGCGCAGCGCGTCCGTGGCGTGGACGACATCCCGGTGTCCCACGCTCGAGCGCACGAAGCCGACGCGCGCACGGGTCATCTCCGCGCGTTCGGCCTCGCGTTCGACCAGCACGTGGCGATACGCGATGCCGTCGGCCATGAGCTCGCGGCGCAGCTCGGTGCACTGCGCCGCGACCGCGTCGACGCAATACCACGCGAGGAACTTGTGTCGATCGCGGGCGCCGTGGCGATCGCGGCGCGCGAGGATCCAGCTGCGGAAGTCGTCGCGCACGCCGTAGAGCGCATCGAACAGGTACACCTCGTTGACGTTGCACCCGCCGCGCGTCAGGCACGACGCAGCGACGCGATAGCCGCCCGAGTGCGCCGAGATCACGAGCGCCCCCGGCCGCGCGCCGACGAGCGCCGCATCCCCGAGGGCGGCGGCGACCTCGACGGACTGCAGCGCGCGCCGGATCTCGCGCAGGAACGCGACGAGTCCATCCGCGAGATCGAGTCGGCCCCAACGCGAGTCCTTCGCGTCGATGGGACCCTGCGGGACCACGAGGATCGCGTTGCGCCCGCTTGCGTGGACCTGCGCGCGTAGCTGCTTCTCGTCGATCGTCTTGCGCGCGGTCGTGCCGTGGCCGTGGAAGTGCACGACGGTGTCGACGCTGCGACCACCGCGGTGATGGGCCGGCACGAACACGAACGTGGTGTCGTCGGTGTACGGCAGGCCCCCGTAGGGGAACGGGCCATGCGTCATGCCCAGTTCGAGCGTCACGCCGAGCGCGTCGCGCTCGATGCCGCGGAGCACGGTGGCGGCCGCGGGCGAGTCGGCGCGTCCCCGCCGGGGCAGCAGCAGGGTCGGCGCGCCCGAGGCGACGGCGAGGGCACACAGCAGATCGCGGCGGTCGAGCGGCGGAGCCATCGTTGGAGCCGGGAGCATACCAGCGCGCCCCGCCCCGTCCGGCCCCGTCGGACCCGCGGGACTTGTCGGCGCCGACCGCCCTGCCCCATGCTGAGATGCCGCCCCGCGTGCGGGGCCGCGGACGTCCCGTGCTCGCCGTGCTCCTCACCGCGTCGCTGTTGCTGGCCGAGCCGCCGCCGGCGCGCCTGCCCACGGGTTACCGACCGCCCGGTCCGCGCAGCAGTCAGGACCTCATCCGCCGCGCCGACGGGAGCTTCGAGCACCGCGATCGATCGTCGGGCTTCGTCGCGACGATCCACCCCGACGGCGAGGTGACGTTCCGCCGCGTGCCGCGGATCGAGGTGAAATCGCCGACGATCCTCGGCTTCGATTGGCGCGGTCGCCCCAAGCGTCCCGACGACGAGCGGTTCAACGAGGTACCGAACACGCTCGAGCGCCGGGGCACCAGCCCCGACAGCAAGCACGACCCGGTCGTCGACTACGGGCCCTACGGCGCGCCGCCGATCCTCGTGGGCGTCGGCATCCGCATGGGCGGCCTCGCGGATCTGCTGACGCGCGGGAAGACAGCCCGGGCGCGCCGCGAGTTCCTCGACGACACCGCGCCGCTGCGGGCCCGGTTGCGCGCGGAGTACCAGCGCGTGCGCGAGCGCGAGGCGATCGCCGCCCTCGGCGAGCGGCTGCAGGCGATCTGGTCGGACCCCACGATCGACGGCGCGACCAAGCGCCGACGGATCTTCGAGCTGTGGGACGACTGCCTCGAGGCGGATCCGACCACGTCGATCGAGGACGCTGCGCGGGCGACGGCCAGCGCGAAGGCCCGGCGGGTGATCGAGGCGTTCGTGCGGCGCGAGGCCCCGCCGACCTCCCCGGCCGCGTTCGAGCCCGCAGAGCTGCGTCGGCTCAACGCCACACGGCGCAGCCGCGCGAGCTTCGATCCGTACGCCGCGCGCTGACCGGTGCGAGCGCACTCACGGACCCGACGCGCGTAACGGTTGCGGCCCGTGCTGGGCCGCGCGCGTCGGGTTCGCGCTGGTGGCCGCCGCAGCCGCGCGCCCAAGATGCTCGCGGAGGCAAGCGATGTCCAAGGTCGTGTACGGCATTTTCTCCCAGCCCGCCGACGCCGAGGCGATGGCCGAAGAACTCAACCGGCGCGGCGGACAGATCTACGCGGTCGCGCACATGCACGGCGTCCGCGAGGAGGAGGTCCAGTACCCGGCCACCCTCGCGCTGCGCAACGGCATCCTCACCGGCGTCGTGGTCGGCGGCCTCGCGGGCTTCATGATCTGGGCGGTGCTGTGGCCGATGCACGGGATGATGCTGGGTCCGAGCGCGCTCGGGCTGCTCGTGATCGCCTCGTCGCTCTTCGGCCTGGTCGCGGGCGCGGTGGCCGGGGCGTCGGAGTGCAAGCCCCAGCTCGTCGACGCCGCGGAGCGGGCCGAGGCGGAGGGACGCGTGATCGTGACGTGCGAAGCCCCCGCGGAGGACATCGAGGCGATCGGCGTCCGCATGCAAGAGGGTGGCGCCCGGCTGGTCGAAGCCGCGTGACGCGCACGCCCACGGCGTGGACATCCTGCGTGGGCTGCTAGACTCGTCGCAGTGGTCGGGGCAGCGTCGATCGAGGCGGGGGAAGGGTTCGTCCGCGTCGTGTTCGCGCGGACGATCGACTCGGTGGCCGCCGCACTCGCGCTGCAGGAGCGGATCGACGCCGCGGCCATGGCCACGCGCCGGGTGCTCCTCGACTACCGCTCCGTCGGCGCCCACGCCGACGAGGTGCGCGAGTCCATGTGGGACTGGGCCGCGCGCGCCGACCTCCACTCCGTCGCGGTGGTCGTGGACGGCGAGATGACGCGGGTGCGACTCAACATGACCGCGCTCTCGCGCCGCGTGCCGATGCGGGCGTTCCTCGACCCCGACGAGGCGGCAAAGTGGCTGGTCGACCCGAACCCGCGCCGCGCCACCCGGATCACTCGCATCGTTTGAGCGCCGCGCGACGCTGGCAGTTGCACGTGCCGCGCGGGGCCAGAACGTCCGCCGCCGCGTTGAGGTAGCCTCGACGGGCGTGGGTACTCCGGCCAACGGACAGGGCAACGTCGGGACCGCCAGCACGCAGATTTCGCCGGGGGATTCCTTCTCCGACGTCGACAGCGTGATCGGGGAGTTCGTCGCCGGCCTCGCCGGCGCCCCGGTGGCGCCGCGCTTCGAGGCCGGGGCCGTGGTCGCCGGCCACTTCGAGATCGTCCGCAAGCTCGGCGAGGGTGGCATGGGCGTGGTGTTCCTCGCCCGCGACCGACGGCTCGATCGCGAGGTCGCGATCAAGCTCGTCGGTCGTCGCAGCGCCGTGGCGACCGCCCGCCTCGAGCGCGAGGCCCAGGCGATGGCCCAGCTGTCGCACCCGAACGTCGTCACCGTCCACGAGGTCGGCCAGCACGATGGCGCGGTCTACATCGCGATGGAGTACGTCGACGGCGCGACGCTGCGGGTATGGCAGGCCTCCGAGGCCCGCACGTGGCGGCAGATCGTCGAGGTCTACGTCCAGGCCGCGCGCGGGCTCGCGGCGGCGCACGCCACCGGCTTCGTGCACCGCGACTTCAAGCCCGACAACGTGCTGCTCGGTCTCGACGGCCGGGCCCGCGTCGCCGACTTCGGGCTCGCGCGCACGCTGGGCAGCGTCGAGGTCTCGCGCGAGCGGGTCGATCGCGACCTGCCGATCGCGACCCACCCGTCGCTCACCGCCTCCGACGCGGTGCTCGGCACGCCCGGCTACATGGCCCCCGAGCAGTTCAACTCGGCCGTGCCGCTCGGGCCGCGGGTGGATCAATTCGCGTTCGGCGTCGCACTGCACGAGGCGCTGGTCGGCGTGCGCCCGTTCGGCGACATCCCCAACTGGGTGGCATCCGCGGGCGATCGGGTCGCGATCCCGGCCAACCGCGAGGTGCCGCGGTGGTTGCGGCGCGTGCTCGGGCGGCTCGTCGCCCTCGAACCGACCGAGCGCTACCCGGACATGCGTACGGTCGCCGACGCGCTGGAGCACGGCCTCGGCCTGGCGCGCGCGCGTCGACGCTGGGCCCTGGGCCTCGTCGGCGCCGGGGCAGCGGTGGCGATCGGCGTCGGCGTCGGCACGTCGTCGCGGCCGACTCCGTGCTCGGACGCCGCCGCGGCCGCCGCAGCGATGTGGACGCCCGCGCGTCGCGAGGCCCTCGCGGCCGCGTTCACGCAGGACGGTGAGTCCGCGGCACGGACGTGGACCGCGGTCGATGCCCTGGTCGAGACGTGGGTCGCCCAATGGACGGAGGTCCGCGTCGCGGGCTGCGAAGCCACGCGCGTCGACGGTTCGCAGAGCGAGGCGTTGCTCGATCGCCAGGTCGCGTGCCTCGACGGCCGACTCGATCGGGTCACTGCGGTGCTCGACGTCCTCCCGCACAGCCAGGCCCAGCGCGCCCGGGTCGACGAGCTCGCGGCCGATCTCCCCGACGTCGCGATCTGCAGCGACACGGAGTACCTCCTCGCCCGCGTCGCGCCGCCGGAGGATCCGGCCGTGCGCGATGCGGTCGCCGAGCTCGCCCTGCGCTTCGAGCAGGTCGACATCCGGTTCGGGACGGACGACTTCGCCGGCCTCGCCGCGGAGGTCCGCGGCCTGGTCGCGTCGGCCGATGCCCTGGGCTGGGATCCCGCCCGCGCGCGGGCCAAGTGGCTCCTCGGTCGCGTGGGCATGGTGGAGGGCGAGCGCGATGCCGCGAGCACCCTGATGCGGGAGGCCTACTTCCTCGCCCGCGGCGCCGGGGACGACGAATCCGCGTCCCACATCGCGCTGTCGCTCGGCTACCTCGACGGCATGCTCCGCAACGAGCCCGAGAGCGCCGAGCTGTGGCTGCAGCACGCCGAAGCGGACGTTCGACGCGGCGCCGCGCCGCCGCGGATACGCATCAACGTCGAGGTCACGCGCGCCCAGGCCCTGCTCGCGGCCGGCGACGCCGACGCCGCGGTCGTGGTGATGGAACAGGCGATGGCCCACAGCGACGCGCTGAACGTCTCGCGCCTCGATCGACTTTTTCTCGAGTACGAGCTCGCCGCAGCTCTCGACGCGGCGTCGCAGCACACCGAGGCCCTCGCCCTGTACGACCGCATGATCGAGGACGTCGCCGCGCTGCTCGGCCCGCGATCGCGGCGCGCCGGCATGCTGTACAACAACCGCGGCCTCGCCCGCTACTACGTCCAGGATCTGACCGGCGCGATCGAGGACCTCCGACTCGCGCTGGCGATCGAAGCCGAGGTCGGCACGTCCGAGGCCAGTCGCGCGCCCGGCCGCCTCAACCTCGCCCTCGCCCTCGCCGCCAATGGCGCGTACGACGAGGCGGTGCCGCAGCTCGAGCAGCTCCGCACGTGGTGGAAGACCCATCCCGAGGCCATCGCCGACGACGCGTTGGTGACCAAGGCGCTGGCGTGGGTCGAGCTGCGCCGCGGCAACCTCGAGCGCGCCGCCTCGCTCGCGGCCGAGGCCCTGGCGTCGGCGCGTCGTGCCCTCGATCCCGATCACCCCGAGGTCGCCGCGAGCGAGACGCTGGTCGGCGACATCGCCCTCGCGCAGGGCGCCGTGTCGGCGGCGATCGAGCCGCTCGAGGCGGCGCAGCGGATCTGGGCCGCGCCCGCCAACGCTGGCAACCCCGCCAGCATCGACACCATCAACTCCCTCGCCGAGGCCCGCCTGCGATCGGGTCGACTGGATGACGCGCTCGCCCTCGCCGAGTCGGCGCTCGCGGTGGCCGCCGCCGGCGAGGTCAGCGATGGTTCGCGGGGCACCGCGTACTTCGTGCGCGCGCGCGTGCGCGAGGCGAAGGGAGACACCGCGGCGGCGACGGCAGACGCGCGCACCGCCTTGGACCTGCTCGAGGGGCCGCTGACCACACGCGAGCGCGCCGACGTCGAGGCCTGGTTGCGACGATGAGCGCGCGGCGGAATCCCGCGCCGCAGCGGGGTCGAACTGCACGGATGGATCGCATCACGCGGGCGGCACGGCGCGGGTTCGCGAGCGCGGTGCTCGGGACTGCGGTGTACCCCGTGGGCTGCTCGACCGATCTCCCTGCGCCGCCGGCCTTCGACGATCACGACGCGGCGCCCGACGACCCCGCACCGCACCTGGGCGCGGTCGCGATGCGCCGCCTGACCCGCGCCCAGTACGCGCGCACGATCTCGGACCTCTTCGGCGCGGCGCTGCCCTCGGATCCCGGCCTCGTCGACGCGCTCCCGGTCGACGACGAGGACGGCGGCTTCGCGGCGAACACCGTCGCGGTCACCCAGACCGTGCTCGTGCAGTACGAGGACGTCGCGTGGCGCGTCGCCGAGGCGGTCGATCGCCGCGCGCTGCACCCGTGCCTGGCCGATCCGGTCCCGAGCCCGCAGTGCCACGGGGAGTTCATCGCCGACTTCGCGCCCCGGGCCCTGCGGCGGCCCGTGTCGTCCGAGGAGCAGGACGAGCTCGCCGCGCTGATGGGGCCCGCCCCCACCGACGCCGCGCTGGCCGACGCCGCGGTGCGTCGGCTCGTCGCGGCGATCCTGCAGAGCCCCGACTTCCTCTACCGCATCGAGCGCGGCGAGGGCGATGCCGACGGCGACGTGCGCCTGCGCGGCCACGAGATCGCCGCGCGGATGTCGTATCTGCTGTGGGGATCGATGCCCGACGACGCGCTCGCGGCCGACGCGGCGGCGGGGCGCCTGCACGACGCTGGGTATCGCCGCGCCCTCGTGGACCGCATGCTCGCCGATCCCCGCGCGGCCGCCGGCCTCGCCGCGATGCACCGCCAGTGGCTCGAGCTCGGCGCGCTGCGCCGGCTCGTCAAGGATCGCAACGTCTTCCCCACCTTCAGCGAGGCCCTCGGCCCCGAGCTCGACGCCGAGCTCGCGGACACGACGGCGCTGGCGATCCTGCACGCCGACGGCGAGCTGTCGACGCTGCTCACCGCGAGCACGAGCATCGCGAGCGTGGCCGTCACCGCGTGGTACGGCGACGACGTCGTCGCGAGTGCACCGGCGCCGGCGGCCTTCGGCGACGGGCGTGCCCTGCTCGAGCTCGACCCGACGCGGCGCGCCGGCGTCCTCACCCTGCGCTCGGTGCTCGCCGCCCACGCCAAGCCCGATCGGACCGATCCGGTGCGCCGCGGCGCGCTCGTCCGCGAGCGACTGCTGTGCCAGCCCCTGGCCGCTCCGCCGCCCGGCGCCGCCGTGCCCCCGGCCGCGCCCGCGCCGTCGGCCAGCGAGCGCGAGCGACTCGAGCTGCACACGGCGGATCCATCGTGCGCCGTCTGCCACGCGCAGATCGATCCCATAGGATTCATGCTCGAGGGCTACGACGCGATGGGTGGCGTGCGCACGCACGACGCCGCCGGCAACCCCATCGATGCGCAGGGCCGCGTCGTCGACAGCGACGTGGACGGTCCGCTCGATGGTGGTGTCGCGCTGGCGTGGGCGCTCGCCGGCAGCGAGCAGGTCGAGCGCTGCTACGCGCGGCAATGGTTCCGCTACGCATTCGGACGCCTCGAGGACACGGACGACGCCGCCGTCGTCGACGCGATCGAGCGCCGCTTCGTCGCCCTGCGCGGGCACATCCCCACGCTGCTCGGCGAGCTCGTCGGCAGCGACGCGTTCGTGCACCGGAGGGCTCCGCCGTGACACGACCGGTGACGGGGCCGATGACGACGCGACGACGGCTGCTGCGGGCACTCGGCATGGGGGCCGTCGCCGCACCGTGGGTGCCGTGGTTGCCGAGCGCCGCAGACGGAGGTCCCTCGCCGCGACGATTGCTCGTCGTCCACTTCGCCCACGGCGTCGCGCGGGATCGCTGGCGTCCGAGCAGCGGCGGTGTCGGCACGGGCGAGGTCCCGTGGTCGCCGGGCGAGAGCCTCGTCGCGTTGACCGGGTTCCGCGATCGGCTCGTGCAGATCGAGGGGCTCGCGAACGCGGTCGGCCGCGGGCAGGTCGGCGACGTGCACAACGTCGCGCTCGGGACGCTGCTCACCGCGACGGCGCTCGCCGCCGATCAGGGCGCCGGCGGGCACTACCTGCCCGGGGGACCCTCGTTCGATCAGCGCGTCGGCGAGCTCCTCGTCGCGGCCGCCGGGGTCGAGGCGCCGCCCCATGCGTCGCTGCAGTTCGGCGTGCGCACCCAGGGCTTCGCCCTCGCGGCGGCGGATCGCGGCGTGCCGCTGCGCGCCGACGACGACCCGGGCGCGGTGTATCGCCGGTTGTTCGGCGAGCTCGCCCTCGATCCCGACGCGCGTGCCGAACGCCAGGCCGCGCGTGCCGACGCCCGCGATCATGCGCGCCGCCGCCTCGACACCCTGCGCGTGGGGCTCGGGGCCGACGATCGCGACGCCCTGGATCGGCACGCCGCGGCGCTCGATGCCCTCGAGGCCCGCGTCGCCCAGGCCCGCACCCCGCCGCCGACCTGCGTGCTCCCGGTCGAGCCGACCGCGGTCGATCACCCGAGTTTGCCCGACGACCTCGACGTCCCGACGTTGGTCGAGGCCACCCGGGATCTCGTCGTCGCGGCCCTGGCCTGCGACATGACCCGGGTCGCGACCGTGCAATGGGGATCGTCGGGCAACGACGGGCTGCGCCACGCGTGGCAGGGAATCGACGCCGACTACCACAGCGTCGCCCACCTCGCCAACGGCGAGGACCCGGTGGCCCACGGGCAGTTGGCGGCCAGCAACCGATGGTACGTCGAGCAGTTCGCGGCGCTGCTCGCGGCCCTCGACGCGATCGACGAGGGTGACGGCACGCTGCTGGACCACACCACATGCGTGTTGCTCAGCGGCCTGTCGGTCGTCCACGACATGGGCGAGCTCCCGGTCGTGGTGGTCGGCGGCGGTGGTGCGGGCGACCGCACCGTCGCCTACGACGACGCCTCGATCACGGGGTTGTGGCTCGCGCTCGCGCAGCGCGTGGGCGCCGACCACCTCGAGCACTTCGGCGATCCCGATCACGACCTCGGCCCATTGACCGGGCTCTGGTGACGATCGCCCGCCGGCGACGAAATTGCCGCACCGGAGTGAATTGACCGTGGCCGTCGGCGCAACTCCGCAGGCACGATGAATCCTCGACAGCTCGGTCCCCTCCCCGCCTTGCTCATCCTCGCTGCCTTCGCGGGATGCGACGGAGCCATCGCCGATCGCACGTGCGACGTCTCGGTGCCCGACTTCCGCGAGCTCTCCCAGAACGGCGCCAACCTCAATGGCGCCAGCCTCAACGGCACCTCGTTCAACGGTACCAACCTCAACGGCGCCAACCTCAACGGCGTCAGCCTCAACGGCACCTCGTTCAACGGCACCAACCTGAAAGGAGTCGGAACGCAGGGCACCGCGCTGCACGGGACCGCCGCCGACGGCTCCCCCATCGTCGGTCAGGCATGGGTCGGGACCACCCTGCGCGGCGAGATCGGCGGCGCCGAGGTCACCCTGCGCGTCGCCGCCGTCGAGACCGACGCCGACGATCCCTCGCTCGAATGGTACATGCTCGAGCACGACGGCGTCCCGCTGTGTGGGGGGAGCGGGCGCGGGCTCTTCCTCGCCGGCGTGTGGGACGAGACCGGCGCGCGCCGCGATGTGCTGCCCGACCAGCCAGAGTTCGCGTACAGCTTCGCCTGCGAGCACGGCGCGCTCGCCAAGTGCGTGACCTGGGGCTATGCGCCAGCCGTCGTCGGCGCCGATGCCCACCAGAGCTGCACCCGCATGGTGCGTGCCGACTACTGCGGGAACGGCGAGTCCCACACCGCCGACGGCACCCTCATCGACGTCTTCGACACCCTGGACGTCCAGCACAGCGACGCCAGCGTCGAGCTCGAGTTCGAGGCGGGCTGGGGTCCGGACGGGGCGCTCTGCGTGTCGCGCCCGCGCTACACCGAGTTCGGCGATGGCGAGGAGCGCCCCGTGTCGTGCTGGGACGAGCTCCCGGCGTGCGACGACGCCGACCAGGCGCTCGCGGCCGGTGCCAAACTCATGAATCGTTCAGCGCCGCAGACGCTCTGCCACGGGTGAGCGACGAGAGATCGATCCACTGCTCCACGAGGTCGACCACCGATTCGCTTCGACCGTTCGCGCGGCCTCCGACGAACGGCAGCGGGCGCTCGGCCTGCTGGCCTATGCCGACAACCGGTCGGCCGCGGGCGACGGCGACGCCGCGCGCGCGCTGGTGCGGCGCGCGGTCGAGCACCGCGACCGCCTCGGTGCTACGGCGCGCGCCGAGATCGACGCATGGCTGGCCGCCCATCCGAGCCTCGCCGGATCCCCGCCGGAGTGACGCAGCGCCGCGCCATCGGTCACGCAGGGTGAACGTGGACTCGGTCGCCGGGTCGCGGCACCCGAGACCGCAGGAGCTCGCCGGTCGCTGACCGCGCCCCACGCCCGCGACGTCGGCCGAACGACGGTTGTGCCCAGGCGCGCGGCCATTCGGACATTTTCCAGCTGCGCACCGGCCCCGACCGTCCTACTCTGGGACAGGAGTTGGTGCATGCAGGATGCCGCCACGAACGTGACGAATGCGACCTCCATCCGCGCCGACGCGCAGTATGTCCGCGTCGACTTCCGCGAGCCCCTGACGTCGGCCGACGACGCCGCGACGCTCCACCTCGCCCTCGAGCAGGCATTCGCGGCCCACGGGATGCGCCGCGTTCTGTTCGATGCCAGCCGCGCCGGCGGCGGTGACGAGGTCGTGCGCGACACGATGTGGACGTGGATCGAGTCCACCGGGCTCGAGGCGATTGCGGTGATCGTCGACGCCGAGCTCGCGCGCGTGCGGCTCAACATGACCGCGCTGTCGAAACGCCTCCCGTTACGCGCGTTCATCCGCGAGGTGGACGCCATCGCGTGGCTCACCGATCCCGAGCAGCGTCGCCCGACCCGCGAGGTCCGGCGCGGATGATCGCGGCGGATCACGGCAGCGCAGCGACGTAGACCCGCGCATCGAGCACGCCGCCCTGGGCCCACGCGACGAGCACCGCGCCGTCGTCGGGGGCGATCGCGAGCTGCGGCGTCGGGGCGAGGCCGGCCTGCGGCACCGACAGGACCTCGGGTGCGAGCCACGGCACCGCGTTGGACTCCGCCGCGGAGGTCGACCGGCGTCGCGCGACGACGCGCCAGGTGTCGCGGGACTCCGCGTCGTTCTCGACCCAGACGACGACCAGCCCCTGCGCATCGTCGACCCCGAGCACGGGGTGCACCGCCTCGACGCCCTCCGCCGACAGGCGCTCGGGCCCGCCGCCATCGCCGTGATCGATCCACACCGCAGTGTCGTCGCCGCGCGTCTCGTACCACGCGATCACGAGGGCGCCGTCGACCAGCGCAGCCTGGGGGCAGCGCGCGAAGGCCCCCGGCGTCGAGACGGTGTCGTCGAGGGAGCTCGGCCGCCGCCACTGCCCCGCCGCCGTCCGCGTCGCGGCGAACACCGCGATGTCCCAGGGCTCGCTGCGCTGCTGCGTCCACACCACCGCGGCCTCGCCATCGTCGCCGAGCACGGGCATCGCGTTGGCCTCGGTGTGGCTGTCGACCGTCGCGCCGCTGGGTGACACGAACGCCTCGGCTGTCGCATGGGTGAACGTCGCCCCGGCGTCGCGGCGCTCGCTGACGTAGACCATGAGGTCGTCGACGGGCGCCTGGTACCACGCGACGAGGGCCTCGCCGTCTCGACCCACGGCGAGACGCGGCGCGTTGGCGTAGTTCACCCGCGCCGACAGGATCGCATCGTCGTCGTCGGGCAGCGCGAACGACTCGGCCCCGGGCGCGCGCAGGCCGAGCGCGACGCCGAAGTTCGCCCCGGTCCACTGGTTCCACAGCACGAAGGCCTCGCCGTCGGGGCCGAAGGCGACGCGCGGCTCGTAGGCGGTCTGCGCCCACGAGATCGGCGCGCTGGGCATCGTCCACGCCCCCGCGGACGAGCGCGTGGCGAGGAACACTTCGCCGTCGTCGCGCTGCTGCTTCCACGCGACGAGGGCCTCGCCGGTCGGTCCGATCGCGATCGCGGGCTCCAGCCCGACGCCGCCGGCGTCGTCGACGTGCATCGGCGCGCTCGTCCATCCGCTGTCGTGGCGCTCGGCGACGAACACACGGCCGTCGACGGGATCGGCGTCGGTCCACGCGACGAGCGCTTCGCCGCCGGGACCCAGCGCGACCTGGACCTCGCGCGCGCCGGGCTCCGAGAGCGCGTCGTCCGGATCGGGCAGCACCCACGATCGCAGCACGCAGCGATCGCCCTGCGCGGTGGTCCACGCCGGGCAGTCGAGGTCGTCGTCGACCGGCGCGCAGGCGATCATCGACAGCGCGCCCGTCCACCACGGCAACGCGTCGCCGCGACGGATCATGGCGTCACCAGGCGCGTCGCTCGGCCGAGGGAGGTGAGGAAGACCCGCAGCGGCGCGCGGCCGGCATCGTCGAGGGCGGCGTAGGCATCGCGCGAGGCCTGGGCCTCGCCGCCGTGCAGCAGGATCGCGTCCTCGAGCGTGGGCGCGCGGCCATCGTGGAGGTACGGCCGACTCCGCGCGACGCCCCACAGCGGCGGGGTCAGGAACGCGTCGGCCTCGATGCCCTCGAACGCCCGCGGCTCGGCGAGGGCCTCGCCCATGCGGTGGCGCGCCAGATCGCTGTACAGCCGCACCGTGAGCGCGCCATCCTGCGCCCCGGGCTCGAGCTGCGGCTCGGCCCCGTCGCGCAAGAGATCGAGCGTCAGCGCCGGGCCACCGTCGCGGTGCGGGAGCACGACGCGCCCATCGTCGATCGTGTGGGTCGGCACGTGGCAGCGCGCGCAGCCGAGGGTCTCGAAGTCGATCCGCCCCTTCGCCCACACCGTCGCGAGGTAGGGATCGCCATTCGGGATCTCCTCCTGCGGCACCTCGAGCAGGGTGAGGAACGCGACCAGGGCGGTGACCTGGCCCTCGACGATCTCGTCGACGACGCCGTCGCCATCCGGGTCGTCGTCACCGCCGTCGCCGACGCGCGACGCGTCGCCCACCTCGACGAGGTGCGTGCTCTGCATGCCGTGGTGCACGAGCAGCGCGTCCTCGGCCGCGTCGCGGATCGACGCGACGTTGCCCTTCCAACCGAAGGGCTTGATCACGAGATCGCGATCGACGCCCTCGACCTCGGACGTGTCGACCTCGCCGTTCGGGTGGACCGTGAGGTGGCCGAAGGCGATGCCGCGGATCTCGAGCGGTACGCGGACGGCGTAGCCGGCCTCGGCGGCGAAGGCCACGGTGTCCTGGCGGAACGCCGCGAGCTCGGCATTCATCTGCGCCGCGACGCGCTCGCGCAGGCCCGCGCCGACGAGCGCGGGCGGGTTGCGGGCCAGCGCCGACGACATGTGCTCGCCGTCGCCGCGCAGCATCGCGTTGTCGGCCGCGTCACCGGCCCCGGCGGGGCCGCCCCGCCAGTGGCACGTCGTGCAGCCGTAGGCATCAGGCCCGCCGCGGCGACCGTCGTGCACGCGTCGCAGGCCCGGGGTCGCCGCACCCGTCGCAGGCCCGAAGCCGAGCGCTGCAGAGAACTGCAGCGTGAACAGCTGACCGCCGAGCTGGTAGAGCGCGTCGTGGGACCACAGGCCCGTGTCGATCTCGTCCTGCGACACGCGCGTGCTCGCGAACAGGTGCCCGGGCTCGACCGCGTCGAGGAAGCGGTGCTCGCGGCGCCACGCGTCGCGCACGAGGGCCGCGCGCGCGTCGCTGGCGTCGCTCGCCGGCAGCTGCCGCGAGATCGTTCCGAGCAGCTCGGCCTCGCCGCGCTCGATCTCCGCGGGGCCGATGTCGCTGCAGCCGAGCAGGCCCGCGAACAGCAGGATCGCCGCACGGGCCATTACAGCGGCACCCGCAATCGCGGCGCCCGCGAGAGCGACAGCAGGAAGATGTGGACGTCGGCCTGCGCCTCGGGCGACAGGGCGACGAAGGCGTCGCGCGACGCGGCGGCCTCGCCGTCGTGGGCGACGATCGCCTCGGGGATCGTCGCGGCGCGGCCGTCGTGCAGGTACGGCGGCGTCTCGGCGAGCCCCCACAGCGGCCGCGTGAGGAACACGCTCGGCGGGATCGCGGATCCCGACTCGGGGCGGGGATCGGCGAGCGCCGGGCCCATGTCGTGGCGCTTGAGATCGCTGAACAGCTGCACGCGCGCGCCCGCCTTGGGCTGCTCGCCGTCGCGCAGCAGGTTCACCTCGACGGCCGGGCCCCCCGTGGTGTCGGGCACCTCGCGCCAGGTGCTGCCGATCAGGACGAGCTCGCTGCGGTGGCAATCGCCGCACCCGATCGCGTCGAAGCCTGCGCGCCCGCGGGCCCAGCGATCGCGCAGGCCCGGATCCGACGGCGGGAGGATCTGCGGCGACTCGACCATCGCGAGGTAGACCGCCGCCGCGGTGAGGATGCCCTCCTCGAGCTCGCGCGCGTGCCCGTCACCGTCGGGGTCGTACCAGTCGACACCGTCGCCGAGGCGATCGGGATCGGGAGTCGTCTCGTGGCCCAGCGCGAGCACGTGGGACTGCACGCCGAAGTGCAGCCGCGCGGCGTTCTCGACCACGCGACGCAGCCGCGCGGTCGTCCCCTTCCAGCCGAAGGGCTTGACCACCAGATCGGGATCGATGCCCTCGAGCGCCGCGGTGTCGATCGTGCCGTCGGGGTGGACCTCGATCGTGCCGAACGCGACGCCCTTGCTCTCGAGCGCGAGCGACACCGTCGCGCCGGTCTCGGCCGCGGTGACGAGCGCGGCGTCGCGGGCGAGCTGCAGATCGGTCGTCATCTCGGCCGCGAGCGCCTGCACGAAGCCGAGCCCGATCGCCGCGGGGGCGTTGCGCACCAGCGCCGAGCCGACCGCGTCGCCGTCCCCGTCGAACAATGCGTTCTGCGTCGCCGAGCCGGCCCCGTCCACCCCGCCGACCGAGTGGCAGCCGGCGCAGGAGAACGTGTCGAGGCCACCGCGCACGCCGTCGTGCACGCGGGCCAACGGCAGCACCGCGTCCGCGTCGCCCCAGCCGTCGCTGGGCCGGAACTCGTGGGCGAACAGCGCGTCGCCGAAGGTGAACAGCCGTTCGAGATCGACGAGGCCCGCGTCGATGTCCTCTTGCAGGAGGAAGATGTGCTCGGCGTCCTCGCCCCGCTCGAAGGCCTCGAGGTACTCCTCGGCGCGCTCGCGGTCGGCGAGCGCCGTCGCCTCGACGATCGCGAGCGAGATCGCGGCGTCGTCGGGCGCCGCGCCGCCCGGCCACGGCACCGGGCTCTGCCCGCCCTGGGCCACCAGCGCGACGAGCCCCACGCCCAACGCGACGGACCGCAGCGCGGGCCCGAGCCGCGCGCGCCTCACCCCTGCGGCATGCATGGCGGGTTGCAGCAGAGGATCGAGCGCATCTGCGTCCCGCACTCGAGCAACCCGGGCTGCGTGTGCGTCGTGTCGACGCCATCGTAGAAGGTGTCGCCGTCGAGGGAGTACGTCCCCACGCCGCCGGCCCCGATCGTGACGAACTCGCCGTCGGAGATGTGGTTGGTCTGGTAGATCCAGTCGACGCACCGGCCGCCCGAGCCCGGCACCGAGGCGACGCCGTTGACCATCGTGTTGGTCGTGCGATGGATCCACGCGGTGGTGCCCGCAGGGATCGCCGCGAGCTCGCCCGCGGCCTCGGCCTCGAGCACCTGCTCGTAGTCGCAGACAGTGACCTGCATCGGATCGGGGAGGTTCGCGACCATCGCCGCGTTGCGGCACATGTCCTGACCCGCCGCGAAGCCGACCAACGCGCCGCTCTCCCACCGCGAGGGGATCGTCGGGATCGCCGCGACGAACACCGGCACGTCCGCGCAGGTGTCCGGCTCGCCGGTGGTGCCGCCGTCACCCGAGCTGCTGTCGACGCCGGTGCAATCGGCCGGGCACGCCCCGGGACACTCGCCGGGATCTTCGATCCCGTTGCCGCAGAGATCCGCGCCGCTGCTCCCCGAGTTGCCGTCCTCGGTGTCGCCGTCGGTCGCCGACGCGCCCTCGGTCCCGCCGCCGCACATGCACGGCTCGAAGAAGGCCCCGCCGGCCTCGCAGGCCTGCACGCCCATGCTGCCGTCCGGACACGGACACGTGACCTGCTGCCCGGGCACGCACGCGCCCCCGTCGCCCTCGGCTCCACCGTCCCCATCGCCACACGCCAGCGCGATGCCGGCGAGCAGCCCGAAGAGTCCCCCCAAGAAGTGGTGCCTGCGCGAGTTCGTCATGTCGAAGTGGAGTCCCACCCCGTCTGACACCACCTCACCGGGCTTTTCCGGCGGCCGATCGCGGCTCAGCGCCAGCTCGCGCCGTCGGGCGCCTCGGCGAGGAGCCAGGCCTCGAGGGCCGCGCGGTCCTCGAGCGAGAGCGAGCCGACCGCGAGGCTGTCGCAGTAGAAGACCGGCGGCATGTTGACCTCGACGATCGCGCGCTGATGCACCCGCTGGTACGTCGGCGCGCCCTGGAACGGCGCGTGGAAATCCGCGAGGGTCGTCAGCGCGATCATGCCCAGGTACGCGGGCACGGTGCGATCGAGCTCGGCCGCGTCGAGGTAGTGGCAGCCGCAGTTGCGCGAAAGGACATCGCCGATCGCGGTCGGGATCTGCCCGACGCCGTCGCCGGCGTCGATCGGGTTGCTCGCGCCCGGGACCAGGCCCTCGATCGAGCACTTCAGCGGCGGATCCCCCGAGTCGCCGCTGCTGCCCGCGCCGCACCGCTTCGCGAGCTCGTCGTCGCACGCCGCCTCGCACTGCATCGCGAGGTCGGCGTCGGACCAGCACGTGCCGTCGGGGCCGTACTGCACCGCAGCGGCGTCGAGCTCCGCGGGCGCGACGTCGGCGAGGCACGTCAACCACGCGGCGCACAGCGGTGATTGCGGCACGTCGCCGCCGCTCGAGGTCTCCATCGGAGCCGTGGTCGCGACCGCAGTGGTGTCGACCATGCCCGTGGAGCCCGCGGCGGGATCGGGCTCGGTCGCGACGCAGGCGACCGCGAGGAGCGACGCGAGACAGAGCTCCGATCGGAGGCGCACAGGTGCTTGGTTGTCGCACGAATCGGAGCACCGCGCGATCACAGGCAGAAGCCCACGGTCCCCTCCGGCAGGTACAACGCCGCCGCCGCGTCCGTGCACGTGCCGACCGTGCAGTCGTCCGCGCTCGGATCGCACAGGGCGCCGCAAACGTCCGCGACGCACTGCAGGCCGAGGCCGCAGGCGCCGTCGTCCGCCGAGCAGTCCCCGCCCTCGTCCAGCGGCCCCGCGGCGCGGCACAGGAACGCGACGCCGCCGATCGCCGAGCCGCCCGTGACGCCGCAGGTCAGGCCGTCGCCGCAGTCCTGCAGCAGCGGATCGCACGGGGGCTCCTGGCCGATGCACACGCCGGCGTGGAAGGCCGCGTCGGTGCGGACCTGGCATTCACCGGGGGCACCCGCGCACGCGTTGGGATCCTGGGCGAAGCAGCCGGCCATGCACACCGCCGCGGCGCCGCCGTCCAGCACCACACAGCTGGCCTCGGCCATGCCGATGCACGAGAACGGATCGGCGACCGCACACGCCGCGCCGCCGACGACACATGCGCCGACCATGGGATCGCCCGGCGTGGCGACGCACGTCGAGCCCGCGTCGCACACCGGCGCGTCGGGATCGCACGTCGCCCCGCAGATCCCCGCGCTCGCCAGGCCCTCGGTCAACAGACACGTGCCGCCGCCGCAATCGCCGTCGTCGCTGCAGCCCGCCCCGCACGCCCCGTTGCCGATCGCGAACGGCGTGACGTCGAGCATGCCGCCCTGCTCTGGGAAGCACGCGGCGTTTCCCGAGCACGCCAGATCACCCTCGGTCGGATCGCACACCGCCCCGCAGATCCCGGTGTCGGCCGACACCGCGAAGCACACCTCGTCGGGATCGCAGCCGGTCGGGTCCGCGCTCGGATCGCAGAACTGCTGCTGACCGGCGATGCAGAGCCCGAGCTCGCCGATCGGGATCCCCGGCAGCACGAAACCGATGTCGATGCAGCTCGTCGCCGGGTCCGCGCACATC
The DNA here is from genome assembly GCA_044344875.1 of Nannocystaceae bacterium. Classification (GTDB taxonomy): domain Bacteria; phylum Myxococcota_A; class Polyangia; order Nannocystales; family Nannocystaceae; genus Xiheibacterium. The sequence goes on from JBIJCC010000040.1 coordinate 55,825, forward strand.
GGCGCCGCCGGATCGCAGGTCGCGACGCAGCCGTAGACGTCGTCCGTCGCCTCGATGCACACGAGGCCCGCTTGGCAGCTCTGCGCCGCATCGATCGGCGAGCACGGATCGCCCTCGCCGCCGGGGCCGAACTCGACGCACACGCCCCCGAGCGCCTCGTTGATCGGCTGACACTGCGAGCCCGCGTCGCAGATGTCGTCGAGCACGTCGCACTCGGCACAGCTGCCGAGCCCGTCGCCGATCGGCACGCACACGGGACACGCGGCGTCGTCGGGTCCCGGCGGCGTGCACCACGGCGTGCAGAACCCGGGATCGCCATCTTGCAGATCGCTGCCGAGGCAGCCGAGGCCGACGTCGCACCCGTTGCCGCCCGCGGGCCCGCACGGATCGGCGACGCCACCGGCCCCCACCGGCTCGCACGCGGTGCGCACGGGCTCGAGGTCGACGACGACGCAGCTCTCGCCCGCGCCGAGTTCACAGCCGTCGCCGGTCGCCGGATCGCACGGCTGCAGCACGACGCACGCGAGCTCCGTCGAGCCGGGGTACGTCGGCAGGCACACGCCGCCGTCGCTGCACGGATCGCCGTCCTCCGCCATCGACGAGCACGGCGGCCGACAGTAGTACCCCGCGCTGGGGGACCCGCCGCAGCGCAGCGCCCCGCAGTCGTCGGCGAGGGGATCGCACGGCTCCAACCCCATCGGGGGCGGACCGCCGGTGGTGTCGGGATCGAGCGTGGTCGTCGGCTCGGAGGTGCCCGCGGTCATCCCGGTCATCCCGGTCGTGGTCGCCTCGGTCCCGCTCGAGCTGTCGCCGCCCCCGGTTCCGTCGCCATCGTCGGGGCAGGCCGCGCACAGTGCGAGCGCCAAGGGGAGCCACCGGGTCCGTCGTGCCGCGATCATGCGGCGATGGTGCAATGCAGCTTCGGTGCCGCCACCGCCGCGAGTCGTCGCGCGGGGGCGACCGTGGCAGGTCGCGACGCTCGTTGCACGGCACCGCTCCCCGCGTGCAACCGCGAGCACCTCCGTACGTCCGCCCTTCGGGCGACCCGCCCACGATCATGACGTCGATCCTACGTGCCCTGCCCGCCCTCCCAATCATCCTTTGCGCCTCGGCGTCGGCGGCGTGCGGAAGCGACCCCACCCCTGCGACCGACGCTGCCGACGACTCGACCGAAGCATCGACCGCCACGGCGGGCTCCACCAGCGACGCCACCGCTCCGACGTCGTCGCCGTCGGATGCCGATGCCAGCGGAACGACGGGCGCCGACACCACCACGACCGGGATCGCCGACACCAGCGACGGCGGCACCGAGGACACCAACGGCGAGGGCACGACGGGCGTCGGTGACGAAGCCAACGTCCTGTACGTGCGCAGCGACGGCGCCGACGGCAACCCCGGCACCAGCGCCGCCCCCATGCGAACCATCCAGTGGGCGATCACCAGCGCCGAGGCGAGCGGTGTCATCGACACGATCCGCGTCGCCGAGGGCGAGTACGGCTACGACTTCGCCAACGCCGCTCACATCGTGATGGTCGAAGGCATCTCGCTGTTCGGCGGCTACCGCGACGACTGGGCGCAGCGGGACCCCGCGCAGTACCCGACGAACCTCGTCGACCAGAGCCCGCAGGAGGTCCCCACGAGTCCCGCGTCCCCGCATCGCGCGGTGGAGATCCCCGCGACGGTGACCGGCGCGACCATCCTGGACGGCTTCCACATCGGCGCGTCGCACGGCGAGTACCGCACCGCGATCTGGGCGGCGGGCGCGGCGACGATCCGGGGGAACACGATCGCCGTGGAGCTCGTCGACGGCCAGTACCAGTGGGGAATCTACGTCGACGGCGCCGATGCCGTCGTGACCGGCAACCGCGTGGCATGGATCGGGCCCGAGGGCATCGCGACGGCCATCGAACTCCACGATGGAAGCGCCACGGTCGCCAACAATCTCCTCGATCTGACCGCGAACGCGTCGAATGCCGTGGGCGTTCGGATCTCGCTCGGAACGCCCCGCGTGATCGCGAACACGATTGCGATCGCCGCCAACGGCCAGGCCGTGGGCATCGTCTACGATTCGGGTGCCGCGCCCGTGCTCGAGAACAACATCGTCGAGGCAGCAGACAACACCGCCACCTGCTTGCGTCAGAACGGCGGGGCCAGTCCGAGTTCCCTTCGGAACAACGTCCTCGACTGCCAGTACACGCTGCATCGCATCAACGTCGAGACTCCGCCTCGTACGGCTCGATCGCCGAGCTCGAGGCGGCCGTCCCGGGCGCCGAGGACAACCTGAAGCTCGGCGCGGCGGTCACCCTGGGCGCACCGGACTTCGCCTTGGGCGGCACCACGCCGTGCACGGTCTCCCGCGGCGGCCTCGACCTGAGCGCCGATGTCCCCGACGACATCGACGGCCTCGCCCGCACCGCACCGCTCAGCATCGGTGCCCACGAGTGGGATGGCGCCTGCCGGTAGCCCCCGCTACGCCGCCACGAAGCCGCCGTCGGCCAGGAACACCCCGCCCGTGCAGTAGCTCGACTCGTCCGAGGCCAGGAACAGGGCCAACTTCGCGATCTCGTCGTTCGCGCCGTACCGGCCCATGGGGATCTGTTTGGTGAACGCGGCCTTCACCACGTCGCCGTGCGAAGGGGCGGCCTGGTCCTCGATCGATCGCATCATGCGGTTGTCGATCGGGCCGGGGTTGACGGTGTTGACGCGGATCCCCGCGGGTGCAAGCTCGATCGCGGCGGTCTTCATGAGGCCGATGACCGCGTGCTTGCTCGCGACATACGGCCCCAGGCCGCTCGAGCCGACGACGCCGGCGACAGAGGAGGTCATCACGATGCTCCCGCCACCGCCCGCGGCGATCTTCGGCGCGGCCTGGTGCAGGAAGTTGAAGACGCCGAGCACGTTCACCCGCAGCACGCGCTCGACGTCGGCGAAGTTCTGCTCGACCAGCGGCGCGATGCGGCCCTCGATGCCGGCGTTCGCGAAGAGCACGTGCAGGCCGCCGAACTGCTCGGTCGCCGCGGCGACCGCTCGCTTCGCGGTGTCCGGATCGGCGACGTCCCCCGCGACGCACACCGCCGCGCGGCCGAGGGGCCGGGCGATGACGCCGAGCGCGTCGGCGTCGACGTCGACCATGACGACGCGCGCGCCTTCGGCGACGAACAGCTCGGCGGTGGTGCGGCCGATGCCTCCGGCAGCACCGGTGATGATGGCGATCTTGTCGGCGAGTCTCTTCATGGGGGCGTCTCCGGCGACAAGATAGCTCCACGATCGAGCGAAGCCGGGCGGCGCACGCCGCTAGGTATGCCCGGCCGCCCCGGCCACGCGCGCGCATCTTGCGGGCGCCCCGGCCATCACAACGCGATCGGCCACGCCAAGTGCTCCGCAAACATCCGCGTGCGGTGCTCGAACAACGCGGTGGGCACCAGCGACACGAACGCCTCGTGGGCCGCGGCGAACGCCGCGCGGAACGGCGCCGCGACGCCGGGACAGTTGGTGTCGTCGAGCGGCGCCGCGACCGGGGTCAAGAAGGTCGCCGAGTACACGTCGAGCGCGTTGGGGTGCGCGCCGCCGAAGTAGCGGCCGCCGCGGGCGGCGAGTTCGTCGGCGATCATCGCGAGCTGGGCCTCCACCCGCTCGCGTACCTGCGCGGCGTCGGTGGCCCCGTGGCCGTAGCGCCGCGCGAGGAACTTCGCGACCGGCGGCGGGAAACCGCGCGTGCCGTCCCCCGCCAGGCCCGCGTCGATCATCGTGAGCCGAGCGTTCCAGCCGATGCCCTCTTCGCCGGCGAGTTCGTGCAGCAGGCCCATCACGCGCGCCCGCTCGGTCACCGCGTCAGGCAGGATGCGCGTGCCACCGCTTGCGCGGGCCAAGCGATCGATCGCGGTGACGATCGCGGCCCAGTGGGTCCGCGCGGGCTCGCGCTCGTGGAGCAGCACCGGCACGTTGTCGACGCCGGTCCACGCGTCGATCGCCGCGGAGTCGAAGCCGCGGTGCACCACGAGCGCCGAGACCCCGGCGACGCGGAAGCACCCCTTGGCGGCCTCCGACCATGGGCTCGGGACCATGGCGTTCACGACCAGACGGGTGCCGCGGGCGGCCTTCGCGGTCTCGAGATCGACGGAGTCGAGGGGCATGGGCCGAGCATCGACCTGCGACGGCGCCGGGCGCAATGGCCCCGCGCGCATCCTGGACCTGCACGATCGCTGCGGCCCCGGCGTTGCTCCTACATGAAGATGCGCAGGATCATCGGGGAGAGGAATGCGAGACACGCCGCGCCGACGGCGAGCAACATGAGCACACCCTTGACGGTGTAGACGACGCGGAGGCTCGCCATCGACTTCTCGATGTGGCCGTAGTCGCGGCTGCCACCGGGCATCCGCGAGAGCACCAGGCCCGCCTGCAGGGTGATGATCCCGAGCACCAGCGGGATCGAATCGGCGATCCAACCGATCCACGTGCCCGCGAGGGTCATCGGCAGGCCGACGAGCGCCGCGAGGATGGCGAGTACCCCCGCGGCGATCATCGCCTTACCCGCGCGGACCAACAGGCCGCGCTCCTCGTCGAGGAGCGCCTGCAGCTTGATCGCGGCTTGGTCGCGGTACGGATCGCTCATGACATCCACCAAACCCCCAGGCCGTTGCGCAACACCAGGAGTGCACCGACCGCGACGTCGATCGCGAACATCGGACGCAGCCGCGCGAACGCGAGCTGCAGGTGATCGTGCGCGTCGTCTGGCTCGTCGCCGAGGCCCACGAGGTGATCGGCGGCGGACTGCATCAGCAAGCCTTGCCGCACCAAGACGCCGAGCATCGCGAGCAGGATCGCGGTGATGAGGATCACCGACCAGTGCGCATTCGAGGACACGACCGCGATCGCCGAGCACGAGAACAGCGCGAACGCGAGCCCCGCGCAGCACGTCTGCAAGATACCGACGATCTGCATCCACTTGGCCAGTCCGGCCGCTTTCTCGCGGAGGCCGTCGGGTATCGGATAGCGCGGAGGGTCGGCGGCCGGCTCGGACTGCATACCGTTCCGAGGCTATCACGGGCGCGCCCACGCCGCGCGGCTTACGTAGGCGGGCCAAAAGCTGCGATCAATCGGGTCGGCCCGTACGATACTGCGGCGATGCTCCTCCTGCGTCCCGCCCTCGTCGTCGCCGCGCTCGTCGCCCCGCTCGCCCCCGCGATCGCCCGCGCCGACGAGCATGTGTTCCCCGAGCGCAACGACGACCGAGCCACGCGCGCCGCGACGTGGAACTCCGCGGGCACGTGGCAGGTGTCCACGCCCGAGGCACCCATCGGCGGAGGTACGCGGGTGTCCGCGCTGCTGTCGGTCCTCGACGCGCAGCCCGTCGCGTTGCAGGCCCGCGGTGTTGCGACCGACGCCTCGGGGCGCTGCAGCGACGCGGATGCCGGTCCGTGGCTGCCCATGCGCGAGACCTTCGCGCGCGGCGAGGCGCGGATCGCCGTCGTCGATCTCGACCGTCTGTACCCGTGCGCGCAGCTGCGGATCGCCGAGGGCGACGGCGCGCGCATCGGCGACCTTCAATGGGAGTTGCTCGTGCCGCGTCACCCCGACGCTGGCGCCCGCGCCCGCGCGCTGGCGACCGAGCTGCCGCCGGTGCGCGCCGTCGTCCCCGAGCTGCAGCAGATCGGCGTCGTGCCCCGCGAGGAGTGGGGTGCGCTGCCCAGTGGCTGCTCGGATCCCGAGACCGACTGGTACCGCATGGCGATCCACCACACCGCCGGGCCGCAGACCGCGGACGGCACCGTGCAGGGCCGGCTGCAGGCGACGCAGGCCTACGCGATGGACAGCGGCGAGTGGTGCGACATCCCCTACCAGATGTTGGTCGGCTACGACGGCACCCTGTGGGAGGGTCGCGGGCTCGAGCTCTACAGCGGTGCGACCGGCGGCGGCAACAACGACGGCAACCTCGCGGTGTGTTTCATCGGCTGCTACCACGAGCCCGACGCCGATTGCGTCGGCGGTGAGGGCCACGACGTCACCGACGCGATGATGCAGCGCGGGCAGCTCTTGGTGCAGACGCTCGTGCGACTGCACGACATCTCGACGGCGGCCGACAACATCCAGGGTCACCGCGACTGGCCCGGCAATTCCACGGCGTGTCCGGGCAGCCTGCTGCATCCGCGGCTCGAGGAGCTGCGCGCCGATCTCACGTGGTTCTCCGCCACCGAGGTCGATCGCTCGTGGACCGACGCCGTGATCGAGGTCGAGATCGGCACCACGCGTGAGCTGTGGATCGACCTCGAGAACACGGGCGGCCTGCCGTGGGAGCCCGACTTCACGTTCGTCGCCCCGACCCCGCGCGACCAACCCTCGGCGCTCGGTGACGCGACGTGGCCGAGCCCGATCCGCGCGGCGACCCCCGGCGTCGTCGTGGCGCCCGGCGAGATCGGCCGCTTCACGTTCACGGTCGCGGCGAGCTCGACCGAGCCCGTCGCGCAGAGCTTCGGCCTGGTTCACGAGGGCGTGACGTGGTTCGCCGACGCGCCGTGGGGCGGCGGTCCCACCGACGACGCGTTCACGATCACGGTCGTCGGCGTCGAGGGCAGCGGCACCAGCTCGGGGACCACGGTGGGGGCGGACGAGAGCGGTGACGGTCCGCCGCCCGTCGGCGACACGACCGACGCGGCGTCGAGCGGCGGCGGCGAGAGCACCGGTGCACCGGCGGTGGACGACGCGGGCGGCGACGGCTGCGGCTGCGCGAGCGATCGCGGCGATCGTCGCGGTGTGGGGTGGCTCGCGACGGTCGTCACCGTGCTCGGGCTGCGTCGGCGAGCAGGCGCTCGACGTCGTCGCACGTCGCCGCCGCGATGAGCAGGCACTCGAGCGCCGCGGGGTCGCGCACCGCCAGGATCGCCGCACGCTGCTCCGGCGCGGGCGCGAGGCCGCGGGCGACGAGGACGGTGATCACATCCTGGGCCCTGACGTCCACGGCGGCCTGGGCCGCCGCCGCGTCGATGCTCGCGGTGAGCACCGCGTTGCGCTTGGCCAGCAGCGCCCGCGCGACCGCGTCGTCGGCGTCCGCCGCGGCCACCAGATCATGGATCGCAAGGGGCAGCACGAGCGCGGGATCCTCGATCACCGCGTCGCCGGCGAGGATCTCCCAGCCCTCGGTCCGCGCCGACCACTCGAGCCCGCGGCACCGCTCGACGTCGATCGCGAACACCCGACGCACGCCGCGGGCGACGAGCCGCGCCGCCTTGCGCCCCGCGTGGGCGAGCGTCTCGGTGCTGACGACCTCGAACGCGAGTTCCTCGAGCTGTCGGCCCCCCGTGCTCGGGTCGCGATCGATCGGGTAGACGCTCGCGTCGGGCGCGAGGTCGTCGAACGGGGAGGCCCGCGTCAGCATGTCGCTCGCGGCGTTGTAGCCGTGCGCGACGTAGGCCTCGAGCAGCGCCGACACCTTCGAGTGGCGGCTGCCGTGCGGCTCGTGGGCGGGGCTCACGGCGACCACCTTGCCGTCGAGCACCTCGTAGCCGGAGTCCGGCATGATGAGCCGCTCGTCGACCGCGGGGAGGATCTGCGATGGGGAGTGCGTGACCATGGTCGTGCCTCGGATCGCGGCGAGCCGATTCCCACCTCGAGCGTAGCAACCTCCATGGGCGCTTGCCTTTGCGAGCGCGGTGCCACGCGCAACTCCTCGAAATGCGGAGAGTGCGGCCGAGCGATGGCCCGCGGGCTGGCCGGGGTGGCCTGCGGACGGGCCACCGTCGTCCCGCGGGCGGGCCGCCGAACCGTGCGCGTGCGGGCGCCTTGACGGGCATGCGTCGGCGCGTAGTCTCTGCGCGCGATGACGGCGTCCGAGGCCCAGGGATCACGCGAACAGCTGAGCGCCTGGCTCGAGACGCTGCTGGTGCGCGAGCTCGCGGCGGAGTGGGATCAGATCAACTGGGCGTTGTTCGGCGAGGCGATGCGGCGGCCGCTCTTCGAGCTCTCCGACACCACGGCCCTGCTCGGCTCGTGGCGGGCCAAGGAGCGGACGATCGCGATCTCCCGCGAGGCTGCGACGACGCGGCCGTGGGCCGAGACGATCGAGACGATCAAGCACGAGGCCGCGCACCAGTACGTCGACGAGGTCCTCGGCGGCGACACGACGCCGCACGGCCCGCGATTCCGCGAGGTCTGCCGCGCGCGGGGCATCGACGCCCGCGCGGCGGGGACCTCACCGACCGACGGTGAGCCCGCGCCCGACAGCGCGCGCATGCGGGTGGTCGCGCGCGTGCAGAAGCTCCTCGCGCTCGCCGAGAGCTCCAACCAGAACGAGGCCGAGCTCGCGGCGTCCACCGCCCAGCGCATCATGCTGAAGTACAACCTCGACCTGCAGCGGGACGAGGCGGCGGCCGCCAGCGAGTGCGCGTACCTGTGGCTGGGCGAGCCCACCGGCCGCGTGCAGCCCCACCAGCGCGCGCTGGCGATGCTGCTGCTCGAGCACTTCTTCGTGCAGGTGATCTGGATCCGCGTCTATCGGCCCAAGGAGGCCAAGCACGGCTCGGTGCTCGAGGTCTGCGGCCGCCCCGAGAACCTCGCGATGGCCGAGTACGTCCACCAGTTCGTCTCGCGCACGGTCGAGCGGCTGTGGCGGGAGCACAAGCGCGCCGCGAACCTCCGCTCCGATCGCGATCGCCGGAGCTTCCTCGCCGGCGCCGTCGAAGGCCTGAGCGACAAGCTCCAGGCCCAGCGCGACGACGCCAAGCGCGAGGGCCTGGTCTGGGTCGGCGACGCCGCCGTGCGCGACTACTACCGTCGCCGTCACCCACGGATCGTCTCGACCGGCGGGTCCTCGAGCGGCAGTCACTCGGCGTACTCCGAGGGGAAGTCCGCGGGCAAGACGATCGTGCTGTCGCGGCCGGTGCACGGGGATTCCACGCCGTCGGCCCCACGTGCGTTGACCTCGGGGAAGTGACCTCGGGGAAGTGACCTCGGGGAAGTGACCTCGGGGAAGTGACCCGCCGACGGGGACTTTCACGTCGCGCGAGCCGTCGCGCGAGCCGTCACGACGAGCTCGCCCGTCACCGCGCGGTGATCGGACACGCGATCGTCGACGAGGACCGCGACGCCGCGGACCTCGAGTGGCGGCGACGCGAGGATCCAGTCGAGTCGCCGCCCCGACCGCGGATACGTCGCGGACCCTACGGCCGGCGGCGCGGCCAGGCCGAGCGCGTCGGCCAAGGCACGGATCGGGCTGTAGGGCGCGTCCCAGGGCGCGTTGAAATCGCCGAGCACGAGGTGCGGGCCGGTCCCGTCACTCAGGTGGCGGCCGAGCTCGTCGACCTGGGCGCGGCGCACGGTGGCGCTCGCGTGATCGAGGTGCAGCGACGTCGCGGTGAACGCCTCGCCGTCCCCGATGCGCACGCGCGCGAACGTGTAGCCCTTGCGCCACCGACCGTGCACCGTGAACGCGGCGCCCCCGGTCGCGCCCACGTCCACGTCCGGACGCACGAGCAGCGCGGTGCCGTAGCGCTTGTGCCCCGGCTCGTGCACGAACGGCGTCGTCGCTGCGACGACCAGGCCCGAGCACGCCGCGAGGTAGGCGACGTGATCGAAGTCGCCGGCCCACCGCGAGCCGAGCTCGGCCTCCTGCAACGCGACGATCGTCGGCGCCTCGCGCACGAGCAACGCGGCGATGACGTCGAGGTTGGCGCGGTACCACTGCCGCGGTCGCGCCCGGGTCTGCGTCCATGCGAGCGCACGACCATGGGCGAGGTTCAGCGTCAGCACGCGGACATCCGGCGGAGCCGCGGTGCGCGGCGACGCGGGACCGAGGCGGGCAGCGCAGGCCGAGGCGCACGCGAGCGACAGCCCGCCGCGCAGCACGGCTCGACGACGCAGTTGGACGGGACGGCGTTGCACGGGTGCAGCGGCGTCATCCCTGCGGCGACGCCGTGCCCAGCGTGCCAGAGGCCAGCTGCGCGGGCTCGCGGATCCACGCCCTGTGCACGGCCAGCGCCACCGCGGCGATGCCACAGGCGACGCTCGCGACCATCGCCGCGGTGCCCACCCCGGGATGGTCCACGCGGGCCGCGACGGCGATCGCCGCGGTCGCCCACGCGACCACGGCGGGCACGAGGAACTGGCGCCGACGCACGCCGACGCCCAGGCCCAGCGCGGTGGCGACCACCAGCATGCCGACCGCCCACGCGAACTCGGCGAAGCTCCCACCAGCCCAACCCAGCGCGATGCGGGCCGCGGCGAGGTTCGCCAGGGTCGCGACGGCGATCCACGCGAAGAACAGGGCGAAGGGCACGGTCAGCGCGAAGCGGGCGCGCCCGGTGTCCACGCAGCGGCTCGCCCGCGCGAGCATCTGCCAGGCCAGGGCGAGCATCGCGACGATGACGAGCAGCGCCATGAAGACCATGTCGTGGCGGAACGCGGCCACCCACGCCGCGCCCAGGACGTTGGCGATCATGAACGGCACCGCGAGCTGATCGAAGATCGGCATGTTCCGCCGCGAGGGCAGCAGCGCGACGGTGCAGTAGGCGAGGAACGACCCGTAGATCACGCCCCAGATCGCAAATGCAAACGGTGCGGGGGCGAACGCGTTGTCGTACCGACGACTGACGGTCCCGATGTCGCTGCCGCTGCTCCCGAGCACGTCGGCGAGGTTGCTGTAGGCGATCGCCCCGACGACGACGGCGAGCGTGAGCCAGCGCCGCGCGAGGACGGGCCCGCGCGAGGTGCCCAACGCCGTCGGCGACGCGGGCTCGAAGGGACTGCGGACGGCGATCGCCATGCCCGCGGACGTTGCATCCGCGGTGCCATGGCCGCGGCGTTGCGATCCCGCTTCGCCGCGCCCTCGATGCCGTGCGCGAACGCCCCGCGTGAGCGTCCGCGCCCGTGCGCTCGGGCCAGCGCCTCCGGCCAACCCCAAGCGATGCGCGGCCGCAGCGTCGGCACCGCCCTTGCTATTTCGCTCGCGGGGTCCCCATGCATCAATCCATCTGCGTCGTGTTCGATGAACCTCGAGTCGCCCGTCGGGCCTATCGCGCGCTGCGTCGATCGCCGCTCGGGGCCCGCGCTGCGTCGCTCGGCGTGCACTACCGGAGGATCGTGGACGGCAAGCTGCAGATCACCCAGACTCGACCGGTGGCCGGCGCGATCTGGGGCAGCCTCGCGATGTCGCTGTTCGGCGCCGTGATCGCGTTCATCGCGTTCGGCACCGGCGACTCGCCGGCGATGACGCCGTGGCTCGCCCTGCTGCTCGGCGCGGCGTTCGGCGCAGGCGTCGGCGGACTCGCGGGCGCGCTCGTCGGCACCACCGAACCCGAGAAGCGCCTCGCGGACGCCGACGCGCTGCTCGCCGAGCCCGTCGGACCGATGGGTCACCCCGGACACGCGGCGGTCGTCGCCGAGTACACCGATCCCGCGCTGGCCGGTGAAGCCCAGCGCCTGTTGCTCCGCCACGAAGGGGCGCGCAGCGCCACGTAGACCGGTTGCGCCGAGTGGACGCGACGATGCCAGCACCGGGTCCCCCGATCACCGCCATCCCCGGGTTCAGCGAGCCGGTCAGCAGCTTCACGCACCTGCTCGGCTCGGGGCTGTTCCTGGTCCTCGGCATCGCGCTGCTGCGGCGGGCGCACGGTCACTGGGGCCGTACTGCCGCGCTGGCGACCTTTGCCTTCGGCTGCGTCGCGCTGCTCGCGATCAGCGGCACATTCCACCTGCTCGAGCCCGGCGGCGCCGGCCGGGCGGTGATGCTGCGGCTCGACCACGCCGCGATCTTCTTCGTGATCTCCGGAACGCTCACCGCCGTGCAGGCGGTGATGTTCGTGGGCGTCTGGCGCTGGGGCGTGATCTCGGCCCTATGGGTCGTCACCGCCGCCGCGATCACGCTCAAGACGATCTTCTTCGACGACGTCCCCGAGTGGCTCAGCCTGACGATGTACTTCTCGCTGGGGTGGATCGCGATCGTCTCGATCTGGCAGATCTATCGCCGCTACGGCTGGCGGTTCGTCGCGCCGATCGTCTGGGGCGGACTGGCGTACACCGCCGGCGCGGTGCTGGACTTCCTGCGCACGCCGGTGCTGATCCCCAACATCGTCGGGCCCCACGAGCTGTTCCACCTCACGGTGTTGGCCGGCCTCGGATGGCACTGGTGGTTCCTGTATGGCGTCGCGGACGAGCGCAAGGCGGCCGAGTGGATCCGCGTGACCCGTCCGCGATCGTGAGCTCCGGGTCTGGCTTGGCTGCCCCGTGCGGTCAGCTTCCGCTCGGCCGCTACGCGGTGGTACGATGACGTCGATGCAGAAGCCCGCGGAGCTCATTCGGGCGGCGCGCGAGTGCGCTCGATTGTCGATCGATGAGCTGGCCGCGTGGGCCAGACTCTCGCCCGAGCAACTGCAGCGCATCGAGCAAGGTGACGCCGACCCGACATGGCACGAGATCGATCGATGTGCCCGTGTCTTCGGCCTCCGTGTCGAGGATCTGTTCGCAGGCGAGGCCGGCCGCGCGCCGATGACCCTGCTGCTGCGTAGCGACGCTGATGCCGACGGTCTCCTGATCCGCGACGTGCTCACCACGGACAGCGACGAGATGCTGGGGGAGTTCCAGCGTGTCGTCCGTGACATCGCCGAACTCGAGCGAGACCTCGTACACGTTCGTCCGACGCTCCCCATGATCCGCCCCGGCCCGTGCCCGCACGACGTGCACCCCGGGGACCATCTCGCCCGTGCCGTCCGGCTCGCGCTCGACCTCGGCGACGACCCGATCCCTTCGATGCTGAGCCTGGTCCGCAGACTCGGGGTCACGGTGGTGTGGACCGATCGCGGAGACGCAGCGATCGACGGCGCGTGCACGACGGTTCCCGTGCCCGCGATTCTCGTCGCGAACGCAGCCGACGCTCCGGCGCCCTGGCGTGTGCGCACGACCTTGGCGCACGAGCTGTGCCATCTGATCTTCGACCTCGTGGAGGGCCGCAGCGTCCTCGTGAGCCCGGTGTCGGTCCGGTCGCCACGACTGGTGGAGGTCGAACGTCGCGCCCGCGCATTCGCGGCGTGTCTGCTCGCGCCCACCGACGGAGTGCGGCGACGCGTCGGGCAGATCGACGCGACCTCCGAGGCGGCGATCGCGATCGTCGGCGCCGCATTCGGGGTCGGCAGGACGCTCGCGATCAACCGTCTGCAGCACATCTACACGCTGACCGACGATCAGCGAGTCACGATGGAGTCGCGCTACGGCTCGGCCATGGCGACGTCCTACGAGGTCGACCTCGCCGCGGACACTCCGCCGCCCGACCCCGGCATGCGCGGCGGCGAATTGCTCGCCCTGGCGGAGCAAGCACTGAACGCGGGAGCGCCCGCCTCGCGCATTCGGCGAGTGCTCGGGCTCGGACCGACGGACACCCTTCCATTCCCAGGGCTGGACCCGGCGCGCATCGTCGCCGCGATCTCGCCCGGGGACCGGGCGCGACGCGACGCATTCGCCTACCTCGTCGAGCATCACCCGGGGCTCGCGGCCCGCGACGTCGATGCCGCCGCGGACGGGACTTGGCGCGTCGCCATCACCGACCAATCCGGGTCGCGCGGCCACCTAGTGCTCGGCCCGGATGGTCGAGTGCTCGACGACTCCGTGACGCCGGACCCGGCGCGATGACCTCACACCACCTGCAGGCGCGGGCCGACGGCTGCGTCGCGGCCGCGATGTGCATCATCCAGCGCTGGCGAGGTCAGGTACCGACCGAGAACGCGTTCCTCGCCTCAACGCCCCACGACGACCCAATGTTGGTGGCTCGGCGCATCGATCGTGTTCGACCGATGGTTCTCGCAGTTGGGAGCGAGCACGAGCTCGTGCTCGCACTCCTGTCGGGATCCATCGCTGCAGTCACCGTCGTGTCGCAGCACTACGAGGCATGGCTGCATCGCCGCTACCCTGACCTGGTCTCCCCCCACGGTTCCTTCGGCGGCGCGACCATGTGGTTGCACATGGTCGTGCTCGTCGGCCGGGCTCGGGACGCCTTCGACCTCCTCGACCCATTCTTCGAGGCCACGGGACAGCCTCTGCGCATCGACGACGACGAGTTCGTCGCCTGTTTTGGCGGCCATGCCTTCGTGGCGGCCCCTTGACCTCGACGCCAGGTCAACGAGACGTGCCTCCGACCAGCACCGGGAGCAACGCCTGCGCGACCTCCTGCGGGCGCTCCTCGTGGACGAACAGGCTCGCCCCCTGCACCACGTGCAGGCGCGCGTCGGGGAATGTGCCGACCATCGCCCGCGCCCGCGCGATCGGGAAGAACGGATCGCGATCGCCCCACACGAGCTGGACGGGGACGTGGATCCGCGAGTGCACTTCGCCCAGTGCGTGGACCAGTCGCGCATCGAAGCTCCGCAGCAGTCGCATCGCGGCGTCGAGGCGCGCGGGCTGCCGGTGCAGCGGCTGGAGGAAGAACTCGTCGAACTCGCCGTCGATCGCCGCCGGATCGGCGAAGACATCGCCGAGGATGAACCTGTTGCGGCGCAGCCAGCGTTGACCAACGACCCAGCCGAACGCCGCACCGAAGCCGGGGATCCCGCGCGGCGCGAGGAACAGCCGGAACCGCCAATTGAGGCCCTGGGGCTGCTCGGAATTCACGAGGCCCACCGCGCGGAGGCGACGATCGCCGGCCACGGCGTGGCGGGCGATCATGCCGCCGCTGTCGTGACCGACCACGGCGACGTCGTCGAACCCGAGCACGTCGATCACCCGCCTCACGCTGTGGATATGGTTGTCGATCGACAGCGGGGTGTCGGCGTCGAAGCGACTGTCGCCGGTGCCGGGCAGATCGAGCAGGTGACAGGTGACGTGCGGGGCGAGGTACGGCAGCAGGCCGCGGAAGGTCGCGCCGCTCGCCGGCCAGCCGTGGACGAACAGCACGTCGGGCCCGTGACCGACCTTGCGGTAGGCGACCTCGCCAGCGCCGACGTCGAGGAGCCGATCGGGGGGTCGACGGAACAGATCGGCGGCGGTGGTTGCAGTCAGGGTGGACATGGATTCTCCGGTCTGCGGCGGGCCTGTGCACCGAGCCCGGCCGCCGGCGCACACCTTGGCCCGTACCGCGGGCGGACGCGATGACCTCGCCAGGTAGGTGCTTCGCGTCGCCCCGCGGCCTATCGTCGTCCCCGCGGTGCCCGACGTCGACCACCGCGCGGGTCTGTTCCCCGCGCTCCTCAAGCACTGGCGAGGGCAGCGCGGCCTCAGCCAGCTCGACCTCGCCCTGACGGCCGACGTCTCGTCGCGGCACATCAGCTTCCTCGAGACCGGGCGATCGAGCCCGAGCGCCGCGATGGTGCTCCGCCTGTCCACCGCGCTCGGCGTGCCGCTGCGCCACGTCAACGCGATGCTCGCGGCCGCGGGGCACGAGTCGGTGTTCGAGGAGTCGGCCGAAACGCTGCCCGCCGTCTCGCAGGCACTCGCCCTGCTGAAGGCCCACCAGGAGCCGTACCCGCTGTTCGTGATCGACCGCGCCTATCGGGTGCGCGACATGAACCGCGGCGCGCAGACGATGCTCCGGGCGATGTTCCCGGATCGCGTGCCCGCGGCGGCGATGGATCGCGACGCCGTGGCGCGCCTCGATCTCAACCTCGCCAAGCTGACGTTCGATCCCCGCGGCGCCGCCCCGTTCATCGTCAACTTCGACGAGATCGGCCGCGCGCTGCTGTGGCGGCTCCAGCGGGAGCTCCTCGCCGATCCCGACGACGGCGAGCTGCGTGCCCTGCTCGACGAGGTCCTCGCCATGCCGACCGTGGCCGCGGGTTGGCGTGACGTCGATCTGTCCGTCCCCGCGGAGCCAGTGTTGGTCGTGCACGTGCGCCGCGGCGACATGGAGCTGCGCTTCGTCACCATGGTGACCGCGTTCCAGGCCCCGCAGAACGTGGCGGTGGAGGAGCTGCGCGTGGAGCAGTGGTTCCCGGGTGACGAGGCGAGCGCGGCGATCGTGCGGGCGATCGCGGGGGCGTAGGCACGCGCGGGCTCAGGGATCGACGATCGTGATTTCGGCGGTCGTCTGCGCGGGGTAGTCGATGCGCGTGGTGAACGTCTGCGGGTCGGCGAGCTCGACGGCACCGTAGACCTGACAGACCTCGGCGGCCTCGTCGTCGCAGGCGCACATGCCGTCGCACCGGCGATACGCGGTGACGCTGATGTCGTACTGGCCTGCGGCCGCCGGCTCGAGCTGCAAGCAGCTCGCCGCGCACGATGGTTCCGGCGCGCACGCGGCGACGAGCTCGATCGGGAATCCCCGCGCCCCCGACCATCCGCCCTCGTCCTGCGCCCCGGGGGCGAGTCGCCCCGCGGTCGCCATCCCGCAGTCATCACCGGGAGGATCGCAATCGGCCTCCGCGATGATCGATGCGCACACCCGGCTCGGATTCTCGGGCTGCACGATCGGCTCGCCGTCGGCGGTCGCGACCGTGAACGCGGGCGTGAAGAAGCAGCCGAAGGTCGCCGGCAGGTACACCGGGGCGGACGACAGGTTGCGCACCGTGATCGCGACGCCCGGGCCGATCTCGGGGACCTGGAGGTACGACTCACACGACGGGCCGGCCGCGGTCGTCGACGACGTCGACGGATCGGAGGTGGAACCGGAGGTGGATGTCGGGTCGGGCGTGGGGCCACAGCCGAGCACGAGGGTCGCGACGAGCCACGTCCTGCGCACCATTCGAACGAGAGCGTAGGCCACGGAGGTCGCGGCGACAATGGCGGGCTCGCGAGCCGCGGTTCGCCACGCGGCAGTGACGGAGCGATCGTCGTGACGGGATCGTCGGCCGGCACCACTCATGCCGACGTGAACACGACGACATCGAAGACGAGGCTGGGCGGAGCGATCGCGTGGGGGTGGCTGCTGTGACGTGGCCGCCGGCGAGCGCGGGGTCCGTCTTGCGTTCGAAGGTCCCGCGTTCGTTTCGTCCGTGCGAACGTCCGCGGTGGCGGCGGTGTGGCCGGTCCGCGACCGTGGTGCGCTACGCCTCGGCGAACGCGGTGGCCCGCACCTCGGCGGCCCAGGCCTCGAGGTCGTCGTCACTCGTCGCCTTGCGATCCGACACACCGCCCTCGCGAATCGCGGTGAGCAGCAGCTCCTTGGCCCGACGCAGCCGCGAGCGCGCGGTGTTCTCGGGGATGCCGAGGATGAGGCCGACCTCGGGGCCGGTCATCCGCTCCCAGTAATAGAGCTCGAGCAGGACTTGGGCGTCGAACGGGATCGCGCGGAGCCCCTCGAGCAGCGCCTGCTCGTCGCGCTTGCGGCCGAGCAGCGTCGAGGGCCCCGCGCAGAGGTCCCGGACGGAGATCTCCGAGAGGTCGAGCGCTGGGCCCCCGCCCCGTCGCTGGCCGCGGTAGTGCTCGCACAGCAGGTTGTGGGCGATGCCGAGGACCCACGTCTTGAAGCTCGAACCCCCGGCGAACCGGTCGCGCGCTTCGAGGGCGGCGAGGAAGGTGCGCTGGATCAGGTCCTCGACGTCGCGCTCGCTGCCGACCTTGTTCGCGAAGTAGCGGTGGATCGCCGCGAAGTGCCGCTGGAAGAGGGTGTTGCCGCAGCCGGTGTCGCCGGCGCGCCACGACGCGAGGAGGTCGAGGTCCGAAGCGTCGGTCATGAACTCGTCGAGGTTCGCGCTGGGATGGGATGGTGTCAAATCTTGGGGAACGGACGGGGCCCCGTCAGTGCGCGAGCGCGGGTGTTGGACTCGAGGATCCAGCCGGTGCTGCAGTCGATCGTCTCACCAAGGTAGCCTTCCCGAGATCGACCACCCCACATACCCCAACCCCGCGCCACCGACCCCCAACGCCAGCACCGCGTTCGCATTCCGTCAGCGCGCGCGAGGACTCCGAACCCCCGATCGCGATCGCGGGCGCCGTAGCGGTGACCCGACTCACGCATCTCCGCGGGATCACCCGACCCCGCCCCACGACTGCGGCATCCGTGGACCCGACACGACCCCGCGCGCAGCGACGTGCATCCCCACTCCTCGTCCTCGCGGCCGCCCTCGCCGCCGGCTGCTCGTCGTCGTCGCCATCGTCGTCGTCGGGCAACGACGCCTCCGCGAACGACGCCGGCGACGACACGACCGCGACGACCGACGCGGGCCTCACCGCGACACCGGACACCACCGGCACCGAGGCCTCGGGCACCGACGACACCCCGACGACGGCCGCGGACACCACCACGACGCTCGACACCGACACGGGCCCCGAGACCGACGGCACCGACACCTCCGGCAACCCGGAACCCACGGCCCCGGACTGCGCGATGCAGGCGTGCTCCGGCGATTGGCTCTGGGCCCACCGCTGGGGCGAAGAAGACGCCAGCGGAGCCCTGCAGCTCGGCCGCATCCAGATCACGGACGCGGCCGGCAACACCACCGTCGTCGCGACGCTCTACGGCGCCACGGACTTCGGCGCCGCGGGCACGGTGACCGAGCCGGGCCAGTACCTGGTGCGCGTCGACACCGAGGGCACCGCGCTGTGGGTCACCGCGATCGAGAGCGTGGACGTGATCCGCATGGCGACGAAGGACGACGATGTCCTCGCGCTGACGATGGAACCAGACCTCGTGCCGCGGCTGTGGTCGATCGATCCGCAGGGCAGCCTCACCATGCTCGCCGAGTTCCCGGCGATCAGCGGCCAGGTCCTGCCCTACGACTTCGCCCTCGCCGAGGACGGCAGGATCGCGATCGCTGGGCGCATCGACGGCATGGTCGACTTCGGCGGCGACATCCTCACGTCGGTCGGTCAAGACGCGTTCGTCGTCGTGTTGGCCACCGATCTCGGTCACCTGTGGAGTCGACGGTTCGGGGCCTCGGCGGGCCAGTACGCGACCGGGGTCGGGTTCGGGCCCGGCGGGGAGATCCTGCTCACCGGCCTCAACGACGGCACGATCGGGTTCGGCAACGCCGTGCACGTCGCGAACGCCTCGGGCTCGTCGCCGTGGATCGCCGCCCTCGAACCCGACGCCGGCGAGGAGCTGTGGAGCCGACAATTCCCCGGCGAGCAGAGCCCGGATCTGCGGCTGTTCGCGGAGCCCGACGGGTTCATCCTCGCCACGCTCGGCACGGGCCAGGAGCCGCTCATCGACTTCGGCAACGGGGCGATCGCCGGCAACGTCCACATCGCCCGCTTCGACGAGGTCGGCGACGTGGTCTGGGCGCGGACGTATCCCTCGCCGAACGGCATCGAGGACTACGTCCGCGACAACGCGACCGGCCTGCTGATGGTCGGCGGCTTCAACGGGCCCCTCGACTTCGGCGACGGCGTCCCGCTCGAGCACCAAGGTCTATACGCCGATGGATTCTTGGTGAAGCTGCACATCGACGACGGCGCGGTCACGTGGACCCGCGTCCTGACCGATGACGATCTCCACGACAACGCCCAGCGGTTCCGCGGCGTGAGCGTCGACGGGGCGGGGAACGTCTACGCCGGCGGCGAGTTCGAGGGCACGTTCGACGTCGGCTTCGGCGACGTCACCGCGGGCCAAGGGGCACCGAACAGCGACCTCGTCCTGGCCAAGCTGCGGCCGTGACCGACCCCGCGCGAGACCATGCCCCGCGCGAGCCCATGCCGGCTTCAACCATCCGCGACGCCGCGCGTGAGCTCCTCGAGGCGATCCTCCGAGATCGGCGCGCCGTCGCCCTGCAGCGCCGCGAGCTGCTCGCGCAGCGCGGCGCGGCCCCGCGACAGCCGCGAGCGCACGGTGTTCGCCGCGATCCCCAGGACCGCGGCGATCTCGGGCCCGGACATCTCCTCCCAGTAGGCCAACTCGAGCACGACGCGGTGGTCGAGCTCGATGCGCTCGAGCGCCCGGAGCACGAGCGCCTGCTCCTCGCCGCGCGCCGCGGCGCGGCTCGGGGTCGTGCGCAGATCGGCCAGGGAGCGCGAGCCGATCTCCACCGCGGTCGGACCGGCCCGCTCGCGCAGGTGATCGTAGAGCCGGCGGTACGCGATCGTGAACAGGAAGCTGCGGAAGCTGCCCTCGACGCGCAGGCCGTGCTGGCCATGGAGGCAGTCGAGGAACGTGCGCTGGATCAGGTCGTCGACGTCGTCGCCGAGCTTGCTGCGGAAGAAGCGGCAGATCGCCGGGAAGTAGCGTGAGACCAGTGCGTCGCCAGCATGGGCATCTCCGGCCCGCCAGTCCCGCAGGAGCTCCGCGTCGTCCATACTGACCAGAACGGTAGCACGGCCGTGACCACGGAACATCCGAGCGACATGGACCCGACGGATGGATCGCACGGCGACTCCGCCGTTCGAGCGCTCGCGGAGCTGCGCGGCGTGGAGACCGACGTCGTCGCGCAGCAGCTCCGCGCGTCGCTGCGGCGCGCCGCCCTCGGCCTCGAGACCCCGCCGACGCGGGTGGGGCGATTCGAGATCGTGCGCGAGGCCGGGCGCGGCGCCATGGGTGTGGTCTACGAGGCCCACGACCCGAGCCTCGATCGCCGGGTCGCGATCAAGATCCTCCGTCGACAGGGCGCGGCCGACGAAGCAGCGCTGCTCCGCGAGGGCCGGACCCTCGCGCGCCTGTCCCATCCCAACATCGTCAGCGTCTACGAGGTCGGCGTCGCCGATGGGCACGCCAGCGTGTTCGTCGCGATGGAATTCATCGCCGGGGGAACGCTCCGGCGCGCCCTCGGTGAGCGCACGCCGGCGCGATCGGGGGATGTCCACGACATCGTCGCGTCGTTCCTCGCGATCGGGGAGGCGCTTGCGGCGGCCCACCGCGACGGCGTGGTGCACGGGGACTTCAAGCCCGACAACGTGCTCGTGGATCGCGACGGTCGGCCGAAGGTGGTGGACTTCGGGCTCGCCCGCGTGCGCGTCGACGACACGCGATCCGACGCCACCTCGCGGGACGACATCGACCCGCACGGCGAGCTGCTCACGGGGCCCTTCGGTGGCACGCCGGCGTACGCGGCCCCCGAGGTCCTGCGCGGGCGCGGTGCCGATGCGCTCGCCGATCAATACAGCTTCTGCGTGGCGCTGGCCGAGGCGCTGTGGGGGACGCGGCCGCAGCCGAGATTCGACGGCTGGTTCGATCCGCCGCCAGGGTCCGTGGTGCCGCCGTGGATCCACGCGATCGTCGCGCGCGGGCTCGCGGGCGATCCCACCGCGCGTCACCCCTCGATGGCCGCGTTGCTCGTCGCGTTGCGTCGCGATCCCCACGCCCGTCGTCGACGATTGCTCGGCCTGGGCGCGCTCGCGACGGCCTTCACGATCGCAGGCGCGGCCGCGGCGATGTGGCGCTCGACCCCGAGCTGCCCCGACCCCGAGGCGCTGTTCGCCACGACGTGGAACCCCGCGCGCCGCGAGGCGCTGCAGGCGGGCCTGCTCGCCTCGGCGCAGAGCTTCGCGCCGCAGGTCGCCGAACGGTTGATCCACGAGGTCGATCAGCATCGCGACGCGTGGGGCGCGGGGCTGCTCGACGCCTGTCGTGCCGGCCGCATCGAACGAATCCACTCCGAGGAGATCCTCGAGCTGCGCTACGCGTGCCTCGAGCGGCGCCGACGCGAGCTCGACGTCACGCTGTCGGTGCTCGAGTCGCGCGGGGCAGCGGCGGTGATCGACGCCCTCGACACGATCGGGCAGCTCGAGTCGCCCGAGATCTGTGGCGACGTCGATGCGCTGCTCGCCGCACCGAGGACGGGACCGGAGGATCGCGAAGCGGCCGAGGAGATCCGCGACGACATCCGGCGCGTGCTCGCGATGGCCGCCATCGGTGCGGACCCGGGCGAGGCCCTCGAGCTGGCGCGCGCGACCGCGGCCTCGGCCGCGCGTCTCGACGATCGTGCGCTGCACAGCGCGGCCAACCACGCGCTGGCGGTCGCGCTCGATGGCCACGGCGATCTCTCGGCCGCTCGCGCCGCGGCCGAGGCCGCGTTGTGGTCTGCCTATGCGGTCGACGATGCGCAGGGCATCACCCTCGCCGCGTCACACCTGGTCTACGCGCTCGGCTACCGTGCCGGCGACGCCGCCCGCGCCCAGGTCTACGCCGCGCTCGGGCGCGCGACGACGGCCAAAGGCGGCGTCGACACCGAGCTGCAGGCGCGGCTGGCCGAGGCCATCGCGGCGAGTGCAGCGACGAACGGCGACGTCACCACCGCGGTGACCGAGAACGAGGCCGCGATCACACTGCTGGAGCAGATCGGTGACACCGAAGGACAGGCGCGCGTGCTCGAGGGCGTGGGTCAGCTCCTCGACGCGATGGGTCGGACCGCCCAGGCCCGCGAGGCGCTCGAGCGCGCGGTCGAGCTGCGACGCGCCCGCCTGGGCGACACCCATCCCTCCGTCGCCCGCGCCGAATTCCTGCTCGCATGGGTGATGGTGAACGCCGGCGAGCCCGCCCTTGGCCTGGCGCAGGCCGAGCGGGCCTACGCGACGTGGCGCGCCGCCTACGGGGACGCCGGCCTCGAGGGCATCCTCATGCTCCGCACCCTCGGCCAGATCGCGCACGAGGCAAGCGCGTACGACCGGGCGCGTACGCTGATGCGCGACGCCCTCGCGCAGCTCGACCGCTCGCCCCGCGACTGGGCGCTGCAGATCGCCCTCACCCACGGGATGCTCGGCGAGCTGGCCCTCGACACCGACGCGTTCGACGAGGGGGCGACCGAGCTCGAGGCCGCGCTCGCGGGCTTCGAGCCGACCATCGGCCTCGACCACGAATACGCGGTGCAGAGCCGGTTCCACCTGGCCCTGCTCACCGTGCGTCGCGCCGAGGTGGCGCTCGAATCGGGCGTCGCGGATGCGCGCGCCGTGGCCGAGATCGAAGCGCAGCTCCACGCCGCCGAGCTCGCGCTCGCGTCGCTGCCCGATGATCCTTCACGCGATCGCACGGGCGCGCTCACCCGGGTGCAGCAGCTGCGCGCCGCGTTGGACGCCCGCCGTACCCCCGGCGTCTTGCCAACGGCGAAGGGCTCGCTCGAGGACGACTGATCAGACTGGAACCAGGAGGCAGCGGCGCCCCTTGCCCCACGAGGCGCGCACCTCGGGCTCGAGCATGACTTTCCAGCTCGTGCTCACGACATCGACCACCACGCCGTCTTCCTCTGCGTCGCCCTTCGCAGGCGCGAGCTGGATCATCCAGTCGTCGTCGTCTTCGATGTCGAACTTGCCGACCATCTTCGCTCCCTTGGCCAGCGGAGCGCGGAGGAACCCGAAGAACAGCTGCCGATCGTCGTCGCTCATGTCCGACTCATCTCCTTCGAGCACCATCTCCGTGACCGCGAGACGACCGTCGTCGCCCACGGCCCAGACGTGCGCGATGCCTTGTCCCACGTCGAGGCTGACCGTGACCGGCTTCTTCTTCGAGTCTTTCTCGCCGATTCGAATCTCGAGCGAGGCGTTCTTGCTCACGACGCTGCCGAATCGCCGAGGCGCCTTCAGGCGAGGTTGCGCCTTCGGAGCTCCAGCCTTCTTCGTCTTGGTGGCCGTCTTCGCCTTCGCGGCTGGCTTCGGCTTCGCAGCGCCGAGCTTCGAAGCGCGCTTCGCAGGCGGGACCTTCATCATCGCGTCGACGATTCGCTTCTCCTCGATCGGAAGCGGATTACCGCTGAAGTCGAGGACCTCGAGCGCCGGCAGGCTCGCGATCGCCGGCGAGATCGAAGTCAGCTTGTTGTCGCTGATGTCGAGGCGAACGAGCTTCTTCAAGCCGCCCAATGGCGGGAGCTCCTTCAGACCGACACCCCGGAGATGGAGCGTCGTCACTCGCGAGAGCGAGAAGACGGCCGCAGGCACCGCGCCCTTCCCGTCGACGAAGAGCGTCTTCAGCTTCGTGAGCCTGCCGACCTCTGCGCCGCCCTCTGTGCCAACGTAGTGTGAGACAGTCAGTTCTCGATATCTCAGTGCCGAGTGGCGGAGAACGATCGCCTCACCTTGCCCAAGCCATCCTCAACCAAGACTCTACGTCCTGCGCGCGTC
>JBIJCC010000192.1:0-8682 GCA_044344875.1 Nannocystaceae bacterium
CCGGCATGTCTCCGCGGGAAAATGCACCGTGGTGCCGAGCTTGATCTTCGCGGACTGGTTCGCCGGGCACGTGATCGTCATCCGGCCGAGATCGGTGACGAAGTGGTTCTTCGAGAAGCGCTCACCTTCGCGGATGAGCCAAGGCTTCGCGACGATCGGCACGCGGCGGTCGTGCAGCGCGAGCACGTTGGGACTGGCGACGTAGCCGCGGTCGATGTGAAGTTCGCCGATCGCGTTCCGTCCGCGGTAGCGGGCCACATCTTCTTCGATGCGGGGCAGTGCCTCGGCCTCGGGGCGATTCGCCGGCGTGATGTCGCACGCGAGCACGAGGTTCGTGTCGATGTCGGCCGCGAGGTGACTCTTGAAGCCGCTGAAGGAGCGACTCTTCGATTTGCGACCATGCCTCATCTCAGGGTCCGTGACCGAGACGCGTCGGTCTTCGGCGACTCCGCGTCGGATCCGCGGTCCGCCACCCTTCGGATCGGGCTCGAGGTCCTGCGTGCGCAGCTGAGCGAGTGTGGCGAGATGCTGGGCGAGCGGCGGCCCATCGACATCAGCGGCGAACTGCGCGCGCACCCACGCCTCGAGCCGATCGATCTGCGCGACCAGGTTCTTGATCGCATCGGCTTTCTGCTCGGGGTCGTTCCAGTCGATGTCGAGCCCGCGCTTCGTGCTGCTGGCGACCAAGACCGGGGTGTCGAGTTCGGCTGCCAGCGCAGCCGGCTGGCGATTGCAGCAGCGCAGCAGCGCACTCGAGCAGCTTGCGGGCGGCATGGCCAAGGAGGTTGACGGTGTCCTCGACGCGCCCAGCACCCGTGATCGGTCGCGAGTCGACGGCGAGTCGAAGGGCGCTCGGCAGCTTCTTGTAGTCGAAGCCCTTGGTCCGCTGCGCGAGCTCGACGCTGCGCTCGAGCAATTGGCGATCCATGTCGTGCTTGATCATGCGCTCGCGGAAAGCCTGGAGCGCACCTTGGGAGAAGGCGGGTTCGTCCGAGCCCATGACGCCGAGGACCATCTGCCAACGTGCATCGACGACGCTGAGTTCGACGGCCTCCGCGTCCGACGCATCGACGTAGGCTTGCAGGAGCAGCGCCATCGCCATCAACGCGGGAGCCACGGGTGTCTTGCCCTCGCCGGTGTCGCGGTACATCATCGCGAGCTCGTCCTGGAACGCGGTGTCGAACAACTCCAGCCGGTACTCACGCAGAAACGCGAAGAGCTTCTTGGTGCGACCGAGCCGCTTGAGGAGCATCTGCTCGCGCTTGCTCGGCGTGCTCTCCGGGGCCCAACGTGGAACGCTCATGACTGCCTCCGGCGGTCGCGTCGGCGAGGCCGCCGCGACCGAGAGGATCGCACCAGCACCCCGCTGTCGATCGCCCGGCTAAGTGATCGGAATGATCCGGATTCTGAACCGATCGCTGCTCTAGGAGCCCGAGACGCTGCTCTCCACGCTGTCGCCCGAGAACCGCGCACGCACCGGCGCGATGCGGGTCACCCAGGCTCTCGCAGCGCACCGCGATGGAGCGCGGTCAGGTGCCGGCGGAGGCTTGCACCATCCATTACCCGATGGACGGCGCGATCAACGGTCGGTTCCAGCGCACGCTCTCGTACCAGACCGACACGGTTCCCCGCGCCGAGGCGGCACCCACGCGAGATCGGCGACGGCTTCCGTCTCCTCGGGCAGGCCGACGCCGAGCGGTGCTGACCGAGGCCTGGGACAGCCCCAAGTCGAGAACGATGCCGCTCGGGATGGTCGGGCGTCGAGGACGCACCGGGTGAACGGCGAGGGCGGATTCGGCGTGATCGTCACGTGAATCGCCGAGGGCCACGTCGACGATGATAACGCCGACGACATCGATGACGATGAGCTGTTGCAGGGGATGACGGCGTCGTCGAAGGAGGAGCGGACGGCCCGCCGCGCGGCGAGCCTACCCTCGCTCGACCTGGTCGGCTGGGCCATCCGCCCCCATAGGACCGCGCCCGCCATCGGCTCTATTGGATGCTCGAGCTCGAGACCGACGTCTCGCCGGCGCACGTGCCCAGCTACGACGCGCGCATCCTCAATCGCAAGGGCGTCCTGTCGATCAACGCGATCGGCGACATGGACCAGCTCGACAACGTCGGGCCTGCGATGGAGTCGCTCCTGGCTCGCGTCACCTTCGAGACGGGCACCGCTACGATGATCTCGATCCGCACCCCGACGAGGTAGCCGCGTACGGGATCGGCGGGCTCCTCGCGGGCAAGGTCGCGATGGGCCGGTCTACTCACGGGGCTGTTGAAGGGGCTCATGGGCTCATCGCCGCGAAGAAGCTGGTAATCGCCTGTTCGCGGGCGCGGGGTCGGCGGTGGCGGTGGTCGGGTGGTTCCGCCGACGCCGCCGGCAGGGGCGAGAACGAGTGGCGACGGTGGTCCAGGAGGTAGCTGGTAGCTGGCCACGATCCCATGACCTGGTGCCTCTTCCGACGGTGCGGCGATGAGACGCCCGGGTCTCGGCGGATCCCTGTCGGCGTCAACGCCGCGAGCGGTCGACTTCCCGCGTGGCGAACGCGTCGACGATGGAGCAGCCCAAGCGGGAGTAGCCCTGGCCTCGGTCGGGGCAGAGAAATTCGGCGGGGGGTAGTGATCCAAGTGGGCTTGCAGGACGCCTTGATGCAGGCGAGAGCCCCGCTCCCAGGAACGGCTTCAAACCCGAGTGCGCGACGTCCACGCGAGACGCCATGCAGGCGCCTGCCGGCGTTCGAAACGAACTGCGAATGACCACGAATCACGGACAAATTCTACCGGGAGCTGGCGAGAAATCACCGTCACCTCGCTCTGGTGGGGCGCAGGCAGCCCGAACCGCGCTCGGCGCCTCCAACCCCAGGGAGCGGGAGGGTGTCATCGACCGCGCCGCGCAGCGCCTTCGAGAGCTCGTGTACACCAGCACGATGGAGCTAACTCTCAAAGTCGCAAAGGTGATCGTGGAGGAGCTGTACGGTGGGTCGATGAACGCCTGGCGAAAGCGCGGACGCAAGTGCAACTCGCTCCGAGCGCTGGCCATCCGCACCGACCTGCCGATGAGTGCGACGGCGATCTACCGCTCCGTCGCGATCTACGAACTCGTTACGCGAGCAGGCGGAATCGGCTCGTTCTCGCGACTGACCATAGGCCACTTCCGAGCCGTGCTCAGCGTCTGCCCAACCGAGCAGCTCACGTATCTCCGCGCCGCCAATGACGAGGAGTGGACAGCTTCGCAGCTAGAGGAGAAAGCCCGGCACGACGGCCGTGAGAACGAACGTCGGCGAGGTGGGCGACGGCCAACTCATCCCGTGTTCCGGGCAGTGCGGACCGCTACGCGGGCACTGGACGGCGCAGTCCAGGAGCGGTCCAGCCTCGGGCATCTCGTCGATGGCTCGGTCCGCGAGGCGATGCGAGCTGAAATTGCAACGCTGTTGGTTCACGTCATGGACCTCGCCCGGAGGATGGATGTCTTCGTGCCCAGCAATGCGACGCACGCGCCCAGCGAGGGCGATGCGTGACGCTCGTCGCGACCTATTTCGCGCGCCTGGGACGCCGCATCGACGCGGCGTGGTCCTCGACCTACTTCGAAGAGCGTGCCTTCGCCGAGATTGCAGCGGATGCACTCCGTGGCGATCCCCCGGCCGAGCAGGTAACGCTCGACGACGTGATCGACTGGGCATTTCGAGACGGCCGCAACGTTCCGCAGATCGCACCATCGCGCGACGTTTTCGGACAACCACCGATCACCGTGTTTCGCGGCCATCGCTTCTACATCGAGGTCCTGCTGTGGGTCGATGGGTCCACCTCGATCCACGAACATGGGTTCACGGGGGCGTTCACGCCGATCCAAGGCAAGAGTGTGCACTCGCGGTGGAGCTTCTCGGAAGCGGGGCGACGAAACTCCGAGTTGCGCTGGGGCTCTGTGTCCTTCGATTCGTCGGAGATCCTTCATCCCGGGAATGTGCGCGAGATCCACGGCGGACCTCGCGGAGCGCATCAGCTCTTCCACCTCGATCGCCCCAGCGCAACGGTGGTCGTCCGCACCTACGGCGACGCGGTGCATTTGCCGCAGCTGAGCTACTTTCCGCCCTGCCTGGCGTTCGCCGAACTCGGCAACGAAGATCCATACTGGAACCGTATTCACAAGTTCCTTGGTGCGTTGAGGATCACAGGTGATCCGCGCTACCAAGATTATGTCCGCCGCATTGTGCTCGGAGACGACCTTGCGGAGTGCTTCCGTTGCCTTCGTCACATCAGTTCAGTCGGATCCGCAAGCGAAATAGCCTTTGCCGATGGCCTAGCGCGCGAGGCAGGCGAGCGACTCGGCCCCGCCTACGACGCCATTCTCTGCGCGCAACCCTTCTTGCGTCGCTCCATGTTCATCCTCCGGCGGCGTCGCGACCTCGAGGACACCACCCATCGCTTCCTGCTCGCGATGCTCATGCTGATGCAGGATCGAGACGACGTTCTTGCGGGGTTCGCGGCCTGGACCGGCACCACACGACCCGTCGATGATCTCGTCCTCGCGCTCGGCGGGCTCCCGGGCCCGCGCACCTTGGGAGTGGAGCTCGACGACGCCAACAGCTCGATTCTCCGCGCGGTCCTCTCGACCCAGAGCCGGACTGAGTTCTTCGCACAACTCGCTCGCGACTACGGGTCCGGGCAGGTGCTCGAGCAATCGCGGGCCATCGAGGCGCACGCTCAGTCGCTGTCGACATCGCTCCTGCTGGAGCCGCTTTTCAGTCGGGCGCAGTGGCTTCGCGTCGCGCCGTGACCGTCACTCCAAACACAGCCGATGCGGACGAAACGACGTCGCAACTCAGATGCAGTCATCGCCACCCGTTGTTTCCGGGCGGGAACAAGCTACCTGGATGACCGATACCAGCTCCAACGCGCCTGACGAGGATCCTACCGCCTCCGGACTGTGCTTCGTACCACCCGAGATTGCGCGGATATATCGCGCCGAGGCGCTCTGTCACGCGTACGGTGGTCGCGCCGTAGATGCGTCGGCACCGTTCGACGTACCGCGAGGCGGCATGTCGATCCCAACCGCGCTCCTGTTCCTCATCACCGGTATCGCAGGAGGGTACGCTACTACGCTGGAAGCTCCGCAAACCGAGTCGGTGCCGGCACGCTTGGCCCCCCGAGGTGGGGGGGTGGAGGTCCCGGAGGCATGCGACACCGTGTCCTCGCTAGAGGTGCTCCCGGGAACCCTGGTCCGAGCAGGCGAGCACCTCGCGTGGTGCACAGCTCGCAATGGCGGGGATCCGCGCTCCGTCGTCGCAAGCATCGACGGGCTCGTGTTCGAGCGCGCGAACTCGTCCTCGCCTGATATTGACCGGGGCTCCCTCAGCGTCGCACCGATCGCCTGTGATGCGTGGGTCGCTCACGTAGCTGTGCCACCAGAGCTCGCGCAGAAGCTCACGCCAAGCACTCCAGCACGGATTGTGGACGGCGACCGACGCCGGCAGCCGCTGCGGGCCCGAGTCTCCCCCATACCCACGGCACCGCTGACCGTTGCCGGTGCGCTGGAGATCGACGTCGATCCAAGATACCTCGGTGGACCGCTGGTCCGCATCGAGGTTGAGGTGCTCGGCAATCCCGTGTGTTGGCTCGAGCCTGGTCCCGTCCGCGTCGAGTTTCAGCTCGGCGGACGCCCCTTTTTGTGGTCGGCCGCAGACACCGGCTCCGGAGGCGCGACGTGATCGGCTGGCGACGGCGGATCCCGTTTGTCCAGCAGCTCGGACCCACCGATTGTGGTCTTGCTTGCCTGACGATGGTCGCGCGCTACCACGGCATCGCGATCTCTCAGGAAGAGCTGGCAGACCGAATCGGGACGAGCGAAGAAGGTGCAAGTGCTGCGGGGCTCGTCGAGCTCGCACGGCAGCTGCGCCTCCGCGTCGTTGGGGTCCGCCTGGAGCTTTCAGACCTGACGCGACTACCTACACCCGCGATCCTGCACTGGGAGTTCCGCCACTTCGTCGTGCTCGATCGCGCGCGTCGTTCGGGTGTCGACATCGTGGATCCGAGCAGCGGCCCCCGTCGGGTCTCCCACGACGAGTGCCGGCGGTGTTTCACGGGCGTGGCGCTGTCGTTCGAGAACGACCCAGCGGCCGATCGCGCGCGGACACCCCGCCGCGGCGTGCATCCGGCGAAGCATCTGCGTCCGAACCACGCCGAACTCCGCGACTTCGCGTCGACGATCTCCGCGTCGGTCCTCGTGCATATCTTCGCGCTCGCGGTCCCCTTCTTCGTCGGAACACTGGTCGACCAGGTGATCCCGCTGTACGACATTGCGACCTTCAAACTGTTGCTCGGCGTCGCGGGGACAGCCGTCGTGCTCTCACTGTTCGCGCAACTCGTGCGTGGCCTCGCAGGCGCTCATTTGCGCGCGCGTCTGAGCATGCGACTGGGACAACGCTTCGTTTCCCACTTGCTGGCGCTGCCCTTCACGTTCTTCGAGCGGCGTCCCTGCGGCGATCTCATCGACCGGATCCGGAGCAACGCGGCGATCCGAGACATCGTTTCTGGAACCGCAATCTCTGCGCTTCTCGACGGCATCTTCGTGGTGCTCTACTTCGCTCTCCTGTTGCTGGCGAGCCCACGGCTCGCTTTGGCCGCCGGATTGCTCGCCGGCATGGAGATGTTGATCTTCCTCGTCTGCTGGCGACGGCGGCGGGAACTGATCGCGACGAAACTGCGCGAGACCGCTAACACGACTGCGTCCGAGGTGGAGATGTTTGCGGCGCTCGAGGCGATTAAGGGCCTCGGTCTCGAGCAGCGTGCGCTCGATCGATGGACGCGAACCTATGGCAGAGAGGTCGGGGCCACGCTGGCGCTGAGCCGCGTCGACGTGTGGGTTGCTTCGCTGCGCGCCGGGCTCGCGCTGGCTGCACCGATCGTCCTGCTCGGCCTCGGCGCGCAGCAGGTGCTCCTTGGCGCGCTCTCTGTGGGCATGATGCTCGCAGTCAATTCCTTGGCGCTGGGGCTGCTTCATCCGCTGTCCAGCCTGTTCGCTGCGGCGAGCCAACTGCAGACGGTCGCGGGTCATCTCGAGCGGATCGACGGAGTGCTGTCCCGGGCGCCAGAGCGCGAGTCGGCCCGGGACGCTCCCTCCGAGGTGCACGAGATTCGACTCGAGCACGTCTCGTATCGCCACGGCAGCGCCGGGACCGCAGCCGTCGACGACGTCTCCCTGATCATCCCCGCAGGAGCGACGGTCGCCTTGGTCGGACGATCGGGTGCAGGGAAGACCACGCTCGCTCGCCTCATCGCAGGCCTCTATGAGCCGAAGATCGGGGAGGTTCGCATAGGCGATCTTTCGCGCACCGCTTTCGGCGCGCGCGCCTTCCGCAGCCGCGTCGGCTACGTCCCGCAGGAAGCGAGGCTTTTCGGTCCCACGATCCGCGACGAGCTCACCCTGGGACGCCCCGATGCCTCTATGCGCGAGGTCGTGGCGATCGCCGAGTCGGTGGGCATCCACCGCGAGATCATGCAGATGACGCTACAGTATGCGACGCCGATTGTTGACGGAACCGTCGGACTGTCGGGTGGACAACGCCAACGGATCGCGCTGGCGCGGGCCCTCATGCGTCGGCCTGCGCTGCTCGTACTCGACGAGGCGACAAGCGCGCTGGACGCACACGCGGAGGCCGACGTGTATCGCTGCGTGAGCCAGCTCGAGTGCACCCGGGTCATCGTGGCACATCGACTCAGCACGATCCGCAACGCAGATCTCGTTGTGGTGCTCGACCGCGGCCATATCGTCGAGCTGGGTGCGCCCGACGAACTTGCACGAGCGGGTGGGAACTATGCGCGGCTGATCGCCCGCCAACTCGACGGCGTGACTGCGGGCGATGCGTGCCGTTCCCCGGCACCCCGCAGAACCGAGTCGGAGGTGGTCGAATGCCGCTAGCCAATGAGCGCACGACGCAATGGTGGCCGCTGGTGTCGGGGAAACGTGCCGATGCCGTGTGGGCCGTTATCGATGAGATCCTTGACCAGCTCGCACGTACGCCGCTGCACGGTCCGGGGCTCGCCGGGGGACATGCGGGTATCGCCCTCGTCTACGCCTACGTTGGCCTGTGCCGCCGAGGGACTCGCGCGTCGGCGTGGACGCTTGCTCGGCATCACCTCGACGAAGCCGAGCGGGGCGTCGACGTCCTCGACCCTTCGTTGTTTACCGGCGCCTCGGGGATCGGCTGGGTCTCCAATCACTTGGACCGACGACTCTCTGGGGCATCGGTGGAGCAGGACTCGCTCAACCATCACTTGGCCATCGCCTCGCGCTCGCCGCTGCGCGGCGGGCTCGACCTGACGGGCGGAGCGACCGGACTACTGCTGTACGCGCAGGCCCAGGCCGAGACCAAGAGTGCACGTACGTTGCTTGAGGGCCTGATCGACGGCGTGTGTCTTGCCCAGCAGCAGCTCGGTGACGGATGTTGGACGACGCCCGCGTCGGCGCTCGAGGACATCGTGCGCCGCGACTACCCGGATGGCATCCTCAACCTCGGGCTCGCGCACGGGGTGCCGGGCGCGCTGAGCGTGCTGTCGCTGGGGGTCTGGATCTCTGCCTGAGCTGAAGTTTGAAGTGAATTCGGGACAGAGCCTGACCGTCAAGTTGCTGTCTACACACCCCTTCGGAGGATGTCCCGTGGCAGCGATCATGATCGAGGTTCCTGA
>JBIJCC010000041.1:0-79436 GCA_044344875.1 Nannocystaceae bacterium
GCGTCCGCCGAAGGAGGTCTGGATCAACAAGCCCACCAACGAACCGAACGCCCATCCTCAACCCACGCCAGTCATCCACTGAACTCCGAACCAACTGGCTTCAAACTTGTTGACACGTTCCGGAACCGCGGCTGCATGCCACGCGGCCCCGGCGTGACCTCGATCGGGATCTCGTACTTCGCGGAGCCACCGGGGTCGACCCCCGCCGACGCCGGTAACGTCCCTACCGGACTGGTCGGAGCGAGGACGATCGGGAGGAGCCGGAAGAAGTTGACCTCGACCGCGAGTGCACCGGGGTTCGGGCCGACCCGAAAGTCCGGTTCGGCGTCGAACTCCTCAGGATCACCTCTATCTTCTTCCTGGCCGCAGCTCGGCGTGAATACCAGCAGGCATGCCATGGAGGTTGCGACGAGCTGCGATGCAGGCGTACGGGTTCTCATCGACGAACAACCATCCTCGCACCCGACCGCGGCGCGTCGAGTTCGAACTAGCATGCGCCTCCGAAGCCCGTCAATGTCCCGAAGGGACAGTGCGTTGCAGTTCTGCTTCGGATTGGTCCTCGCTGCAGTTTCACACCAAGCCTTCGCCGGATCGAGCCGACCGACGCACCGCTCGCATCAGATGCGCACGCTGCGTCGTGGCCATCTGGCCATCGCGGGGTCCGAGTCGCGGTCGCGTGACAGACACGGCGCGGCTGCGGAGCTCGATGGACGCGTTCTGCCGCATCGGGAGCGTCACCATGCATCGGGTCGACCACACCCCCGCTCACGTGTTCTCCCCGATCACGATCCGCGCGTCACCCAACCCACCCCCCGCCAGCGCCTCGCGCCCCGCCACGAGCATCATCTCCGTCTCGAACCACGGCGACTCCTCGCCCAGCGCCTCGCCGAAGAACCGCAGCAGGATCACGTCCTTCTTCCGGCTGTACCGCTTCACCTTTCCGGTCGAGAAGCGCGGCCCGTCGAGCAGCGCGTCGAGCTCCGCGGGGCGCATCCCGTGCTTCTTCAGCACGCGGTGGATCCGCCGCTCGTTGCCGTCGTCGAACGAGAGGAAGCCGCCGTTCGGATCGGGGAAGACGACCGTCGGGAAGAACTCGAGGGACCGCTCGGCGAACACGCCGCCCGCGTCGGCGAGGCCGGCGGGGGGCTCGTGAGCGACGAACTCGCTGCCGACGACGACGTGCGTGTGCGCCCTGTGGGCCATCGGGTCGTACTCGATCGGCAGCATGAAGAACGACACCAGCCCGCTCGCCGGCAGCACGCCGTGGGGATCGTGCGGCGCCATCTCGGCGAGGTTCAGCTGGGCGATGAGCGCGAGCGGCTCGACCGCGCCGCCGTGCCAGACGTTCTTCGCCGTCGGCCACGCGAAGCCCGGCTCCGCGTGCGGCCGACCGCCGAGCTTCGATGCGCCGAGCGCCGCCTTCTTCCGGCTCGCCTTGACGCCGATCACCTGTCGCATCCGCTTCGCGAGCGCAGCCCCGGTGAGTCCGTCGTCGAGCGATGCGTCGAGCTCGAGCGCGACGAGGTCCGCGGTGAGGGCAGCGATGCGATCGGTCCAGCCGTCGATGGGCATGCTCGGGGCGTACCACGCCACGCGGGACCGCGTCACGGCCGGCACCGCGTCGGTCGGCCCGTCCTCGGCCGACCGACCCCTCGCCTCACCGCGCACCGCCAAGGCAGGCGCGCGCCACGGCGATCTCCTCGATCCTCCACGCCCGCTCGTCCGCGAACATCGTGCGCATCGACTTCAGTGCGATCTCGTGTTCGGCGATCCGCGACTCGAGCACGCGGTCGCGGCCCTCGAGGTCCCCGGCATCCTCGTGGGCCTGCGCCAGCGCCAGGCTGCCGCCCCAAGGGCCGAGCCCCGAAGCGCCTTCGAAGAGCAACTCTGCCTGCTCGAGCGCGTCCGCGGCGACCTCGACCTCGCCGGCTGCGGTCGCGACATCCGCGTAGTTGCGCAACACCTGCCCGTGGTCCCAGGGGTCCCCGGCGAGGATCCTCGGGACCTCCGCCACCACCAAACGCATCCGCGAGTATGCCCCGGCCGCGTCGCCCTCGTGCAGGGAGATGCCCGCGAGCACCTGCGAGGCGAGCACCCACGCCTCGTCGTGCACGCCGTCGGCGACCTCCAACAGGAGTCGCTTGGCCTTGGCCAGCCCGGTTCTGCCGAGCAGATCGTGGGCGACCAACAGCTTTCCGTGCCGCGTGAGCGCGTGGTCGTCACCGAGTTCGCGCTTCCAGACCCGCAGCAATTCCCGCCGCACCTCGGTCTCAGGGCGACAGATCCTGGGGAATCGTGCCTGCTCTGCGTCGTCACACTCGGTCATCAGTTGCTCGCGCAGCGAGGCGACATACGCGTGCTCGGGTCCGAGGGCGGCCTGGACCTCCTGCAACAGTGCCACGATGTGATTCGTGCCGGCCCGCAGCAACGAGACACCCTTGGGCTTGCGTTCACGACGCGGCGGTTCGCCGGGCGCCCGTCGGCCTGCCGCGCTGTAGACGTCGGCTTGGCCGATCTCGAGCAGCGCGAGATCGGGGAAGCGGCAGTCCTCCGCTTCGAATCCGTTGCCCATGATCTGCAGGTCGATCCGCGTCTGCCTGCCCGGGGACGTGGGACCCTGCGTCGTGGCGATGTGGGTCGCGGGCCGCTCGAGCGAGCGGTAGCGTGCGGGACCCTCGGGCGCGCTCGCGCGCAATGCCGCGATCGCAAGCAGGAAGTGGGTCTCCGCAGCGGCGTGTTGGTTCATCAATGCCATGCGGCAGTGCGCCTCGGCGAACCGCGGATCACTCGGCGGAAGTGCAGCCACTGCGAGCGCGGCTTGCTCCGCCGCGTCGCGGGGCTTGCCCGGGTCCCAGGCGACCGGGCCCGCCTCGGGATGCCACGCGATGGCGTCGCGAGCGTATCGCGCGCGGGCGAGCGCGAGTTCCCAAGGCGCGACCGCCAGGTTGCAGGGTCTCCGCGCTGGTGCCTGCGAATCAGGCGTCGCCGTGAGCGTGGCGTCGACGGCGTCCGCGGGCTCCGGCGTCGGCGTACTCGATTCGGGCGCCAGCGCGGACTCGGCCGCCTCGACCTGGAGCGACGGCGTCGAACCGCGGCACGCCGCGAGCACGAGCACGAGCACGAACCCAACCAGGGATCTCGAGGTCTTCATCTTGCGTCCCACCCCTGGGTGTCCGGTTCGCGCGGCAGGTTCCGCGCGGTGCTTGACGAGGTCGGTCGGGACCTAGAACGAATGCACGACGAGCGCGCCGCCGCCGGGCCCTGGGATGGTCGGGCAGCGTCAGGTACCGAGCGCGACCCACTCGACGGCGGGCATCAGCGAGATGCCGCGCCCCTCGGGTCGTCCCGGAGCCGCGAGGGCATACGGCACGCCGAGGTTCCACAGCACCTTGCACGCGAGGAGCACCAGGAACAGTCCCACGACGACGACCATCCGTGCTCGGCCGTCAGCCTAGCCCAGCCGCGACGCGAACGCCCGATCGGCACGCCGGCGCTAGGCAGGCTCAGCCCACCGCGAGGCCCTCGATCCCCATCGTGCGCACACGCGAGCCGGGTGCCCGCGTGGCGGCGTCGCCTCCTTGCGGCCGCCGGAACGCCGCCAGTCCTGCGTCTCGGGGCCGCTCTGGTTGGTCCGACCGGCCTGAACTACACTCCCGTCGAGGAGAATGCCGCTCCGCTACGAGAAACCGCCGCTCATCGAGGCGCTCTGCGAGTTCCGCTTCGAGAGCTCCAGCGCGCAGCCTTGGGACGGCGCGGTTCCCGGGCTCATGTACGCCACGCTCGGCGCGCGCTACCCCAAGCGAGACGAGACGGTCGCGCTGGACCTGGCACAACCCGGGAGCATCCCACGGCCGCGATCCAGGTTCTTCTCGCCCGACAACGCACGCCTGGTCCAGTTCGGACCGGACATGCTGGTCGTGAACGCCCTCGAGCCGCACCTGGGCTGGGCAGGCCTCCGTGACGAGGCCTGCAGGGTGCTGAGCGAGTACCGTGAGGTCGCACGACCAGCACGACTCAGGACAGTGATCCTCCGCTACATCAACCGCGTCGACGTTTCCTCGATGGTGGACGTCGCCCTCGAGGACTATTTCACGACGTTGCCGTCCGTTCCTGAAGGGATGTCGGCGCCCCTGTCGGCCTTCTCGATCCAAGCGGAGGCGAGGTACGAGGAACCCGATGCGGCGCTCCGCTTCAACCTTCGCACGCTCAACGGCACCGAAGACCAGCTTTCCTTTTTGGTGGACTACGAGCACGCCTCGCTCGACGCGAGCGCCCCGGAATTCGATGCCGTCCCCGTCTGGCTGGACACCGCGCACAGCCGGATCGAGCTCGCGTTCTACGGCACCTTCACCCCGGCCTGTCACGCCGAGATCTTCCAGGAGGCCCGCGATGAGTAGCCTGCCTTCCAACGCTGAGACGAGCGCCAGCGCAGCGACAGCCCCCAGTCTCTCGCCCGGCGTCAGCTACACCAACCTGACGCAAGGTCCCATGCCGAGGGGTCTGCCGCAGTTCTCGATCAACCGCAACTCGCCCCCCGACATCATTGCCAAGGCACTGGTCGACAGAAACCGGAGCAAAACGGAACTCGAACAGCGCTTCGACCAGCTGGTCGAGCAGATCCGGGAGCGTCTGGAGCGACTCGTGTCGCCAACTGGGCGTGCGCGCGGCAAGACACTGGTGCTCGTCGGGAGGGAGTTGAGAGTCGTCGACGCTGGCGAAACGATGCGGTGGAATGCTCTGCTGCTTCGTCTCCGAGACCGCACCGCGCGCGGCGAACTCACGGAAGCCCAGCATTCGGCATTCCACGAGATCGTGACGCGAGCGCACTCGAGCACGCCCTGGCAACGGCGACCGGCGGTCGGCCTGTCGGTCGACCATGAACTGCACATGAGCTGGGCCTTCGAGGACCTGCCCGGCCGCTCCTTCACCATCTCGATCCTGCCCGACGGACGCGTCGACTGGTTCTACCGCGACGCAAACTCCGGTCGCGTCGACGGAACCGCGGACGAGCCGACGCACGGCCTACCCAAGCGAGGGTACGATCTGCTCGCCGCGGCCTTCGGCAGCCAACCAGGGGGTACCGGGTGACTGCCGGGGGAGGCGGCGCGACGCCGGTTCCCGACGACCACGGTGTTCTTCGCTTGCCCGTGCCGCCCAAGGACTTCACGCCAGAGCGCTGGCGCCCGACGTCCAAAGAGTTCGAGCCGACCGACATCGAGAAGAAAGAAGCGGCAGAGGCGCGCCGCAGCGTGCGGATCTCCGTCTGGGATGGCGACCTCACGACCCCCGCGCAAGCGCGAGCCTTTCGCGGTCGCGAGTGCATCGTGCTGCGTGGATCAGCAGGCGCGATCCGAACCGCGGGCTTTCCGGTCGTGTTCGACCCGCTCGATGAACCCGACGCGCAGCGGCCCGGAGCAGCGGGCCACGCCGCGATCGAGAACGTGGGGCGCAACGCAGAGGAACCGAAGACCGAATGGCGAGCACGCCTTGCGCAGCTCGCCGATCGATTCGAGCTGCTCACGACATGAGCATCCCGACTCACCCGTACCGCAACCCCATCACCCACCGCTGCCACGCCCGATCCCACCCGTCCATGTCCTGCACCCCCACGATCCGCGCCAACGTCCGATGCCCGGTCGGATCCTCCTCCACCGTCGCCGTGAACGCCGCATGGTACTCCCGCAAGAGCCCGTGCTCCTGCAGCCACAGACACAGGTACCGCGCCTGCGCGTAGTTCGTCCCCGGGTCCGCGTCGTAGAACGGCCGGTCCCCCGTCGCGGTCAGCACCTTCGAGCTCGGCACCTCCCCCGCCTCGATCGCCCTCTGCAGATCCGGCAGTCGCCAGTTCGTCAGGCCCCAGATCCGGCCGTCGTGGTCCGCCGACTGCTCGTATAGAGATGCGAGGCCCTCGTCGAACCACGACGGGCACGCCGGGAAGTTCGCGGCCATGAAGGGATGCACGATCTCGTGGACCAACGTGCCGCCGCCGGTCGCGATGTTCATCACCAACGCGTGGTGCCGGTGCGTGTAGTACCCGTACGGCGTGGTCGCGGGGCCACCGAAGCGCTCGACCGCCGCGCGCTCGTAGGCCTCGGCCGTGCCGAACAGCCAGATCTCGATCAGATCGGTCGGGTCCTCCCGGAAATACTCGGCGCGCAACCGCTCGACCGCCCAGCGCACCGTGCCCTCGGCGCGCGCGACGACCTGGTCGCGGCCCTCGTCGCCGATCACCACGAACGGCGGCTCGACCACGACCTCGAACCCCGGACCCAGGCTCTCGCGTCGCACCCGCGCACGTCGCTGCAGCGCGCTGTCGTCGACCACAGGCGCGACCGCGGGCGGACCCAGCGGCGCGGGCACGGCGATCGACGCACCGTCGTCGCCCCCCGACGACCCACCGCCGCGGGACACACAGGACGCCAGGCCGAACAGGAGAAAGCTGCGACGTTCCACGGGGCCCGATCAACGCACGGGCCGCACCGTCGGTTCCATCGCGGTCCACCCATCGCCCGTCAGGCCGGATTTCTGCCCCCCGACCCCACCCAGGGGGCCCAAGGCGCGCCTGGCCCGGGTGACACCCCGACCCTAGACGATCCGGTGACGGCAGCCCCCCGGCTGCTGCGCGCGCCATCATGATCAGTTAC
Organism: Nannocystaceae bacterium; assembly: GCA_044344875.1. Classification (GTDB taxonomy): domain Bacteria; phylum Myxococcota_A; class Polyangia; order Nannocystales; family Nannocystaceae; genus Xiheibacterium. The sequence continues at coordinate 6,645 of JBIJCC010000041.1, forward strand.
ATCGGCCTCCTCGTCGTGTTCGGCTGCGTCATCGCCGGCTACCTGATGCACCACGGCAACTTGGCGGTGCTCAACCAGCCGCACGAGTTCGTGATCATCCTCGGCGCCGCCCTCGGCTCGCTCATCGTCGCGACGCCGATGAAGATCATCAAGATGATCGTCGGGCAGCTGAAGGGCCTGCTCGCCGCGCGCCCGGGCAAGAAGGAGTACCTCGAGCTGCTGACGCTCGAGTACGAGCTGTTCCAGCTCGCGCAGCGCTCGGGCCTGCTCGGCTGGGAAGAGCACATCAACGACCCCAACAAGAGCTCGATCTTCTCCAAGTACCCCAGCGTCCTCAAGGATCACCACGCGCTGGTCTTCATGACCGACACGATGAAGGTCATCGTCAGCGGCTCCGCCGATCCGCACGATCTCGACAACCTCATGGACGTCGACATGGAGACCCTGCACAACGAGGAGGGCAAGGCGCCCACCGCCCTCAACACGGTCTCGGACGCCATGCCCGGCCTCGGCATCGTGGCCGCCGTGCTCGGCATCATCATCACGATGGAGAAGATCGACGGCCCGCCGGCCGAGGTCGGCATGTCGGTCGCCTCGGCGCTGGTCGGCACCTTCATCGGGATTCTGCTCTCGTACGGCGTGCTCGGCCCGCTCGCGGTGGCGATGGGCCACCGCAACTCCGAGATGGGCAAGTACATCGAGTGCATCAAGCACGGACTGCTCGCGCACGCCAAGGGCGTGTCGCCATCGATCGCCGTCGAATTCGCGCGGCGATCGATCACACCGAACGAGCGGCCATCGTTCGACGAACTCGAGAAGGCCTGCCGCGGCGCGAAGGGGTGACAACGTGGCTGAAGCCGCCGAAAAACGTCCGATCATCATCGTCAAGAAGAAGGTCCACGGACACGGCGGCCACGGTGGCGCCTGGAAGGTCGCCTTCGCCGACTTCGTGACCGCGATGATGGCCCTGTTCATGGTGCTCTGGCTGGTCGCCCAGAGCCCGCAGACCAAGTCCGCCGTCGGCGCCTACTTTCGCGATCCGCTCGGCATCGAGAGCGGCGGCAACACGGAGATCAACACCGGCCCCAACACCGGCGGCGCCGGCTTCTTCGGCGGGGGCAACACCGCGGTCGCCGTCGACACCACGTTCTCGGCGGGCAACGGCGCCGAGGCGCGCCCGACCAAGGAGCTGCCGGAGCTGTCGAGCGCCCGCAGCCGCCTCACCCAGGCCTTGATGGCGTTGCACATGGACTCGTGGGCGCGACACGTCGAGCTGACCGCCGTCGAGGAGGGCCTGCGCATCGAGATCCAGGACGGCGACGGCGTGCAGCTGTTCTCGCCGGGGAGCGCGAAGCTCGATCCCGCGGCGAAGCCGGTGCTCACCGCGATCGCGAACGAGGTCGGGATGCTGCCCAACCACCTCGTCATCGAGGGTCACACCGACGCGAGCCCGTCGCCCGGCAAGCTCGGCAACTGGGAGCTCTCGACCGAGCGGGCCAACGCCGCGCGGCGCTTTTTCGTCGGCGCCGGCGTGCGCGACGAGCAGGTGCTCGAGGTCCGTGGCTACGCCGATCGCCGGCCGAAGCTGTGGCACAAGCCCAACGACGCCCGCAACCGCCGGATCTCGATCCTGGTGATGATCGACGAGCCGAACGACGCGAACGCGGTCCGCAGCGAGGCCGACGAGTCCGGCCACCCACTGATCCAGAAGCTGCGCGCCCTCGACATGCAGGCCCAAGGCGGCACCGAGATCGACCTCGAGCCCGACGGCAAGGAGGCCCTGCCGCCGTGATCCGCGGCGCGCCGACGCGCACGGCCGTTCGGCCGCAGGCGCGTCGGCGCAGGTGCGACGCAGCACCACGCGGCATGCGAGCGGCCGTGCAGGTGCGACCGCGAGCACGATGATTCCCGCGGCGGCGCTTACGTTCGTGTCCCGCGCGCTGCGACAACGCAGCGCTCTTGCGGCAAATGATGCCCGCGCCGTGGTGGCGAGACCCCAGCGGATCGTCGACGATCGGGCCGGGGGTTCTTGCATGCAAAGACGACGACGGAGACCACGACGGAGAGTACGGAGCGTCTGGTTGGTGCGTGCGGGGGCAGCAGCGGCGCTGCTGACCGGATCGACGATCGGCTGCGCGAAGCCCTGCTTCGACGACGGCCTCGACCAGGGCGGCTGCCCGGCGGCCGAGACCACCGCCGACACCACGGCGGCCGAGGCCAGCGGCACCGCGAGCAGCGGCACGGGCACGGCGACCGCAGCCACCGACCCGACCGTCGGCACCGGGGGTGCGGACGCCTACACGTGCCCGGAGCTCGACGAGGTCCTGCTGCCGCAGACGCCGACGTTCCAGCTCGTGGTCGATCGATCCGGCAGCATGGACGAGGACTTCGGCGGCACGTCGCGCTGGGAGGCGATGGTCGACACGCTCGTCGGCGGGCAGGGCGTCGTGACCGAGCTGCAATCGGAGATCCGCTTCGGTCTCACGCTGTACAGCAACGACGGCATGAGCTGCCCGACGGTCGACTCGCTCGGACCGCAGCTCGACGCCGCCGACGAGATCACGGCCGCGCTCGCGGCGACCGGGCCGGACGGCGACACGCCCACCGGCGAGTCCCTGGAGATCGCCACCGCGCTCGTGCTCGACGACGAGTGGGAGGGCGAGAAGGTCCTCGTGCTCGCGACCGACGGCGAGCCCGACACCTGCGCCGTGCCCGAGCCGATGGGTGACGCCCAGATCGCCGAGGCCCGCGGCGTCGCCGTCGATGCGGTGACGGCCGCCTTCGACGCCGGCATCCGCACGTTCGTGATCAGCGTCGGGCCCGAGCTCGCCGAAGACCACCTGCAGGCGCTCGCGAACGCGGGCGCTGGGGCGACCGACGCCGCCCCTGCGACGTTCTGGGTCGCCGACGACACCGCCGCCCTGGTCGCGGCCTTCGATGCAATCGTCGCGGGGATCCGGCCCTGCGACTTCGATCTGTCGATGCCGTTGCTCGCCGAGGTCGCGCCGTCGTGCGCCGTGACGGTCAACGACTCGGCCGTCGCCTAACAGGACGCCGACGGGTGGGAGCTGCAGGACGAGGACACGCTGCGCCTGGTCGGTGCCGCATGCGAGGCGATCCAATACGGCGTCGCGGTGGTCGCGATGACCTGCACCTGCGAGGCCCAATGAGGACCATGAGCATGTCGACCACTCGCATGGCCAGGGCAACCCGAAGCGCTGCATGGACGATCGCGCTGGCGCTGGCGAGCGCCCCGAGCCTGGCAGCCGCTGCCCCCAGCGCGACGGTGTCGGGCTCGGCCGACGCGGACGCGGACGCAGGAGATCCGCCGAACGACGGACGTCGGCTGTCGGCGCGCGGTGACACCCGCCGCAACGACAAGTGGATCCATCGCTGGGCGCCGCAGCGCAACATGCTCGAGCTCGGGATCTACGGCGGCGTGTGGTTCCCCAGCCCGCACCTCGAGCTGTTCGGCCCCGACCCGGACCTACCGCGCTTCGGCAACCAGCGCCTGAAGACCGTCGCGCCCGAGATCGGCCTGCGCGCAGCGTACTTCCCGCTGCGCTTCCTCGGCGTCGAGATCGAGGGCGGGGCGATGCCGACGCGCACCCGCGACACCGACGCGCGCGCGACCGCCTGGGCGCTGCGCGGGCACGTCGTCGCTCAGCTCGGCCTGTGGAGCATCACGCCGTTCATGCTGGTCGGCACGGGCCTCGTCGGCATGCAGAGCTCGGCGGTGCCGCAGGGCCTCGGCAAGGACCAGGACGTCGCGATCCACTTCGGTGGCGGCGCGAAGGTCTTCATCAACCGATGGGTCATGCTCCGCCTCGACGTGCGCGACGTCGTCAGCAATCGCGTGGGCGTGGGCGAGGGCCTGACCTCGAGCCCGGAGATCCTCCTCGGCCTGTCGTTCACGCTGCGGCCGAAGAAGCAGAAGCGACCGCGCCCGAGCAACGGCGATCGCGACGGCGACCGCGTGCTCGACCCCGAGGACTTCTGCCCGGACGTGTTCGGCGTGCAGCCACGCGGGTGCCCCCAGGTCTGCGTCGACGACAACGACGGCGACGGCCTCACCAACACCGAGGACTCGTGCATCGACGATCCCGAGACCCGCAACGGCTTCGAGGACGGCGACGGATGCCCCGACGAGGTCCCGCCCGAGCTCAGCGATCTCGCCGGCATCATGGAGGGCATCCAGTTCGACACCGACAAGGACACGATCAAGGGCGAGTCCAAGTCGAACCTCGACAACGCCGTCGCCGTGATGAAGAAGTACCCGACCATCCGCGTGCGCGTCGTCGGTCACACCGACAACCAAGGCGGGTACAAGCACAACCTCGATCTGTCGAAGCGCCGCGCCGAGGCCGTCGAGCGCTACATGACCGACGCCGGCATCGACACCGATCGGATCGAGACCGCGGGCGTGGGCCCCGACCAGCCGATCGACACCAACGAGACCGCCGACGGCCGCGCCCGCAACCGACGGATCGAGTTCCAGATCCTCGAGGAGACCGCGGCCAAGCCCGCCAAGCCCCCCAAGCCCCGGGAGGGCGGTCGCAAGCCCGCACCCGAGCCCGCGCCGGCCACGGAGCCGCCGACCGAGCCCGAGTCCACGCCGCCCTGAATCGCGGGGGATCGCGGGGGACCGCGCCGCGCGTGGCCTGCTAGCCTGTCGGCATGCGGGCACGCGCGGTGGATCGGGCGCGATGGCTCCGCCGCGCCATCGCGACGCTCGCCGCGATCGCGATGTCGGTCAGCGCGTGTGAGCACGAGGTCGCCCGCGCGCCCGCAGCCGAACCCACGGCGGGCTCGCCCGTCGCGTCGACGGCCCCCGCCACACCCACGATCACGCCGCCCCGCGCGGTCGCACCGACGCCCGAGCCGCGCGCGGCACCGCGTACGCCCGCGACGCCGCGCGAGACCGTCATCACCCGCACCACGCGATCCGGCGTGACGGTCCGCGTGTGGCTCGGACGACCTGCCGGCGCGCCGCGGCGCGTGGTGATGCTGCTCGCCGGTGGCAGCGGCCGGCTCGGCCTCTCCGATCGTGGCATCGGCACCGGTGCCGAGGACGGGTTCCTCGCCCGCACGCGCGATCGCTTCCTCGCCGCCGGCTTCGTCGTGGCCCTCGTCGATGTGCCCAGCGATCGGGCCGAGGGGCTCGAGGGATTCCGGACCTCGGCCGAGCACGCCGCCGACCTCGGGGCGATCGCGGCGTGGTTGCGGGCTTCGGACCCCGTGCCGCTGTGGATGATCGGGGTCAGTCGCGGCACGATCTCGGCGGCGAACGCCGCGGCACGGCTCGGGACCGCCGGCCCCGACGGCCTCGTGCTCCTGTCCCCCGTGACCGCCGGCCGACACGAGCGCCTCGCCGACGTCCGCATCGAGACCATCGCCGTCCCCACCCTCGTCGTGCACCACCGCGGCGATGCCTGCTCGGCCTCGCCGCCGACCGGCGCGCGAGCGCTCGTCCGTCGCCTGAAGCGGGCGACCGGCTCCCGTTCCGTCGCCCTCGGCCAGCGGGCGCGGACACCCGACGAGGCCGATCCCTGCGAGGCGCTCACGCGGCACGGGTACCTCGGCGTCGAGGCGGAGGTGGTCGACGCGATCGTCGATTTCGTCGCCTCCAGCCACTGACGGCAGGTCGGCCAATCGGAATTCTCGATCGGTCCCGCGAGCGACGACCCACGGGGGGGTGACCGCACCGCCGACACGCGCGGCGAATCCGAGTAGTCTCGCGAGATGGTCGCCGACGGTAGCAACGCACTGACGGCCGAGCAGATGCTGGCATCCGTGATCGAGATGTCGACCGTTGCCCTGGGCGTGCTCGACGTCGATGGCACGTTCCTGCTCTCGACCAGCTATCCGCAGCTCATCGGCGTGAACGCCTTCACGGCCTTCGCCGCCCACCCCGCGACGCTCGGCCACCTGCGACGGGTGCTCGGCGGCGACGAGACCGAGTGGATCGACGAGCGCGACGGACGCTCGTACCAGGTCAAGGCGCGACCGATCCGCGACGACGAAGGGGAGCTCCACGGCGCGGTACTCGTCGGCACGCTCATCGACGCCCAGGTGGCGCTGAGCCGGCGCCTCGTCGAGTCCGAGGCCCGCCTGCGCCAGGTCGTCGACTCGAACATGGTCGGGATCCTGTTCTACGCGGACGGCACGGTCTACGAGGCCAACGAGGCGTTCGCGCGCCTGCTCGGCTACGACGCCGCCGACATCGCCGCCGGCACGCTCGAGTGGGCCGCGATCAACCCGCCCGGCTTCGAGGTCCAGGACGCGCGGGCGCGGGAGGAGATCGCCGAGCGCGGAATCTGCTCGCCCTACGAGAAGGAGATGCTGCATCGCGACGGTCATCGCGTCCCGGTGCTGGTCGGCGGGGCCCGGTTCGACCGCAGCCGCAGCGCCGGCGTCGCGTTCGTGCTCGACATCAGCGACGCCAAGCGGCGCGAGCGGGAGCGCGACGAGCTCCAGGCCAAGCTGCTCCACGTGCAGAAGCTCGAGAGCCTGGGCGTGCTCGCTGGCGGCATCGCCCACGACTTCAACAATCTCCTGACGGCGATCCTCGGCGGCGCCGCGACGGCCCTGTTGTCGCTCGCGCCCGAGAGCCCCGCACGCGCCGACATCGACGTGGTCCTGGGCGCGGCCCGGCGCGCCGCCGATCTCACGCGACAGCTCCTCGCCTACTCGGGCAAGGGCCACTTCCAAGTCAAGCCGCTCGATCTCTCGCGGACGGTGAAGGAGCTCGCGGTCCTGCTCGAGACCACGATCTCCAAGCGCGTACAGCTCCGGCTCGAGCTCGCGCCAGACCTCCCGGCGATCGCCGCCGACAGCTCGCAGCTGCAGCAGATCGTCATGAACCTGGTCCTCAACGCCGCCGAGGCGACCGGCGACGCGGTCGGCACGGTGATGGTCGCCACGGGCCTGCAGGACGTCGACGCGCCCTACGCCGCGCTGAACTTCGGCACCGAGGCCCTCGCGCCGGGGCGCTACGTCTTCCTCGAGGTCCACGACACCGGCGTCGGCATGGAGCCGCACACGCTGGCGCAGATCTTCGATCCATTCTTCACCACCAAGTTCACCGGGCGCGGCCTCGGGCTCGCGGCGGTGCAGGGCATCGTGCGCGCGCACCACGGGGCGATCCGCGTGTACTCGGAGCTCGGCCGGGGCTCGACGTTCCGGGTCCTGTTCCCGGCGACGGCCGAGCCCGCGGTCGTGCCGGCCCCCGCGCGCGCCGGCTACCGCGGCGCGGGCCTCGTCCTGGTCATCGACGACGACACCGCGGTGCGCACGACCCTGCGCCGCATGCTCACCCACTTCGGCTTCTCGGTGCTCGAGGCCGACAACGGCCAGGAGGGCGTCGCCGTCTTCCGCAATCGCGCCGCGGAGATCGTGCTCGTCGTGCTCGACATGACGATGCCGGTGATGGGCGGTGAAGCTGCGTTCCGCGAGCTGCGGGCCGTCCGCGCCGACATCCCCGTGCTGCTGAGCAGCGGGCACAACGAGATCGAGGCCACGCGCCGCGTGACCGCCCGGGGCTCCACCGCGTTCCTGCAGAAGCCGTTCACGCCCAGCGACCTGGTCGCGAAGCTCGAGGTGATCCTGCCCCGCCCCGCGTGACCCGGCCCGCGCCACCGGGACCCGCCGCAAACCCCGATCCTTGGCGTACACTCGCGGTCCGTGGTGGCCACCGCCGCAGCAACCGCCGAGCCGGCCGGAGCCGCGCTGACCCTGCGATGCGACGGCTGCGGCGCGCAGATCCAGGTCGCCGTCGGCCTGCGCACGGCGAAGTGCCCGTACTGCGCCTCGCCGGCGGTGCTCGAGCGCCCGCCGGATCCCAACCGCGCCGAGCCGACCTTCGCCCTCGGGTTCATCGTCACCAAGGAGCGCGCGTTGGCCCAGGCCCGCGCGTGGATCCGGCGCCCGCTGTTCGCCCCGGGCGCCTTCCGCCGCGCCGAGCCCAGCGACGTCCGCGGCCTCTACCTGCCGGCGTACCTCTACACCGCGATGGTCACCGCGCAGTACGACGCCGAGATCGGCGAGAACTACACCGTCGTCGAGACGTACACGACGACGGACTCGAAGGGCAACACGGTGACGCGCACGCGCACGCGGACCAAGACCGAGTGGCGCAGCCTCTCGGGCAGCTGGGCCGCGTACGTGGACGACGTCATCGTCACGGCGTCGAGGGGGCTGCCCAACGCGGAGCTGCAGCGGGTCGAGCCCTTCGACTTCCGCGCGCTGCTGCGGTTCTCGCCCAAGGTGCTGTCGGGGTGGATCGCCGAAGATCCGTCGATGTCGGCCGACGAGTGCCTCGCGCAGGCGCGGCGCGAGACCGAGGCCGCGGTCGGCCAGCGCCTGCACGACCACATGCCCGGGGACTCGCATCGATCACTGCAGTACCGCTGGCACGCGCAGCACGAGGATCTCGAGCTGATGATGCTGCCGGTGTGGGTGCTCGCGGTGAAGTACGCCGCGGACAAGCCCCCGGTGCGCCTGGTCGTCAACGGCCAGACCGGGCTCGTCGGCGGCCGCGCGCCGCTGTCGTGGATCAAGATCACGGTCTCGATCCTGCTCGGCCTGGGTGTCATCCTCGCCATCGTCCTGCTCGCGGGGGCCAAGTGAGCGACGCGGCCTGTACCCGATGCGCGAGCCCGCTCGAGCACGGCGATTTCCGCTGCGCGATCTGTGGCCTGCCGACGCCGACACCCGCGGCCGACGCGGCGATCACGGACGCGACCGAGGTCGTCGCCGCGGTGATGCGCTGCCATGGTTGTGGGGCCGCGGTCGCCTACGACGCCAAGGTCGCGGCGCCCAAGTGCGCGTTCTGTGGCGCGCTCACGGAGCTCGAGACGCCCGACGATCCGCTCGAGCAGGCCGAGGCGTACCTCTGCTTCCGCGTCGACGTCGAGCAGGCCAAGGCCGCGCTGCGCACCTGGCTCGGCGGCCTGGGTTGGTTCCGGCCCCCGGATCTCCGCGACGGGGCCATCGTCGACAAGCTCGAGCCGCTGTGGTGGGCGGGGTGGACGTTCGACGCCAGCGTGCAGGTGACCTGGGCGGCCGACTCGAACGCAGGCGCGGGCCGCTCGGCGTGGGCACCCCACGCGGGCTCGTTCGCGCTCGAGCTCGACAACGTCCTGGTCTCCGCCTCGCGGGGCTTGAGCCTCTCGGAGTGCGAGGCGCTCACGCCCGGGTACCACCTGCGCGACACCATCGACGCGCCCGAGCCCGAGCGACGCGCCACGGTCGAGCAGTTCGACGTACAGCGCTCCGCCGCGCGGCAGACCATCTCGCGGGCGCTGACCCACACGGCGGCGCGCCACGCCTCCGCGCACGTGCCCGGCAGCAGCATCCGCAACCTCAAGGTGGCCGTCGTGCCCCAGCGCATGACCACGCGGCGGCTGGGCTTCCCGGCGTACGTGCTGGCGTATCGCTACCGCGACGCGGTGTACCGCGCGATCGTCCACGGCCAAGATCCGCAGTTCGTCGTCGGCAAGGCGCCGTGGTCGTGGACGCGGATCGTGCTCATCGTCGCGGCGGCCGTCACCGCGATCGGACTGGTGGCCGCGATCGTGGCGGTGGCCTCCCGATGACCGACGGTCCGTGGCTCACCATCGCCGCCGCGGTGCAGGCGAGCGGCGAGACCATCAAGGGCGCGCGCTTCGTCGCCCGCACGGCGCCCATCGACATGCACGATCACGCCGACGCGGCCCAGGCCATCGTCGCGGCGGCGCGGGCCGAGCTGCGCGACGCGGTCCACCATGGCTGGGCCTATCGCGTGGGACCGGTGGCGCCGGACTTCCACTGGTCCGACGACGGCGAGCCGGTCGGCTCCGCGGGTGCGGCGATCCTCCGCCGCATCGACGCGCTGGGCCTGCTCAATGTCGTCGTCGTGGTCTCGCGCGACGGCGGATCGCAGCGGCTGTCGGCCGGCGATCTCTCGCGCGGGTACACCGAGGCGGCGCGGGCGGTGCTCGCCGCGGCCAAGCCCGTGGCCTTCGTGCCCACGACGCCGATCGAGCTCGCCTTCGACTACGCGAACTCGGGCCCGGTGCAGGGCGTGCTCGCGGCGTTCCGGGCCGAGCACGTCGACGGCGAGTACGGCGAGGCGGTGCGCCTGGTGGTGCGGGTCGAGAGCGGCCGCATCGACGCGTTCACCGACGCGATCCGCGATGCCACCGCGGGGGCGGCCCGCGTCAGCCGCTCGGCCCCCCGAGCTGGCTGAGCCCGAACCCCGTCATGTCGCTGTACGTGTACGGCAGGTTGAGGCCGGTGACGACGTCGACCTGGCCCGTCGCCGGATCGACGCGGTACGCCTCGTTGGCGTAGATTGCCGGGCCCCACACGTAGCCATTGAAGTCGATGCTGACGCCGTGCACGTAGTTGGGCACGGCGAGCGTCTGCACCACCGCCATCGTGTTGATGTCGACCGCGACCATCGGCGCGTTGGCGAGCCACAGCAGGTCGCCGCCGTCCGGCATGCACCCGCCGCTGCCGCCCGCGTTCGCGGTCTGCCAGGTCTGCGACGGGTAGTCGAAGCGCCCGACCTGCGCGCTGCAGGTCCACACCCGATCGTTGCGATCGACGGCCATGCCGTAGCCGCCGGCCGGCGTCTGCCAGGTCTGCACGCCGAAGTTCATCCGATCGACGCGCACGAGCTGGCCACCGCTCAGCTGCGTGCCCCAGAAGTTGTCGCGCGAGTCGACGGCGCCGCCGTAGATGCCGTAGTAGTCGGGATTGACCCCGGGGATCGGCACGGTCTGCTCGATGACCCCGGTCTCGCCGTCGAGCAGGACGACGTCGATCGAGTTGTTGGCGCCGGAGGTCCAAACCTTGACGTTGTCGTAGCGGCACGAGCCGTTGTCGAACTCGCCGCGGGTCCACGCCACCGGGCGCTGGCTCGCGTACGCCATCGCGGTGTGCCAGCCGACGCAGTCGTCGGGCCAGGGCTTGACGTCGCCAGGGCCGGTCGACGTGTTGGGCCCGGCGCAATCATCGGTGCGGGCGAAGATCATCGTCACGCCGCCCGATCGGTTGGCGACCACGGCGTCGCCATTGAGGTTCACCGAGGTGCGCGACGGGTTGCCGTTGGCGTCGGGGCGCGTCAGGTACCGGCCCTCCTCGACCAAGGTGTCGGTGTTGATCTTCGACACCGTGCTCTCGGCACTGTTCGCGATCCAGATGTACGAGAAGTCCGCGCCGGCGGCGTCGTTGTCCCCGCCCCCGCAGCCGAGGCTGACGTCGGGCTGCAGGCCCATGTCGAACTTGGTCGCCATCGGGCCGTCGGCGCTGCCGTCGGCGCCGGTGTCGAGGCCACCGCCGTCGCTGGTGCCGGCCCCGGTGTCGTCGCCGGCCGCGGTGATCGTGCCGATGCCCGAGCCGGCGGCCCCGCTGTCGCCGCGCCCGTCGCTCGACCCGCCGCACCCGAGGCACGCGGCCATCACCGTGCACGCCACCGTGGTCCACCCCGTCGTCGCCGCTCGAATGGTCCGCTTGGTCCGCATGGTCCGCCCCCCACCCCGGGTTGTTTCCATTGCCGACCTCCGGGTTCCCGCGCAGCGGCACGAACGCGGCGGGGAACCTCGGGACGCATCCGGGCAACCTCCCGACGGGGGCCGAGGCAATGCACGCGCACGGATCACGCTGCTCCGTCGGACTCGCGCTGCTCGTCGCGGGGTGCTCCGCGGCGAACGACGACGGCGACGACGATGCCCCGCTGACCGGCCTCGGCGAGGCGACGAGCCCGATCGACGGCGGCGACGACGACGGCGCGATCAAGCTCGACGGCGCGGACACCGACGGCGCGATCCCGTGTCCCGAGGGCCAGGTCTGCGAGGCCTGCGAGGTCTCCGAGCACCCCGGTTGCGACGACGACCCGAGCGATGTGTTCGCCGCGATCGGCCTGGGCTGCGCGGACGGACCCGACGCGACGGTGAGCACCCGCGGCAGCGCGGCCGCGATCGGCACGCGCACGGGCTTCGGCAGCACCGAGAACTGGCTCCCGCGCGAGGGCCAACGCTTCGCGGTGCTCGGCAGCGGGGTCGTGGCCGATCTCGATCTGCCGACGCCGGCCGGCGATCCGAACGCGGCCCCCACCCACTGCAACGACGACCTCGGGGCCTTCGACGTCGGCATGGCCCTGCCCGCGCCGCTGCTCGCCAACGGCGTCACCGGTGACTGCGTGCAGGACCCGACGCTGCTCGGCACCGGCGATTGCTCGAACACCATCGAAGGTCAGTTCGTGCAGGGCGGCAGCGCCAACGACTACACCGAGCTGCGCATCGAGGCCGTGGTCCCGCCGAGCAACGACTCGCTCGCGTATGACTTCGCGTTCCTCTCGACCGAGTACCCGTACTACTCCGACACCGCGTTCAACGACATGGTCGTCGGCTGGCTCGAGTCGGAGCGGTGGACCGGCAACATCTCGTTCGACGCCGACGGCAACCCCATCTCGCTGAACGCCGGGTTCCTCGACTTCCGCGACACCGACGGAGATCTCCCCGAGTTCGCGGGGACCTGCATGCGTCAGCACGCGGCGACCCGGTGGCTGTCGACGACGGCGCCGGTGACCCCGGGCGAGTCGATCACGCTGGTGTTCGCGATCTTCGACCTCTCGGACTCCAATCTCGACAGCTTCGTGTTCCTCGACGACTTCCGCTGGGGCTGCGAGGGGACCGATCACCCGACCACCCAACCGGTGGGGTGAGATGCGGTAGAACATTCCCCGGCGCCTCGCGCGTCGTGGGTCCCGTGCCTCCGCCGCCCCCTAGCCTCCCCTGGTCGACCCCCGGCGCCGTCCTCGGCGCGAGCGGCTTGGCCGTCGCGCTCGCGATGATCGCCTGCGAGTCCCATCCCCGCGCGCTCGACGTACCTGAGGCGATCGCGACGCCCCACGATCCCACCGCGCCGCCCGTCGCCGACGCGCGCGCGGCCATGCCCGCGCCGAGCTACGAGCCCGCGATGGCCGAGGGCCGCGACGCCTTCGCGAAGCAGGACTACGCCGCGGCCGTGGTCGCCTTCGAGCGCGCCCTGGTCGCGACACCCGAGGATCCGCGCGCGCTCTCGGAGCTCGGTTGGGCGGCGCTGCACGACGGTGATCTCGCGCTGGCCGAGCGCGTGCTCGTCCGCGCGACCGAGCAGGGGGGCGAGCCCCGTCTGGTCGCCGCGAGCCTCTACAACCTCGGTCGCGTGCGCGAGGCCCAGGGCCGCAAGTCCGACGCCGCCGCGCTGTACGAGCGATCGCTGGGCCTGCGCGATAGTCGAACCGTGCGCGCGCGCCTCGGCAAGCTCGCGCTCGCGCCGGCCAAGGCAACGCTCGACGTGGAGCTGCTCGTCGGACCCTTCGCCGAGCTCGCGCAGTGGTGCGACGACCACGTCCACCCCACAACGCCCGCTGCGACACCGCGCTGCGACCTCGAGCTGCCGCCGCGACGCGGCCTGGTGATCGAGCAGCCGACGTTCGAGAGCACCGAGGGGATCCGCGAGGCGCGGTTCGTCGCCACCACCGACGACGGGGACGACGGGGCGTTGGTGCAGCACCACCTCGCGGTGCGCACCGACGCGGGGTGGTTCGTGCGCGTCGACCTCGCGGCGCACGGCAATGCGGGACCGGGCAGCGGGCGCGCCGAGCTCTCGCACCTCGGCATCGAGATCGTGGAGCTCGTCCCGGCCGGCGGGCCCGAGCTGATGGTCCGCGTCGACGAGGCGTGGCTCGAGACCACGAAGGGCCCCCGCGGCGTGCTGCACGAGGACCGCCGCAGTGATCGCATCGTCTGCGGCGTCGGGCCCTCGGGGCGACCGGCGTGTACGAGCCCGGTCCCCCTCGTCGGCGCGCTGCGGGAACTCACCGAGCGCGGACGTGGCCCGGCGCGCAGCGAGCAACGGTGGCGCATGTCGCTGCGCGTGGCCAAGCGCAAGATCGTGATCACGGGCGATGCGGACGCCGTCGACGATGCGCACCGGGCCTGGCTCGGCACCCACGCGATCGCGTTCCCGTGAGTCGACTGCGGCCGGCCCGCGACACGCCCGCCCTCGCCCGTGCGATGCTGCGAGGGTCGCATGTCCTACGCCCGCCTGATTCCCTGCCTCCTCGCCGCGGCCGCCTGCACCTTCGACGACACCGGCGTCGGCGGCGGATCCGAGGGCGGCGGCAGCTCCAGCGGGGCCGCCGACACGAGCACGGGCGGCACCGGAACGCCGCAGGTGTGCACGCCGGGCGAGCGGACCTGCGAGGGCCAGGACGTGCGCGTGTGCACGGCCGCCGGCGATGGTTGGATGACCGAGCCGTGCGCCGCCGATGAGGCGTGCAACGGCGAGTTCTGCGTCCCGACGTCGGAGATCCACGTCGTCACCGAGGTGCTCGCGCCCGCGCAGGTCGGCCTCGAGTACGCCGCGACGCTCGAGGCGGGCGGCGGCGCCGGCTCGTACAGCTGGTCGGTCGAGGGCGCGCCGGGCGGGCTCGCGCTCGATCCGGGCGGGCAGCTCGGCGGCATCCCCGAGCTCGCCGGCGACTACGTGCTCGACGTCGTCGTGCAGGACGCCGAGGGCGAGTCGGCTTCGCGCAAGCTCTCGCTCGCGGTCCACTCCGAGCCGCTGACGATCCTGACGCCGCCCGATCTCGGCGTCACCGACGAGGGCCTCGAGTTCGTGCGGCCGCTCATCGCCCAGGGCGGGTTGCAGCCGTACGGGTGGTTCCTCGTCGGCGGCGCCCCGCCGGCCGGCGTGTTCCTCGACGCCGCGGGCGTGCTCACCGGCGTCCCCACCGAGCCCGGCAGCTTCGACTTCACGGTGCGCGTCGTCGACGTCGCCGATCCGCCGGGCTGGGACGAGCTCGCGTTCCAGCTCGACGTCGAGCTGCGGCCGCTGTCGATCGTCGGCACCAACGTGCTCGATCTGCTCGCGTTCAAGGTCGTCACGCTGCCGCTGCTCGCGATCGTGCCGGGCATCCCCGTGCCGTACTCCACGCAGCTCGAGGCCGACGGCGGGCTCGAACCCTACACGTGGACGGAGCAGCCAGTTCCCGACGCGCTGACCTTCCTCGTCACCGAGGCGGGCGTGCCCGATGGCCTCACGCTCGACGCCGACGGGACGCTGAGCGGCGCCGTCGACAACACCGATCAGGTGATCACCGTCGGCATCCCGCTCAGCCCGATCTCGCTGACCGGGTTCTTCTTCTTCGCCGAGGTCGCCGACAGCCAGGATCCGGCCGAGACCCAGCAGGCGTTGTTCCTGATCCCGACCGTGCCGGTCGGCTGACGCGAACGCGTCGCTCCGCTACAGGCTCCCGAGGCGGGCCGAGGCGTCGGGATGCTTGAGCGCCTTGGCCTTCTTGTACTGCTTGCGCGCCTCGGCGACGTTGCCCTGCTTGGCCAGCGCGTCGCCGAGCCCGACCCGCGCTGCGCCGTCGTTGGGGTTGGCCCCGACCGCGCGGCGGAAGTAGCTCGCCGCCTTGTCGACATCGCCCTTCGCGAGCTGCATGCGGCCGAGCCCGACCAGGGCCCCGAGGTGCTTGGGCTCGCGGACGATCGCGCGTTGGTACAGCGACTCGGCGTCGTCGGCTCGGCCGTCGCCCATCGCCCGATCACCGGCGGCGACGAGATCGTTGGGCGTCGCGGCGACGTCCGCGGCGATGTCGTCGACCGGCGCGGTGACCTTCTCGACGCGGACCGGCGGCGGCGCCTTGTCGGCCACCGCAACCGGCGGCGCGGGGTCGGACGCGGGTGGCCGCAGGATGTACAGCAGGCCCCCGCCGACGACGACGGCGACGCCGAGGACCACCGCCACCAACTTCAGCGTGCGACCGCGACCTCCGATCGAGGCGACCATCGACGCGTCCATGTCGCTCGCCGAGAACGACGCGTTGGCGCTGGTGTACTGGCCGGTGAGGCCGCTGGGCGACGACGGCCACGGCGGCGCGACGCTCGGCGGCAACACGCCGGCGGGCACGACCATGGGCGGCAACGCGGAGGACACGGGCGGGGCCGGTGCGATCGGGGCCGCCGCGATCGGGGCCGCCGCGATCGGGGCCGCCGCGATCGGGGCGGGTGGGATCGGGGCAACCGCGATCGGGGCCGCCGCGATCGGTGCCGACGCGATCGGGGCCGACGCGATCGGGGCCGACGCGATCGGGGCGGGCACCTCGATCGGCATCGGCGGTGGAATCGGCGTCGACACCTCGACGCGCGCTGGCGTGGGCAGCGGCGGTGCGGGCAGGACGCTCGGTGGCGTCGCCGCGCCCCGCGGCGCGGCCTCCATCACCCGGGCGATCGCCTCGGCCATCGCGCTGGGTGCCGGGGCGCGCGGCGCCTCGACCACGGGAGCCTGCTGCGGCGCCGTCGTGCCGGGCAGCGTGGACGTGCTCGACGGCAACACGCGGGGATCGATGGCCACGCCGGCGGGCACCGTCGGCGTACTCGAGGGTGCACGCGCCGGGCTCGCCTCGACGATCGGCGCGGCGAAGGTGACCACGTCGAGCGGCGCGACCATGGTCCGATCGCCCGCATCGGGGACCTCGGGGGTGATCAATGGCGCGGGGGAGAACGGCGCGGCCGGGGCGCGGGAGATCTGCGTGCGATCGGCCGGGTCGATCTCGAACGGCCCGGGCTCGAACACCGCCTCGAGATCGAACTCGGGCACCGCGGGCGCGACGGGCATCGCGGGCGCCACGGGCACCGCGGGCGCCACGGGCATCGCGGGCGCCACGCCCTCCGGAGACACCGCCGGCTTGGGGGACGGCCGCGGCGCGATGCCGTGGACCAGCGCGCTCACGGTGTCATCGCGCGCGGCGGCGGGCCCGACGGCGGTGTCCTCGTGCGCCATCGCGGCGCGCCGGGTCTGCTCGTGCTGGTCGTCCAGCTCCGCAGTGGCGTCGACGGGTCCGACCGAGGTGTCGTCGTCGCTCGACGCGATCGCACCGACGCTGGTGTCCTCGAGCGCCTCGGGCCGCGCCCCGGCGACGGTGTCCTCGGCGCGACTCACCACGGTGTCGCTGCGCTCGAAGCCGTCGACGCCGGAGCCATCGAGCCCCAGCGGCATCGAGCCCACATCGTCGGGGACCTCGACCGGTTCGGCGTCGATCATCCGCACGACCGTCGTCTGCCCCTCGGGCTTCGGGCCCTCGGGCGACGGATGGCTCGGGCGCCGCAGGATCGTGACGTCGTCGTCGTACTCCGCCTCCGACGGCGCGACAGCTGCGGCCGGCCGTCGCCGCAGGCCCGCGGTGATCCGCTCGACGGTCGCGGTCTCGACGTCCGGCGGCGGCAGGTCGTCCCACGGCGTCTCGACGTGGGCCTCGATCTGCGCCAGGCACAGGGCCGCCTCCGCCTGCATCGCGTCCTCGAAGCGATCGTCGGGCTCCTTCGCGAGACAGCGGTGCACCCAGGCCGCGAGCGCCGGGTGGACGCCGCGCGTGCCCTTCAGTCGATCGGCGATCGGCATCGGATCCTCGATCGCGTGCCGGCGCCGCACCGCGTCGGCCGTGCCGGTGCGGAACGGCGCGCCCCCGGTGAACAGCGAATAGGCGATGCAGCCCATCAGGTAGAGATCCTCGCGGATGTCCTGCTGCGCGCCCGACAGACGCTCGGGGCTGACCGGCTGCATCGCCGCGTCCTCCTTGAGGATCGCCACGTCGCCGTCGAGCAGCGGGCCGATGCCGAAGTCGGTGACCGCCACGGTGTCGGGCCGATCCGATCGCGTGCGCAACACCAGCGAGCCCAGCGTCAGCGCGCGATGGACGAGCCCGACCTCGTGCACCGACGCGAGCGCCTTGCACAGCTGGCGCAGCACAGCGACGGTCCGCGTCGCCGGCAGCGGCTGGTTGCGCGAGACGTTGGTGAGCGGGGTGCCCTCGAGGGGCTCGGTCGCGATCGCGATCCGGCCGTCCGCCATGCGCTGGATGTCGATCGGGCGCACGACGCCGGGGCTCGACACGCTGGCAGCGACGCGCGCCGCTGCGCGTCCGGCGTCGAGCTGCGCGTCCGAGATCACCGAGCCGGGATTGAGCGCCATCACCTGGATGCGCGCGCCGGTCGAGGCGTCGGTGCCACCGCTCACCTCACCCAACGGGTGGCGCCACATCTTGTGCAGCGCACGGAAGCGGCTGCGTTCGGGCTTGGGCACCGCTGCGCTGGCCGAGCCGACGCGCAGCGCCGGGGCCGGTGGTGCGGCGGGCAACGGTGAGGCGGCACGCGTCGGCGCTGCGGGTCGCGCTGCGGCCGTCGGCACGCGCGTCGTCGTGATCGGCTTGGTCGGGTCGCGGGGCACGGCGACCGGACGCCCCGGCTCGCGGACCGCCGGCGGTGGCGGGCGCGTCGCGATCGGCGGCGGCGCAGGGACCTTGCCCACCGCCGGGGGCGGCGGCGCCTTGGGGAGCGTCGGCGGGCTCGGGCGCGGGGCTGCGGCCGTGCCGGTCGCGATCGGCTTCGATCCGTCGCGCGTCACGGGTCGTGGCGCCGCAGCGGACGGCGGCGGTGGCGGTGCCCCGGGCGCACGCGGCTTCGGGGCCGTCGATGCGGGGCCCTGCGCGCCGGCTGTCTTGCCGTCGCCCCGATCCCGCGCGTTGCCGTCCGACACTGTCCGGCAGGATCGCACAGGCCCGCGGTCTGGGGCAACTCCGACGGCGGATCGTCGTCGTCGTCGTCGAGATCGGCGTCGGTCGGTTCCGCTCAACTGCACGTCGGGTCAGCCCCCATGCTCGGGCTACGTCCGACGATCGACGATCAGGCGCCGGGGTCCTCCGCGGGTGCGATCGTCGATGCGCGGCGCACCTTGAACACCCGCAGCAGCCACACCAGCGCGGGCACGAGCACCAACCCCGATGCCGCGAGCGTCCACAGGACCGGCTCGACGACGTGTGGCACCACGCCGGCCCCGCGCAGCGACACCGCGCCGAGCACGAGATCGTCGCCGTTGGCGAGGCCCCAGCCGATCACGACCGCCGCGATCTGGACCCCGACGCTCACCCGCGCCAACGCGAACCGGCGGGTCACCAGGGCCCACAGTGTGGTGGTCGCCGCGACGAAGGCCATGACGTGGACCGGCAGCGCCCAGGGCCCGGCGATCAGCGCGTCCAACAGCCGTGGCGAGTCCCGGGCGGCGAGCAACGCCACCGCGAGGGCACACGCGCCGGTGATCCCCTCGCAGAGGATGGCGCGGCGCCGGAACGCGTCCCGCAGCTCCACGTCGTCATCGAGGTCGGCGGCGAGGTACACGGCCGCGAGCAGCACCACGCTGGCCAAGGTCAACGCGCCCACGCCGATGGCGAAGGGCGAGGTCCAGCCGGCGAGGTAACCCGAGACCACGCGACTGCCCTCGACCTCGATGGCGTCGCTCGACATGCCGCCGACGACCAGGCCGAGGCAGACGGGCGTCACCAGGCTCGACCAGGCGAACACCCAGCCCCAGCGCGCGCGCAGGTCGGAGCGCTGCAGGCCATACGCGCGGAACGTGAACGCGGCGCCGCGCAGCACCACGCCGACCAACGCCAGCGCGATCGGGATGTGCAACGCCGTCGCGACGACCGCGAACGCGACCGGGAACCCGGTGAACGCGAGGACCACCGCGAGGATGAGCCAGATGTGGTTGGCCTCCCAGATCGGCGCGATGGCGTGGGCGATCGCGGCCCGCTCGCGCTCGGCCCGACGCCCACGGGCGAGCAGGTCCCAGACCCCGGCGCCGAAGTCAGCCCCGCCCGACAGGACGTAGGCCACCAGCGCCGCGCCGATCACCCCGCGCAGCACGAGCGCGGCCGTCATCGACGTCCCCGCGGCAGGCTGCTCCGCACGAGGTTGCGCAGCAACATCACGACCACGACGCCAAGCACGGCGAACAACGACGTGAAACCGATGAGCGTGAAGACGACGTTCGGCATCGGCGTGACCGCGTCCGCGGTGCGCAGGAACCCGGTCACGACCCAGGGCTGTCGACCGACCTCGGTGACCGTCCACCCGGCCTCGATCGCGATGACACCCAGCGGCGACGCCAGGATCGCGGCGAGCAGCAGACGAGGTCGGGCCCACGGCGGCGCGCGACCGGGCGCGCGCGAGCGGACCCAGACGACGCCCGCCCACAGCACGAACGCCAGCATCGCGCTACCGCAGCCGACCATGATGTCGAAGGCGAGGTGGACGACGCCGAGCGGCGGCCACAGATCGGGCGGCGCGCTGTCGAGACCGATGACCTCGCCGTCGGGATCGCCGGTCGCCAGCACGCTCAGCACCACCGGCACCTCGATCGCGCCCTTCATCGTGCGCGACTCGGCGTCGGGCCACCCACCCAGCGCGATCGGGGCCCCTCGCGTGGTCGTGAACAGCCCCTCGGCCGCGGCGAGCTTCAGCGGCTGGTGCTCCGCGATGTGCTTGGCCGACAGGTCACCGCTCAGGATCTGCAGCGGCGTCGTCACCAGCGCCATCCCCAGCGCCAACGCGAACGCGTGCCGGTGCATGCGGTCGTCGGGGACGCGCCGCAACGCGACCGCGTGGATGCCCATCGCCACGAACGCCACCGCCGCATAGGCGCCCAGCACGACGTGCGCCGCCTGGGTGAAGAACGCGGGGCTCCGCAGCGTGGCCCACGGATCGATGTCGGTGACCACACCGTCGACCACGGCGAAGCCCACCGGCTCGTTCATCCACGCGTTGACCGCGGTGACGAACACCGCGCTCGCCGTCCCCGACACGGCGACGGCGATGCCGCACAGCAGGTGGGCCCGCGGCGAGATCCGGCCCTCGCCGTAGAGGAAGAGCCCGAGGAAGATCGCCTCGAGAAAGAACGCGACGCCCTCGAGCGAGAACGGCATGCCGATGATCGGCCCGGCGTGGCGCATGAACTCCGGCCAGAGCAGGCCGAGCTCGAAGCTCAGCACCGTGCCGGAGACGGCACCGACGGCGAACAGGATCGCGGTGCCCTTGGCCCAGCGCCGCGCCAGCTCGCGCCAGGCTCCGTCGCCGGTCGCGAGGTGCCGCCACTGCGCCAGGGCCATCAGCACTGGCATCGCCATGCCGGCGATCGCAAACAGGATGTGGAACCCCAGCGAGATCGCCATCTGGCTACGCGCCGCGAGCAGGTCGTCCATCGGCGTCTAGAGCAGTCGCAGTCGCGCGGCGCGGTTGCGGATCTCGCCGTCGCAGCCGAACACGGCCGCGAACAGGGCGGCGCGGATCCACATGCCGTTGCGGACCTGTCGCCACACCATGAAGCCGGGGTGGTCCTCCCACTCCTCGGGCAGCTCGTTGACCCGCGGCAGCGGGTGCATGAGCACACAGTCGGGGCGCAGCAACGAGCGGTACTCGGGCTTGAGCACGAACTCGTCGGCGCTGCCGCGGTCGGTCGCGTCGGGGATGCCGTTGTTCCCGCGATCCCACTCCTGCTGGAGACGCGTCACGTAGATCGCGTCGATGCCCCCGCCCTGCTCCTTCAGCAGCGTCCCGAGCGAGCTGTTGATGGTCGTGCGGACCTCGTGGCGATCGAGGTAGCGCAGCAGCGCGTCGTCGGGCGCGAACGCGTCGGGCGAGACGAAGTGGATGCGCGGGCGCTCGAACCGCGCGAGCAGGTACGCCAGCGACCGCGCCGCGCGGTTGCGGGCGACGTCGCCGATGATGACGACGTCCTTGCCGTCGACGCCGCCGCGCTCCGCGAACGAGTAGCGCAGGGTGTAGATGTCGAGCAGCGACTGCGAGACGTGCTGGCTCTTGCCCGAGCCCGCCGAGATGACCGGGATCGGGCGGCCCGATCGCGACAGCGCCCATGCGGCCCGGGCGGCGAAGTCGTCGTCCTGGTGCCGCGTGACGATGGCGTCGAAGAAGCTC
The DNA here is from genome assembly GCA_044344875.1 of Nannocystaceae bacterium. Taxonomy (GTDB): domain Bacteria; phylum Myxococcota_A; class Polyangia; order Nannocystales; family Nannocystaceae; genus Xiheibacterium. Next base: position 28,451 of record JBIJCC010000041.1, read on the forward strand.
GACAGGGTCCGCACCGCGTCCTCGACCGACTCGCCCTTGGCGAACGAGGACGTCCGCAGATCACTGACCTGCCGCGTGCTGGCGCCGAGCTTGTCGGCCGCCGCGATGAACGACTCCGCGGTGCGCGTGCTCGGCTGCGCGAACAGGTTCATGATCCGGTGCCCGCGCAGCATCGAGCGCAGGAAGTCCCGCCCCTCGACGTGTCGGTCGAGCCGACGGATCGCCGTGGCCGTGTCGCACAGCGACTCGATGTCGGCGCGCATGAACTGCTGGCTGATGAGCACGAAGAACGGCTTGCCGTCCCGCTGCAGGAGCGTGCGTCGCTCCTCACGTGAATCCATCCCCGCCTTGAACGACTCGAAGCTGTTGGCCACGCTGCCCTCCATCGGTTCGCGGCAGCCTAACTGATGCGCGCAGCCGTGCCACCGCGCCCCAGAGCTGCGCCACCGGTGGAGCCTCACACGCGGCCTGGCCGCACCGCGTCGGGAGCGTGGGCGGGCCGCCTAGAACGAGACCCTGAACCCGTCGCCGGTGATCGCGACGTCGGTCTTGGGCTTGCGACCGAGCGCACGTCGTTCCCGCACGCCGCCGAGGACCTTCAGCGTGATCCCGATCGGCAGCAGGATCCCGCCGATGATGAAGCCCGAGAACGCCAGTTGCCCGCCCAAGAGGAACCCATCGCGGCTGCGGCGATCCTCGTCGGAGCTCTGCAGGTTCACCTTGCGGGTTCCGCCGGTCGCGTTGTCGAGGACGATCTTGTTGGCGACGCGCGTGAGCGCACCGCCGATCCCCATCACCAGCGTCAGGCTGCCGAGGGTGATGAGCGCGATGCCCGACGCGTTGAGGTTGTTCACGACCTGGCGCTCGCGCTCGATCCACAACCGGCGGCGCTCGGATTCCTCGAGCGCGCGGAGCTCCCGCTCCTTGCGTTGGTCGGCGGTCTCCTCGGCCTTCGCGATCTGCTCGTCGATGCGCTCGAGGAAGCGCTGGACCTCGGTCGGGTCGTAGCCCTCGGAGCCCTTCATGCGCTTGTCGTAGTTCTCGAACGACTGCCGCGCGCGGCGCAGGTGCTCGACGTCGGGATCGACCTCGAACCATTTCCAGTTGGCCTGACCGAGGTTGAACAGCAGCAGGGGCTCGTTGCTGAGCTCCCACGCCCGCTCGAACTTCTCGATCGCCTTCGGGTACTGGCCGAGTTCGTAGTACTTCGACCCCTCGAGGAACGCCGCCGCCGCTGCCGCGCGGTCGTCGACGGGGTCGCTCTCGGGCGCCGGCGGCGGCTCCTCGGTCGGCGTCGCCTCGGTCGGCGTCGCCTCGGGCGGCGTCTCCGTGGGCGCCGGAGTCGGCTGCGTCGCGCGCTCGGTCGCGGGTGCGGCCGCCGCCGGCGCTGCCCCGGCGTGGATCGGCGCGACGAGCACGGCCGCGCCGACGAGCCACGTCAGCATCGGGGTCAGGATCGGACGGGCTTCACAGACCGCAGACATCGGGCTCCGTCTCCGCGTCCTTCTGGGCGTTCTCGCAGGCCTTCTCGCCGAGCGAACACCCGGCGACCGTCGACCACAGGATGCCGTCGACACCGAACAGACTCTCGAACAGATCGGCCTCCGACATGCCGAAGTTCGGCTTGCCCTCGGCGAGACACCGCTCGAAGTACTCGTTGCACACCGGGGCCTGCTCGCAGAAGAAGCACTCCTCGGGCGGCAACAGGTCCTGGCAGCTCTGCGAGTCACAGGTCGCGCACTGCAGGATGACGCGGACCTCCTTGCCCGGCGAGACCACGAACTCGCCATCCTTGGTGCCGTCGCCGTCGATGTCACCGCCGCCGTCGTTGCGGGCCACCGCGAACTGCGTCGTGATGATCTCGTGGCAGAGGTTGGGGATGCCCTCGCAGACCTCCTTGGCGACGACGTAGCCGAAGCGGATGTCGCCGCTCGGCATGCCCTCGAGCCCCTCGATGAAGGTCCACTGGACCTCCTCGGAGCCGGGGAAGCGGATGCCACCGCCGACGACGTTCGAGTTCTCGGCGATGAAGCTGAGGTCGATGGTGAAGGCCGACCCGGGGATCGCGATCACGTCGTCGATGTTCGACACGATCGTCACGCTCTTGTCGATCGCGGGATCGAACAGCGAATCCTGGGCCATGCCGGTGTCGAACGGAGAGTTGCCGGCACCGTCGACGATCGCCTCCACGGGGTCGCCACCCCCGGGGTAGGGCGTCAACAGTGCGCAACCCAACCCGCCGAGTGCGAGCCCGAGGCACGGGCCGATCGCGCGTTGCATCGCGGCGACTATAGCAGGGCCGACGAGGCCGCGAACGCGCGCCACAGGCTTAAATCGCCGACGGCGCCCTGCGACCCCCGCCGGCGCGCGCTGCCGCCCGCCTCAGCCCGGCGCCACGCCCGGGGCCGCGGCGTCGAGGGACCAGGTGAAGTCGTCGAGCAGCACCACCGAGTCGAACAGGTGTCCGCTGGTGTCCCAGATCGCGAACCGCAGATCGACGATCTCGCCCGGGGTCACGTTCCCGCTCATCCGCAGCCAGCCGGTGCCACCACCGGCGACGTCCTGCCCGGGATCGCAGGTGTTGTCCACGGCGTCGAACCCGGTGCCGACCAGCAGCGCGGTGCCCAGGCAGCCCTCGTAGATGCCGGAGAAGTCGCTCGAGCAGCCGATCTCTCCGTTCTCGCACTGCGTGAACAGGCCGTCGGCGACCATCACGAGGTTCACACCGACCGGCCATGCCGTCGCGCCGTCGTCGTACACGGCGATGTTGCCGTCGGCGGGGTTGTCCGCGGTCGATCCGACCAGCGCGAGGAAGAAGTCGTTGTACTGGCTGCAGACCCACTCGGGGTACTCGGCCGAGAAGAACTGCATCATCACGCTGAACGAGCGCGCGTTGGTCGGCGCCCGTACGCGCAGGTTCAACATGATGGGGTCGTTGGCGACGATGTCGTCGGGCTCGATGCAGCCCGCGGGGTTGGGGAACGTGCCCCCGTTCGCCGCCAGCCAGTCGGCCGGTGCGGCCGCCGAGGTCCCGAGGTTCACGCCGTTCTGGAAGGGTGCGTACGCCGGGTTCGCGTCGGTCGCATCGGCGGCGTGACCGGTCGAGAGCACGACGAGGCGATCGCCGGCCTCGGGGTCGATGATGGTCCCGAAGCCCGATCGCAGGGACCGCTGCACGGGCAGGGGCAGATCGGCGCCGTCGGTCCGCGAGAAGCTGGCATCGATGACGCCCCACACCCGATCGGCGGGATCCGCCGGATCTTCCACGGTGAACTGGCACAGCTCCATCGCGCGGGCGTACTCGAGGGCGTCGCTGCTCGACGACGTGAGGCCGGCGTCGCACGTCGAGCTGACCTCGTCGGTCTCCTGGTCGCAGTCGTCGTCGACGCGGTTGCCGGCGACCTCGTAGGCGCCGGGGTTCACGAACGCCGCGCCCTCGCAGCCGCCACCGTCGACGTCGCAGCAATCCGAGGTACAGCCGCCGAAGCCGTCGCCGTCGAGGTCCGTGTCGTCGACGAGACCGTCGCAGTCGTCGTCCACGCCATCGGCGTTGCAGTCGTCACTGGTCGGCACGACCTCGCCGTCACAGAACGACGCCCAGATCCCCGCGTCGAGGCAGGTCTGTACGCCCGCCTTGCACGCGCCGATGCCATCGCTGTCGAGCGGGCCCGAGTAGCACGCGCGGCTGTCCCCCGGCACGCACTCGCCCCCGCAGGCCATGGTCTCGGGCTCGCAGTGCGGGCCGTCGGGGCTGTCGATGCAGTCCCCGTCGTTCTCGCAGCCCTGCGGCGCGCCGGTCGAATCGGAGGGGACCATGGTGGTCGCGGGCGACGTCGTCGGCGACGCGCCGGACTCGCTGCTGTCCGCCGGCGCCGTACCGGAGCTGCCCGCGGTGAACTCGACGTCGTCGCGTGGCGCGGACGTACACCCGGTCGACAGTCCCGCTGCGATCGCGAGGGCACCGACACGGGCCGGGCGCTGCGCGAGACCTGGCAAGACAATCGATGCCGCGAACTCGAAGCCGTTGGATCGCACGGACGAAGTCCATACCACGGGCCCGCGAACGCCCGCCATCGGCGCGCGCCCCGATGGCCGGGAATCGGCCCCTACGACCGCGAATTCCGGCGCTTGGCGCGGCGGCGAGGATCTCTCGAGCACCGCGGTGCAAGCCACCTCACGACGTCCGCCGCAGAGACGTCACCGAAATCGCGCAGAGGCGTGACCACCCGCGCTCGACCCCTGGCATAACGGGCTCGTGAACGACCCCCAACGACCGGGCGACGGCGACGATCAGCGCGAAGCGACGCTCGTGGACCTCGGATTCCAGACCGCCTTCAAGACGGCGCATCGGATGCTGCGCGCGTGGTGGAGCGTCCGTCGGCCGCACACCCGCGGAGCCCTCATCGCGCTCTGGAACGAGGGCGAGATCCTGCTGGTGAAGAACTCGTACCGCAACGAGTTCACCCTCCCGGGCGGCTACGTGAAGTCGGGGGAGTCGGTCGCCGAGGCCGCCGCGCGCGAGCTCGCGGAGGAGTGCGAGGTCCGCGTCGACCCGGCGACGATCAAGACCGCGTACGTCGGCGTCCATCGCTACGAGAACCGGATCGACGACGTCACGATCGTCGAGGTCACGGTGCCGTATCGCCCGAAGTTCTCGGTCGATCATCGCGAGGTCGTGTGGGCCGGATTCGTCTCGCCGAAGGACGCGCTCGCGCGAGCGATCGTCCCGCACCTGCGCGACTACCTGACGGCACGTCCGTAGCGGACGGACGACCGGGCACGACGTGAGAACGGAACACCTGGGTTCGCCCGTGGTCCATCGCCACGGTCGCGCCCAGGTGTTCCGTTCTCCCCACTGCCGTGTCCACGCGCGCCAACCCGAGCGTGGACCTCACAACGTCCCCTGCACCGCGCTTCCCAACCCAACCGTTTCCAACCCAACCGTTCCCAACCCAACCGTTTCCCAACCCACCCAACGGCTCCTGCCCCACCAACTCCTCGACCAACCCAACCCGCCGAGCCTCCGCGTACCCTGTCGGTCTTGCCCGGGCCGCCCTCGCGGCACAGCCCCTATGACTGCAGCCACCGTGCCGTCTGGATCAATCGATCGTGATTCCAGAAGGTTAGGCTCCGGACCGGCCGCGCGGTTACCGCGTTGCCCTGCGACAGTATGACGCATCTGTCCGGCGCGGGTCCCGATCGCCGTGATCGGGTCTGACAACGATGTCGCGGCCTGACATCCATGCCCGTCGGGCGATGTCCCACCTGCTCGCGAGCGCGCGGGACAGGCCGTCCCTCGGCCGTTCAGAGCACGCGGGGGAAGATGGCGCAGCGTCGGCGCGGGTAGTCGGGGAACTGCCGCTGATACCAGCGATGGTGGGCCACGGCGCGCGGGATCAGGTTCGCGGCCGAGAACACCGCGAACGACAGGCCCGCGAGCGACCACGTCAGGATCGCCCAGCCGACCCACTGCACGATCTCACCGAAATAGTTGGGGCACGAGATGTCCTCGTAGAGTCCGCCGCGAGGGATCGCGTAGTCCGCCTGGCTGCGGCGCATGCGATGCAGCACCGCGTCGGCCCAGCGGTTCACCAGGAATCCGCCGACGAAGAGCATCAAGCCGTAGAGAAACCGCAGGTCGAACAGCCACCGCGTCGGGTAGGCCGGGCCGAGCGCGCTGATCCACCGCGCGTTGAGGTAGCTGTTGAGGACGTTGAACGTCAGCCCCATCAGCACCACCGTCAGGGGCATCGAGCGGCCCTTGGTCCCGCCCATCCAGAGCGGATCCAGCCACGCGCGCTGGACGTAGTGGATCAGCCACAGGGTCGCGAACACCCGGGGCACCAGATCGCCGCTGTGGGGGCCCGCGAGGAAGATCGCGGCGAAGACGACGACCGACGGGGACTCCATCAGCGCCCACCCCAGGCGCTTGGGGATTCCCGGTCCGAAGCCGCCGCGCGTGTGTCGACCGTACGGCGCGGTGATCACCCCGGTGGCGAAGAACGTGATCCCCGCCAGGGCGAAGCAGGCCAGCAGCAGGAGGCGATGGAGATCGTACTCGGCCATGTCGCGGCTCAACGTACCAAAGCCGGAGGCGCGCAAGGGTTCTCACAGCCGCGTGGCGTCGATCACCGGCCTGGCGACACAACCATGACCTGCGGAGACGGGAGTGTGACGGCACCGCCTGGGCCGGTGCGGGACACTCGAAATCGATGAAGCTCTTCGAGGTCCCCGATTCCCCGCCGCGCATCGCCGTCGGCCAGCGCGCGCGCTCGCTGCGCGACTACGAGTGGCTCGGCGGACTGCCGATGATCGCGGTGCACGTCGCAGCGCTCGGCGTGTTCTGGACCGGGATGGACGCCAGCACCTGGGCGCTGTGCATCGGCCTCTACTTCGCGCGGATGTTCGGCGTGACCGGCGGCTACCACCGTTACTTCTCGCACCGCACGTTCAAGACCGGGCGCGTGATGCAGTTCCTGCTCGCGTTCCTCGCCCAGTCGGGGGCCCAGCGCGGCGTGCTGTGGTGGGCCGCTCACCACCGCGACCACCACAAGTACTCGGACACCGAGCGCGACGTCCACTCGCCCGTGCGGTGGGGCTTCTGGCACTCGCACGTCGGCTGGGTCTTCGATCGCAACAGCGAGACCGACTGGCCGCGCGTGAAGGACCTGTCGAAGTATCCGGAGCTCGTGCTGCTCGACAAGCTGTGGATGCTGCCGCCGGTGATGCTGGGCGTGACGGTCTACCTGCTCGCCGGTTGGCAGGGCCTGTTCGGCGGCTTCATGCTGTCGACCGTGCTGCTGTGGCACGGCACCTTCACGATCAACTCGCTGTCGCACATCTGGGGCAAGCGTCGCTACTCGACCACCGACGACAGCCGCAACAACTGGGTGCTCGCCATCATCACGATGGGCGAGGGCTGGCACAACAACCACCACCACTTCATGGGCTCGACCCGGCAGGGCTTCTTCTGGTGGGAGTTCGACCTGACCTACTACATCCTGCGGGCGATGGCCGCGGTGGGGTTGGTCTGGGATCTCCGCGAGCCTCCGGCGCGCGTGTACGAGGACGACCTCCAGGCGCCGGGCCCCGACGATCGCGCCGCGGCGTAGACCGCCGAGCCTCGACGCCGCGTCAGCCTCGACGCAGGCGCTTGCCGAACGCCACGACCGCCTCGTCGATCGCGACCTCGACCTGCGGCATCAGCACCGCGTCGAGGCGGGCCACGCCGACGGCCGAGGTCGACCACCACGCGACGAGGGCCTCGAGGGCCGAAGCCGCGCGATACTCCTGCATTCCGCGGCGCCCCCGCGCCGAGCTCGGCGGCGTGGTGTTGCGGGCGCGGCGGACCAGCGCCGCCTCGTCGTCGTCGAGCTCCGCCGCGATCGCCTCGAGCAGCCCAGCCTGACGCTCGGCGCGAACCACCGCGGCCTTGATCGCGTCGAGCCGGTCCACGGGAAAGTCGCCGCGCAGGGCCACCGCCGCCCGCACGCGCTGCTCGAACAGGGCGTCGCCCACCCACGCGAGGGTGCGCACCGAACGGGTCGCGAGGGCTGCGGGAATCGGTGCGTCCACGGTGGAGCGGGAGGCTACGGGCGAGCGGGCCGCGCGGCAAGCCGACCGTCCATCGAGCCGTGCTACGGTCGCGCGATGTTCGACAGCGCCGCTCACCGGCTCGCGACCATCGTCCTGCTCGCCCTCGCGACGCCCGCCTGCGGCGGGGCCTCCGACGGAGACGACGCCACGGGCGCGACGACCTCGAGCTCGACCACGATCGACCCCACGACCGAGGGCTCGGGCACGACGACCAGCACCACGGATGGTGGGTCGACCGACAGCGACGCGAGCAGCCTCGACTCGAGCGGCGCGGACAGCTCGACCGACGCGACCGAGAGCACAGGCCCCGCTGGCCCGCCGCAGGTCGCCTTCGAGACCACGCTGGGCACCATCGTCCTCGAGCTCGATCCGATCGCGGCCCCGATCACCACCGCGAACTTCCTGACCTACGTCGACGGCGGCTTCTTCGAGGGCGCCGACGGCAACGGCGCGACGATCTTCCACCGCGTCATCCCGGGGTTCGTCGTGCAGGGCGGCGGCCTGACCGAGTCCCTCGAGCAGAAGGCCACGCTGCCGCCCATCGTCAACGAGTCGGGCAACGGCCTGCTCAACGTGCGCGGCGCGATCTCGATGGCCCGCACCGACGACCCCGACAGCGCGACCTCGCAGTTCTTCCTCAACCTCGTCGACAACGACTTCCTCGACGATCCACCGGGCTATGCGGTCTTCGGCAGCGTCATCGAGGGTCTCGAGGTGGTCGACGCGATGGCCGCCGTGGCGACGACGACCATGGGCCCGTACGAGGACGTCCCGGTCGAGCCCATCGTCGTGCTCTCCGTCACCCGGATGTAGTCGCTCGCGATCGTTGATCGAGCGCGCAGCGGTCGTTGATCGAACGCGCAGCGGTCCGGTCTACCACCGCGGCGCTTCGTACGAACGCGCCAGAAGGATGGATGGGACGATGCGACGACAACGACGTTGGATGACGGCCCTGGCCCTGCCCGGTCTGCTGGCGATGATGGGCGCGACGGAGTGCGAGTACTTCAGCACGGTGACGGTACCGGCGAGCGACACCTACGCGCCGTTCACCGTCACGCGGATGTTCTTCTTCGGCGAAGAGGAGATCGGCGCGCCGATCTACCGGGAGACCGACGACCCCGACGCCGTGTTCGTGATCTACCCCGCGGCGATCGACGGCGGCGGCGTCCGAACGATCGAAGTCCGTCACTACCTGGCTGTCTACTGCAACGACGGACCTGGGATCGAGTTCTTGCTTGCACCGATGCGCGCCGAGCAGCCCGGCGGCGTCGGCCAGTCCGCCAGCAACGGCCTCTTCGTCTACGGGGACGGCATCACGCTCGGCGACTACGCCGGCTTCTGCGACGATGGCGGCGGCGTCGACGAGATCGTCTACGCGTGGACGATCTCGGCCGAGGACTTCGCCGGCAACCGCACGTCGAACGGCGGCGGCGAGGTGGTGTACGTGCCTTGACCGGGCCCGCCGCGCCATTGACCGGAATCGTCGCCCAGCGCTGATCGACGGCGCCAGGCGGCGGTCTAGCCGGGCATGCGTCGCATGATTCCCCTGTCGTTGTTGTTGGCGCCGGCGTTCGGCTTCACCTGCGAGTACTTCGACTCGACGGTGGTCCCCGCGATCGACACCAATCCCCCGATCCTCGCGACCCGCTACTGGATCGACGGTGTCGAGCACCTGGCCATTTGGCCGGTCGACGAGGTCGTCGACACGCCGCAGGAGGCGTCGTCCATCGCGGTCTTCCCCGCCGCCTACGACGTCGGCGGGGTGAAACGCCTGGATCTCCAGCAGTTCGTCCGCGTGTCGTGCCACGACGACGACGCCGAGCCCGAGCTCGGAGAGATCGTCTGGGTCGACTTCTTCGTCCGCAGCGCCACGCAGGCCGGCGGCGTGGGCTCGACCGTGAGCAACGGGCTGTTCCTCCTCGGCGACGTCACCGACCTCGCGGGGTACGAGTCGTCGTGCGGCGCCGGGTTCGACCTCGTCGAGGTCAGCTACACGTGGTCGATCTCGGCGCGGGACTTCGCGAACAACGTCGCGTCGGGCGGCGGCGGCACGATCACCTACGTGGTGCCGTGACGCCGCCCCGCAGCGCGCCTCAGCTCAGCCCTGCCAGCCCGCCCGACGCCGGGTCGTTGTCGCCGAACGTATCCACGTCGGCGCCCATCATCTGGCAGATGGAGACCAGCATGCGGTTGTGCTCGACGTCGCCGTAGCTGAGGAAGCGGCCGCCCTGCATCGCCCCGCCGGCGCCGCCGGCGAGCACGAACGGCACCGGTTGGTTGCCGTGGGAGTTGCCGCGCGACAGCTCGTTGCCCCACACCACCAGGGTGTTGTCGAGCAGGGTGCCGTCGCCCTCGGGCACCGCCGCGAGCGCGTCGAGCAGGTACTTCAGCTGCTCGGCGTACCAGACGTTGACCTCCGTGATCCGGCTGATCATGCTCGCGTCGTCGTCGCCGAGGTGCGACAGATCGTGATGCCCCGCGTCGTGGCCGAGCCACGAGAATCGCGTGCCGCTCACCGACGCCGAGCACTGCAGCGTCGCGACCCGCGTGAGGTCGCACGCCATCGCCATGACCATGAGGTCGATTTGCCGCTGGGTGACCGCAGGGAAGTTGTCGTTCGCGAACGGATCGAAGCCGAGGTCGAGCATCGGCTGATCGCACACCGGGATCGCGGCCTCGTTGCGGGTCTCGATCGCACGGATGGCGTCGAGGTGGGCCTCGACCTTGACCTTGTCGCCGCCGCCGTAGCGCGTCTGCAGCGACTCGAGGTCGCCCTTGACCATGTCGATCACGCTGCGGCGCTCGGCCTTGAGCCGCTCGGCGCCCGCCGGATCGACGCCGAGGTCGGCGAAGACCCGGTCGAACATCGCCTGCGGGTTGTCCTCGGGCGGCAGCGGCTGGTTGGCGTCCGCGTAGCACATCCGCGTCCACACGTTCGCGCCGCCGGTCTGCACGCCGAACTCGAGGCTCTTGTACGGCGTGTCGACGCCGAGCGTGTTCGCGACGACCTGGTCGACCGAGGCGTGACCGGCGTAGCCCGCCGCCTCGCCGTTGCCGCCGGGGAAGTCGCCGGGGAGCAGCTGGCTGCCGGTCCACAGCGAGCCCATGCCCATCTGGTGGCCGTCACCGAGGCCTTGACGGATGACCCGCATGCCGTCGAGCACCACGAGCTTGTCGCGGTGCGACTCGAGCGGCGCGAGGATCGTCGGCAGCGTGAAGTCGTTCTCGCCGCCCGACGGGACCCAGTTCTCGTGGATGGTGCCGTTGGCCGAGAACAGCAGGATGAGCCGCTTGGGGAACGGGTTGCCGCCGGCCTCGCTCTCGAGCATCGGCACGAACGGCGCCAGCGCGCCGGCACAGCCGACGCCGCCGAGGAAGGCGCGCCGGGAGAACGCGCGGTTGAAGGGCTTGCGGGGTGCGGTCGCCCGCGGACCAGTTCGGCGGTTCATCGGTCCCCCTCGGGAGCATCGGTGTTGGCGGAGACTTCGGCGCGCCGGAAGCGGAACGAGTCGGACGCGACCAGGTCGCGGATGAGGACGCGGACGTCGCCGCCGCTCTCCACGAAGGTGGTGTCGAGGGCTTCGTTGGCGCACGCGTCCTCGGCGGTCTCGTTGCGGCCGGTCGCGAAGCGGAACCACTGCCGGGTGACGCAGCGCTCGACGTCGTCGCTCTCGGCCAGCTTGTTCGCGAGGTCGATGACGCCGTCGATCGGCCCGTCGACGTCGGTCGAGATGAGCTCGCCCGAGGCATCGACGGCCTTGCCGGCCTCGAGATCGCGCCACGCCCCCATGCCGTCGTAGTGCTCGAAGGTGAAGCCGATCGGGTCGATGAGCTGGTGGCAACCCGAGCAGCTCGGATCGGCGCGGTGCTGCTCGAACCGCTCGCGGGTGGTGGCGTCCGGATCGGGGCTCGGCGGCACGTTGTCGACCTCCGGGGGCGGCGGCGGCAACGGCTGGCACAGCAGGTTCTCGCGGACCAGGCGGCCGCGGTGCACCGGCGAGGTCTGGTTGGCATGCGCATGGCGGGCCAGGACCGACGCCTGGGTCAGCAGGCCCATGCGGCGATCGGGCGGCAGCGGCACCGGTTCGCCCGCGACGTGCCCAGGCGGCAGCGTGACGCCGTACATCGCCAACAGCTCGGGGTCCTCGGTCAGCGTGAAATCGGCGGTGAGCAGGGTGTCGAACAGCCCGTCGCCGTCGAGCACGACATGCGAGGCGAAGGCCGCCGTTTCGGCCTTCATCGCCGCCGCGAGCGCGGGCGAGAAGCCCGGGAAGGCGTCGAGGTTCTTCTCGAGGCCGTCGATCTCGTCGACGCCGAGCCACTGCAGGTGGAACGCGGAGATGGTCTCGCGTGCGCGTGGATCGGCGAGCATGCGATCGACCTGGGCGGTGAGCCCCTCGACCGTGTCGAGCTCGCCGGCGCCGGCCGCCGCGAACAGGGTCTCGTCCGGCATCGAGTTCCACACGAAGTAGCTCAGGCGCGACGCGAGCTCGTGCCCCGTCAGCGCGACCAGCTCGCCGTCGTTCGTGCCCGAGGCGCCGAACTCCATGTGATAGAGGAACCAGGGCGACTGCAGCGCGGCCTGGACCACGAGGCGGATGCCGTTGGCGAAGTCGGCCTGGGCCTTGCCGCCGGCGTAGACCTCCTGCAGGCGCGCGAGCTCGGCGGCGTCGAGCGGGCGGCGATAGGCCCGCGGCGCGAACTCGGCGATGAACGCGGTCGCGCACTCGTCCTCGCCCATGACGGTGGGATCGCAGGGGAGCAGCGCGGCGGTGTCCTCGATCGACCACGCCGCGATCTCCTCGGCGGCGTCCATGTACTGCTCGACCTGGACCTCGCTGATCGGCGCGGCGAAGTTGCTGTGGAACGGACCGACCCGCTCGTCCGGCGAGAACCCGATCGCCGCGTCGCCGGTGTACCCGAGCAGATCGCGGACGCTGTTCTCGTACTGGCTCGCGGTGAGGCGCCGCAGATCGGTGACGCCGACCGACGGCGCCTCGCAGCCCGCGGCGGGTCCGTCGCCCGTGCTGTCGCCGGCGTCCGTACCGTCGCCCCCCGTCGGGCCGCTGACCCCGGTGCCGCCGTCGTCGCCCACGCCCGCGCTGCCGTCCTCGCCCAACCCGCTGTAGCAGGCGGACAACGACACCAGCGGTCCGAGCAGGCACGCCGAGAGCGTCCTGCGGTTCAGCCCAACGTTCCGCATGCCCCTATTTGCCCACCACTTCGCGCGACCTTCAAGCGACGATGTGGCCGCGCGCGGCGATTTGTGCGGCGCCGACATGTGATCGGCGTTGGCGACCCCACCGAGTGTGCACGGCGGTCGCCGGCGGAGCGGTTATGCGAGCCTATGCGCTGCCGAGCGCCTCGCGGATCCGCTCCGCGAGGGCGCGGCCGATCCCCTTCACCTGACACAGCGCGTCGACGTCGGCCGAGCGGATCGCCGCGATCGATCCGAAGTGCTTCACCAGCGCGCGCTTGATCGCGGGGCCGACCCCGTCGATGTCGTCGAGCGAGCTGTGCAGCGCCCGCTTGCCGCGTCGCTTGCGGTGCAGGCCGATCGCGAAGCGGTGGGCCTCGTCGCGGACGCGCTCCATCAGGTACCGCTCGGAGCTGCCGGGCTTGAGCACGATCGCGTCCTTCGTGCCCGGTACGAACACGCGCTCGGGCCGGACCTCGAAGTGGGAGGAATCCGTGCTGTTGTCGGTCGTCGCCTGCTCGACGACGTAGTCGATCCACGCGGTGCCGGGCGCGGCGGGCTCGGCCTCGCCGTCCTGCGCCGTGCTGGCGCCGCGACGCTCGCGGAGCTTCTCGACCGCCGCGCGGCCGCGACCGATGTGCGATCGCCGCTCTTTCGCGAGCGAGACGACGTCGACCCCCTCGGCGCCGATCGGCACGCCGAGATCGTTCATCGCCGCGAGCACCTGGCCGAGCTGGCCCTTGCCGCCGTCGATGACCACGAGATCCGGCAGCGACCACGCGTCGTCCTCGTCGCCGCGATCGGTGCCCGACAGCGCGCGCTGGAACCGGCGTCCGAGCACCTCGTACATGCTGGCGAAGTCGTCGTTCTGCCGGTTGCCCTGGGCCAGCGCGGCCTCGTTGGGGTCGGTACCCAGGCCGCGGATCTTGAACGATCGGTACCGCGACTTCTCGGGCACACCGTCGACGAAGGTCACCATCGACGCCACCGTGTCGCTGCCCTGGATGTGGCTGACGTCGTAGCACTCCATCACCCGCGGCAGCTTCGACAGGCCGAGGCGCTGCTGCAGCCGCGACAGCGCCAGCTCGCTGTCCTCGCGCTTGTCACGGCGCGTGGCGAAGTTCGACGCGGCGTTCTTGTTCGCCAGTGCCAACAGCTTGCGCCGATCGCCGCGCTCCGGCACCGCGACGGAGACCTTGCGGCCCTTGCGATCGCGCAGCCACTCGAGCAGCGGCGCGGCGTCGTCCTCGTGCAGCGCGTGGGGCAGGATCACCTCGTCGGGGATGAACGCGGCCTTGTCGTAGTACGCGGCGAGGAAGTTGCCGAGCACGTCGGCGTCGGGCAGCTCCATGCCCTTTTGCGAGTAGCCCTGGGTCTGCTGCAGCTTGCCCTCGCGGACCTGCATCACCACGAACTCGACCTGGCCGCCCTCGCGATACATGCCGACGGCGTCCTGGTCGACGTCGGTCGTGCCGACGATCTGCTGGCTCTGGAGCGTCTTGCCGATCGCGTGGAGCTGGTCGCGAAGGCGCGCCGCCGTCTCGAACTCGAGCTCCTCCGCGGCGGTCGCCATGCGGCCCTCGAGTCCCTCGATGAGCTCGCGGTGGCGGCCCGACAGGAACAGCCGCACGTCGCTGACCTGATCGCCGTACGCGGCCGCGTCGACGTCGTGGACGCACGGCGCCGGGCAGCGACCGATCTGGTACTGCAGGCACGGCCGGGTGCGGTGGCCGAGCACGAAGTCCGTGCACGTCCGCAGCTTGAAGTGGCGGTTCACCACCCGCAGCGTCGCGCGCACCGATCGCGCCGAGTGGTACGGCCCGAAGAACCACGCGCCGTCATGACCGACCTGGCGGACGAGCTCGAGCCGCGGCCACTTGGACTTGGAATCGAGCCGCAGCACCAGGTAATTGGCGTCGTCGCGCAGCTTGACGTTGAAGCGTGGCCGCTGCTCCTTGATGAGGTTGTTCTCGAGGAGCAGCGCCTCCTTCTCGTTGGCGACGACGACGGTCTCGATGTCGCCGACGAGCTTGGCGAGCATCGGCACGAACAGCCGGGTGTCGGTGCCGTTGAAGTACTGCCGCACGCGCGCCCGCAGGCTCCGGGCCTTGCCGACGTAGACGACCTCGCCCTTGCGGTCGCGCATGATGTACACGCCGGGCTCGGGTGGCAGCCGCTCGAGGGCGGCGAGGAGCGTGGCCTCGTCGACGATGCGCGGGCGGAAGTCCTCGGGCGTCGGCGGGTTGGGGCTCGCGCGCCGGCTCACCGCGCTGTCCGACGGCGCGGCGGTCCGCGATCGACCGCGCGACGCGGCGACGGGCTTGGCGGCGGCCGGTTCAGTGGCCACACCGGCGTCGGCCGGGCGATCGCGACGACGCGGCATCGGTCAGAGCAAGCGGCGCACGTCACCGACGGTGACGAGGGCGATGAGCGCGAGCAGGACCAGCATGCCGTAGCCGTGGACCATCTCCTCGATGCGGGCCGCCGCGCGCCGCCGAGCGATGCCCTCGTACAGCAGGAACGCCAGGCGGCCGCCGTCGAGAGCGGGCAGCGGCAGCAGGTTGAACATCCCCAGCAGCGTACTGATGAAGGCCGCCATCAGCACGAACGGGATGATGCCGGCGTCCGCGGCCTTGGCGATGGTCTGGACCATGCCGACGGGGCCCTGCACGCTGGCCTCGATCTGGCCGGTGATGAGCATCCACAGGCCCTGCAGCTGGGTCGCCGTGTCGCGCAGGGGATCGGTGACCGCGTGGCTGGCCGCGGTGCCGAAGGCGACGGGCTCGCGGGGCGCGACCGCCTGCAGATCGACGCCGAGCGGCGCCGCGGACTCAGCCGGCAGGCTCGCGACCACCTCGGCCGTGCCCTCGCCGCGCTGCACGACGATGGTGACGTCCGAGCCGAGGTAGCGCTTGGTCGCCGCCGAGACGTCGCGGCCGCGCTGCGACGGATCGACCGTGGTGTCCCCGACGGCGAGCAGGCGATCACCGGGCAGGATGCCCGCGGCCTGGGCCGCGGAGTCGCCGTGCACGCCCGCGACCTCGATCGCGACGACCGGCCCCGGCATGCCGGCGCCGACGTAGACGAACAGCAGCATCGCCATCGCGGCGAGGTAGTTCGCGATGGGGCCGCCGGCGATGACCAGCATGCGCGAGGCCAGCGGCTTGTCGCGGAAGTTCGAGCCGGCGTCGGCGGGCTCGGGGTTGTCGGGATCCTCGGGCTCCATGCCGCGGATCTGCACGTACGCGCCGAAGGGGATCGCGCTCAGCACGAACTCGGTGCCGCGCCACTTGCCGAAGCGGACGATCGGCGGGCCGATGCCGAAGATGCTGAAGCGATCGACCTTCATCCCGGTGGCGACCGCCGCGATGTAGTGCCCGAACTCGTGAAGGATGATCACGATGCACAGGGCGACGATCGCGACGACGGCCGTCATCGGGCTCACCGGCGCACTATAGCAGCCTGCTGCGCAGAATCGAGGCGCCCTCGCGGAGCGTGGGCACCGGTCGATCGAGGAATCCCAGGCCCACGCGCCCGGATTGGCCGCGGAGGAACACCAGCGCGCGATCCAAGCGCGTGGCCGTGGGCGCCGGGCACTGCGCGGGCGTCTCGCCGAGACGTCGCAGGTAGCGGGCGACCACGCGCTGGGCGACCGCGAGGCCGCCATCGAGGCTGCGCAGCACGTCGACGCCGACGCTGCGGTGGATCGCCAGGATCTCGCCGGGCACGATCGCGGCGCGCTGGCCGACGATCACCTGGCCCACCGCCCACGCCGCGAGCTCCGGGGCGACCGGACGATCGAAGACCAGCCACACGTCGCCGCGCGCGAGCCGGGCCGCACACCGCAGCGCGCTGCCGCGATCGAGATCCTGCAGCGTCCGCAGCTCGGGGTGCTGACCGTGCAGCACCGACAGCATGCTCGAGGTGTTGTCGCCCGAGCGCTCGTCGAGGGCGAGGATCTCGAGGGCGAGGGCGCGACCATCGACGTGGTGGCGCGATGCGACGCGGGCGTGGATCGCCTCCGCGGTCTGCACGAGCGTCGCCACGGTGCCCTCGGCATCCCGCAGCGGCAGCAACACGGAGATGTCGACGTGGATCACGGGCGACCAAGCTTGCCTTGGCAGGCTCTCACATAGAAGGATTCTCCGGGCCCGGTCAAGCCGGCGGCGGTTCTATGCGTGCGGCCGGTGCGCGAGCGCCCGTGGCGGGATCCCCCTTGGGCACGTGCGGTCCGGGCGAGGCGTGTGTCCGCGGCGGACGTGGGTCCGCGGGTCATCCCCCAAAGTGCCACGGAACGCCGTGGACAGGGCGTTTTCTGGCAGATCACGCTTGGGCGTCGATGGCGACCGAACCTGCAACGCGCCCTCGGAACGGGTCGAGAGTCGTAGCGAGTCGCGCTACCTTCGGGCGCCCTCTCGGCGGACGAGCATCCCCGCGACCAAGGAACCCCCATGGCGAGCATCAACAAAGTCATCTTGATCGGCAACCTCGGTCGTGATCCCGAGATGCGCTACACCCAAGGCGGCACCGCGGTGTGCCAGCTGAGCCTCGCGACGACGCGAACGTACACGAACAAGTCCAACGACCGCGTCGAGGAGACCGAGTGGCACCGCGTGGTCGTGTGGGGCAAGCAGGCCGAGTCGTGCAACCAGTACCTGGCCAAGGGCCGGCAGTGCTACATCGAGGGCCGGCTGCAGACCCGCAACTACGACGACAAGGACGGCAACAAGAAGTACATCACCGAGATCATCGCCGACGTCGTGCAGTTCCTCGGCGGCCGCGGTGAAGGCGGCGGTGGTGGTGGTGGTGGTGGTGGTGGTGGTGGTGGTGGTGGTGGTGGTGGCCCGCGTGGCGGCGGCGGCGGTGGACCCCGCGGCGGCGGCGGTGATCAGGGCGGCGGCGGTGGTGGTCCCCGGGGTGGCGGAGGCGGCGGTGCCGAAGACTTCGGCGACAGCTACATCCCGTCGGAGCCCGGCGACGACGATATCCCGTTCTAGGCGATCGCCGCAGCTTCAGTCCCGCGCACGCGGGCGCCGTCGGCGAACGAGGGCGCCCGCGATGCACGTCCATAGTCCGATCACGCCGGGTCCCTCACCCGGCGCACGACAACCGCAACCGCCATCACCGTTGGCCTGCCCGGCGCCCGAGCTCGACCCCCCCACGGTTCCTTCGGCGCTCGCCTCCGACGCGACGCCCGAGCTCCCCGGCATCGACGGATCCGTGACATCGCCCGCACCGTCCCCGCCGCTCGACGACCCTGCCGGCCCGCTCGATCCCTCGAGCGCACCGCCGCTGGTGTCCACCGCACCGCCGCTCGAGGACTCACCACCATCCGTCGGATCGACGACCTCACCGTTCGCGTACGCGAACAGCACCGCCAGCGCCGCGAACACCTCGTCGCCCACCGGCGCGATCTGATCGGGCCCGAGGACGAAGCCGACATCGGGGTTGTCGGGCCGCAGCTCGATCGTCAGCGAGTGCAGGCCCACGTCGCCGTAGGCCCAGTCGATGATGTTGCCGGACGCCGGATACAGGTTCACGCCCTGCAGCGGCGTGTAGTTGGCCCCGATCTCACCCATCGCCGCGACCATCGCGTCGGCCGTGTTCGACAGGGCGGCGTCGTCGGGCGCCAGCTCGTAGATGTCGCCCCACGGGTAGAGCACCAGCTGCCCGAAGCTGTGCAGATCGAGGTGCGCGACGAGCTCGGGGTGCGCGAGCACGAAGTCGCGGACCGCGGTGCTCTCGGGCTCCGAGAACGCCGCGGTCCCGGCGTAGTTCTCGTCCTCAGGGATCGGGCTCGCCCCCTCGCCGCCCCAGTTGTGGCTGAAGTTGCGGTTGGTGTCGACGCCGACCCCATCGCGCCGGTTCTTCCGCCAGTACCGCTCCGCGGACCACGAGTACGCGTAGCCGTCGGGGTTCACCATCGGGATCACGATGATCTGGATCGCGTCGAGCACCGCGGCGATCTCCGGCTCGTCGGCCCGCGTCACCAGTTGATCGACCACGTACATCCCGGACGACACCGCGATCCACTCGCGCGAGTGCTGCCCCGAGGTGACGAGCACGGCCGGCCGGGCGTCGTCGCCCGCCGCGGTGAGCCGCAGCGCGCGAATCGTACGGCCCTGGATCGACTCGCCGATCTCGTATGCGGTGACCAGCTCGGGGTTCGCGGCGATCGTGGCGTCGAGCTCCGCCTCGATCGCCTGCAGATCGCGGAAGTCGGCGAAGAAGTCACCGCCCCCAGGGATCGGCGTCGGCGCGCCCGCGAGTCGATCGCTCTCCGCATCGACGTCGGCCTGCACGTCGGCCGAGACGACGCGCAGCGTCCAGCCATCGGCCCACAGCATCGCGCGCTGCTCGGGCGACACCAGCACCGGCACGACGCCGGGCCGCGGGTGATCGAGCCATGGATCGACGCCGGTCGCGAGCAGCCGGCGCAGCGCCGCCGCATCGGCGACCTCGACCTCGACCAGCAGGTGATCCGTGTACGGCCGCGGCCGCGGATCCGCGGCGAGCAGCGCGAGGGACAGGACGGAGGCGAGGGCCATCGCGACACCCTAGCACGGCAGCTATGTAAGGATTGAGTGGACCTGAACGTTGGGTTTCTTCGATGGCATCGAGCGCAGCGCGACGGATCGAGGACAGGGCGCAGCGGGCCCCGGAGCCCCGCACGGCGGCCCTGTTGGGCCGCGCGCCGATCGACGGCGACGGCGGTCGCATCCGGCTGTGCTCGGGCGCGCGGGCCGTGGAGCTGCTGGTGCACGAGGGCCACTGGGGCTGCTTCGGGCTGCCGGCGGGGACCTATCGGGTGGAGTACGTCGAGCGGCGGCGGATCCTGGCGCGCGAGGTCGACGTCGCGGAGGGCTGCGAGGTGGAGATCGACTTCGACGTGTGGTGAGGCCGAGGTCTCGTCACGCCGAATCGTCCACCGCGCGCGCCCACTCCGGCAACACCGCCGCCACCTCGATCACCCGCCCGTCCTGCGGATGCGTCAGCCGCAGGTGCGCCGCGTGCAGGTGCAGCCGCTCGGCCCCATCCTCGCTCCCGTACCGCCGATCCCCCAGCACCGCGTGCCCGCGATGCGCGGTGTGGACCCGGATCTGGTGGTGTCGCCCGGTCTCGAGCGTCGCCTCGACCAAGGACGTGCCGGCGATCGCGACCGCGGGTTCCAAGCGACGGAAGTGCGTCCGCGCGTCTCGGGAGTGCGGGTTGCCCGGCGCGACCTTCGAGGTGCCCGAGTGCATCTCCAGCAGCGGCGCGTCGCAATCGTAGGTCTCGGGCACCTCGCCGTGGACGCGCACGCGATAGCGGCGATCGATCGCGTGCTCGACGAACTGCTTGTGCACACTGGTGTTCGCCACCGATCGCACGGTGAACAGCACGAGGCCCGAGGCCCCGCGATCGAGCCGGTGCACGATGCCGACGTACGGCCGCAGCACGCCCTCGGCCTCCAGCGTGCGCCGCAGGGCCTCGCTCAACGTGCCGCGCGCGCTCTGCCGCGTGGCCGCCACCGCGACGCCCGCGGGCTTGTCGAGCACGACGACGTCCTCGTCGCGCCACACGACGTTCACCACGTCGACCGGGAGCTCCTGCTCGGCGAGCGCCTCGGTCCACACGCTGATGCGCTCGCCCGCGGCCACCCGCGCCGTGGGCACGCGGATCCGCAGGTGGCCCATGTACACCGCGCCCGCGCGCACCAGCGACTTGCCCTGCTCGAGCGAGGTGCCGGGGAGCCGGCGCGCGAGCAGGTGCCCGAGCATCATGCCCTCCTCCTGCGGGACCACGCGGAACCTCACCGGACGCGCCACGACGACAACCCCCTGTTGCAGAGCCCGAGGATCACGACGTTCACGACCGGTGCTCGCGCAGCCGCCTGGCCAAGTCGAGCAGCTCCTCCGTGCCGACGACGTACGAGGTGCCGCAGTAGCTGCAGCGCACGTCGGTCTCGCCGGGCTCGTGGGCCAGCGCCTCGATGTCGTCGGCGCCGAGCGTCGACAGCACCGCGAGCACACGCCCTGGACCGCAGTTGCAGCGGAACTGCAGCGGATGCTCGCCCAGCGCCTCGAACTCGTCGCCGCCCAGGGCGAAGCCCATGAGCTCGGCCGCGGTGCGCTCGTGCAACAGCAGGGCTGCGAACCCCTCGCCGTGGACCGTCTCGCGTACCGGCTCGATGACGAAGGGCGGCGCGAAGGGGAAGCTCTGGCACAGCACGCCCGCTGCGCGCAGCACGTCGCCGTGGGCGTCGAGCACGACCTCGCACGCGAGCGCGCTGGGCAGCTGCTCGCTGTCCTCGAGGTAGCGCTCGAGGTCGCGATCGATCTCGCCGGTGCGGACCTCGACGACGCCCTGGTACTGCTGCTCGAGCCCGATGTCGCGGGTGACGACGAGGCGGCCGCTGCGCCCGATCCAGTCGCCCAGGGCCACGCGGCCGCCGCCGTGGGGCGCGTCGCTCGGCTCCGCGAGCCGGCGCTCGAGGCACCCGCGGACGTCGCCGCCGCCGAAGGCGTCGACCAGCAGGCGGCCGATCGGCCCGGCGCCCTCGAAGGCGATCCGCACCCGCTCCTCGTCGCTCTTGGTCAGCGTGGCCATCAGGCAGCCGGCCGTGAGCGCGCGGCCCAGGGCCACCGCCTCGACGCCGCGCAGGCCGTGGCGCGTGCAACCCTCGCGCACCACGCCGGTGACCACGGCGGTGACCACCCGCAGGGTGTGATCGACGTTGATGCCGCGCAGCAGTCGGTCCACGCGCCAACGATAGCAGCCCCTAGCCTCGTTGGCGAAGCCGCGGTTCACCGGGTCGACAACATCATGAGCTCGACTTCCATCTTGATGACCTTGTCCTCCGGCATGCGCCGCACCGAGACCTCGACCTTGTCGCCGGCGTTCTTTTCCTCGAGCGCGCCGTAGAGGTCGTCGAAGTTGAGCACGCGCTTGTCGCCGATGCCGACGATGATGTCGAGCGACGGGCCGCCGGCGGCCTCCGTGATGCCGCGTAGGCCCGCCTTCTCGGCCGGCGAGCCGGGCGAGACGCTGCGGACGATGACGCCCTCGATGCCGATGCGCGCCGCCATGTCGTCCTCGACGTAGGTGATGCCGAGGCCCACGCGCTCGGGGGCGCCGGTGCGGATGATCTGCGGGACGATCCGCTCGATGGTGTTCACCGGCACCGCGAAGCCGATGCCCGCGGCGCTGCCACTCGTACTGAGGATCTGCGTATTCATCCCCAGCAGCTGCCCGCGCGAGTCGAGCAGCGGCCCGCCCGAGTTGCCGGGGTTGATCGCCGCGTCGGTCTGGACCATCCCGCGGATCGTGACGTTGCCGATGCCCTTGACCTCTCGGCCCAGCGCAGAGATCACGCCCACCGTGAGGGTGTGGTCGAGGCCGAACGGGTTGCCGATCGCCAACGCCTTCTGGCCGACCAGCGAGACATAGCCCTTGTCGGGACGACGCATCGGGACCAGCGCGGCGCCGGGCGCAGAGATCTTGAGGATGGCGATGTCGTGAAACGGATCATGACCGACGATCGTCGCGTCGTAGGTCTTGCGATCGTACATCGTCACCGACAGCGACGAGGGCTTGATCCCCCGCGGACACCCCTCGGGGCCGAGCGCGACGTGGCAGTTCGTGACGATGTGCCCCTCGGCGTCCCAGACGAAGCCGGTGCCGCTGCCCGCGGGCACCTCCACCTCGCGTCGGAAACGATCGAACACGACCTGCTTCTGCGTCACGAACACGGTGGCCGGCGCCGCGGCCTCGAACACGTCGATCGTGTTCGACTCGTCCTGGATGCGCCCTTCGGGCGTCACCGGCGGGACCTCGGGCGTGGTGCCGGTCTTGGGATCGACCTTGGGCTCCACCGGCGGCGCGACGGGAGTCTTCGTCTCCGGCGGCGGGGCCTCGGGCGCGGGCTCCTGCGCCTTCGCCTCGGCGGCGGGCTCGGCCTTCTTGCTGAGCTCGGGCTTGGTCTCCTGCAACGCGTCGCATGCGGGCGCGGACGCGAGCAGGACCAGCAGGCCGACGAACCACGACGATCCCCAGCGGGAGGGGCGAGCACGGGTCATTGGCGGCAGCTTAGCAACACCGACCCCACGCGGCACCCCGCGCCTTGGCGCTGGAGGCAACCCGGGCGGCACGAGCCCATCGGCGAGCGTCCCGTGCTATAGCTGGCGCGGCGATGGCAAACGCGACCTTGGGCCCCTGCCCGCACTGCGGGCAGCAACATGCGGAAGACGTGCTGCTGTGCCCGACCAGCGAGCGCCTGATGCCCCTCGAGGGGCGGATCCTCGACGGCAAGTTCCGCTTCGTGAAGATGCTCGGCGAAGGTGGGATGGGCGCGGTCTGGCGCGCCGAGAACATCCTCGTCAAGAAGAACGTGGCCATCAAGCTGATGCACGTGCAGTTCTCGCGGGACGAGGGCGTGCTGGCCCGGTTCCGCAACGAGGCCACCGCCGCGGGCCGCATCGGCAGCAAGCACATCTGCGACATCCTCGATCTCGGCCGCAGCCAGCTCGGTCCGTACATCGTGATGGAGATGCTGCAGGGGTCCGACTTCGCGGACTTCATCGTCAAGCGTCAGGGTCGCGTCGAGCCCGGCGTGTCGGTGATGATCGTGCGACAGGCGCTCATCGGGCTGGCGGCCGCGCACGGCAAGGGCATCGTCCACCGCGATCTCAAGCCCGAGAACATCTTCCTGCACGAGCCCGAGCCGGGCCGCCTGCTGGTCAAGCTCATGGACTTCGGCATCTCGAAGTTCACCGAGGGTGAGAACGCGGGCAAGACCGGCATGGGCGTGCTGATGGGGACGCCCGAGTACATGTCGCCCGAGCAGACCGAGGGCGCCGCGCAGGTCGACGCGCGCACGGACATCTGGGCGATGGGCGTGATCCTGTACTGGGCGCTCGCGGGTCGGAACCCGTTCGTCGGGCAGACGATGGCCGCGACGCTGATGAACGTCGCGGCGCGCGAGCCCCCGCCGCTCGACCAGCTCGCGCCGCACGTGGCCCCGGGCCTCGTCCAGATCATCGCGCGGTGCATCCGCAAGCGGCCCGAGGAGCGCTTCGCGAGCTGCCAAGAGCTGTACGAGGCGCTCGGGCCCTTCGAGAGCCTCGCGGGCTCGCCGTGGACGCCCGCGAGCTCGACGGCGATCTCCGGCGGCGCGCCGATGCCGGTGCCGACGCCCGCACCCGCAGCGATGCCGCTCGGCGCGACGGTCGTCGGCGGGCCGTCGCAGGTCGGCGCCACCGCGATTTCCAGCGCGCCGCCGCCGGGCCACTCGCTGGGTGGGCCGTCCTCCGCGCCGCCGCAGAAGATGGTGCCGAACATGCCGCCCGGCATGCCGATGGGCAGCGCGCCGACGTTCGGCACGCAGGGCTCGCCCGCCGCGACCGGTCCCACGTGGTCGAACGAACTCCCCGCCGCGGGGAAGTCGGCGCCGACCGTGGGAGGCTTCGGCACCTTCGACGGGATCCACGACGACGCGCATCGCCCCGATCGCAACATCGGCGGCGGAGGTGGCAAGGGCCTACTCGTCGGCGTGCTCGCGCTTGGGCTGGTCGCAGCTGGCGGCGCGGGCTGGTACTTCTTCCAGCCGAAGAAGACGACGGGCACTGCGACCGAGGTGGTCGTCGCGGGCGACGGTGGCGAGGCGAAGGACTCTGCCGGCGACGCGAAGGACTCCGCCGGCGAAGCGAAGGCCGACACCGCGGTCGACGCCAAGGCCGACACCGCGGGTGACGCCAAGGCCGACACCGCGGGCGACACCAAGGCCGACACCGCGGGCGACACCGCGGGCGACACCAAGGCCGACACCGCGGGCGACACCAAGGCCGACACCGCGGGCGACACCAAGGCCGACACCGCGGGCGGTGCGAGTGGAGACGCCGGTAACAGCGGTGATGCGGGCAACACGGCCGGCAACGACACCGCCGATCCGAGCGGCGGCACGCCCGACCCGACGGCGGGCGATCCCGATCCGACCGGTGACGATCCCGATCCGACCGGTGGCGGCGGCAATCCCAAGCCCCCGCCGAAGCCGAAGCCGCCGGATCTCGGCAAGGTGCGAGCGGTGGGCAGCCTCTTCGTCCCGAAGCCCGGGCGGTCCTTCGCCTCGTTCGATGCGCTGAAGGCCGACTGCTCCGCCAAGGCAAGCAGCAAGTACGGCAACCTGAAGGGCTGGCGCGCGATGAAGGAGTCGGAGGCCAAGGCCGTCGCGGGCAGCGGCAAGGCCTGGCTCGAGCCGGGCAAGATCTGGAACGGCTCGGCCGCCGCGATCATCGCCAAGAAGGCGCGCGCGAGCTTCCCCGGGTACTGCGTCGCGAAGAAGCCCTGAACGCGTCGCGCGCCGAGGGTCGTGTGCTAGCTTCGCCCCGCGAGCTGAACTCGCGGAGGCTTTGCCATGCGCCGTCTTGCCCTTGTCGCCCCTTGTATCGTGTCCCTGACCGGCTGTCCGAGCGACAGCGGATCCGACGGAAGCGGCACCGCCGACACGACCGCGTCGACGGATCCGACGAACCCGACGACGTCGACGACGGTGTCCACCACGGTGTCGGCGAGCGAGACGGACCCGACGACGGGGATGACGACGGACATGACGACCGACCCGGACACCACCATCGGGGAGTCGAGCACGACGGACACGGGCGTGGGCGAGTGCCCGTACGCTCCGGTCGCTGGGATGCCCGCCATCGGGCTACAGCTCATCGCAGGTGGGTTCGACCGGCCGGTGCTCGCACTCGGAGATCCGTCGCAACCGGACCGCCTCTTCGTGGTCGAGCAGGGCGGCGCGGTGAAGATCCTCGAGCCGGGTGCGACCACCGCCCCTGAAGCAGAGTTCCTCCACGTGAACTCCGTGAACCAGGACAACGACTTCATCGGTGATGAGCGTGGTCTCCTGGGGTTCGCGTTCCATCCGGACTTCCCGACCGATCCCCGGGTGTACGTGGCGTACAGCGCGGCCGGGGCGGGTGGAGCTTCCGCGCCCACCCGCATCTCGGAGTTCACGCTCATGGCCGGCGACGCGAACCAGGTCGATCCCGCCAGCGAGCGCATCCTGCTCGACGGTGAGCAGCCCGCCGGAAACCACAACGGCGGCATGATCGCGTTCGGACCGGACAACCTCCTCTACATCGGCTTCGGCGACGGCGGAGGGAGCGACGACCAGTTCAACACCGGACGGGACACGTCGACCATCCTCGCGAAGATCCTCCGAATCGACCCGAACCCCAGCGGGGACCTCCCCTACACCATCCCGGCAGATAACCCGTTCGTCGGCAACGACGCGTTCGCCCCCGAGATCTTCGCCTGGGGCTTCCGCAACCCCTGGCGGTTCTCCTTCGACCAGGAGAACGGCGACTTGTACGTCGCTGACGTCGGGCAGTACGACTGGGAGGAGATCGACATCGTTTCCGCTGGCGGCGACTACGGGTGGAGCGACATGGAGGGGTTCAGCTGCTTCGA
Source organism: Nannocystaceae bacterium (assembly GCA_044344875.1). GTDB lineage: Bacteria > Myxococcota_A > Polyangia > Nannocystales > Nannocystaceae > Xiheibacterium. The sequence continues at coordinate 54,696 of JBIJCC010000041.1, forward strand.
AGGCGCCGCCTGTGACGTCGTGGACACCCCGAACGCGGTCAACGAGCAGGGCATGACCATGCCGATTCTCGCCTACAATCATGATGCGCTGAACGCATGCTCCATCACTGGAGGAGGCGTGTACCGCTCTTGTGAAGTCGAAGCGTGGCAGGGGCTGTACCTCTACGGGGATTTCTGTACCGGAGACCTCTACGGCCTCGTCTGGGATGGCGCGAACGTGATGGATTTCGCCAGCGTGCTGTCTACGGGCGAGAGCATCATCGGCAACGGCTGGAACGCATGGGGCGATGTCTACATCACCACGGTGCAGACGAGCGGCCCGATGATCGAGGACGGTCTCGTCTACCGCGTGGCGCCGGTGTAGGCGGGCTCAGCGGTGGAGTTCGGCCCGGCCCGTCGGGCCGAACTACGCAACCTCCGCTCCGCCCTCGCCCTCTATGCGGAGATCTTCCCGATCCAGGGGTCGGTGTCGCCTCCGGTGCTGCTCGCCCCCACGACGAAGATCCCGCCCATCGCGTCCACCGCCACGCCCTCGACCGTACTGCTCGCGGTGTCGGCGTCGTCGACGCTGAATTCTTGGGTCCAAAGCACCACGCCGGCGGCAGCGTACTTCCGCACCCAAACACGCGTCGCCTCCGCATCCGCGGTCGGGACCGTGGCAACCACGATGACATTGCCGGTTGCATCGACGGTGACGTCCGCAGCGAAGATCGGGCCATTCGGCGATGAGAAGGTGTCGCTCCACGAGAGATCACCATCGGCACTGAATCGGCCGATCCACACGTCCATCGATTGAAAGCTGCCGAATCCGCCGGCGGCGGCAACTTCGTTGTCGGGGCCGGTATCCACGGCCTGGAAGTTGTCGCCACTCGAGTTGCCGACGATTGAGTTGTAGGTGTGGGACCAGAGCTCCGCACCATTCGCATCGTATTTCTTGATCCAACTATCGAGGAGGGTAGGAACAACCCCCTTCTGGCCGGCGACGACGATGCTCTCCTCGCCATCGACGGCAACCCCCCATGCCGCGTCGGCGCCATCGCTAGGCTCCAACTCGGTCCAGAGCGTCTCCCCGTCCTGACCGAAGCGGCTCAACCAGGCGGTCGTGCAGCAACTGACCGTCCCGACTGTGACCGCATTGCCGTCGGCCGAAACGGCGCCGTCCCAGACCCTGTACGTCGTCGGGTCCTCGAGCAGCAGTTCGCCCGCGTCGTTGTAGACGGCGCGCCCAGAGCCCCCTGCGACGTAGACCACTCCGTCGTCGTCCACTGCCACACCTTCAGGTCGATCGAACGAGTACGGGACGCTCCAGACCTCCGCTCCCGCGGCATCGAGGCGCCGGACCCAGTCGAGTACGCCCCCGCCAACCACGTAGATGTCCCCGTCGGGCGACGGGGCAACACTCGTCGCGCTCCCATCCATCGCACCGTCATCGAAGACCACCGTCCACAACAACGTCCCACTCTCCACGCAGTCCGTGTTGCAACCATCCCCGTCGACGTCGTTCCCGTCGTCGCAGATCTCGTCGCCCTGGATCACGTCGTCGCCGCAGCGGGGCCCGAACCCGCCGCAGTCCGCGGTGCAGCTGCCGTAGCTGCTGTCGTTCACGCCGTCGTCGCAGACCTCGTCGGGATCCACCACACCGTCGCCGCAGAACGGTCCACCGTCGGTCGAGTCGGCTTCGGTATCGCTCGGGTCGCTCGGGTCCGTCGGCGAGGTCGTGGCTGTAGTCACGGACGTCGGATCCGCGCTGGTGCCCGACACCGAGGACTCCGTCGGGGTCGTCGCATCCAACCCGCCCGACGACTCCGACCCACCCGCCGTCGTCTCGCCCCCGTCACCGCTCCCCACCGGCGTGTTGGGGGAGTAGCAACCACCGACGAGCCCGACCACCAAGATGCTTCGCGCACGGTTCCTGTTCATCGTCGCCTCCCCATCGGCCGTGCCCGACGCCCGTTGCACCGGAACATGCCGACTCGAGACGAGCCTACCACGCCGGCCCTCCGCCTAACCCGCGCCCCACCCCACCACCCCCACGCTCCCCCCCTCCGGCAGCCCCGCCACCACCACCCTCCGCGTCGGATCCTCCGGCAGCGGCCACGTCGTCGCCGTGATCCCGCGGACCTCCCCGTCGATCTCGACGCGCACCTCGATCGTCTCCGCCGATCGTGACACCTCCGTGATCGTCGCCCCCGGCACGATGCGCCACGGCCTCGCGCCGTCGGGCCCGATGACGCCGAACAACACCCGACCCTCGGGCGCCTGATCCACGTCCGTCGGCCACGTGCTGATCTCCTGCACCACCGGCTGCAGCTCGTTCCAGCCGTGGCGCGAGATCCACGACGGCTCGCAGTAGCTCATGAAGTCCGCGGTGCCCTCGGCCGGCCGCACCACGCCGTCGCGCAGACCATAGCCCCAGGCATCGAGGCCGCCGCCGTCGATGGGGTAGCTCCCGTCGGTCGGGAAGCCCTCGTTGCCGCCGCACACGACGTGCAGTCGACCCAGCGTGTGGCCGACCTCGTGGACCATCGTGTTCGCGACCTCCTCGACGTCGAAGTCCCACCACAGGCCGGCGGCGCAGCGCGTGAACGACATCTCCATCGAGGTCGGCAACAGCATGCCGTAGGCCATGCCGATGACGCCGGTCTGCGGCTGGCAGGCGTCGATGATGCCGTAGTAGACGACCTGCGGCGCGGCGGATTCGGCCGTGCGCAGCTCGATCAGCCGCTCGTTGACCGTGAGCAGCTCGTCGAACGGCTCGGTCCAGGCCTCGCGCGCATGCACGGTCATGACCACGCGATCGATCGGCAGCTGCTGGTACAGCGCGTCCTCGAAGCGCTGCAGCACCGCGTCGTCGAGCACCGGCGACGTCGCACAGCCGGCGCCGTCGTCGTAGTCGAACGGGACCACCACGATCTCGAGCGTGTGGGGACCCTCGGCGGCCCCGAGCGCGACGACGGCGTCCTCGGGGACGCGCGTCGGGCTCGCGACGGACGCGCCGACATCGATGCCGGGCTCGGCCTCGGCGAGCGTCACCGACCACGCGGCCTCGGGCCGCACCAGCTCGGACGGGACGGCGAACTCGAACACCGGCGCACCGGCAGAGAACTCGATCGATCGCACGTCCTCGATCGGCGTCACGCCGTCGCCGGTCTCGAGCTGCAGCGTCGCGACGATCGCCCGCGCGACGAAGTCCTCGGCGAGCTCGACCTCGACCCGCACGAACGCGGGCCGCTCTGCGACGACGGCCGCCCCGCGATCCGCGGGCTCGACCACCGCGCCGCCGCGGTACAGGGCGACGGAGCTGCCCTGCGCGAGCTCGATCCTCGCGATCCCGATGCCGACCGGCGTCGTGTCGGACGCGGGGAGATCGGGGGCCGCCACCGTCGTGTCGGACGAGACATCGGCGACGGACGTTTCGCCGCTCGAGCTGCTCGGATCTCCGGTGCTCGACGCGTCACCGTCGGCCGTCGACGGCGATGCGCACGCCGAGGCGAAGGACCACGCCACACCACCGAGCCAACTCCGACGAATCACGCCGCGAGGCTAGACACGGCGCGCGTCGGTGTCGACGGCCGGGCCGGCCATGGTTGTGCGCGACCGGGCACAACCACGCAGCTCGACGCCTGGCTCGACCTGCGAGCGGTTCTCGCCTCAGCCGTCATCATCGGGCTCTAGGGCCTCGACGTCCGCGAGGTCCTTGGCCCTTCCCGCTGCGCGCTTGTTCTTGATCAACGCACGACGACCGATCACCCGCACGGAGACGCCACCGATCTCCACGGTCACTGCGCCTTCACTGGCTTCGTCGAATGTGACGCCGGATATGCGTGTCAGGATCTCGATGAGGATGGGCTTCCGCCCCATGCGGTAACCGTCGCGCGGCTGGCTGAACAGTTCGCTCGTCACGCCATGCGTCGCGAGCGGGGCGCCATACTCGCGTAGCGCCTCCATGACTCTGATCGCGTTCTCAGACTCTGCCCTCACGAGCACGTCCATGTCGTCGGTGGCACGGCCGTGGCCATGCACCGCAACCGCCCACCCGCCGATGAGCAGGAAGTCGACCCCTGCAGCCACGAAGGCGCGCAAGAGGTCCTCGTAGTCCTGCGGCAGGTCGATGTCAGGCACGAACGTCGCCCACGATGATGTCGGATGGCCATTCGGCGCGGGGCATCGGCTCGGGCATCACGCGGCCCGCCGCACGCCAGGCCCGCTCGTTCAGCACCACCAAGGCGAGGATGCGCTCGGTCGGGGTCAGGGTCGCGTACAGGTCACGTTTCGGTGCCCCGGGCGAGGTGACCTCGGCCGTCCACTCGGCCCGGCGGCGCGCTGCCCGATCCGCTGGGGTCGACACGCCGTCGATCGTAGCAGACGGGCGAGGTCCCCGCCCCTACCCGCACGCATCCGTGTGCTTGTAGACGTAGACGTCCTCGTCGACGCTGTTCACCAGCAAGAATGCGTTGACGCGCGGCACGTAGCGCCAGCGTCCGAAGGTGCCGCCGACCGAGTTCACCGTCGGCGGCGCGCCGGCGTCGGTGCCCTGCGTCCACGTCTTGGTCACGAGATCGAGGCGCCACGCGCCACCGCCGGCCCACGCGACCAGGGCGTCCGCGGCCGGATCGTAGTCGACCCCGGGCGCGCCCGCGGTGATGATCTCGCCGCCGCCGGTGACGATACGCTGCTCGGGGTAGCGAGCGACCGCCTCGGCGTTGTCGAACGTGCTCCCGCCCTCGGTGGTCCATTCGTCCGTCACGTGGGCGTCCGCGGCGATGTCGTAGACCAAGTACATGTTGCCGCCCAGGACGAAGAACAGCCCGCGCGACGTGTCGATGGTCCCGCGCTTGTCGCCGTCCACGGCGTAGCGCGGCCAGTACGGCGGGAACCCGTAGTCGGTGAGCCGCGTCCACGTGTTGCTCGCGACGTCGTAGCGCTGCAGGCCAGAGCCCACGTGCGCGAGCACGACGTTGGTCGCGGGATCGTAGGCGGTCGCGTTGCTGTACGCACCCGCGCCCTCGGGCGCCGACTGCATGTCGGTCCACCCGCCGTCGTGGTCGAACGTCCACGTGACGTTGGTGCCGTAGCCGTCCTGCCACCGCGAGCCGCCCCACGCGAAGAAGCGCTGGGCCTGGGTGAGGTACTGCAGCCCGTCGTAGCTGTGCCGCGACACCGGCTGACCGTCCGGTAGCGGATCGGCATCCATGAGTTCCGACGACGAACGCTCGGTGAGCCGCGACCACGACAGCGTGCCGAGGTCGAACGCGTACAGCGCGTTGTCGGGCGAATCGGCGTGGCCGCCCCCGAAGATCAACAACTGGCGATGGATGGGATCCCACGCGCCGCCGCTCCACGCGTTGACCACCGACGCACAGTAGTAGCGGCCGAGATCCGCCGGACATGCCGACCGCATGTCGGTGCCCGGCGCCGTCCACCACGTGTCCGCGGGGAGTTCGGCGATCATCGTCTCGAGGTCGGTGAGCGGCGCCCCCTCGCCGGCGCAGCCGCCCTCGCCCACCGGCGCCCCGGTATCGTCGGTGGTGGCAGTGGTTGCAGCGGTCCCCTCGGAGCTCGCCACGGTCGCATCCGCGGTGTCGGACGGCGCTGTCGTCGGGCCCGCGCTGGACTCACCGCTCGGATCGGTCGACGACGGAGCCTCGGTCGCGCTCCCCGTGGTCGTGGCTTCGTCGTCGGCCGGATCCGATCCGCACGCGAGCCCGAGCAGGACGAACCATCCGACGTGCCGTGTGCTTGCCATGCTTCAGCAGTAGCAAGCCGGACACCCGCGCCCAAGGGTTGCGGACCCCCAGCGCGTGGCGGGGTCGGCCCCGCCAGCGCGGCGAATCGCGTCGGTGCGCACGTCGATCAGAAGCACTCGGGGAACTCGGCGACGCAGCCGTCCTCACCGAGACCGAGCTCCTCGCAGATCGCCCCGATCTCCTCGCAGTTGACTCCGCCACCCTCGGCGCCGCCACCCTCGACGCCGCCACCTTCGGCACCGCCACCTTCGACGCCGCCGAAGCACTCCGGGTACTCGTTCGCGCACTGCTCCTCGGTGAGGCCCTGCTCCTCGCAGATCGCCCCGATCTCCTCGCAGTTCACACCGCCGCCGCCCTCTTCGGCACCGCCACCCTCGGCGCCGCCACCCTCGGCGCCGTCGAAGCACTCCGGGTACTCGCTCACGCACTGCTCCTCGGTGAGGCCCTGCTCCTCGCAGATCGCCCCGATCTCCTCGCAGTTCACACCGCCGCCGCCCTCTTCGGCACCGCCGCCCTCCTCGGCGCCGCCGCCCTCTTCGGCACCGCCGCCCTCCTCGGCACCGCCGCCCTCCTCGGCGCCGCCGCCCTCCTCGGCACCGCCGCCCTCCTCGGCACCGCCGCCCTCCTCGGCACCGCCGCCCTCCTCGGCACCGCCGCCCTCCTCGGCACCGCCGCCCTCGGCACCACCGCCCTCGGCACCGCCGCCCTCTTCGCCATCGCCCTCTTCGCCTTCGCCATCGCCATCGTCGTCACCGTCGCTGTCCTCGGCGCCGTCATCGGGCGGCTCCGGGAGATCGCAGGCGCCCGAGACGAGCGGCAAGAGGACGAGGGCGCGAAGGCTGGAAATGATGCGACGACGGACCATGGGAGACACTCCTGGAATCGGACAGGTTGAGGACACGACGGGTTGTAGAGACGAACCGCGACCGATGCGGCACGCGACGCGCCCGCAGGAGGGCCGTCCGCGCGCCGGTCACCCGCCGCACTCGGTGAGGAACGCGACCGGCCCGCGGATTACAACCGGACGCGAACTTTTTCGCCGGGCCCAGGCATCCCCCCCATGGACGACTGTCCAGGGGGCCGTCGCAGGGCGCCGCAGAGCCGGCGATTCGCGGCACGATCGCGGCCCCGCGCCGGCTGGCACGGATGCTGCGATGCACCCCGCCCATGACCACCCACGCGTCGCGTCTGCTCCCGTTGCTCCTCACCTGCGTCGCCCCGCTCGCCGGCTGTGACGGTGCGCTCTTCGACGGCGGCGACGACTTCCGCACCGCCGTCGACGAGGTCGTCGCCACCGGCGAGGGCGAGAGCCTCGAGAACGACATCCTGGAGATCACGACGAGCTTCACCCTCGCCGCGGGCCTCGAGACCGCCGCGACGCAGGTCCGCGCGTACGTCGAGACCCAGCTGCCGTGCGCAGTGATCGAGGCGCCCGATCCGAACACGCTCGTCGTCGCGTTCGGTGAAGCCGAGGGCGACTGCGAGGTCAACGGTCGCAGCCTGAGCGGCAAGCTCACCGTCGCGTTCGACGCCTCCGCCGACGAGGTCGTCGTGACCCACACCTACGAGGCGCTCACCAACGGCCGCGCGACCCTCGATGGCAGCGCCGTCGTCACCTGGACCGAGGCCTCGCGCCACGTGGTCACCGACCTCGACGTCGAGACGTCCCGCGGCAGCTTCACCGCCAACGCCGACCGCACGCAACGTCGGCTCGGCGGCGCCGGCGACGGCATCGTCGTCTCGGGCACGCGCCACTGGTCGGGCCCGCGCGGCGACTGGCACGTCGACATCGAAGACGTCGAGCTCCGCGGCATCGACCCGGTGCCCCAGGACGGCGCCTACGTCCTCACCCAGCCCAACGGCAACGAGATCACGATGACCTTCGATCGCATCGACGACGACACCATCGAGGTCCAGGTGACCGGCGGCCGCCGCGACCGCACCTTCCGCGTCACCGCCGCGGGCACCGTCGACGACGCGTGAACGAGGACGAAGGCTAATTCGGCCCGAAGCCGCTCGGCTTGGCCAAGCGCTCGAGGCAGCCCTCGACGAAGTCCGACGGGGGGAAGAAGCGCACGCCGTCGTCGTCGATCTCCGTCGGCAGCGCCAGCAGGGTCCCGTCTCGCCACCAGTACAGCAGCGGTGAGAGCGAGCCGGGGCCCTCGGCGTGACGGCGGTGGGCGAGGATCGCCATCGCGTGCAGCGTGTCGACGACGGTGAGGTCGAGGATCGGCGCGAACAGCAGCGTGTGGCGGTTGGGCACCGAGACCAGGGCCCCCATCGGCGAGAGCGGATCCAGGTACTTCTCGAGCACCAGCAGGTGCGAGGTGACGAAGAACGACTCGCCGACCATCACCGTGAAGCGGGTGCCGTCGTCGAGGTCGAGGACCTCGGTCTCGACCTCGTCCTGCGCGAGCACGTTGGCCAGCGCCAGCTCGAACACCTCGTCGAGCGAGGCCGGCCAGTGCGTCGGCGCCTCGGTCGGCACGGTCGCGACGGCGTCGGGCAGGTCGTAGACCAGCACCGACACCAGGTCCTCGCCCATGTCGCGGTGGATCGTGCTCTCGGTGAGCTCGCCCAGGGACTCGCGGGCGTACAGCCGCACCTTCACGATCGACTTGACCTGGTCGTAGTCGCGACCGATCGCCTCGAGGTCGTGGGTGTGCGTGCTGACGATGACCCGGTCGAAGTGCTCGCGCACCAGGTCCTGCCACTGGTCGCGCTCGACCTGGTTGCACAGCTGGGCGAGGTTCTGCAGGCCCAGGCGGTGCTGCCCGCCGCCGTCGATCTCGAGCTCGGCGACGCCGTCTTCGATGGTGACGTCGCCGCGGCGCGCGAGGTCGTCGGCGACGACCTCCATGAATTCCTCGTACTCCTCGCCGTCGAAGAACGTGGCCCAGCTGGGGACCGAGTCGTCGCTACGGTCGCTCATCGGCGACTCACCAGCCGCACGTGCGGCCCTGGTTCTGCTCTTCGAGGTGCTTCATGAGCGGGGCGAAGTACTCCATCAGCGCCGCAGCGTCCATGTCGCGGGTGCCGGCGAGGACCTCGAGCGCCTCGGGCCAGGGCTTGCTCGAGCCCAGGGCGAGCATGGCCTTCAGCTTCTCGCCGGCGGCCTTGCTCTCGTAGATCGAGCAGGTGTGCAGCGGACCGGTGTGGCCGGCGAGCTCGCACATCGACTTGTGGAACTGGAACTGCAGGATGTGGGCGAGGAAGTAGCGCGCGTACGGGGTGTTGCCGGGGATGTGGTACTTCGCGCCCGGATCGAAGAACTCCTCGCCGCGCGGGGTCACCGGCGCGACGCCCTGGTACTTCAGCTTCAGGTCCCACCACGCCGCGTTGTACTTGTCGGGGCCGACCTTGCCGGCGAACACGTCCCAGCGCCATTGGTCGATGAGCTTGCCGAACGGCAGGAATGCGATCTTGCCGAGCGCGTCCTGCATCTGCTTGTTGATGACGCCCTTGTCGTTGTCCGACACCTTGTCGAGCAGGCCGATCTTCTGCAGGTACTGGGGCGTGATCGACAGCGCGATCGCGTCGCCGATGGCCTCGTGGAAGCCATCATTCGCGCCGCTCTGGTAGAGCACCGGCTGCGTGAAGTAGTTCTGGTAGTAGAAGTCGTGGCCGAGCTCGTGGTGGATCGTCACGAGGTTCTCGTGGTCGATCTTGATGCACATCTTGATGCGGAGATCGTTGTTCATCTCCACGTCCCAGGCGCTCGCGTGGCACACCACGTCGCGCCCGTCGGGCTTGGTGAACATCGAGCGCTCCCAGAAGGTCGCCGGCAGGGCGTCGAAGCCGAGCGAGGTGAAGAAGGACTCGCCCATCTTCACCATCTTCAGCTCGTCGACCTTCTTCTTCTTCAGGGCCGCGGTGACGTCGATGCTGGGCTCGCCGGGGAACGGCTCGAGCATCGGGTAGAGGTTCTGCCAGTCCTGCTGCCACATGTTCCCGAGCAGGTGCGCCGGGATGGGGCCCGAGGCCGGGACCTTGTCGCCGTACTTGTCGTGGAGCTTGGCGCGGACGTGGCAGTGCAGCGCCTCGTACAGTGGCTTGACCTGGCCCCACAGCCGCTCGACCTCCTGCTCGAAGGCCTCGGGCGGCATGTCGTAGCGCGAGCGCCACAGCACGCCCATGTCCGCGTAGCCGATGTTCTTGGCGCCCTCGTTGCCGAGCTCGACGAAGCGCGAGTACAGCGGGCGCATCGGCTTGGCGACGTCGTGCCAGCCGTTCCACGCATCGAGCTGCTTGTCGTAGTCGCGATCGTTCATCAGCACGTCTTCGAGCTGACCGAGATCGCGGCAGTCCTTTCCATCCGCGGCCTTGCCGTCCGCGGCACTGCCACCCGCCCCCTTGCAGTACTTGCCCTTGCCATACATGCCCTCGAGCTTGGCCATCGTGCCGGCGAGCTCGGTGCGCTTGGCGTCGTCGTCGGGCGCCGGCAGGGTCGAGGTCAGCTTGAGCAGCGTGATCTGGCGCTTGGCGTCGGGGTCACCGCCGCCGCCGGGGCCCGGGTACGCGTCGAACCGCGTGGCCGCCTTGATCGCCTTGGTCTCGTACGCCATCGTCGCGGCGTTGGCTTCGGCGGCGACCTTCTCGGTCTCGTCGGTGATGTTGGTGGCCTTGGCCCACTCGGCCTTCGCACCGGCGACCCAGAACTTGCGCAGTTCGGCGTCGGTCTCCTTGACGAACGCGCGGGCCTCGTCATCGGTCGGCACCGCGACGTCGGGCTTGGCGACCGGCTTCTCCGCGGTCTTCGCGTCGGCGATCTTGGCGTCGGCCTTCTTGTCGGCCTTGTCGCCCTTGCCATCGGCCACGGACGCGGACTTGACCTCGGCCTTGCCGGCCTTGTCGTCGGCCGCAGGGCCTTTGCAACCGAACGAGAGCACCGCGAGACCGGCGACGACCAGGGTGGGTGACACGAGGCGAAGCGACATGGCCGGCGGACGGTAGTCCGGTGGCCGGGGCTTGGCAACCCTGCCCTCACGCGCGGGCCAGACGATCGAACAACATCTCGACTTCGAACGGTCGGGCCACGTAATCGGTCGCCCCGGCCGCGACACAGCTCACCACGTGGCGGCGCGTCGGTGACGACGCGATCACGACGCGCGGCAAGTCGACCGGCCCGCCGACGCGCGCGACCATGAGCTCGGGCAACCCCCCGGACGGGCAGGCATCGGCGTCGATCACCACCGCGCGCACGTCGCCCCCGGCCAGCAACGCTGCGAGCTCGTGACCGCTCCCGACGATCGCGTAGTCCATCGCACAGCCCGCGAGCGACTGCGCCCAGCGTTGCTGCGCGCACGGCATCGCGACCACGAAGACGGTCACGCCCCAGGTCCAGGCGCGCGTCGCGTCGCGGATCGCCGAGAGTTCCTCGGCGCTGAGCGTCACCGCACCCGCAGCCGTCCTGTCGTCGTCGTTCGTCAGCCTGGCAGTCCCGCGTGTGGAGCATCGTCCGCCGCGCCCGCGGGCTTGAGCCGGCCCGACGCGGGCCGAGCTCAGGCCGCCCGCGTGCGGGCCCGCGCCCGACGCACGAGCTTGCCGAGCTCGACGACCGTCACCGGCACCAACGCGGTCGCGAACACGGCCGCCAGCATGCCCCACGAGATCGGCGCGAGGGAGAACCACGCGCGCACCGGGGGAATCATGTGCAGACACACCTGCAGCCCCACCGAGATCGCGACGACGAGCAGCAGGATGCGGTTGCGCGACCAACCGATCTCCCACAACACACGGTCGGCGTGCCGGGCCGCGAACGAGCGCAGCAACACGCTGAACACGAGGCTCGCGAACGCCAGCGTGCGGGCCAGATCGGTCCCGCCCGCGGCCATGCCATAGGCGAACGCGCCGAGGCCCACGGTCGCGTGCACGGCCGCCCCCGCGGCGATGTGCAGCCACGCCGGCCGACCGAGCAGCGGATCCTTGGGGTCGCGCGGCGGTCGCTGCATCACGTCGTCAGTCGCCGGATCGATCGCGAGCGCGATGCCAGGCAGCGGCTCGCACATGATGTTGAGCCACAGCAGGTGCAACGGCAGCAGCGGCAGCGGCCAGCCGACGATCGCGGCGACCAGCATCATGATGAGGCCGGCCGCATTGCCCGACAGCAGGTAGATCACCGTCTTGCGGATGTTGTCGTAGACGATCCGGCCCTCGCGGATCGCGGTGATGACCCCGCCGAGATCGTCGTCGGTGAGGACCATGTCGGCGGCCTCGCGCGTGACCTCGGTGGCGCCCCGCCCCATGGCGATGCCGATGTCGGCCTCGCGGATCGACGGTGCATCGTTCACGCCGTCGCCGGTCATCGCGACGATCTCGCCGCGCTCGCGCAGCGACTTGACGATCGCGGTCTTGTCGGCCGCGGTCTTGCGCGCGAACACGCTGATCGCCGGGTCGGTGCCTTCGACGACGATCCCGAGCTCGCGGGCGATCGCGGTCGCGGTCAGGGCGTGGTCGCCGGTGATCATCACGATCCGCACGCCGGCGGATTGGGCCGCCCGCACGGCCGCGAGGGCCTCGGGCCGCGGCGCATCGGCGAGGCCGACGAGGCCGATCCACGTGAGATCCTGCTCCTCATCGCCGTCACCGACCGCCACCGCGAGTACCCGCAATCCGCGGGTCGCGAGCTCGGCGGCCTCCGCCGTGATCGCGTCGTGTGGGGCGTCCTTGCACAGCGGCAGCACGACCTCGACGGCCCCCTTCACGAAGAGCCGCGGCCCGGCACGCCACACCGCCATCCGTCGCCGGTCGGTGTCGAACGGGATCGTCCGCGTGCGCGGCAGCTCGGCCTCGATCGCGGCCCGATGGATCCCCTCGGCGGCCGCCGCCCGGAGGATCGCGATCTCGGTCGGGTCGCCGATGCCCCCGTCGGCCTCGAGCTCGGCGTCGCAGCACGCCGCCGCGGCGTGCAGCAGCACCGCCCGGTCGATGGCCCGGACCTCGCGCAGCGTCATCACACCGGTGGTCAGCGTCCCGGTCTTGTCGGTGCAGATCGTCGTCGCGCAGCCGAGGGTCTCGACCGTCGACAGGCGGCGCACCAGCACGCGCTTCGCCGACAGCCGGCGCACGCCGACCGCCATCGCCACCGTGACGACCGCGGGTAGACCCTCGGGCACCGCCGAGACGGCCAGCGAGACCGTCGTCAGCAGCAGGTCGAACCACGACAGGCCGCGCCACCACCCGAGCAGCGCGACGACGCCGACCAGCACGATGGTCGCGACCAGCAGGAGCTTGCCGAGCGAGGCGAGCCGTCGCTGCAGCGGCGTATCGCCGGACTCGGCCTGGGCGAGCAGGTGGGCGATCTTTCCCAGCTCGGTCGACATCGCGGTCGCGGTCACCACCGCACGGCCGGTGCCGGTCGCGACCGTGGTGCCCATGAACACCGCATCGACGCGATCGGCGATCGCGATGCTGGTGTCGGGCTCGGCCGCGGTCGCCGCCGACTTCGTCACTGGCTGGCTCTCGCCGGTCAGGACCGCCTCGATCATCGTCAGCGACGCGACCTCGACCAGCCGCGCGTCCGCGGCGATGACGTCGCCAGGCTGGAGCAGCAGCACGTCGCCCGGGACAATCGTGGCGGCGGGGACGAGCCGGCCGACGCCGTCGCGCAGCACCGATGCCCGCGCCGCGGTCATCGAGCGCAACGCCATCAACGCCGCCTCGGCGCGGGACTCCTGCAGGTAGCCGATGATGGCGTTGACCGTGACGATGACGCCGATCGCGATCGCGTCGTCGATCGCCTGCACGACCGCGCTCAGGATCGCCGCGCCGACGAGGATGAGCACGAGCGGGCTGTTGACCTGGGCCAGCAGCAGGCGCCACTTGGGCGTCGCCGCCTGACGCGTGATCTCGTTGGGGCCGAACTCGGCGAGCCGGGCCTCGGCCTGCGCGCCCGTGAGGCCGGTGGCGACGAGCGCGCCTGCGGCGGGATCAACGGCGAGCAGGGTCGTCACCGTGCTGCTTGTACCAAGGCGCGCCGCCGTTGCGGCAGCCTTCAGTCCTCGACACGGGGCCGCTCGGTCTCGGCGGTGCCACTGGCGGAGCCGTTGGGCGCTTCGCCGCGGTACTCGGCGAGGCGGTACTGGATCTTGCGCGGGGAGATGCCGAGGATCTCGGCGGCCTTGCTGGTGCTGCCCCGCACGTGCTCGAGGGTCTTGAGGATCGCGTAGCGCTCGAGCTCCGCCATCGACGAGCCCGGGACCGGCGGCGCCTCGTCGCCCAGGCGCAGGTGGGCCATGATGTCGCGCGGCAGGTGTCGCGGCTCGATCTCGTGGCCCTGGCACATCACCACGGCGCGCTCGATGCAGTTCTCGAGCTGCCGGACGTTGCCCGGCCAGTCGGCGCTGAGCAGCACGCGCAGCGCCCGGTCGCTGAAGCCGCGGATGTGCTTGCGGCTCTTCGACGCGTGACGCTCGAGGAAGTGCATCGCCAGCGCGGGGATGTCGTCGCGGCGCTGGGCGAGCGACGGCGTGCGCAGGGTGATCACGTCGAGGCGATAGAAGAGATCCTCGCGGAAGCGGCCCTCGCGAACCTCCTTGTAGAGGTCGCGGTGGGTCGCTGCGATCACGCGAACGTCGACCGACACCGTCTCGTCGCCGCCGACGCGCTCGAACTGACGCTCCTGCAGGACCCGCAGCAGCTTGACCTGCACCGGCATCGGGATGTCGCCGACCTCGTCGAGCAACAGCGTGCCGCCGTCGGCCTTGGAGAAGCGTCCATCACGACGGGCGCTCGCCCCCGTGAACGCGCCCTTCTCGTGGCCGAACAGCTCGCTCTCGAGCACGCCCTCGTTGAGCGCGGCGCAGTGGACGGCGACGAACGGCTTCTCCTTGCGCGGGCTCCAGGCGTGCAGCGCCCGGGCGATCAGCTCCTTGCCGGTCCCGCTGTCGCCGAGGATGAGCACCGACGCGTCGGAATCGGCGACCTGGCGGACCAGGCCGAGCAGCGCCCGGGACTCCTTGGATTGGCCGATCCAGTCGTGGCCGGGGCTGATGGGCTCGCCGACCAGCGCCGTGCGCAGCTGGGCGTTCTCGCGGCGGAGCTCGGCGTTCGCGAGCACGCGCCGCACCACGACGAGCAGCTCGGGGAAGTGCAGCGGCTTGGTCAGGTAGTCATCGGCGCCCTGCTGCATCGCCGCGACCGCGTGCTCGACGGAACCGTGGGCCGTCATCACCACGACCGCGGTGCCCTCGAAGCGCTCGCGCACCTTGGCCATGAGCTCCATGCCGTCCATGCCCGGCATCTTCACGTCGGTGATCACCAGCTCGGGCGTCCAGTCGTCCATCTGCCCGAGGGCCTTGAAGCCATCGGCGGCGCTGCGCACCGTGAAGCCCTCCTCCCGCAGCAGCTCGACGAGCGCCGCGCGGGCGGACGGTTCGTCGTCGACGACGAGGATGTTGGCGATGTGGGCGTGGGGCTCGAGCGACATGGCGAAGATCTTCCGGCTGGATGGGGAGACAAGCTGGTGAGGGACCCGTTCGCGTCAGGCGGTCGGGCGGACGACGAGGACCGAACAGGGGGCGCGGTGCACGATCTTGCTGGCGGTGGTGCCGAGCAGCCGTTCGATCGCGCCATAGCCATGGGCACCGATGACGATGAGATCGGCGCCGAGCTCCTTGGCGATGTCGCAGACGACGTCGGCCGGCTGGCCGAGCCGCACGAACGCCTTGGCCCCCGGCACCTCGGCGGCGCGGGCATCGACGGCGCGCTGGGCCTCGGCGATCAGGGTCGCGTCGAGCTGGGCCATCGACATGCTCCACACCGCGTCGGGCAGGCCGATCGGGATGGTCACTGCTCGACAGATGTTCAGGGCTGCGCCTTCGGCGGCGGCGAGCCGTGCGGCCGTGCGAAACACCTCGGGTTCCCGCGCAGAGCCGTCCAACGCGACCAATATCGTCCGTGCCATGGGGCCTATCATAGACCCGTGAGACGCGGCGCAACACGCACGAATCCCGCAGATTTTGCGTTGGGCGAGGTCGGGCCCACGGCCGATTCTTCAGGGGTCCCGTGCAGAGCTTCCTCGACGATGTCCGCCGCTACGTGGGTCTCGACGCCGAGGATGGCGAGCGATTGCAGGGCCTGCTCCCGCTACTCGAGCCGCACTTCCACGCGTTCGCGGAGCACTTCTACGCGCGGATCCTCGAGCATCCGAGCGCACACACGGCGATCAGCGGCGGCGCCGAGCAAGTCGCACGACTCAAGCGGTCCTTGATCGCGTGGATGGACTCCGGGCTGCGCGGTCCCTTCGACGACGCGTTCTACGAGCGACGCGCACGCATCGGCCGACGCCACGTCGCGATCGGTCTACCGCAGCAGTACATGGTCACGGCGATCGGCGTGATGCGCCAGGACTACCACGCGATCCTCACCGACACGCTCGTCGACGACCTGCCGCGCCTGCACGCGAGCATGCGCGCCGTCGATCGCCTGCTCGACCTCGAGCTCGCGATCATGCTCCAGACCTACCGCATCGACTCGGACGACCAACTCCGCCGCGGCGAGCGGCTCGCGACCATCGGCCGGGTCGCCGCGACCATCGGTCATGATCTCCGCAACCCGCTGGGCGTGATCGAGTCGTCGGCGTACATCCTGCGTCGGATGCTCCAAGACGAGCGGGGCCAGCGGCACCTCGACAAGATCAACAGCCAGGTCCGCAACTGCAACCGCATCGTCACCGCGCTGCTCGAGCTGGCGCGATCGCGGCCGCCGCAGTTCGCGAGCATCGACGTCCGCGTCCTGCTCGACGCGTCGCTCGCGATGGTCAAGATCCCCGAGGGCGTGATGGTCCGCATCGAGGTCGACGACGGCATGGAGCTCGAGGGCGACAGCAACCTGCTCGAGCAGGCGGTGATCAACCTCGTCGTCAACTCGGTCATCGCCCTGCGCGGCCGGCCGGGGACCATCGTCACGCGGGCCACCCGACACGACGACCGATTCGCGGCGCTGACGGTGGTCGACGACGGGCCGGGCTTCGACCCCGATCTGCTCCCACGGGTGTTCGAGCCCCTGGTCACGTCGAGGGCCAGCGGCGTCGGCCTCGGGCTCGCGCTGGTGAAGAGCGTCGCCGATCGCCACCTCGGCCAGGCGTTCGCCGAGAACGCCCCGGGCGGCGGCGCGATCGTGCGGCTGCTGCTGCCGTGGCGCGGCGCCGCGGCGCCGATCGCCACCGCGTGACTCGGGCGCGTGCTAGCGTCCGCGTCGGTGGCGACGACCCCGAGCGCGTTCGACGAATGGCGTCACGCGGGGCGGACGTTCCGCTACCGAGACCACGCGATCTGGTACCGCGTCGCGGGGCGAGGTCCACACTTGCTCGCGATCCACGGCTTCCCCAGCGCCTCGTGGGACTGGGCGCCGATGTGGCCCGAGCTCATCGCCCGCTTCACGGTGATCGCCGTCGACATGATCGGCTTCGGGTGGTCCGCGAAGCCGCGGGGCTACGACTACTCGATCATGGATCAGGCGTCGCTCCACGAGGCCGTGCTCGGCGAGCTCGGCGTCGCGCACACGCATGTGCTGGCCCACGACTACGGCGACACCGTGGCGCAGGAGCTGCTCGCACGCGACGACGAGCGCACGGCCCAGGGCGAGGCACGGATGCTCGACTCGATCTGCTTCCTCAACGGTGGGCTCTTCCCGGAGGCCCATCGTCCGCGTCTCATCCAGCGGATCCTCGCCAGCCCGCTCGGCCCCCTGGTGGCGCGCTGCTCGACCAAGCGGATGTTCGGGTCGGGTCTCACCAGCGTGTTCGGACCGGCGACACCGCCCTCGGCACAGCTGATCGACGAGCTGTGGTCGCTGCTGCGCCACGACGATGGCCACCTCGTGCTGCCGGCGCTGCTCGGGTACATGGCCGAGCGACGGCGACACCGCGAGCGGTGGGTCGACGCGGTGGTGCGCTCGACGGTGCCGCGGATCCTCGTCGATGGCGCGCTCGATCCGGTCTCGGGCGCGCACCTGGCCGAGCGCTACCGGGAGCAGGTGCCGCACGCCGAGATCGTGCTGCTGCCGACCATCGGGCACTATCCGCAGGTCGAGGATCCCGCCGCCGTACTCGCGGCGTTCGGAGCGTTCCACGACCGGCTCGGCACGCCCCGCGCGTGACTCAGCCGCTCCAGACCGACGACAGCCGCGAGCCCGTGGGCACCGGGCACGCGGCGTAGTGCGAGACGTCGTTGAACGACACCAGCCGCGCGTGCACGAGGTCGCGGAAGTCGAGCGCGTTGAGGCACGCGGGGCTCTGCTCGAGGCGCTCGCGGTAGCCGCGGGCGTCGATCCCGAGCAGCGCGCAGAGCAACAGCCGGATCGTGGCCTTGTGCGAGACCACGACCACCGTGCCGCCGGGGTGGGCCTCGACGATGCGACGCAGCGTCGGCAGGGCCCGGGCCATCACCGCGACCCCGGCCTCGCCGCCGGTCGGCGCGAACGTGAAGGGATCGGTGTCCCACGCCTCGGCCTGCTCCGGGAAACGCTCGGCGACCTGCGTGCGCGTCAGGCCCTCCCACTGGCCGTGGTCGATCTCGCGGAGGCTCGGCTCGAGCACCGGCTCGAGACCGTGGGGCCGGCCGATCGCCATCGCGGTCGCGATCGTGCGCCGCATCGGGCTGGCGTAGACCCGGGCGACCGGCTCGCTCGCGAGCCGCTGACCGAGGCACTCGACCTGCGTGAGCCCTTCGTCGGAGAGCTCGACGTCGGTGGATCCCGCGAAGCGATCCTCCGCGCTCAGCATCGTCGCCCCGTGTCGAACCAGGTAGATGCGCGTGATCGTCATGGTGAGGGCTCGCTCTCGGCCGAAAGCACCTGCGCATCGGCCCGGGCCTCGTCGTCGAGACTCGAGCGGGCGAGCACGCCGCCGATCGCCTCGGGGCTCGGCGCGGCCGCCACCGGCTCGGACTGTGCGCGTGCGCTCGGTTCGGTCGCGGGCGGAGCGGTCGGCCCCGTTCCACTGCATCCGCCGAATGCGAGCAGAAGCGATAAAAACCGATGGAACGCGACGACCGGGACACGAAACACCCGGCCACATTAGCACGGTGAGTCGAGACGACACG
The DNA here is from genome assembly GCA_044344875.1 of Nannocystaceae bacterium. Taxonomy (GTDB): domain Bacteria; phylum Myxococcota_A; class Polyangia; order Nannocystales; family Nannocystaceae; genus Xiheibacterium. Next base: position 73,486 of record JBIJCC010000041.1, read on the forward strand.
GCCCAATCGCCGCGGCATCCTGATACGCTGCAATGGCTGCGTTGGCCATGGTTCCCTCCTCTGTGCTCATCGTCGACGACAACCGCGACCTCGCGGACAACCTCGGCGAGGTGCTCGAGGACGAGGGCTACGAGTGCGCAATCGCGTACGACGCGAGATCGGCGATCGAACGGATCCATGCCCAGCACTACGATCTGGTGGTCACCGACCTCCGGATGACGCCCGAGGACGGCCTCACCGTCGTCCAAGCGGCGCGTCAGCGGTCGTGCGAGACCGTGGTGGTGTTGATGACCGCGTTTGCGGGCGAGGTGCAGCTCGACGCGGCCCTCGCCGCCGGCGTCGCCGAGGTCGTGGCCAAGCCGATCGACACGCTGCGGTTCGTCGAGTTCGTCCGCGCGCGCGTGGCCCAGGCGTGACGTCGAGACGCGCAGCGAGGGTGCTTCGCCCGACCGCACCGCGCAAACCCGGCGACCGCTGTGGCGATCGTGTTCGAGGCACGCAGGTGTTGCGGGTCGTCTCGTTGGGTTTCGTGCGCATGCTCGGCGAATGCCGCTGCCGCTGCCGTCCCGCGAGGACCGCAACACGCTCTTCGAGCTGACGTCCGACGTACTCGTGCGCGTCCATGCGCTGGACGACGACCTGCGAGCCCCGGAGCCCAGCGAGCGGGTGACGCTGCAGCCGGGAGACACGGTCGATCACTTCGCGATCGACGCGTTGATCGGATCGGGGGGCATGGGCGCGGTGTACCGCGCGCGTGACCTCCTGCTCGGGCGAGAGGTCGCGCTCAAGCTCGTCCACGGCGACATGCTCGACCGCCCCGAGGTGCGCACCGCCTTCGCGACCGAGGCCCGCGCGATGGCCCAGGTGCGGCACGCCAACGTCGTCACGATCCACGCCTTCGGCGAGCACCTCGGTCGGCCGTACATCGTGATGGAGTACGTGCCCGGGTCGAACCTCACCCGCTGGTGCCACGAGCACGGCGACGCGACGCTCCACGAACAGCTCGCAGTCCTCGATCCGCTGTGCCATGGCGTCCAGGCCATCCACGACGCGGGGACGCTCCACCGCGACGTCAAGCCGGCCAACGTGCTGGTCGAAGACTCGGGGAGGGTCGCGGTGACCGACTTCGGCCTCGCCTGCGCCGCGTCGCACGACCAAGCGGACGATCCGTTCGTCGTCGGGACCCCGGCCTACGTCGCCCCCGAGGTCGCCCGTGAGGAGGCGATCGAGCTCGACCTCGCCCCGCGCATCGACGTCTACGCCCTCGGCGTCATCGCCTTCGAACTGCTCACCGGCACGCGGCTGTTCGAGGCCACCTCCGTGGCGGGGATGCTCCACGAGCACGGCTACGCGTCGCCGTCGCTCGCGTCGCGCCTCGCCCCCGGGCTCCCGCCGGCGTTCGACGATGTGCTGCTGCGCGCGCTCGCCAAGGCCCCTGCCGACCGGACCTCCTCGGCCGAGCAGCTGCGTCTGGACCTCGCGCGCGCCCGCGAGTCCCTCGACACGCGGCATCGCCGACGGAGGTTCCTCATCGCCGACGACGAGATCCCCTCGCTGCTCGCGCTGCGCGAGCTCCTCATCGCCGCGTTCCCCGGCGCCGAGGTCATCCCGGTGACCAACACCGGGACCGCCGTGGCGATCGCCATGCGCGAGCGCCCCGACGTCGTGATCACGGACCTCGCGATGCCCGACGGCGGCGGCGTGGTCCTGACGCGCACGCTGCGGGCCGACCCGCGGACCGCTCACGTGCCGATCATCGTGGTCACCGGCCACGGCGGCACCCCGGAGTGGAGTGCGCTGCGGGACCTCGGCGCCGACCGATTCATGGTGAAGCCCGTCGACTTCGACGCGTTGGTCGCGATGATCTGCGCGCTGCTGCGCACCAGCGACGCGGACGAGCAAGCCACGATGCCCATGCAGTGACCCCCCGCTCGCGCACCGCGGCGCCAAGCGTGACCCACGGTGCCCGAGCGCCCCCGGCGCGCACACGACGGTCCGCTTCACGCCGCCGTCAGGGTGTCGCCGCCGGGCCAACCGGGGACCCACCCGGCACGAGCAGCACGGGTCGATCGGTCACACGGGACAGATCGGTGCCGACGCTCGACGTGAAGACCCGGTCGAGCATCGCGAGGCGGCGCGACCCGCAGACGATCATGCACGCGTCGACGCGACGCGCATGCTCGAGGAGGTCGTCGACGACGGCGCCGTGCGAGAGCAACGTCTGCGCGGGGACGATCCCCTGCGCCGCGCACCACTGCTCCACGTCCGCCCGCGTTCGTCGCAACGTCACCGGCGGCTGCACCCAGATCTCGTCGAGCAGGCTCTGGTTGGTGTCGGGCAGGGAGTCGACGTGGCTCGCGACGATCGGCCGGCCCAGCTCGCGGGCGAGCCGAAAGGCGACGCCCGCCGCGACGGCGGCGTCCGGCGCGAGGTCGGTCGCGAGGAGCACCGGCCCCGCCGCGATCGCAGCGCGCTCGAGGTCCGGCGGTACGATCAGGATCGGCACCGGCAGCCGACGCAGCATGCGGCGCGCCACCGACCCGAGCCGTACCAGCTCGTGTCCGCCGCGCGGCGCGATGCGCCCGAGGATCATCGCGTCGGCGCCGAACTCGGCGGCGGCCTGCTGCAGGCCGTCCTCCGCCGACGGCGCCATGACCACCTCGAGCGAGCGGAACAGCTCGGCGTCCCCGCCGAGGGCAGCAGCGCGGGCGAGCGCCTCCTCGCCGGCGCGGCGCAGCGCCCCCATCACCTTCGCCGACTCGCGGAAGCGTTCGTCGACCACGTGGACACCGACGAACTCCGGGGGCGCCTGGGACGGGTCCACACGGAGATGGGCGCGCAACCACGCAGCCGTACTCACGGCCCCATGACTGCGCGCATGGAGGTCGATGCCGACGAGCCAGCGCATGACTCGTAGGTAACACGGGCACAGGGACAGGCCCGCAGCAGCGAATGCGGGCACGACCGGAGCATCCCGCAGATTGCCCGCGGCGCTGCTCGATGCGCGGCCGAGGATCAGAACGCCGGCAACAATCGCGCGACCGACCTCGCGCGCAGTGCCTAGACTGACCGTGATCGGAGCGTGGCCATGCGATCGAAACAACGCCGACTCGAGTGCGCCGCCGTGATCGCGATCGCCGTGCTGGCGGGTTGCGCCGCCGGAGATCCCCGCTTCACCATCGAAGCGCCCGCGGGCTTCTGGCACGGCCTATGGCACGGGATGATCGCGATGGTCACCCTCGTGGTCGGGATCTTCAGCGACACCGTGCGCGTCTACGAGCCCCACAACACCGGCGGCTGGTACGACTGCGGGTTCCTCTTCGGCACGATCTCCATCTGGGGCGGCGGCTCGCACCAGGCCGGGCGGCGCAGCCGACGACGCCAGGGCGACCGCGAGTGGGACGAGATCGGTCGCAAGGTCGAGGCGAAGCTCTCTCGCCTGCTCCGCGCCTGGGCCGAGGCCGCCCCCGACGAGGACTGGCACGAGGTCGAGAAGAAGGCGGAACGCAAGCTGAAGCTCGCGGTGCGCCGGTGGGCCGACGAGCCGATGGACGGCGAGGTGATCGCCCCGCCACGGCGCTGAACGGTCGGCCCGCGCCGGGCCGCTGGGGAACCACCGTCCCCGTCCGCCCGGCCGGCGCCAACCTACGAGCACAACCCCAGCAGCTTTGCTACGATCCAACCCACGGACGCCGCCCCTGATGAACGCCGCCAAGGTCCTCATCGTCGACGACAACCGCGATCTCGCAGAGAACCTCGGGGAGGTGCTCACCGACGAGGGGTACGAGTGCGCGGTCGCCTACGACGCAGGCTCGGCGATCGATCGGATCCTCGCCAAGCAGTTCGACGTCGTGATCACCGACCTGCGCATGACGCCACGCGACGGCCTCGCGGTCGTCGGCGCGGCGCGACAGAAGTCCGCCGACACGCTCGTCGTGCTGATGACCGCGTTCGCGGGTGAGGTGCAGCTCGACGCGGCGAGGGCCGCGGGGGTGTCGGAGGTCGTCGCCAAGCCGATCGACACCCCGCGATTCCTCGAGTTCGTCCGGTCGCGCACGCCCCCCGAGTAGAGCACCGACGAGACCCGCATGGACCAGGGGACCCTCCACGGCGCCCGAATCATCATCATCGATGATCACCGCGACCTCGCCGACAACCTCAGCGAACTCCTGGTCGACGAGGGCGCGAGCGTCCGCATCGCGTCGGACGCCAGCACCGGCCTCACCCTCGCGAAGGCCGGCTGCGACGTGGCCCTCGTCGACGTCCGCCTGCCCGACGCGATCGGCCTGTCGCTGGTCCCGGTGCTCCGCGAGATCGACGCCAACACGGCCGTGGTCTTGATCACCGGCCACGCGTCGATCGACGACGCGATCGCGGCGGTGCGCGCCGGCGCCTACGCGTATGTGCTCAAGCCGTTCGACACGCCCGAGCTCCTCACGACCGTGGCGCGAGCGGTCGAGCGGGTCCGGCTCGAGCGCCACGCCGACGCGCTGCAGCACGCCCTCGAGCGCCGCGAGGCCGAGCTGCGCACGATGGTCGAGGCCGTCGCGGCGCTGTTGCTGGTGCTCGACGAGCGCGGGGTGGTCGTCCAGGCGAACCCCGCCGTCGCGGCGGCGACCGGCGTGCCGGTGCACGAGCTCATCGGCCTCGAGTGGGCGAGCGAGTTCGTCCCCGTGGCCGACCACGGCGAGCTCGGCTCGGCGTTCGGGATGACCCGCGCGGGCCGGACCGGCACGACGCTCGAGGGCCGCGTGCTGTGCCGCCGCGAGGGCCAGGTCGAGGAGCGGATCATCCGCTGGCGACTCGCGGGCCTGCCCGGGCCCGAGGGCTTCCGCATCTACGCGTCGGGCCTCGATGTCACCGATGTCCGCGTGCTCGAGCGACGCACGCGCCTGGCCGAGAAGCTCGCCGCGGTCGGCACCTTCTCCGCCGGCCTCGCCCACGAGATCCGCAACCCGCTGAACGGCGCGACGCTCCAGCTGCAGCTGCTCGAGCGTCGGCTCGCGAAGATCGTCGATGCCGAGCGCGCGACCCCGGTGCGCGAGCCCCTCGCGCTCGTGCGCGCCGAGCTCGAGCGCCTCTCACGGCTGGTCACCGAGTTCCTCGCCTTCGCCCGGCCCGCCGCGCTGCAGGCCCGCGACACCGATCTCGTCGCCACGGTCGCGCAGGTCGTCGAGCTCGAGGCCCAGGTCGCGGCGCAGCGCCACCGCGCGCTCGAGCTGCGCGCCCCGGACGGCCCGGTCACCGTCGAGATCGACCCCGAGCGCATCAAGCAGATCGTGCTCAACTTGGTCCGCAACGCCCTCGACGCCGCCACCAGCCGGGTGATCGTCACCGTGCGGCGAGACGGCGCCGGCGCGTGCCTGTCCGTCACCGACGACGGGCCGGGCATCTCGGCGGAGAACCTCGCGCGGATCTTCGAGCCGTTCTTCACCACCAAGGAGGGCGGCACCGGCCTCGGGATGGCGATCGTCCACAGCCTCGTGGAACGCCACGGCGGGACGATCGAGATCCACTGCGATCACGGCACGACGGTCTCGATCGCCCTGCAGCGTCGCGTGCCGTGAGTCGCCGGGGCTGGCTCCGCCCCCGACTGTCAGTTGCACTCGAGATCGAGACCGCAGGTCCCCGAGCAGCAGTCGCCTGCGTTCAGCGGGGAGCATGACGATCCCGTCGGCAGGCAGCACGGCGAGACATCGACGGTGCACTCCCTCGTGCACACGGGCGGCCCGACTTTGCCAGCGGCACACGTCGCGTCGCCGAGATCGGCGCCGTCGCATTGCTCGCCCGGATCGGCGATCCCGTCGCCGCACATCGAGCCTGTCCCCAGGGCAATCGCATCAAAACTTAAGCAGTCTTGCGCAGATGGACCTTCGGTTTGATCCGGGGCGTGACTTGTGATCTGTTGCGGCGCATGCCGAAGAGAAGGGCGAGTGCCGTTGCAACGATGG
>JBIJCC010000042.1:0-79181 GCA_044344875.1 Nannocystaceae bacterium
GACCTCAGCCTTGTACTCCGCCGTGAACGACCGGCGCTTCCGCTTCTTGGGTTTGGGCACCTCGACCTCGACTCTCCTTGGCATTGTCCCCTCTTCTTGGGTGTCCACCAAATCGGGTCAGGGCCACGGGCGTTGTAGTCGAGATCGGAGACGAAGCTCGTCGGCGTCGCCGCGCCGCGTAACCGCACCGCGACGGACTCGAGCAGGCCGGCCTCGTTGTACGCGGACAGCGTGACCGACTGATCGGGCGTCGTGCTCGCAATCACCCGACCGAGCGCGTCGTACTCGTTCTCGACCACGAACGTCTCGGCCTCCAACGCAGGCTCGGCCGCCGCCGCGATCCCCTCGATCGTCGGCGGCACGGCCCCGTCGAGCGCCGCCCAGTCCTGCGTCACCTCGAACCCCCGCGCGAGCCTCCGGGACTGCCGCCGCAGGTTCCCCGCGAAATCGAAGCGCTCGTGGGTGACGACACCCGCGCCGTCGTACACGCGATACGCCCGCCCGCGGAGATTCGACGCCTCCGCCGCCGGCACCGACTCCCCGAACACGGTCCGCGCGATGAGCACCTCCACACCCCCACTGGCCGTCACGAACGCATGCGTCGCCCGCCGCAGCGCATCGTACCGCGCCCGACTCACAAACCCCCGCGCATTCCACCCCCGCAGCGGCGCCCCCGCGACGTCCACCAACATCCGTCGCCACCCGGCGTCCTCCGAGTCCACCACGAACACCGCGCCGCCCATCCCGAACACCCGCGACTCGGCCACGTTGCCGCGGGCATCCACCACCTGCAGCACGTTGCCCTCGATATCCATCACCTGCCGCGTGATCGCGTGGACCTCCACACCGTCCGCAACATCGTGCACATCCGTCAACACCGGCCGCCCCAAGCTGTCCGCATGCGCGACGCTCGGCGTGTTCGCATGCGCCGCGGTCAACTCGGCCGCCCGCCGATCCGCCGCGTCCGCCCCCGGGGCCATCCGCTCCGCGAACCAGCTCCCCTCGAGCACGGTGTCGTTCGGGTCGTACGCGACCGTGCGCCACGCCTCGATCTCGACCCGACTCACCGTCCCATCCGGGAAGTCCGTCCGCACCAGCCGCCCGAACGCGTCGTAGTGCAGCAGCGGCGTGACGCCCGTGGCCGCGAGCTCGTCCTCGCCGTCGAAGTCCGAACGATCGCTGAAGAACGGCTCGTACTGTTTGACCGGGTTGCCCTTGTTGTCGACGATCGTACGCCCGCTGCCGACCCACCGCGTCGCGGTCGCGACGAGCTCCGGCCGCCCCTCGGCATCCCGCACCAGCACCCCTTGCGCATCGCGGTGCGGCGCGAGCCCCGGCTCCGCCTGCGCCTTGGTCTGGACCACGCGGCCGCCGCCGTCGTAGTGCGCCACGGATTCCAGGATCCGCGCCGCCGGATCGACCGACGCGTACTGCTCGCGCCGGAACGTCCGCACGGACACCGGCGCACCGCGCTCCGCGAACGCGTGCAGATCGTAGGTCATGCGCGCCGTCGGCTGCGCGAGCGTGTCGCCCACGCCCTCGCCGTCCTTGCCCATGACCACGGTCGCGACGACCAACCCCAACGCGTCGTGCACGGCCTGCTGACGGTTGCCGTTGGCGTCGGTGACGATCGACGGTTGCAGCACGCGATAGTCGATTACCGACGACGCCACGTTCCCCAACGGATCGGTCACCGCGACGACGTGCAATCGGTGCGCATCGTAGTCCACCGCATGTACACCCCCGAAGGCATCGATCGCCCGCACCGGCAGATAGAACCCCTCGGCGTCGAACTCCTGTCGCCCGCTGCGGCGCCACCAGGCGCCGTCGGCCGCCACGAATCCACCCTCGACATCGAGGACACCGGTGCCATCACCCGAACCCGGCAGCAGCCCCGCGAACGTCGCGGCGATCTGCGCCTGGGTCGCGAGCATCGCCCGCTGCTCGAACGGCAGCGCGCGTGTCCCCACCTGACCGAGCGGCAGAGCGGCGCCCAGATCGTCGGCGTAATAGCGCTGCTGCGACGACGCGAGCAATCGCTTCCGCAACCCTTCAGCCGGCGGTGCCTCGAAGGCCACCGTAGGCGCCGCGAACGTCTGTGCGTCGACCTCGGCGAACGACAGCACCGATCCGCCGCCCGCCGGCTCCGCGATCCCGGTGACCTCGAAGGAGCGCGACGCGATCGGCACGCCGACGCGGTACATCGCCCGTGATGTCACATCATTCGCGACGCTCGCCTCACCGTACACCACCGCAGTGACGTCCTGCGCCGCACCGGGGACCACCGCGCCGCGCCGCCGATAGCTCACCGCGGCGGTCCGCGTGACGTTCCCGAAGTCGTCGACCGCGAGCGTGAACGCATGCGAGAGCCTCGGATCGCTCGGGTCGCGCTCGTAGTGCTGCTCGAGCGACTCGCGATCGTGCACGAAGAACGACGCGTGCCGCTGCCCCGCGCGCGGCTGCAACCGCCGCACGGTCGCGTTGCCATCGACCACGCGATACGGATGCGGGCTCGCCAGCGTGGCGCTGCCATCGGGCTGCAGCGCCATCGCGTAGACCTCCTGGCGGAGCGCCCGGCCCCGCAGCGCCCGCATGGCCTCGCGCCGCTCTCCGGGCGACAGGTCACTCGGCAACGCCGACGCGGGCAACACCACGGGCGGCACGGACGCCGGATCCCCCGGATCCCCGCGGTAGTCCTCGGCCGCGAGCCGCACCGCGATCGCATCCGCGTCGAGCCACGCGCCCGTGTGGAACCGCGTGCGCGTCAGCACCGGCGGCACGAACAGCGCCCCGTCGCGGATCTGGTGCCCGCTGGGGAACGACGTGTTGGCCCGGAACTCGGCGAACGACTCCGTATCGATCTGCTCGACGACCGCGAACCCCCGGAACTCGCGCTCGGCCCCGTCGAAGTACCCGTGGTGGTAGCGATACCGGCTCCCGAACCGCCGCTCGGTCACCGCATCGACGACCTCGACGTGCTCGACCACGTGGACGACGAACGGCAAACGCGTCACCCACGGCCGCCCGGCGGCGCGGTCCTCGAGGTAGAACCGCGTCGACGGGGCATAGGTGATCGTCCGGCGTAGCCCCATGCCGTTGTCGATCGTCCGCAGCAGGTAGGGCTTGCCGCGCGGCGTCAGCTCGGCGTAGCGCACGTGCGTGCCCCGGTCTGCCGCACGCGACGTCGACCACACCAACGCGGCACCGCCGGTGCCGAGGATGTCGGCGAGCTCGACCGAGGACATCGTGTCGAGCGTCGGGAAGCCGGGCAGGTCGACCGCCGCGGTGTAGCGATTGCCCGCGGCGTTGATCCACACGCGCGTTCCGTCCCCACCCAGGTACACCAGGTCCGCGGTGCCCGAGCCGTCGATGTCGCCGAATCGAATGCGATCGGCCCGGAAGCGATCCGGGCGATCGAACCACGGGGCGCCGGCCATCTCGACGACCCGGCCGAACCGGCCGTACCCCTGATTCGGCCAATACAGCACGCGGCCGTTCTCCACCCGCACCAGGTCCGACAGGCCATCGCCCGTCATGTCGGCGAGGAACACCGCGCGCGTCGCATCCCCGAACACCAGCCGCGGTCCGCTGCGGTCGTCGCCCGCCGGGCGTCCGGAGACGACCGGCGCCGCGAAGCCCCCGTGGCCGAGCGAGGGGTAGAACACGATGCGCCCGAGCTCGAACACGACCACGTCGGCGAGGCCGTCGCCCGTGACGTCGAGCATCAGCACGTTGGGCTGGGAGAGATCGAAGTTCGGCCGCGATCGGAACGGCCGGTGCGGCGCCCATTCCTCCGCCGTGCCGACGGCCACGCGCTTGAACGCGCCGGCCTGCGGCCCCGTGAGCTGGGCGAAGCTCGGGACGCCGTCGCCGTCGAGATCGACGAGCTGCCACGACGACGCGCCGGTCGGGGAGGGCTGCCGCGGCAGCACCCGCGGCGGGCCGAAGCGCCCATCGCCCTCGGGTCGCGCGTAGTACAAGCCCTTGCCCGAGGTCGTCAGGAGGCCCGGCAGGCCCTCGCCGTCGAGATCGATCAACCGGACGCGCCGGCCGTCGATGCGCCCGGACACCGTCGCGAGGCTCTCTGGATCGACGGTGCGCAGGCCGTGCCCGATCTCGAGCGGCGTGTACTCGAGCGTGAGCGCTGGCCAGGACTCGTGCCGATAGCGCTGCTGGGTCGGCTCACCGTCGCGCAGGTACCCGCGCTGGACCACGCGGCGCAGGAGCGATGCGGTGGGCTGCTCGTCGTACTCGAGGTCGGTCGAACGCACCAGAAGCGGTGGCCCGAGCTCCGCCGGGAAGTGGTGGAACATCAAGACCCGCCGACACAGTCGCCACGTCCGCACCTCGAACGTCGCGCGGTGGTTCGAGAACGGATCGACCCGCGTCGGCCACGGTCGGACCGCCTCGGGCGACACGATCACGTGGTCGCCGTCCGTCGTGCCGTATTCGCCGTAGTCGAACACCACCTCGAATGCGAAGTCCTCCGCGACCGCCGGCACCCGATTGCCGTAGTGAATCCTCTCGAGGTGGCGCTGCGCGAGCGGCCCGCCGACGGCGAGCCGCTCGCGCTCGAAGATCTCCGTCGGTGCGACCCCGGCGAGGTCCTCGGCCTTGTAGTGGAAACGCGTGATGTTGCCGCGGTCGTCTTGGACGCGCTCGAGCAGCCACTCGAAGATCCGGGTGGGGAACTGCGGATGGGCGATCCGTGCGTCGGCGGACTCGCCGTAGACCGACAGCACGTTCTCTCGGCTCCACACGCGCCAGTGGGCGATGCCGGTGACCCGATCCACCCACCGCTCGATCCGGGCGAACGCCGCCTCGACGCGGGGGCGGTAGACGTGCACGGCGTGCCCGGGCTCGTCGAGGACGCGCGGCACCCAGGCGTCGCCGACTGCGTCGAGCCACGGCACCAGGTCCTCGGCGTCCGACAACACGAAGACGTCGGACGCGTGCGCATCGTCGTAGCGGGGGAGGCCGCGATCGGTCTTGCGTCGCACCGAGGGGACCGAGGCGCGCCAGCCCAGGCCGAACACCCCGTTGCCCGCGCCCGAGTCGTAGGACAGCGCGATCTGGGGGGTCAACGCGCGGCTCGGGGACGTGAACACGGGGATGCCCATGCCTGCGGTCCCCGTGACCGCGTTCGTCGAGAACGACTCCCCGATCCCGCGCAGCGCCCCGCCGCCGCGGGGCAGCTCGACGGCCGGGACCAGGTCGCCGAGTCCCGTGCCGCCGGTCGGCTCGGACCCGCCCGCCGAGGGCTGCGGTGCACCCGGCTCGCGTGGGTCGCCTGGTTCTCGTCGGTTGGAGTGGGAGTCGTTCACGCGGAGACTCCTTCACGGCGCGACGGTGTACTGCAGCAGGAGGCCGAGCTCTCGGAGGACCGAGACGTCGGGGAGTGCGGTGGTCGAGACACGCCATGGTCCGGTGGTCGCCTGCACATTGGCCCCGAGGGGGATCGCCCCGTGGCGGATGTGGTTGGCCTGGGGTTGCGGCGCCGAGGCGGGCAGCGAGGCGTTCACCTCGACCACCCGCTCGACGCTCGCGGCCCCGCTGGTCGGCGCGCTGGCAGTGAACTCGAGGTTCTGCGCGGTCTCGGCGAAGTGGGTCACGAGCCACGCTTGGGCGATGCGAATGTTGCCGGTGGTGAGCAGCACGGGGAAGTGCTCCGGTCGCAGCTCGAACTCCAACGTGCGGGTGGAACCACCGTCGGCGACGAAGGCCGCCCAGGCCTCCGCGAAGTGGGCACCGAGGGAGAGGTACCGGAGCTGCCCGGTGCCGACGGTCTGGGTGGCGGCGGTCAGTGCATCATCGATCTGCGCGACGACGGCGTTGCGGAGCGTCTCGCCCCCACCGCGCGCGGTGTAGGCGATCCGCAGGACGACGTCCGAGATGCTGCGGTAGTCGAACTGGCGGAAGGTGCCCGGGAGCTCCAGGCGCCAGGAACTCACCGCGCCGCGACCCTCGAACGGGAGCCTGCGCTCGTCGCCGAAGCTGCGCTCGAACAGGCCGGCATCATCCTGGCCGGTGCTGAGGCCGATCTGCTGGAGGTCGGCCGTGGGATCGTCGACCGGCGCCTCGGTGAGGTTCGGGGCCCGCCGGACCCGGCTCGCCACCAGCGTGAGCGTGCCGGTCACGTTCCCGTGGGCGCCCTCGACCAGGGGCAACGTCACCGAGACCGACTTGATGCGGCGAAGATAGTGCCCGGGGTGATCGAGGTCGAAGAGCACCTCGGGGACCGAGAAGAAGCACGAGCCCGTGTCGCGCAGCAGCTCGAGGGCGATGGGGTCGACGAGCGCGAGCGAGACGGCCTTGCTCAGCTCGAGCTCGCGGCGGCTGTGCTCGAGGTGCGCGACCTCCGCTGCTGTTCTCCAACACGACGCCGCGAAGCACCAACGAATTGTCCGCCATTGGCAAGCCTGATGTTCCTGGACTGCATCACGCAATCCGGATGGAGTTCTGACAAGCGCATCCTGCAGTGTCAAGGCGGTTCTGCGCGACGTTCTTCGTCATGTCCGGTAGGGACAGTGTCTCGATCGGGCGTCATCACGGTTGTTCGCGAGCAACATCGGAACACGACCTGCCGGCCCGCGAACCGGCACCGGCAAGAACGCCGATCCAATGGCCACGCCCCATCCGCGATCAAATCACCCCGCGCGCCCGCAACCCCGCCACCTCGGCCTCGCTCATCCCCAACTCCGCGAACAAATCCTCGTTGTCCGCCCCCAACTCCGGCCCGCCGTGCACGGTCACCGCGGGCGTGCGCGACAGGATCGGCGTCACCCTCGGCACGGCCACCGTCGCGTCACCACCCAGCGACACCCGCTCGAACATCCCGCGCGCTGCATAGTGCGGATCCGCGGCGATGTCGGCGATGTTGTAGATCGGCCCGCTCGGCACCTCGGCGGCCTCCAGCCGCGCGAGCGCCTCGGCCAACGGCAGCTCCGCGCACCACTGACCGATCGCGGCGTCGATCTCGTCGGCGTGGATCGTGCGCCCGTCGTTGTGGGCGAGCCGCGGATCCTCGGCGAGGTCGTCGCGCCCGGCGGTCCGCATCAATCGCACGAACAAACTGTCGTTGTTGGCGCCCAGCACCAGCCAACCATCGGCGCAGCGATACGTGTTGCTCGGCACGATGCCAGGCAACGCGGTGCCGGTCGGCTCGCGCACGAATCCCAGGCGATCGTACTCGGGCAGCAAGCTCTCCGTCACCGAGAACACCGATTCATACAGCGCACAATCGATGACCTGGCCGCGGCCCGAGCCGCCCTTGTCGCGCTCGTACAGCGCGATCATCGTGCCGAGGGCCGCGTACACGCCCGCGAGCGTGTCGCCGAGGCTGAGGCCGGTGCGCACCGGCGGGCGCCCGGGCTCGGCGGTCGTGTAGCGCAGGCCGCCGAAGGCCTCCGCGACGTTGGCGAACCCGGGGTGCTTCGCCCGGGGCCCGAACTGACCGTAGCCGGAGATCCGAACCACGACGATCCGCGGATCGATCGCCCAGAGATCCGCAGGGCCCAGGCCCCACGACTCGAGCTTGCCCGGGCGGAAGTTCTCGATCACCACGTCGACGCCGCGCCGCACAATCCGACGCACGAGCTCGCGGCCCTCGGCTTGGCGGAGGTCCGCGGTGACGCTCCGCTTGTTGCGCCCCAGCGAACGCCACCACAGCGAGGTGCCGTCCTCGAGCTTGCGCCACCGCCGGAGCGGATCGCCGTGGACGGGCGGCTCGATCTTGATGACCTCGGCGCCGAACCCCGCGAGCAGCATCGCGGCGTAGGGGCCAGCGAGGAGCTGCCCGAGCTCGAGCACCCGGAGGCCGCGCAGCGCCGGGGTCGGGGCGGTGTCGGTCACGTGCGCACGAGCCTGCCACGGTGCCGGGCCTCCGGTCGACGCGGCCGAGACTGGCGAACACGCGGGCGTCCGACGCGCCGCACCGAGGCGAGGTGAAACTGCGGCGCTTTGCCGTACCATCGAGGAGGATGCTCGGTGTGGATCCCTGGGTGCTCGGGACGGTCGCGGCGGTCGCGACCGGGGTCACCGTCGCGCGGCGTCGCACCGTGGCCCGACGCCGCCGTGCGATCGATGCCGCGTTGATCGCGTTGCCGGCCGAGCGCGACGTCGAGGCCGACCAGCTCAGCCCGCCGCTCGCTCGCCTCGTCGACGGCGCCCGCATGACGCGCTGGGCGATCGAGACGCCCCTGCGTCGGCTCCGTGCGCTCACCAGCCTGGCGCTGCCGCGGTGGGCCTCGCGCGGCGGCGCGGACGAGTACGACCTCGCGATCTCCGAGGCCCGCCGCGCGCTGTGGGAGTGGTTGCTGTCGCTGCGTCGCCTTCCGCCCGCCGAGCGCGCGGCGCTGGTCGGCCTCGGGCTCGATGCGCGGCCGCTGTGGGCGCTGGTCTTCGCCCCGGGGATCTTCGAGCGCACCGACGCCGTGTTCGACGAGGCGATGTTCCCCGCGGCGCCCGATGCCGACCGGGTCCTGGCCGCCCTGGCGGCCGCGATGGTCGACCTGCAGCGCTTCGAGCACGCCGCGGCTTCGCTGTCGACGATGCCGTACCGCTGACGACCGCGCCGCGTCGGGTCGACGACGGGGGTCGGTCGACGACGGAGGCAGACTCGGCGACACTCTCGCCGCTTGAGCGCCGCCCCGAACCCTCGTCCGCCGGACGGCGTCGCTCGTCCCCCGGAGGGCGTGAGCAAGATCGTGATCCACCGCCGCGGTGGCTACGATCGCCTCCGCCTCGAGCGGCACGTGCTGCCGCGGCTCTCGGCCGAGGACGTCCACGTGCAGGTGCACGCCGCGGGGGTCAACTACGCCGACTGCGTGGTGCGCATGGGGTTGTACAGCTCGGCCAAGGAGTACGTCGGCTGGCCGATCACGCCGGGCTTCGAGGTCGCGGGCGTCGTCGCGCGCATCGGCAGCGCGGTCACGGACGTGCGCGTCGGCGACGAGGTCATCGCGGTGACGCGCTTCGGCGGCTACGCGAGCGACCTCGTGGTGCCGCGGCGCCAGGTGTTCGCGATCCCCCGCGGCATGACGATGGTCCAGGCCGCGGCCGTGCCCGCGGTCTACCTCACCGCCTACCACGCGACCGTCGAGCTCGCGCGACCCAAGCACGGCGCCCATGTCCTCGTGCACTCCGCCGCGGGCGGGGTCGGCGGGGCGCTGGTCCAGATCGCCCGCGTGCTCGGCTGCCACGTCGTGGGCGTCGTCGGCGGCGCGCACAAGGTCGAGCACGCCCACGCGCTCGGGGCCCACGCGGTGATCGATCGCTCCGCGGGCCGCCTGTGGGACGAGGCCGAGACCCACGCGCCGGCCGGCTACGACGTCGTCTTCGACGCCAACGGCGTCGACACGCTCGGCGCGTCGCTGCGCCACCTCGCGCCGATGGGGCGGCTGGTCGTGTACGGCTTCGCGTCGATGCTGCCGCGGGCCGATCGCAAGCTGCGGTGGTGGCGACTCGCCTGGCACTGGCTGCGCACGCCCCGGATCTCGCCGTTCGAGCTGACCACGCGCAATCGCAGCGTGATGGGCTTCAACCTCAGCTACCTGTTCGACCACGCCAAGCTGCTCGGCGAGTCCATGGGCCAGATCACGCGGTGGTTCGAGGAGGGGCTGTTGCGACCGCCGACGGTGTCGACGTTCCCGCTCGCGGCCGCCGGCGAGGCCCAGCGCTCGCTCGAGACCGGCAACACGGTCGGCAAGATCGTCCTGCTCACGGAGCACGCCCAGTGACCGAGGTCCGCACCCGCATCGAGACCGACGGCGAGACCGTCGCCGCCGTCGTCCGCGCCGCGCTCGACGTGCCGTGGAGCCGCGCGCGGCAGCTCTGCTACGACGGCCGCGTGTGGATCGACGACGAGCGGGCCCGCGATCCCGCCGCGCGCGTGCGCCGGGGCATGGCCCTGGTGATCCGGCCCCAGGGCCCGCGCGAGGTCGTCACCGAGCACACCCTCGAGCCGTCGCGGATCGTGTTCGCCGATGCGGACGTGGTGGTGGTCGACAAGCCCGCCGGGCTGCAGAGCGTCCCGTTCGCCGAGGACGACCACGACAGCGTGGTGCAGCGCCTCGCGGTCGCGCTGCGCAAGCTCGAGCACCGCCGCTCGCCGCCGCCGCGCGTGGTCCACCGCCTCGACAAGGACACCACGGGCCTCCTGGTCTTCGCCCGCTCGCGCACGGCGGAGCGTGAGCTCGGGCAGCAGTTCCGGGTGCACTCGGTGCACCGCCGCTACCTCGGGCTCGCGCACGGCGACGTCCGCACGCAGACGATCCGCAGCGTGCTCGTCGGCGATCGCGGCGACGGCCTGCGCGGCTCGTGGCGGCGATCCGGGCGCGCGCCCAAGGACGGCCGCGAGGCGATCACCCACGTCGAGGTCGAGGCCCGCCACGCCCTCGATGCCGCATCGTTCACCACCGGATCGCCGGGCTCGGTGTCGTGGGTGCGGTGCCGACTCGAGACCGGTCGCACGCACCAGATCCGCATCCACCTCGCCGAGAGCGGTCACCCCCTCGTGGGCGAGCCGGTCTACGCCAAGGGCATGCGTGATCCCGGATTGCGTTGGCCCGAGGGCGTGCCACCCCGCGTGATGCTGCACGCCGCCGAGCTCGGCTTCGTGCACCCGGGCACCGGTGAGGAGATCGCCTTCGTCTCCCCCGAGCCGCCGGACTTCGTCGCGTGGCGGCGACGGCTCGTGGGCCCCCTTCCTTAGTCGGGGGCCCGCCGGCACCGATCGGGCTGGATCGCCCCGGATCACCCCCTGCAGCGGGCCCCACGCGCCCGCGGGCCCCTCAGCAATCGGCCGGATCGGCGCGGCTGCGCGGTTTCGCGGAACAATGATCGCCACCCCATCCGGCTTCGAGTTGACCGCATACTGAACGCATGTTACATGGTGTCGTCCGTTCAGTTCGAGCGGGCCGATCCATTCGATGCTAGACGAATCGTCAGGCTTCTCCCGCGCCCGGATCCTCCTTCAGAGGGCAGGCAACGGTACATCTGCTCACGCCGGGGCGGGAGAAGCTGACGTTCCCTCGCCGAACGTCGACGCCGCGCTGGAGCGATTGATCGACGCGCTCCGCGGCCGCGACGAGGTGGAGATCGTCGCAGAGCATCGCGCGGCTGCAAGATCCGGTTCATACGGTGCTTGGCCGGATCGGTTGGATCATCGACTGCTTGCGGCACTTCGCGCGAGAGATCTCGCCGCGCCGTATCGACATCAGGAGATCGCCCTCGATGCTGCGCTCGCCGGGCGCGACGTCGTCGTCGCGACGGGCACCGCGTCGGGCAAGTCGCTGTGCTTCCAGATCCCGATCCTGCACGCGGTGCTCACCGAGCCCGATGCGCGGGCGCTGTTGCTGTTCCCGACCAAGGCCCTCGCGCGCGATCAGTGCGAGTCGCTGCGTCAGGTCGTGCGCTCGCTCGGTCCCGGGACGTCGATCGGCGTCGCGCCGTTCGACGGCGACACGCCACCGGACGAGCGTCGCGCCGCGCGGGCCCGCGCTGCGGTGGTGGCGACCAACCCGGACATGCTCCACCGCTCGATGCTGCCGATGCACGAGGGCTGGGCGCGGTTCTTCGCCGGGCTCCGCTACGTGGTCCTCGACGAGCTCCACACGTACCGCGGCGTGTTCGGCTCCCACGTGGGCAACGTGCTGCGGCGACTGTGGCGCGTGTGCGAGCACTATGGGAGCCGACCACAGGTGATCGCCGCGTCGGCCACGATCGCGAACCCGGCCGAGCTCGCCCGCGCGATCATCGGCCGGCCCTCGGTCGTCTGTGTCGACGAGGACGCCTCGCCCACCGGCCCGCGCACGGTGATGGTGCTGAACCCGAAGGTCGTCGACGCGACGACCGGGGTCCGCCGCGACTACCTGAAGGTCACGCGCGTGGTCGCCAACGAGGTGCGGCGCGCGGGCGTGCAGACGCTGGTGTTCTGCCGCACCCGCAAGGCCGTCGAGCTGTTGACCCGATACCTGCGGGATGACGAGCGCAGCGACGGCGGGCCGCTGCCGCGCGGCCAGGCCCAGGACGCGATCCGCGGCTACCGGGGCGGCTACCTCCCCGAGCGTCGGCGCGAGGTCGAGACGGCGCTGCGCAGCGGGCAGGCGCGGCTGGTCGCGACGACCAACGCGCTCGAGCTCGGCATCGACATCGGGGGCGTCGACGTCGTGGTGCTCTCGGGCTATCCGGGCTCGCGCGCCGCGACGCTGCAGCGCATCGGGCGGGCGGGGCGGCGCAATCGGGCGTCGCTCGGGGTCGTCGTGCTGTCGTCGATGCCCACCGATCAGTTCATTGCGGCGGATCCGGCGTTCCTCCTCGGGCAGCCGGCCGAGCACGCGGCGGTCGATCCGGACAACCCCGAGATCTGGCTGCCGCACCTTCGCTGCGCGGTGCAGGAGCTCCCGCTGCGTGCGACGGAGTCATGGGGCGAGATGACGCCCGACGAGACGGTCTACGCCGCGGACTACCTGGTCGAGCGCGGCGCCCTGCTGCGGCAGGACACCGTGCCGCCGCTGTACCTGTCGCGCGGCGCCGAGAGTGCGGCCGATCAGGTCGATCTGCGCGGCCCCACGGAGGAGAACTTCTCCGTCGTCGACGAGGCCGGCGACGTGCTCGCCGAGGTGGCGTTCGACGACGCGCCGCTGTACCTGCACCCCGGCGCGATCTACCCGATCGAGGGCCGCACGTTCGAGGTCCGCGCCCTCGACTGGGACGGGCGCAAGGCGACCGTGCGCTCGGTCGACGCCGACTACTACACGGAGGCGGTGCCCAAGCTGCGGGTCCGCATCCTCGATCCCGACGAGGGGGTCGCGTCGCGCGTGGCCGCCGGCGAGCTCGATGATCGCGGCGGCCTCGGTGAGGCCCACGTCATCCGCAACGTCCCCGGCTTCAAGAAGATCCGCTTCCGCAGCCACGAGAACATCGGCTTCGGGCCAGTCGCGCTGCCGGACCTCGAGCTGCACACGCGGGCCGCGTACTGGCCGCTGCCGACCTCTGCCGTGGCCCTCGAGCCGACGCTGCGGGCGACCGCCGCCATCGCGGCGGCCCACGCGATCCACCACTGCGCGGCGCTGCTGCTGATGTGCGACGCGGCGGACCTCGGGCATGCGATCACGGCGGGGCACCCCGCGAGCTTCGGCACGCTCGCGAGTGGGCCGGGTGGGGCGGGGGTCGACGCGCAGCTCGCCGCCGCGGCGCGCCCGTACATCGTGCTCTTCGACTGGACACCGGGCGGGGCCGGGCTCGCGACCACGGCGTTCGCCCTCGGGCCGGCGCTGTTCGAGCGGGCCGCCGCTGCGGTGGCGGGGTGTCGCTGCGAGGGCGGGTGCCCGACGTGCCTTGGCCCTGGCGTCGCGCAGCGCGATCGACCGATCGACCGGCGCGCCGTCGCGGAGGTCCTCGAGGCGATGCGCCGCGCGGCGGGTGGGGACGCCCAGGCGTGAGCGCGGCGGGGCGGCTCGCGGCCCTGCGGACCCGGATCGCGAGTCTCGACGCGTCCGCGTCGGCGGGCATCGTGCGCGGGTGCGGTGCGGCGACGCAGCGGGACGCGTTCGAGGTGCATACCGCGGCGGCCCGCCCCGAGGGGGGCCGCGATCCGAGGGCGCCGCGCGTCGTCGCGGCGCTGCGACGGCTCGTGGGCGCGCCCCATTGCGTCACGTCACCGCCGCTGGTGTTCGACCTCGAGACCACCGGCCTCGGCGTCGATGCGGTGCCGTTCCTCGTGGGGCTCGGGGGCTTCCACGCCGACGGGACCGCGTGGGTGAAGCAGTGGCAGCTCGGCGATCTCGCAGGCGAGCGGGCGATGTGGCTGTCGGTCCTCGACGTGCTCGAGGGCGTTGGGCACGGGGCGCTGCTGCTCACGTTCAACGGCGCGAGCTTCGATCGCACGGTGGTGCGGCTGCGCCTGCGTCGGCTCGGCCTGTGGCACGACGGCCTCGCGGCGCGCTTCGGCGCCGGTCACTTCGATCTGTTGCCGGTGTGTCGGCGACTGTGGCGGGACACGCTGCCCGATGTGCGGCTCGTGACGCTCGAGCGCGAGGTGCTCGGTGCCCGTCGGGTCGGCGATCCGAGCGGGGCCGAGATCGCAGAGCTGGGACAGCGCTGGATCGACGGCGAGCGTGACGCCGAGATCGGCGCGGGGATGGCCGCCGCGCGGCGGCACAACGCCGATGATCTGCTCGGGCTCGCCAGCCTCGTCGAGGCCTGCGCCCAGGCGATCGATGCGCCCCTCGATCTCGCCCAGGCCCTCGGCGTGGCGCGTCATCTCGAGCGCGTCGATGCACCCGAGGGGTTCGTGGGACTGCTCGAGGTCTGGCGGCGCGATGCGATCCGCGATCGGGCGCGTGGTGTGGAGCTGCTGCTGCTGGTCGTCCGCGGCCTGCGTCGTGCCGGCGAGCACGACGAGGCCCACGCGATTCTCCGCGAGATCTGCACGCACCACCCCGGTCACCCCGAGGCCACCCGGCGCCTGGTCATCGACCTCGAGCACCGCCTCCGGCGCAATGACGCCGCGCTCACGTGGCTGCGCACGATGGACGCACCGTGTCCGCGGCGTGTCGCTCGGCTGACTCGCAAGGTCGCAGCGGCCGCGTCCGAGGTGCCGCCCGCGGTCGCGCCCACGGTGCCAGCCTCGGCGGGACCGTCGGCGGTCGTGGCGGTCACCGTGGACCGGCCCGAACCCGCCGCCCCCGCGGTGACCGCCACGCGGGCGCGTCCGCGGGTGCCGGGGTCGTGGCGGGGCCTCGCCCAGGGACCCGCGCGCCGCGCACCGGCCGTGTAAGGCCGGCGTGGCCTTCGCGTTGGCGGGAGGACGACCCGAAAGGACGCGCGGAGGGGCGCTGCGGCATTCGGCCGCGTCGCGACCATCGTGTTAGGGTAGGTGGCCATCGTGACTGCGAGCGCACCGATTCGACGACTGGGACTCACCTGCGCGCTGGCGCTCAGCGTCCCCGCATCCGGCTGCATGGCCCTGACGCCCCAGCTGGCGCCGACGGACTTCGAGTCGGCCGAGCGCGTGGCCGACCGCGACGCCCGCGAGAAGCTCTACGCCGAGTCGGCGATCTACCGCCACGAGCTGCCGCAGGGCACGCGGTACACCACGGGCACGAACGTGACGGCCGAGAAGCGGAGCTGGCAGTCGCTCGACGCGATCCTCCGCTCCGATGCTGCGTCGTTCGAGGCGCTGCCCCACCGCAAGCTCCGCCTGGCGCGGCTGTTCACCGCGATCGGCATCGCGACCTCCCTCGTGATGATCGCCGGCGTCGCTGCCTCGGCGCGCGAGGGCCTCGACCTCCAGCGCCTCGACGGCACCGGCGGCATCCTGCTCGGCGGCGGGCTCGCGACCGCGGCGTTCGGGATCACCGCGGGCGTGTTCTTCACCCGTGCGCGCAAGGACTACGATCGGGCCGTCGACGTCTACAACGACAGCCTCGGCGTGCGGCTTGGCCTGTACACCCCCGATGGGAAGTACATCCCGCCGCGCGGCGCCCTGGTCGACAAGGACGGTTACATCCTGCTCGACGAGCCGGAGCGGCAGTTCGAGCCGGCCCCCGACGCGGTCGTCGGGCCCGCAGAACCGGATCCCGCGCCAGAGCCGGTCGCCCCCCCGCCGGAGACCGTTGCCCCCAAGACCGCCGCGCCCCCGACGACCGCCGAACCGGCGCCCGACGTCGCGCTGCCCGAGGCCCCCGCCGCGGCGGCGCCCGGGGCGACCGCGTTGCGCCTGCAGATGCGTTGAGCCGCGGCGGACTCCCGTGCAGCGCGCGCGACCGTGGCCGCTGTCGTGACCGCGTTGGTCGTGGTAGGCAGTGGGCATGCGGGGCACGCCACGGCGCGCGGCACTGATGCTGGTCCTCGGTACCGTCGCGTGCAGTGACGCCGTCGGGCCCGAGCGCACGATCGACGGCCAGCAGATCTACGAGAACTACTGCGCGCGGTGCCACGGCCCCGATGGGCGGCCGGTCGCCGACCAACCACAGGCGCGCGACCTCTCGAATCGCCGCATCGTGGAAACCCTCAGCGACGAGTCGATCTCGATGACGATCCGCATGGGTCGTCCGCCGGGGATGCCGGCGTTCCGTGACGAGTTCACCGAGGCGTCGCTGATGGTCCTCGTCGCCTACGTGCGAGGGCTGTCGGGATCGCAGGGATCGCGGTCGAAGACCACGGGCGGCGCGCCGTCCCCGTGAGCCGGGCGCGACGGGGCCCCGCGCCGGCGAGCGACAGCGGGCGCGAGCTCGAACTGATCTGGCGTGGCAAGTACGACCGCGACGGCCGACGCGCGGCCCCGGGCCCGCGGTCGATCGCGCTCGAGACCATCGAGGCCCACCTGCCCACGGTGTCCCCGGACGCGCCGACCGTCGGCGAGCTGGTGTGGGGCGACAACCTCGACGCCCTCGACGCGTGGTTGCCGATGCACCGCGGCCGCGTCGATCTGGCGTACATCGATCCGCCGTTCTCGACCGGCAGCGAGTTCTCGGTGCTGACGCGCGCCCGCGGTGCGGACGGCGAGCCACAGATCATCGCGCAACCCGCATACACCGATCGCTGGGTCGGTGGCGCGGCGGCGTACCTCGGCATGCTCGCGCCCCGGCTCGAGCGCATCCACGCGCTGCTGGCCGATCACGGGAGTCTGTATGTGCACGTCGATCCGACGCTCGGGCACGCCGTGCGCCTGCTGCTCGACGAGGTCTTCGGCGCCGCGTCGTTCCAGCGCGAGATCATCTGGCGGATCGGCTGGGTGTCCGGGTTCAAGACCCGCGCGCGCAACTGGATCCGCAACCACGACACCATCTTGTTCTACGCCAAGGACCCCAAGCGCATGCGCTTCAACAAGGTCTACGTGCCGCACCCGGAGGGTTACGTGCGGCGGGCGGGTGCGGCCGCGAAGGCGCCGGGCATGGCGGTCGACGACGTCTGGAACGCCGGCTCCGGCGACCTCGCGCTGGTCGGTGCCGATGCCCTCGACTCGATCCAGATCAAGAGCTTCTCCCGGGAGAAGACCGGCTACGCGACGCAGAAGAACGAGAGCCTGCTGCGCCGCATCATGGCCGCGTCGTCGAACGCGGGCGACCTGGTGCTCGACGCCTTCTCCGGCGCGGGGACGACGGCCGTGGTCGCCGCGTCGATGGGCCGACGCTTCCTCGCCGCCGACGTCGGCGAGGCGGCGATCCACCTGACGCGCGCGCGCCTGCGGGCCCGCGTCGCGGACGCGGCGTGGACGCTCGCGGTGCCGCGCGGCTCGACCCGCACGGCCGCTGCGACCACCGTCGAGCGGATCACGACGCGACACTGGCGGATCCGCAGCGCGCCCGAGGGCACCGCGGTCGCCCTCGAGCTGCGGATCGGCGCCGACGCCCGCGCGAGCATCGAGGTCGTCGACGTGCGCCTCGATCCTCGAGTTCGGGCGTCGCTGGGGGCGGCGCTCGCGGCCGGTGTCGATCCGATCCGCGAGGTCGCGATCGACTGGCGTGCGCGCGATGCTGTGCTTCGCCCGACCGAGCTGCGCGGAGCATCGACCGAGGACGCACCGTCCGTCGGCGCCCGTCGGTTCGTGTCGCCGACGCCCCTGGGCCCGAGCACGCATGCGGTGGTGCAGCTCGTCGATCTCGGCTTCACGAGCACGCGGATCGGGTTGACGATCGAGCGCGGCCGCACCTGGCGGGTCACGCCGTGGTCGCCGCCGTGACTACGGCTGCGGGATGACGCGCTCGACCGCGCCGTGGACGAAGCTCGGGCGGGCGGCGCCCTCGGGCCAGCGAATCCATCGCGCGAGTTCGGCCTGGGCACGGTTGCCGAAGCGCGCGGCGAGTGGCCGACCCGAATCGCGCGAAGGCACGGTGCAGCGCAGGCCTCGGTCGCGGTCCTCGACCAGGCTCGCCCCGTCGAGCTGGACGTCGCGCTCGTCGTCGAGGCGCAACCACAACGTACCGGCCGCGTCCTCGCACAGGCCGACGACGCGCAGCGGCGTGTCGTCGAGCGTGACGTAGCAGTACTGGTGGCCGAGCCGCACGATGGGCTCGCCGCCATCGGAGAGGTCGAGCCCGGAGGTCAGGGCGCGCGCCAGCCCGACGTGGGTGACCGGTTCTTCGCCGAACCACCAGGAGCCCGCCGCAGAGAGGCGCAGGGGCACGCCGCGCCGCATGCGCTCGAGCGTCTCTTCGTCGATCGCGTCCGCCATCGCCGTCGCACCAGTGTGGCAGAGGCCGGGCGGTTTGCCACGCAGGCGCCCGACGTGCTAGGTCCGCCGGCGGGGAACCCATGAGCCTGGTCGTCGCGGAATCCGTTTCGCTTGCCTTCGGCAAGAAGGAACTCATCGCGGGCCTCGATCTGCGCATCGCGGCGGGCGATCGGGTCGGGCTGATCGGGCCCAATGGCTCCGGCAAGAGCAGCCTGATGCGCATGCTCGCCGGCGAGATGCGCCCCGATGGCGGGACCATCCGCACGCGCAAGCACCTGCGGACCGGCTACCTGCCGCAGGACCTCGACGTCGCGGGCGGTCGCACGCTGCTGGCGGCGGTGCTCGCGTCCGTGCCGGGTCGCGCCGAGCTCGACGAGGACTGCCTGCGCGCCGAGGCCGAGTTCGCGGCCGCCGAGCAGAGCGGCGACGAGGGCCGCATCCTCGCGGCCGCTGAGCTCATCGGCGACCTGCACGGTCGCATCGCCTCATTCGAGCAGGACTACTCCGAGCACCAGGCCCGCCGCATCCTCGACGGCCTCGGGTTCGCGTCGACCGACGCGACCCGCGACCTGGGCGAGTTCTCCGGCGGCTGGAAGATGCGGGCGGCCCTGGCGGGCCTGTTGTTCCAGCGCCCCGAGCTGCTGCTCCTCGACGAGCCCACCAACCACCTCGATCTCCCGACGGTCGCGTGGTTCGGCGAGTTCCTGCGCTCGTATCCCCACGGATTCGTGCTCATCTGCCACGACCGCGAGTTCCTCGACGAGCAGATCGAGCGGGTCGTGTCGCTCGAGCCCGAGGGCGTCCGCCAGTACCGCGGCGACTACGAGGCGTACCTCAAACAGCGCGCCGAAGAAGAGATCGTCCTGGTGAACCAGGCCCGCAACCTCGAGCGCGAGCGCGAGAAGGCCGAGCAGTTCATCGAGCGGTTCCGGGCCCAGGCCAACAAGGCCAAGGCGGTGCAGAGCCGGGTCAAGGCCCTGGCGAAGATGGACGAGGTCCAGACGCTGCAGCAGCGCGAGACGATGCGCTTCCGCTTCCCGCCCACCGAGCGCTCGGGCGGCGAGCCGCTGCGTACCGATGGCCTGCGCAAGGTCTACGGCGATCACGTCGTGCTCCGCGGCGTCGACCTGCGTGTGGCCCGTGGCGATCGCATCGCGATCATCGGCAAGAACGGCGCGGGCAAGACCACGCTGCTCAAGATCATCGCCAACGAGCTGAAGGCCGACGCCGGGTCCGTGCAGCTCGGGCACAAGGTCAAGGTCGGCTACTACGCGCAGCACCACGCCGACACCCTCGACTCCCGACGCACGGTGCTCGAGACCGTGGCCACGGGTGACCTGTCGAACACGCGGATCCGCACGATGCTCGGCGCGTTCCTCTTCCACGACGAGGACGTCGACAAGCCGATCGGCGTGCTCTCGGGTGGCGAGCGGGCCCGCGTCGCCCTGGCGCGCCTGTTGGTCGAGCCCGGCAACCTCGTGCTCATGGACGAGCCGACCAACCATCTCGACCTCGCGTCGGCCGAGTCACTCGCCGAGGCGCTGTCGACCTTCGACGGCACGCTCATCTTCGTCAGCCACAACCGCAGCTTCGTGCGGCGCCTCGCGACCAAGATCTGGAACGTCGAGGACGGCGGCGTCGAGACTTACCCGGGGACGCTCGACGAGTACCTCGAGCGCCACCGCGGCCTCTCGGAGACGCGACCCGCCGCCTCCGCCAAGCCGAGCAAGACGGAGCCCGTGCGCGAGCCCGTCGCCGGGGCGCCCGCGGCCAAGCCGGCTGCGAAGCCCGCAGACGACCGCGCCCGCCGTCGCCTCGAGGCCGAGCAACGTAGCCAGCGCAACCGGACCCTGGGACCGCTCAAGACCCGCGTGCAGGGGCTCGAGGCGACCATCGAGCGCCTCGAGGCCGCGCAGCGCGAGCGCAACCTCGAGCTGGCCAAGCCGGAGGTCTACGCCGACGCGCCGCGGCGCAACCTGCTGCTCACCGAGTACCAGCGCGATGCCGACGCGCTCACCGACGCCACCGAGGCGTGGGAGCTCGCCGTCGCCGAGCTCGAGACGCTGCAGGCGCAGCTCACTTCTTGAGGCGCTTGAGCTGCGAGCGGACGTCGCCCGCGTAGCGACCGTCGGGGGCGAGCGCGAGGTACTTCTCGTAGGCGAGGGTCGCCTCGGCCTTCTTGCGCCGGTCCTGCTGCAGTACCCCGATCGTCAGCCAGCAATCCGCGATCTCGGCGGCGGCCTGCGTGCACTGCATCGCGGTGGTCAGCGCGGCGTCGGCGTGCCCGAGCTCGAGCTCGATCTGCGAGAGCAGCAGCAGCGCGTCGGCCTGCGCCGGCGCGGTCGCGAGGATCTCCTGCAGCAGCGTCTTCGCCTCGCCGAGCTTCTTGCGCTGGGTCCCACCCTTGGCGGCGACGTACAGCGAGCGAGCCTCGTCGAGTCGCGCGCTGGTGTCGGCGTCGGGGGCCGGACGCGACGCGGGGGGCGTGCCGCCGGCCGGCGCGGCCGCTGCGGGTGCCGGTCCCGCGGCAGCGGTCGGCGGTGCGCCCGGAGCCGCCGCCGGAGTTGCGCCGGGAGCCGCCGCCGGAGTCGCCGCCGGATCGGCGGTGACGGGCTTGCCAGCCGCGGGATCGGCCGGCGCCGCGGCCACCGGTGCCGGTGCCTTGCTCGGCGGGGCCTTGGTCTCGTCGGGGGCGACGCTGCCGGGGCGGACCTCCGCGGCGACGTTCGTCTCCGCGGCCGGTTCGCTGCTCGGGAACAGCTGAGCACGGAACACCCATGCTCCGATCGCCACCATCACGCCGGCGCCGATCAGGATCGGTCGCCACGGGATCGGCCGCGCGGCCGGGGCGAAGGACGCGATGCCGCCATCGCCCTCGGTGAATTCGTCGCCGTCTTCGAAGTCGTCGTCGCCCCCGAGGAAGCTCCGTTCGAGGTCGGTCGGCGCGGCGGCGTCGCGGCGCGCCGCGGGCCGCTCGTCGAAGGTGTCCGGATCGACCGGGGCGCGCCCGGGGAGGATCGCATCGAGATCGCCGTCGAGGTCGTCGTCGAAGCCGTCACCGAGGATGTCGTTCGCCGCGGCGCGGGGATCGATCACCGTCTGCGGCGCGGGGATCGTCGGCGCGGGCGCGGGCGCAAACGCGGCGCTCGGTTCGGGCTCGGACTCGCCGCCGACGGACACGCGCTGGGCCTCGACCTCGATCGCCTCGCGGATCGCGGCGGCGCTCGCCTTGATCCGCTTCATCCGCAGCGCGACGTCGTCGAGCGTGGGCGCGGGCGTCGGCACGGGTGCCGCGACGACGGTGTGGGTCGTGGGCGCGGCGGGAGGCGTCGCCGCAGGTGCAGCGGCCGGTGCGGCCGCCGGAGCCGTCGTCACGGCGCCCGCGGTGTTGGACTCGGACAGCCACGGCGGTGGTGCCCACGCGCGCGGGGTCTCGGCGGGGGCATCACCCGCAGCGACGGGCTCGTGCAGCGAGCCATCGACGGTGGTGGTGCTCGGGTGCGGAGGCTCGCGCGGTGGGACGGGCTCGGCGTCGACAGGTCGCGCGGGCGCGGCCGGACGCAGCGCGCCGGAGGCCACGACCATCGTCGTGGTGCGCGGCGCGGTCACGGCCGGCGCCGCGGCGGACGGCTGTGGAACCGACTGCGATGCGATCGTGCGCGGGGCTGCGGCCTCGGGCGTTGCCGTCTGCGGCCGTTGGCTCGGGTCGAGCCATTCGCCACAGTATCGGCACTTCACGGCCGCGTCTTGAATGGGTTCCGCGCAGAATGGACAGGCTTTCACGACCGATCGACCTTAGCACACGCTGTGTGACTCCGTGTCGGCGGCGATGCCAGCCTGGTGTCCGCACAAAGGTCGGGTCGGATGGTCGGGTCGGGGGGATGCGGTCGACGATCGTCCCAAGCGGCCGCGTAGGGCCGGAAGGGGCGCTTCATCGGCCGATTCGCGGCGGACTCGAGCGCGGGCGGCCGGCCCGCGCGCGGCCATCGACCGGCCCGAACCGGAGCCTGCACGCGCGTGCACCCGCAGTGGGTGCGCGCCGCCGTCGGTCGGCCCCGCGTGTTATGGGTCGGCCCGTCGATGACGGACGAACCCGCCGGTGGTGGCGCCCCCTCGCGCCGCGGACCCCTGTGGCCGCGGCTTTCCGCGCCGCCGCGGCGCTTCGACTGGGCGCAGCTGCCCACGCCGGTGGAGCGCGCGGCATGGCTCGACACCCCGCATGCGAGGGTGTGGATCAAGCGCGACGACCGATCGAGCCCGATCTACGGTGGCGGCAAGGTTCGCAAGCTGCAGTGGGTCCTGGCCAATGCGCCGTATGACAACGACGCGCCGGTGCTCTCGGTCGGCGGGACCGGCAGCCACCACCTCCTCGCGCTCGCCCTGTTCCTCGCGCCGCAGCGCCGCACGCTGCACGCCCTCGTGTTCGAGCAGCCGTGGACGCCCCACGTGCGACGCAACCTCGCGGTGCTGGTGTCGGCCGGCGCGCAGCTGTGGCCGGCGAAGACCCGCCCGGGCCTCGGGCTCGCGTGGCTCTCGTATCGCTTGTGGCGGCGCCCCGCGGTCGCGGGCACGTACATGGCCGCCGGCGCGAGCACGGCCCTCGGTTGCTTCGGCTTCATCGAGGCCGCGCTCGAGCTCGCCGACCAGATCGCCCACGGCGAGCTGCCGCCGCCCGATGTCATCTACCTGACCGCTGGATCGGCGGGGAGCTGCGCCGGCCTGCTCGTGGGCCTCGCGCTCGCCGGCGTCTCGACGCACGTGCACCTGGTGTCGTCGGTGGAGGGCTGGGCGTTCAACGGCGCGCTGCTCCGCCGCAAGCTCGCGGCGGCCGAGGCCGAGCTGCGCCGCTGCGGGCTCGTCGACGTGCCGGACGGTGGTGTCATGCGCTGGCTGTCGCGCGCCGGCGTCACGTTCGCGATCGACCACGCCGAGGTCGGCGGCGGCTATGGCTCACCGACGCCCGCGGGGATCGAGGCGGTCGCCCTCGCCGGCGCCCACGGCCTCGCGCTCGAGACCACGTACACCGCGAAGTGCCTCGCGGCGTTGCGCCGCGTCGAGGCGGCACGCGGTGGACCGACCCGCTCGGTGCTGTGGTGGAACACCCACGCGGGCAACGACCTCGACGATCGCATCGCGCCCGACTGGCGAGCGCGATGCCCGATCACCGTCCCGGACCCGTGATCGTGGGTCGATGCGGGCCGGTGTTCAGCCGCCCGCGAGCACCCGGCCGACCACGGCCTTGGTGATGTCACCGTCGAGCGCGTCCTTGTGCTCCTTCATCAGCAGGCCCATGAGGCGACCCGTCGCCTTGGCGCCCTGCGCGAGCAGGTCGTGCTCGGCGACGAGCTTGCGCACCAGGGCTTCGGTCGCCGCCTCGTCGAGGCGCGACGGGAGGAACTGCTCGCAGAACTTCAGCTCGAACTCGACCTCGATCAACGCGGCCTTCGCCCGCTCGCCCGCCTTCTCGAAATCCGGGATCGACTTGCGCAGCTGCTTCACGTACGAGTTGATGACCGCCAGCCAAAGCGCATCGTCCTCCTGCGCACCGGAGCCCGACTTGAGTTCGGTGAGCACGCGGTTCTTGAGCATGCCGATGATGTTCAGCGTCGCCTCGTCGCGGTCGCGGCGGGCTTGCTTCTGTCGGGCGTCGATGTCGTCCTTGAGGGCCATCGGCCGCAAGCCTAGTCCGGCGGACGGCGGAAGGGGAGGGCCGCCGCCGGGCGGACCCACACGCAGGCGCGCGCGGGCGTCGACGAACGCCTGGAGGCGGCGCTGCTCGTGGCGGGCCGCGAACGCCGGAGCGATCGCGGGTACCAGCTCGCGAAGCGCGTCGCGGTTGCCCCGCAGCGCGTCGCGGCCCCCGGCGGCCAGCGCCGCGATGACCTGCTCGAGCGCCGCCTCGAACGCGTCGGGCTCGACCACGCGATCGAGCGCGCCGTGGTGCTCGGCGATGTCGGCGTCGATGCGCTCGCCGAGCAGGACCAACCGCCGCGTGAGCGACGGACCGAAGCACCACTGCAGCAGCCCCAGCCCCTCGGCGCGATAGACGACGCCCAGGCGCGCCGCCGGGATCGCGAAGGTGACTCCGCGTCGGGCGACCCGCAGATCGCAGGCCGCGGCGAGCTCGACCCCGGCGCCCACGGCGTGGCCATCGAGCGCGGCGACGAACGTGGCATCGGCGGCGCGCAAGGCCAGCACCGCCTCGGCCAGCGGCGCGTCGGGGAGCTCGGGGCCGTCGGCCTCGGCGAGCGCGGCGAGATCGAACCCGCCGCAGAACACCCGACCGCCCGCGCCGCGCAGCACCACGAGCTCGCCCCGTAGCTCGCCGGCGCGCGCCGTCATCCATCGCAGCGTCGCGGGCGACACGGGGTTGCTCCGCGCCGGGTCGCACAGCTCCCACACGAGCACCGCATCGTCGCGTGGGATCTCGCGGATCCCGACGGGCACGCTCACGGTGCGCTCGGGGGCTTCGCGTCGCCGTCGCGGACGCCGGCCGGCGGCATCGTGCCCTTGGGCGGCTCGCCGTCCTTGCCGCGGGCCTCGAAGCGGACGGCGCCGGCCCCCGGTGCCTGCAGCTCGCCGGCCTCCGTCGCGCGGCGCAGATCCTCGAGGGCTCGCGCGGCGGGAGAGTCGGGGTTCTGCATGATCTTGCGGCGCAACGCGAAGGCTCGCTTGCGGACATCCTCGGGCGAGAGCGTCTTCGGATCGGCGGCGATGAGCCGCACATCCTCCTCGCTGAGCGGCGGCACGGCGGGCGCATCGGCCTTGGCTGCGTCGGCCTGCGGGGCGTCCGACTTCGCCTCCGCGTTCGCGGTCTTGGGCGCGTCGGCGGGGCTCGGCGCATAGGCCTGCTCGCACGTACACGCGGCGAGGACACAGGTGGTTCCGACCAGGAGCGCCGCAAAGGCGCGGGGAAGGGCACGGACGCGACGGGTCACCCGTGCATGATGCCGCGAAACCCGACATCGGGGATCGGGTCGGGGTCGGTTTCGTGCGGCCGACGTCGGGTCACCGGCGGCGTGCCGTGCGCCCGAGTCATCGATGAACGCCGGTGAATTCCCACCCCGGCGGTTGGCCCCGCTGCCCGCGGCACACTACCTTTGAGATCGTGGAACCGATGCGTCGACGTGGGCGGTGGCAGGTGACTCTCGGCGCGTGCTCGCTGCTGGCGTCGTCGCTCGGCGCGGCGGCCTGCGCCTCGACGCGGGGGCGCGACTTCGGCGAGGTGAGCGTGCGCGAGGGGGCGGCGCATCCCCGGGGCGGTGGCCAGGCCCAGTTGGACCGCTCGCGTCGGGGCATCGCCGTCATCGAGACCGACGTCGGGCGTGGCATGGGCTTCGTCATCGATCCCAGCGGCTATCTCATCACGAACCGCCACGTCATCGAGGACGCCGATCACATCGTCTCGATCGAGTTCCCCGAGCTCGATCCGCCGCGGACGTACGAGAGCATCCAGGTCGTCTATACCGACCCCGAGCACGACCTCGCGCTGCTCCACGTGACCGCCGACGAGCCGTTGCCCTGGGTCCCCCTGGCGACGCGCAAGGTGGTGCCCGTCGGTCGCTATCTGCAGGAGACCGACGCGATCTCGACGTTCCGCCGCGCCGGCGACCACGAGGTGTTCGCGCTCGATCGCGGCACGGTCCAGCGCCTCGCGGTCTACAACGAGGCCGCCGGGCCCGGGGCGTTCGTGGGCGTCACCGCGCCGATCCGCCGCGGCCAGAGCGGCGGACCGGTCCTCGACGACGTCGGCCGTGCGGTCGGAGTGGTGACGTGGACGTGGCGCGAGAGCACCGGCGGCTTTGCGATCCCCATCGCCGACGCGACGCGCATGCTGCAGCAACGGCCCGCGCTCGAGGGCGGCGCCGAGCGGCTCGAGCGGGCGACCGATCGCTCGCGTCGATTCCTGCAAGCCCTCGGCGCTGGGGACGTCGAGTCGGCCCGCCGGCTCACCTCGCCGAGCTTCGCCCGGAAGGTCCGCGGCGAGGCCCTCTCCATGATCCTCGGCGGCGACGACCAGGACGGCAGCCTGCCGGTGATGCAGGGCTTCGTCGCGGCGGTCGAGTCCCTGGTGGGCAACCCCGACACGACCACGGAGGCGGCCTACGATCGCCTCCGCGAGATGGTCGCGCGGACCGGCACCGACGGGTTCCGCGAGCAGCTCGGCCTCGACGACGGGCTCGCGTCGAGCCAGATCGTCTCGTTCTTCTTCGAGTTCGGCCAGGCGTACTACGCCGCCCGGTCGTTCGGCCACGAGGAGCCCGAGGCCGCCGTGGCCGCGGCGATGCGGCGTCTGCAGACGATCGACGCCGCGCGGACGTTCGCGCTCGCCGACGCGATCGACACGCTCGGCGGCAGCGCGGTCGAGATCGACTCGGTGGAGCTGGTGCCGGGGGCCTATGCGCCCAAGGCCCTGGTGACGCTGCGAAGCGATCGGCTCGACGACGCCAACGATCGCGACGACGCCCGCATCGCCCTTCACCTGCGCCTCGAGTGGGGCGACTGGTATGTGGCGTCGGTCGGACGCGCGGCGCTCTCCGACGCGGGTTGACGTCGCGCGCGCCCGTCAGTCGATCGCCGACTCGGCGTCGCCGCGGCGATCGGGGACCGGCGCGTCCATCTTGCGCACGCGCACCACCGTGCCCGGGACCTCGTCGTGGGCGAACGCCATCGCCCAGCCCGGCAGTGGATCGGGGCTGGTCATCGCGTACACCAGCGCGGCGTCCTTCGCCGACAGGTTCACGCAGCCGTGGCTGGTCCGCCGCCCGAAGCGGTTGTGCCAGAAGGTCCCGTGCAGCCCGTAGCGCTTGTGGAAGAACTGCGCCCACGGCACGCCCTCGACCGCGTAGGCCTCGTCGTCGCCGGGCTGCGAGTCCATCGTCGAGGTCGCCATCTTGGTCTTGATGCGGAACACGCCCTGGGGCGTCGGGTGCTTGTGGTTGCCGCTGGCGATCATCGTCACGAACAGCGGCGCGTCGCCGAGCATGACGGCCAGGGTCTGTTGTTCGAGCTCGACGTCGATCCACAGCTCGTCGTCGCCAGTGTTCGCCGGCGGCGGCGCGGGGTACCAGCGCCGGATCTCGTCGGCGTCGATCCAGCCCTTGGTCTCGCCGGCGACCGCGACCCACTCGACGCCGCGGCGCTGCACCACCTTGTCGGTGACGAAGAACTCGGCCTGGTGGGGTTGCTTGCCGACGAGCGGCGCGAGCACGTTGGGCTCCGCGCGCACCGACGCGTGGGGCCAGATGAGGCTCCACGCGAGACGGCCCTCGTCGGGCAGGGGCGACACGACGACGTCGCGGCCCGCGAACGCGCTGGGCTCGAGCCGGCGCACGTCGGCCTCGCGCACGACCCGGGACGCGCTGTCGACCAGCAGCGTGCCCTCGCGCGACGGGCGACGGCGCTCGAACGCGTAGTCGTGATCGGGCTGCAGGTGATCGATGGGCTCGGCGCCCGACGCCATCGCGCTGCGACTCGCCCACCGGGGCGCGGCGGGGACCTCTCCCGTGGCGGACTTGCGGCGTACGCGGGCGTAGTAGTGCGGCGTCAGCTGGCCGCGCCCGACGACGGGGAGCTCGCGCGGGGTCGCCTTGGTGCTCGACGTGTGCTCGAGGCAGACGAACGCCCGCGGTCCGACGCGACCCCATCCGCCGCGACACTCGGGGTCTGGACGGTCGGTCTCGACCCGCTCGTACACGCCGAACGCCTCGCCGTGGGTGAGCTTGCCGCGGAACGGCGCGCCGAACCGCGGATCCGCGTAGATCATCGTCGCCCGATCGGCGCGTCGGATCTCGGCCGGCGGCGCAGCCTCGCCGCTGCGGGCGAGCCAGGCCCGCTCGAGCGCGTTTCGGGCGCCGCGCGCATCGACGCGCCCGATCGCCTGCGGGGTCGCAGTGGCCTGCGGCGGTGGTGCAGCCGCGGCCGCCTCCGCGGGCGCGGGCACCTCGACCGGCGTCCCAGTCGGGGCCGGGTCCTCGATCGACGAGGCCGATGCGTCGCTGGGGCCTGCGGGCGCGTCGATGGCGTCTTCGGCCGCATCGCATCCGCAGAGCACGAGCGCGCACAGCCACCGCCTCGCTCGCATCCGTCCACGTTCGCTCGCGCCGCGCTGCCTGCGGCACTCCGGGGTCTCGATCACGTGTGCCATACTCCGACGCCGCCGATGCAACTGCAACAGAACTTCCGAGGCACCCCGAAGTACATCGTCTCCGAGGAGCTCGGCACCGCGGTCGATGTGGCGATCCACCTCGGGCGGCCGCTGTTGATCAAGGGCGAGCCCGGCACCGGCAAGACCCTCCTGGCGATCAACCTCGCCGCCGCGCGGGACCTGCCGCTCGAGCGCTGGCAGATCAAGTCGACCACCAAGGCCGTCGAGGGCCTCTACACCTACGACACGGTTCGGCGGCTCCACGACAGTCGGTTCAACGCCGGGGACGTCTCCGACATCGCGCGGTACATCGAGCTCGGCCCCCTCGGGCGCGCCTTCGAGCGGCCCGACCCCAGCGTCGTGTTGATCGACGAGGTCGACAAGGCCGACCTCGAGTTCCCCAACGATCTCCTGCACGAGCTCGACACGATGAGCTTCACGATCCCCGAGACCGGCCGCCACGTGGCCGCGGTGCGGCGCCCGATCGTCATCATCACGAGCAACAACGAGAAGGAGCTCCCCGACGCGTTCCTGCGGCGCTGCGTGTTTCATTTCATCGAGTTCCCCTCGCGCGAGCTGATGACGCGCATCGTCCGGGTCCATCATCCCGATCTCGACGAGGCGCTGCTGGCGGGGGCCCTCGAGGCCTTCTACCGCCTGCGGGCCACCGAGGGCCTGCGCAAGCCGCCGTCGACCAGCGAGCTCATCGACTGGATCTCGGCGCTTCGCTACGCGGGCATCGAGCCGGCCAAGCTGCTCGGCGCCGGGCTGCCGTTCCTCGGCACCCTGCTCAAGAAGGAGACCGACGTCGAGGTCGTGGAGCGCCGCGGCCGTCGCGGGGCGACGGGGCGCTGATGTTCATCGACTTCTTCTACGCCCTACGCCAGCGCGGCGTGCCGGTGACCACCCACAACTGGCTGGCGCTCGTGCGCGCGACGATGGACGGCCTGCACGACCAGCGGCTCGACGGCTTCTATCGCATCGCGCGGTGCCTGTGCTGCGCCAGCGAGGTCCACTACGACGGGTTCGACCAGGCCTTCGCGCAGGTGTTCCGCGGGATCGAGACCGACGCGGAGGCCATCCTCGCCCAGCTCGACGATTACCTGCGCGACCCGAAGAAGCTCGCCTACCTCGACCCCGCGCTGCGCGAGGCGCTGAAGTCCCTCGACCTCGAGGAACTCCGGCGCATGTTCGAGGAGCGCCTCGCCGAGCAGCGCAAGCGCCACGAGGGAGGCAACCGCTGGATCGGCACCGGCGGCACCTCGCCCTTCGGCCAGGGCGGCATGCACCCCAGCGGCATCCGCATGGGCGGGCAGGGCGGTGGCCGCAGCGCGCTCGCGGTCGCCGACGCGCGGCGCTTCCGGGCCTACCGCAACGATCTCGTCCTCGACACCCGCCAGATCGCGTCGGCGCTGCGCAAGCTGCGGAAGATGGCGCGCAAGGGCGACGAGCTCGAGCTCGATCTCCCCGAGACCGTCGACGCGACCGCGCGCAACTGCGGCGACCTCGAGATCGCGTGGCGACCCCCGCGGAAGAACGACGTCCGCGTCCTGCTGCTGATGGACGTCGGCGGCAGCATGGATCCGTTCGCGCGCCTGGTCAGCCAGCTGTTCTCGGCGGCCTCGGCCGGCGGTGGCTTCCGCGAGCTGCGCTCGTACTACTTCCACAACTGCGTCTACAGCCGGGTCTACGAGGACGCCGTGTTCACCCGCGGCGTGAACACGGCCGAGCTGCTCCGGGACCTCGATCCGAGCTGGCGCGTCATCCTCGTCGGCGACGCGTACATGCACCCGGGCGAGCTGATGATGTCGTCGGCGGACTGGTGGTCCGGCGGCGGCGGACCCGTGGGCCTGACGTGGCTGGCACGCCTCGCCGATCGCTTCCCCCACAGCGCGTGGCTCAACCCCGAGCGGCCGGACATCTGGGACGCGCCGACCATCGCGGAGATCCGCCGGGTGTTCCCGATGTTCCACCTCTCCGTCGAGGGCCTGGGCGAGATGGTCGACGAGCTGCGCCGGCCGCCGCAGCCCAAGCGCGCGCAGATCGTCCACGCGCTCGCCCGCGGCGAGGACCTCCCCATCGGGCGCCGCTCCGACTACTGACGGATCTGCAGGCCGAACTCCGCGGGCTCGATCACGCGGTTCGCCGGGTTGCCGTTCTCGACGAACCACGTCAGGCCGGTCTGCGTGAGATCCCAGAAGAACACGCCCAGCGACGGCGCCTGCAGCTGCCACCGCTGCACGTCGCCGTCGGTCCAGTGGAGGTAGACCCGGGCGTCGCGCTCGCCGCGATCGAAGACCGCCGCCCAGGCGTGCTCGCCCTGGTGCGGCGTCATGATGGTGATCCCGAACTCGCCCTCGAGCCCGCGCCGCTCGAGGTCGGGGAGCAGCTGCCACGGCGTCCCGGGGTTCACGAGCTCGGGGTTGTTCGGGTGGGCCGACCACACCGCATCCGCCGCGCCCCGTCGACACATGAACTTCGCCAAGTCGCCCGGAATGTTGATCCCGTGGTTGCGCGCGAAGTGGAGCATCTCGGCCAACAGCCGGGGCTCGTCGTCGCCGTCGCCGAGGCCGAGCGCGACCAGGGCGTCGTCGACCGTGATCGTGCGGCCGATCTCCGACGGGTCGCGCCCGCCCATGCGGGTCTGATTCCAGTAAAACGGCATGTACTGCCGCGGGGCCGCGCCGCGCACGACCTCGTCGGCGAGCTGGCGCGCCGACAGTCCGGCGCGGACCACCATCGCGTAGGCCCGCGGCGCGTCGAGGCGCAGGCCCGCCGAGGTCGCCGGATCGATCTGCCACAGCGCCTGGCAGGTGCCGCCCCAGAACGCGTCCATCCGCGCGTCGTCGACGTCGATGCCGAGCCGGGCGAAGGTGCGCTGCAGGTCGGCGCGTGACAGCCCGCTGCGATCGCTGACGATGCGATCGAACACGGGGGCCCACGCGCCGGCGTCGTCGATCGACACCTCGGCCGCAGTGACGCCGTGCCAGTACTTCATGAACGAGATCGCCTTGTCGTCGAGCTCGATCCGGTAGGTCCCGTCGGCGAGGGCACCCACGATCGTGCCGGGGGCCCACGTGCCGGACGGTCGGGCGAGGCAGCGGGTCCCCGCCTTCACGCCGCGGCCAGCGGCCCCGCCCTGATCGGTCGTCACCGCCGCATTGTCGATCAACTCGCTGGCATTTCACAGCCGTACACGCTGGTCGCGCGCCGACGCGGGGTCGGTGGATGGGGGGGCGCCGGGTCGGCGGGCGGGGTTTCACAGTCGGGCGGGGTTCGTGATAAAGCAGCCCGCATGACGATCCGTCCGCTCGCCATCGCCCTCGTCATCGGCCTCTTCGGTGCGCCCGCGTGCAAGGGCGACAAGGCCGGGGACGAGAAGAAGGCCGCCGATGGCAAGGACGCCAAGGTGGCCGACGCGAAGGACGCGAAGGACGCGAAGGACGCGAAGGACGCGAAGGCCGACGATGGCGGCGAGCCCACGCTCCAGGTCAACGACGGTGATGCGGGTGTGTCCGGGCCGGTTCCGCCCGAGACCAGCGCGGTGTTCTTCGGCGTCGAGGGGGCGCTCTATCCCCTCGGCTGCTTCGACAAGGCCAGCAAGAAGCTCGCTCACGGTGAGGCGTGCCTGAAGATGGTGCCGGCCGGGACCGATGTGCGCGTCGCCTCGAAGTTCTCGTCGTTCGCGAAGAAGGCGGGCGATCTCGCCGAGCCGCAGTGCCTCGCCGGCGCCGGCAAGAAGGTCGCGATCGCGGTCGAGGGCATCACCGAGGGCGCCGACTTCGTGTACGGCACTTGGCCGCCGTCGGTGGTCAAGCTCGTGACGCTCGCGGCGGACGACACGACCTCGCCGGCCAAGACCCAGCTCGGCGACGACCCGAAGGCCAAGGTCGCGGCCGCGGCGAAGGCCGCCGGCGGTGAGGGAGATCTCCAGGTCAACCAGGTCGCCGAGCTCGATCTCGACGGTGACGGCAAGAAGGAGATGATCGTGGCCGCGTTCATCCCGGATCCCGGCTCGGACGAGAGCTACCGGTGGAGCGGCCTCATGGTCGCGCCGGCGGGGGACCTCGCGAAGCTGCAGTTGGTCGAGAAGAACCGCGGGCGCCCGGACGTGTTCGAGGTCCGCGGCACGGTCGATCTCGACGGGGACAAGCACGCCGAGCTGTGGCTGCGGCGTCAGTCGCAGGACGGCAGCGCCGGCGATCGGCTGTACTCGGGTCCCGGCGGCGCCTGGAAGGGCGTCGGCAACTGGACCTGCGGCGCGGAGTGAACCGCCGCGGCGCGACGCGGGCCCCGGCGTCCGGGCCGATGTCGAGGCGGACTCAGGTGCGCGCGCGCGGGACGAGCCCCTGACGCGGCGTCCCGGCGGCAGGCTGCTTGGCCGCGGCGATCTGTGCGAGCACCTTGGCCGCGGCGTCGTCGGTGCAGGTCTCGCTCGACCACGACACCATGCGGACCTTGTCCCAGCCGGGGACGAACGCCCAGCGCAGCCGCTCGTTGCGGCTCCACAGCGCGCCCTCGACCCCGGGCACCGGCTCGGAGGCGAACGCGTCGTTCTTGGTGACGCGCTTCATCTTCGTGTCGTGGACCTTCGCCGCGTCCTCGGGCGTCGCGCCCTCGACGAACGATGCCCGCAACCACCGCGGTTCGTCGCCGGTGCGGTGGAAGTAGTAGCCGCACGTGCCCTGGAACGACTCGCCGAGGTACAGCTCGAGGCCGCACGTCTTCACGACGGCGTCCGCATCGACGCCGTACTCGCCCTTGCAGCACTCGGGGTCGGGCAGGCGCGGCGCGTAGAGCCGGCACACGCCGTTGGACTCGTCGGGCTTGCCGGTGCCCAGACCCGAGGGCTCCGGTGTGCGCTCGAGCTTCTCCGTGCGCTCGATCGCCGCCGCCGGATAGAGGTCTTCGCCGACCCGCGCGACGCGGGGATCGGTCTCGTCGACGACGGGCTTCGCGGGCGTGGCGGGGGTCGGCGCGACCTCGGCGGGACAGCCGACCAACATCAGGGAGAGCCCCAGGGTCGTGACCACGGCGGGGCCGAACGGGAATCGCATCGCGGACATCGAGCCCGTCTCTTACCGCCTTCGTCGGCGCTGGACCAGCAGCAGGGGAAGGATCGCGAGCGCGGCTCGCCCGCCCGCCCGATCGCCGCCCTGCGCCCCGACCCGACACCCCTCGTCCCCGGGCGGCCGCGGCGGATCGACCCCGACCTCGATCTCGAAGTCGAGCTGGCTCTCGTTGCCGGCCTCGTCCGCGAGCGCGACGTGGAACGACCACGTGCCGACCGGCAGCGCCTCGACGCGGAACCCCGGGGCGACGGTCGTCGTCGGGTCGTCGGGTCGCGGCCCGTCGCCGTACCACGTCCACATCGTATAGGCCTGGGGATGGAGGTCATCGACGATGTCGAGCACCACGTCGAAGTCCGCCGGGGCCTGGAAGTACTCGCCGTCGTCGGGCGAGACCAACTCGATCTGCGGCGCGAGCGTGTCGACGTAGGGCGGGCCGAACAGGCGCGTCAGTACGGCGTGCGAGTTCTGCTGGCCCGCGTCCTCGCAGAACTCGGTGCCGAGCTCCGGGCACGACGGCTCGCCGTCGGCGAGGCTGGTGTCCGCGACGATGCGGTGGCAGCGATCGTCGAACGCCGTCGGGCTGTTGTCGCCCTCGGGATACATGATCTCGGTCGGCAGATCGATGTGATCGAGGCCCCAGGTGTGCGCAGCCTCGTGCAGCGCGGTCGTCGATCCGGCGACGACCCACGGCGCGAGCTCGCCGTCGAGGTGGGCGAACGCGATCTCGTTGGGCAGCGTGTCGAGGCAGTCCCCGGCCGGCGCGCTGCCCAGGGCGCCGAATTCCTCCTCGGTGCCACCGTACACCACCATGGCGTAGTCGCCGTCATCGGGCCGCAGCGTGGTGATGCGGATGCCGTACGCCTCGGTGTGCCGCCGCATCGCCTGCACGATCGCGACCCGCGACTGCGTGTCACCGGAGAACGGCGCGATCGGGTCGTTGTTGTACCAGTGACAGTTCTTCTTGCTGTTGCTCGGGTTGCACGAGCCGAGGTCGACCCCATCGAAGTTGACGTACAGGGTGATGCCGGTGCCGAGCTCGCGATCGCGGAACTCGATCCCGTCGTTGCCGAACGGCGGCGGCGCCGGGCCGAGCTCGACGTCCTGCGGGTAGCGTCCGGCGCCGAGCAGCCACGTCGCGGTCGCGAACGCGGCTGGGGCGATCACGTCGCCCGGCTCCGGCGGCGGCGCGCGAGCAGGAAGAGCCCGAGCAGCGCGGGGCCGCCAGTGCGTCCGCCGGCGGTGCAGCTGCCCGTCGGCGGATCGTCGAGCACCACGTCGTCCTCGGCCGGCAGCTCGCTGCCCTCGGGGAGGATCTCGAACGCGATCGTGGCCTCGTCCTCGTTGCCGGCCTCGTCGCGTACGACGACCCGCAGCTCGATCTGGCCTTCGGGCGGGTTCTCGAGCAGGAGGCTCAGCTCGATGTTGTCGTTGTCGTACAGCTTCGCGTCGCCGTAGTAGACCTCGAGGTGGTAGAACTGCGGGTCGAGGTCGTCTTCGATCTCACCGATCAACGGGATCGTCGACGGCAGCACGAAGACCTCGTCGGGCAGCGGCGCGACGATCTCGAGCTTGGGCGGGGTGGTGTCGGGGACCGCCGGCCCGAACAGCCAGCGCATCTCCTGCCAGCTGTTCTGGTAGCCCGAGTCGCAGAACTTGGTGTGGACCTGGTTGCAAGACCCGGGGGTGGGCTGCAGGTCGGTGTTGGCGACGATGCGGTGGCACTCGTCGGTGAACGACTGCTTGATGCCCGAGCTCTTGAACGGGTTGAGGATGTCGAACTCGGCGTCGACGTGCTCGAGGCCCCAGGTGTGCGCGGCCTCCTGGAGGATCACGGTCGAGCCGGTGTTCGAGGTGTCGAACGCGCCGGTGAAGCTGGTGTCGTTGCGATGGATGTCCTCGCAATCGATGTACGGCGCGATGCCGGCGAAGTCCTGGGGCCCGAGGTCACCGTACATGACCATCGTGTAGTCGACGTCGTCGGGTGGCCGATCGACGACCACGCGCACGCCGAAGTCCGCGACGGCCTTGCGCGTGGCCTGCAGGATGGAGATGCGCTGGGTGTCGTTGCCGGCGAACGGGCCCACGTAGCCGTCGAACAGGCTCGCGAGGGTGCTGCAGTTGTAGCGGGCCTCGTTGCCGCAGCCGTCGAGCAGGACCCCGCCGTCGAAGTTGACGTAGAGCAGCTCGGGGATGCCCGCGGCGCGGGGCGAGGCGTCGGCTTGCAGCGGCGCGGTGGGCAGCGCTGGGGTCGAGGTCGGGCGGCCTTCGGCGGCGCCCGCGAACGCGAAGACGAGTGCCCACATCGTGGGCCGAGCTTAGCACGCGGTTCGACGACGGCGCCGCGCGAGCATCGGCACAACGGCGAGCAGCGCCCAGGACGAGCGGTGGCCGGCGGACTCGGCGGCGCACTGGCAGCCCTCGTCGGTGCTGTCACCCCCGGTCAACGCGCCGCCGTCGGTGCCGACGCCGCCATCGTCGATGGGCCCGCCGTCGCCGGTGCCGTCGGCACCATCCGAGGCGTTGGAGTCGCCGGCGCCGGAGTCCCCGCCGCTGTCGTCCGCGGGCGTGCCGGTGTCTTCGGCCGGCGGGACCTCGGAGCCGACCACGGTGATCGTGATCTCGTCGCTCGCGGGGTTGTCGGACTCGTCGAACGCGTCGATGTGAATCGTGTACTCGCCGTCGGGCAGGCCCATGATCGGGAACTTCAGCTCGGCCGGGCTCGCGAACGCGCCGTCGCTCTCGCTGGGCTCGGGCAGCGCCGGGCTCGAGATGGTGATCGTCGTGTTCATCACCGCGGGGAGCTGGTCGTCCTGCAATCCGATCTCGAGGTCGAACGCGCCGCCGTCGATCACCGCCCCGTCCTCGGGCGCGAGGATCGAGACGATCGGCTCCTGGGTGTCAGGCTGCGAGGGCCCGAAGATGAGCATCATCTCGTCGTGGCTGTTCTGCCGGCTGTTGGTGCCGCAGGCCTCCTGGTGGTGGCTGCAGAAGCCCTGCGTCGGCGTCAGCTCGGTGTCCTCGACGATCTGGTAGCACTCGTCGCGGAAGGTCTTGTTGGTGCCCTGCGTGGTCGGGAACAGGAGATCCTGCTGCTCGTCGACGTGGTCGAGGCCCCAGGTGTGGGCGAGCTCCTGCAGCATGATCTCGGCGATCGCGTCCGCCGACGTGCTGACCTCGAGGGTGAACGAGGTCTCGCCGCCGTAGTTGTCCCAGCAGTCGCCCGCCGGCGCGATGCCGGCGAAGTCCGGGTTGCTGCCCTGCCAGTTGCCGAC
Source organism: Nannocystaceae bacterium (assembly GCA_044344875.1). Lineage (GTDB taxonomy): Bacteria > Myxococcota_A > Polyangia > Nannocystales > Nannocystaceae > Xiheibacterium. Next base: position 36,670 of record JBIJCC010000042.1, read on the forward strand.
CATCTCCATGTCGTAGTCGCCGGAGTCGGGGCGGGTGTCGGTGATCGTCAGTCCGAACTCCTCGACGCGCTTGCGGACCACCTGGATGATCGCGGCGCGGTTGGCCGCATCGCCGGAGTACGGCAGGACGGTCCCGGGGAAGATCGTCGTGCAGTTCTGCGTGGCGTCGTTGTTGCCACACGCGTTGAGCTCGCCGCCGTCGAAATTGACGAACAACACCTTGGCGCCGAGCGCCTGCGGACGCACGCGCGTGCTGATCGGCGGCTCGGACGCGGGGCGTGGCGCGTACTCGATGCGGCGGGCGTGCGCCGCCTCGTCGATCGCCTCGGGGGCGTTGCTCGGCGGCGAGACGCGGAGCTGATCGGCCGGCGTGGCCGCGTGGACGGTCGAGGTCGCGAGGAGGGATGCGAGGGACGCGAGGCGGACGACGGAGAGCATCGGGCGGTTCCTTCTAGTTTTCGGGGCGAGCGGCCGTGGGGCGACGGCGACGCAGGAGCCACGCGCAGGCGACCAGGGGCAACCAGCGCGTGGGTGGGGCGGAGGAATCATGGGCGCAGGCGCAGCCGGACTCGCTGGCGCCCGCGGCAGGCTGGCCCGAACTCGAGCCGTCGGCGTCCGTACCCGCGTCGGTGCCCGGATCCTCGGTGCCGGCACCGCTCGGATCGGTGGCGCCGTCCGAGTCGTCACCGGTGCCGTCGGCTCCGGTCGCGGCGGTCGTCGTGCCCTCGGCACCGGGGGTGCTCACCGTGACCGCGATCTCGTCGCTGGCGGGGTTGCCCGACTCGTCGACGCCGTCGACGTGGATCGTGTACTCGCCGTCGGGCAGGCCGTCGATCGGGAAGCTGATCGACGTCGGGCCCGCATAGGCCCCGTCGAACGGCACCGGCTCGGGGAGCGCCGGGCTCGTGATGGTGATCGTCATGTCCATCACGACCGGCGACTGATCGTCGGCGATGTCGACGACGAGCTCGAAGTCACCGTCGATCACGGCGCCGTCCTCGGGCGCGGTGATCTCGACCGAGGGCGGCGCGACATCCGGGATCGACGCGCCGAAGACCAGCAGCAGCTCCTGGTGGCTGTTCTGCCAGCCCGAATCGCAGAACTGGGTGTGGACCTGGTTGCAGTACCCGTCGAACTCGTTCAGCAGGGTGTCCTGGACGATCTTGTAGCACTCGTCGACGAACGTCTTGTTCGAGCCCGACGTCGTCGGGTAGAGGAGGTCGGTGCCCTCGTTCACGTGCTCGAGGCCCCAGGTGTGGGCGGCCTCCTGCAGGACGATCTCGGCGATGCCGTCGGCCGTGCCCGACGATTCGAGCGTGAAGGAGACCTCGCCGCCGGTCTCGTCGAAGCAGTCGATGTTGGGCGCGACGCCGGCGAAGCCGGGCATCTCGCCCTGCCAGTTGCCGACCATCTCCATGTCGTAGTCGCCCTGGGCCGGACGCGTGTCGGTGACGGTGATGCCGAAGTCCTCGACGCGCTTGCGGATCACCTGGATCACGCTGGCGCGCTTCGCCGCATCGCCCGAGTAGGGGAGGATCGTGCCGCCGAAGATCGTCGAGCAGTTGTCCTGCGGGCTGTCGTTCCCGCAGAAGTTCATGTCGCCGCCGTCGAAGTTCACGTAGAGGATCTTCGCGCCGAGTCGCTGCGGCCGTGGCGAATCACCCAGCGTGTCCACGGGGCGATGCGGGGTCGCTGCGGTTCCGACGGCGCCTGCGATGCTGTCGCTCGGATCATCGCCGTCGGCCGCGATCGCGGGCGGGGCGAGGATGCGTGCGGCGAGCGCCACCCAGCACGGAGCGGACACGGGGGAGACGAACATGGGGGACCTGCCCGACCTGGACGCGGGGGAAAACGCCAGGTTGCGGCCACCTTAGCCGCCGCCCAAACCACCGAAAAGGTAGGAACGGCGATTTTGGGAGCCAGTCACCGCACGGCCGGTCTCCGGCGCCGTGGGAAAACACACGGCTTGGATCAGCCGGCGGGCACGGTGGCGCAGCCGAACTGGATCGAGATCGCCGCGTCGGTGAAGCCCTGGATCGTGTCGCAGGTCTGCGGGCACAGCAGGATGTTCTGCGGCATCGCCGGGTCGTCGTAGTACCAGCCGTCGCTGACCCCGGCACACGCCGCCGCGTCCTCGACGTTGCCGATGTCGAGCGTGCCCACGCCGTCGAAGAACTCGACGTTGACCTGCATCGGGTCGAAGTCCTCGCCCTCGGGCGGCGGCGGGATCGCGAACTCGCAGGCGATCGCGGAGCCTTGGATCACCTGCTGCGCGACCGCATCGAAGATCGGTTGGAACTCCTGATCGCACAGGTTGCCGAACACGCCGCCGGTGGCGCTGGTCAGCTGGATGTAGACGGCGCCCGCCGCCGCGGAGGTGATGCAACAGCTGGTCTGGTTGAGGCAGCCGGCGACGGGGCCCTCGGGCGCCGCGATCGCGTGGACCTTGTACGGGACGTAGGTCGGGTCGAGCGCGGCCCACATCGCCTGGAAGTCGGCGGCGGACAGATCGGACTCGTCGTCGGTCACGACGATGATGTGCTTGCTCGCGGTCGCCCGCATCACCGGCGCCCAGTCGGCGTGGTGCTCGATGAGCTTCTGCAGCGCGTTGTTGCTGTCGACGCTGTCGATGATGTGGGTGAGCCCCGGCGGGTTGTTGTCGTCGGCCGGGCAACCGCCGGAGCCGAGCGGCGGATCGATGCAGACGCCGGTGTCGCCCGTGATCTGCGAGATCAACACCACGTGGGCGTCGATGTTCGCGAGGAAGATCTGCGACGAGAACGCATTCATGTTGATCTGGACCTGGTTGGCCTCGAAGTCCATGCTGCCGGAGTTGTCGATCACGATGATGATGTCGGCCGGCTGTAGGCCGACCGTCGCCATCATGTCGATCGACTCGCACGTCTCGGGGCCGGTGCTCTCGTCGGCGCCGCCGCTGACGTCGAGCTTGCCGAGCGTGTCGGACTCCATGGTGTCCGCCCCCGTCTCCGAGCCCCCCGTGGGATCCACGGTCGTGGAGATCGTCGTGGTGATCGAGACCGACGACGACGCGGTGTCGTCCGCGTCGCGACCCCCGCCGCACGCCGCGAGCACCGCGAGGCCCAGGCCCATTCGCTTCGTTCCCCGTAGGCTCAGTCCAGACATGGTCGTTCCCCCGGCGCATGATGCCGAGCGGTCGTCCCGTCGACAACGGACCGACTACGGCCGCGCGCGACGTCACGCGTGAGGCCGGTCAAACCGAGACCTGCGACCGCATCCGGAAAACGGTCGCTGTGGCCCGATGCACAGCGTTCCGCCGGGTTTGCCCCGAAACGACGACGGGCCCCTCGATCGCTCGAGGAGCCCGTTCGATCCGCCCGTCTGCGGGAGGATGAGTGTCGATCAGTGCAGCCAGCGACGCTCTTCGTCGCCCTCACCGTCGGCCTCGGGCTCGGGATCGTCGGTGCCCGTCGCCTCGGCGCGGCCGCGATCACGCTCGCGCAGGAGCGCGGCGAGGACGAGACCGAGGCCCGCAGCCCACAGCACGACGAGGAACGCGACCCAGTACGGCGAGGCGTCCATGCCCACGAGCAGCGGGTGCGCCGAGGACTGCGTCATGGCGACGTGCTCGACCTCGAGGGTGTAGACCCCCGCGGTGAGGGCGAGCTGCAGCAGGACGATCGTCGCGCCGACGATGAGCACGCGGTGACGGCCCTCGCGGCGGCGCGAGGCGAGGAGGAGCGCCGCCACGGCGGTCTCGGCCACCAAGAGGCCCTGCGCGATCGTGGCCCACATGATCTCGGACTTCTCGTGGCCGAGGCCCGAGCGGTCGAGGACCATCGAGTAGGCGCCGGCCAGGGCGATCGCGGTCAGCACCACGAAGGCCTGGAAGCGGAGGAACGCGCGGCGGGCTTCGCCGCAGCTGGCGACCGCGGCGGCGCGGGCGGGACGGACCAGGCTCGACACCAACAGCCACCCGAGCACGGGCATCAGGAAGCCGGTGGCGACGAACGTCACCAGGTTGACCTGGTCGTAGGTCTGCACGTGGATCTGCTCGCTGAGGTCGAGCAGGGCCAGCGCGCTGCAACCGACGCTGATGAGGCCGAGCAGGGCGCCTTCGATCGGGCGGAACAGCGGGGCCCACGGCTGCTCGGCGCGGCGTCGCCACGACAGCAGGCACAGCACCCCGAGCATGCCCTGGGCCACGATGGCGTAGACGAGGACCTGCGAGGCCAGCGAGCCGGACGCGGCGGAGAGCATCCGGGCGTACGGCAGGCCGGACATCTCGACGGTGGAGGCGAGCGTCGCGGGCAGGGGCCCGAGGAGCAGGCCGGTGGCCGCCATGTCGCCGACGACCATCGTCGCGCCGATGAGGCCGGGGACGAGGACGCCGAGGCCGAGCAGACCGCCGACGACCATCGCATTGACGCGCTGACCGAGGGCGTCGCCCAGGCCGATCGCGGTGAGGTGGGTCGCCGCCGAGAACATCAGCACGACGCCGAGCAGCGACAGGGTCGCGACCACGCCGACCGTCGCGGCGAACATCGTCGCGGCGAGGAGCACCAGCGCACCGCCGGCGACCAGCGCGAACACGTTCGGGCCGATGGTCATCGCCATGGCCAGGTCACCCGCGGACAGGCCGGTCATGCGCAGCACCGGCAGCGTGCCGGCCTCGCGCTCGCGGGCCGTGGTCGTCGCGGTGACGGTCGGGCCGACCACGACGAGCAGGATGGTGCCGAGGAGCATCAGCACGGTGGCGAACAGGCGCACCTGCGTGCCCGTGCCGACCGGCGAGCGGTAGCGGACGCTCGGCTTGACGATCGCGACGTGCTCGGCCCCGTCGAGGAGCCAGCCGCCCTGCCAGCCGGCCGCGCCGGGATCCTGCACGAGGCGGCTCAGATCGCCGACGTGGGCCATCGCGATGGTCGCCAGGTCGCCGCCGACCTCGGTGAGGCCCGAGGTGCGGGCGACGGCGACGAGGCTGCTGCTGCCGTCGTCGTCGAATGCGTCGTCGCCGGTGCCGATCGCCAGCCAGGTGGCGACGGCCATCTTCTCGCCGTAGTCGCTCGAGATCTCGCGGGCCGGGAGCAGGTCGGCGACGAGGTCGACGCGGTTGCTCGTCGCGTGCGGGGCATCATCGGCGCCGTCGCGCTCGCGCAGCGCGTCGATGCGGCGAGCGAGCGTCGCGAGCGTCGTGCGCTCGACGGCGATCTGCTCGAGCACCAGCCGGCGCTGATCGGTGCGGGCCGCGGGCAGTCCATCGCGGGTGAGGTCGCAGCCACCGACCCAGCCGATGCCGTCGAAGTCGATGTCGCGGCAGTCGCCCGGGATGTCGGGCATCGCCACGTCGAGCGCCCAGAGGAGTCGCTCGCGGCGGCCCTCGACGGCGGTCAGCGGCGCGGGCCGGAGATCGACGGCGGCCGAGGACAGCGCGTTGCGCAGCGCGATGGTGTCGCCCTGCAGCGCGCCGTTGCGGGGGTTGAGCTTGGCGTCCCCGACCAGCGCGCTGGCCTCGTCGAGGCGGCGGTTCGCGTGGGCGATGCGCCGCTCGAGCTCGTCGAGCACCGCGATCCGCAGGCGCCGCTCGTGCTCGTGCTTGGCGTCGATGCGACCCTGCTCGCGATCGTCGTAGGAGCAGAGCGGGCCGCCGGGTTGCCCGCAGACGCGCCACGCTCCTTCGATGCCGAGCGAGACGCGGAGTTCGTGGGCCTCGCGGCTGTCGATCTTGGTCAGTGCCGAGACACCGAGCCAGGACAGTCCGCACAGGACGAAGACCGTGACCACTGCGGAGACGAGCCGGGCTCGGAGCTCACGCCGCAGGAACGGGCGAAGACGGAGGTAGAGGGGTTGGCGCATGATTCGCTCCTTCGCTTCCGCAGTGGGCCGACCCTTGGACCGTCGGTCAGGGCCGAGGACGAGGGACAGCGAGCATCCCCCAGTGTTCCATAGAACGACGCGAGTCGCCGCCCGATTCGGACCCATCATCGAACGCGCGAGCACGAACTTGGATTTCACGGCCGGCAAGGATGTCGGGCCGGGCTCGCCGTTCGTGCGCGTGCGGCCGGGGAGTCGCGCCGCCCGGTGCGCTTCGGGTGGAGCCAATGTCGGCCTGCTGGCCGCCGTCGGCCTGGTCTCGTCGCAGCCGGGGTCGTAAGATGCCGCCCGCCCATGGCAGTGCAGACTCCTCCGCCGATCGTTCCCGCGTCCTTGGCCGGGGTGCCGTGGCACGACGAGCTGCAGCGTTGGTGGACGGATCCACGCTACGCCGAGGATCGCCCCGCGCTCGCCTCGCTGTTGGCGAAGGTCGAGGCCGGCGATCCGGCCATGCGTGCCGAGCTGGAGGACGCCTTCTCCGGGCCCTTGCCCATTGGCACGGGGGGGCGGCGCGGCGCGTGCGGCCCCGGTCCCAACCGCATGAACACGACCCTGGTCCGCGAGACCGCCCAGGCCGTCGCCGAGCTCGTCGAGGCCGAGGGCGCACCGCGGCGCGTGACGATCGCCTACGACACCCGCACCCACAGCCAGGCCTTCGCGCGGGTCGTCGCGGAGCAGCTCGCCGCGTGGGCGATCGACGTGCTCCTGCTCGACGAGCCCCGACCGACGCCGCAGCTATCCTTCTTGGTGCGGGCGCGGGGCTGCGGCGCGGGGGTGGTCATCTCTGCCAGCCACAACCCACCGGGGGACAACGGCATCAAGATCTACGGCTCCGACGGCGCTCAGGTCCTCGGGGCCCGGGACCGCGCGCTCATGGCCGCGATCCAGCGGGCGATGACCGCCCCGCTGCGCACGTTCGCGGCGACCGACGCGGCGCGCATCGAGGTCGCCACGGGCGCCGCACTTGCCCACTGGGACGCGGCCTACCACGCCGCGGTCCGGGCCCAGTGCGTGATGGGGGATCTCGGCGATGGGGGACTCCGCGTCGTGTACACGCCGCTGCATGGCGTCGGACACACGGCGCTGGTTCCGCTGCTGCAGGGCAAGGGCGTGGCGGTCTCCGTCGTCGAGGCGCAGCTGCCCGATGGCGGACGGTTCGCCACGGTCGCGAGCGCCAACCCCGAGGTGCCCGAGGCGCTGTCGATGGCGGTCGCCCAGGCCGAGGCCGAGCAGGCCGACCTCGTGCTCGCCACCGATCCCGACGCCGATCGCCTGGGCGCCGTCGCCCGCGACGCGTCGGGGCGCCTGGCGTTCCTGGACGGCAACCGCATGGGTGTGCTGCTGCTCGATCACGTGCTGCGGCACGCGACGCGCGGCCCGGAGGACTGGGTGCTGACGACGCTGCTGACCTCGCCGCTGGTCGGCACGCTCGCCCGCGCCGCGGGGGTGGACGTCGTCGACGATCTCCTCGTCGGCTTCAAGCACCACGCCGGCATGATGGACGAGTTCCCCGCGCGTCGCCTGCTGTTCGCCTGCGAGGAGTCCCACGGCTACACCCGCGGCAACGATGTCCACGACAAGGACGGTGCGATCGCGGGTCTGCTCCTCGCCGAGGCCGCGGCGTGGGCGAAGACGCAGGGGCGCGGGCTCCACGAGCAGCTCGCCGAGGTGTTCGCCGAGCACGGGTATCACCGCGAGCGCACGGCGAACCTCTACGCCTACGGCGCCGCGGGTCGCGAGGCGATCGCGGGGCTGCTCGAGCAGTGGCGACGATCGCCGCCGTCCTCCTTCGGCGGGCTCGCCGTCGCGTCGGTCGAGGACCGCAGCTTGCCGCGGAACACCGGCAGTCGCACCCGCGATCTGCCGGGCAACGTCCTGGTCTTCGAGCTCGTCGTGTCCGGGGGCCCGGGCGCGTGCCGTCTGGTCGTGCGCCCCAGCGGCACCGAGCCGAAGGCCAAGCTGTACGCCCTCGGGCGTGGCGCTCCGGCCCCGGCCGGCGCGGCGCAAGATGCCGTCGCCGCGGAGGTCGACGCGATGGTCGATCGCGTGCTCGCCGAGGCGCAGGCGCTCGCCGAGGCCATCATGCGCGGGAGCGCGTGATCGATGCTCGGGCGCGCCACGGGGCGTCGGCTCGCGTGGGGCGTCGGCCTCGTGATCGTGGTGCTGTTGCTCGCCTGGGGCACGAGTCGGGCGGTTCGCAACGCCCGCTCGGCGGTGCAGGGGCGGTTCGGGCAGGAGGATGGCGCGTCGTCGGTGTCGCCGTCCGCCGCCGCCGGTGTGCAGGGCCGGAGCAACGACTCCGCGGCCCGCCGCGTCCGCGCGCAGATCCTCGACGACGATGGCGAGCCCCTCGAGGGCGGACACGTCTCGCTGCGCTGCCTGTACGAGGACGAGCTCACGCCGATCGCCGGCAATGCGTGGTCGCTCGACGAGTCGGGCAGCTTCGAGGGGCCTGGCTGCCTGGGGGTCGTGTGCGTCGACCTCCACCACGTCACCGCGGTCGCGGCCGATGCGTGGGTGTTGACCCCGGGTGAGCCCCAGATCCTGCGCGCGACGACGCTGCCGCGGCTGCACGGCACCGTGGTCGACCGACGGGGCCAGCCGATCGCCGCGGCGCGGGTGTCGGTGCGCGCGCCCAACGACGCCGAGCTCGAGCTGTTGATGCCGATGATCGGCGGGACGACGACCACCGACATCGATGGGGTGTTCTCCTTCGCGCTCGTGCGGCGGCCCCCTTGCGATCCGTGCACCGAGGCCGATCGCGGGTGCGATGCCGCGCCGCCGGCGATGCACGATCAGGTGCTGCTCGCCGTGCACGCGCCCGGCTTCGCCCCGGCGCGCCGGATCATCGACGTCGACCCCGAGCACGACGTCGACGTCTCCGAGCTCCGGCTGATCCCGCCCGCCGACGTGCTGAGCGGGACGCTGGTCGATCCCCGTGGCGACGCCTACCCGCGGGCGACGGTCATCGCACGCGCCTCCGACGATCCGAGCGAGCAGCACGAGGCGACCCCCGAGGGCGACAGCTTCGCGTTCGAGTCGCTCGGTGCCGGGCCCTACGACCTACGGGCGCTGCAGGACGGCGTCGAGCTGGCGACGGCGGCCCGGGTCGTGCCGGGGGACGACGTCGAGCTGCGTGGTCGCGTGATCGCGCGGGGCCCCGACGTGGCGCTCGAGGTCACGGCGTCCGGCACCCCGATGGCCGGCGTCGCGGTCGATGGCGGGCCGTTTCGCGGGGCGCGCACGGATCTTCACGGGATGATCGAGGCCGACCTCGCCATGCCCGGGCAGTACACGTTGTCACTCCGGCCACCGGGCGCGGGGCTGGTGCGCCGCGCGATCACGATCCCGTCCGACCCTGGCACCCACACCGGCGGGGCCCCACGTGTGCAGATCCGGGTCGAGATCACCGGACCGTCCCCTGGGTGACATCCTGGTATAGTTCGACTCGAAGTGAGCGTCCCGGGCCAGATGCGCGCGGGGGCGAGTGCTCCGACGGGCAGCTTCCCCCAGCTGTTCGGCAAGTACGTGCTCGTGCGTACGATGGCGCGCGGCGGGATGGGCGAACTGTTCCTCGCGGCGGCGGGCGAGCGCGGCTTCGAGAAGCCGTGCGTCGTCAAGAAGGTGCTCCACAACCTCGACGACGCCGGCGTCCACCGGCGGTTCCTCGACGAGGCCAAGGTCGTCGTCCGACTCAACCACGCCAACCTCGTGCAGGTCTTCGACGCGGGGCGCGTCAACGAGGACTACTACCTCGCGATGGAGCTCGTGGAGGGCAAGGATCTGCGGGCGGTGTGGAACCGCTGCGCGCAGCTCCACCGCCGGATCCCCGTCGACGTCGCGATGTTCGTGCTGCGCGAGGTCCTGCGCGGTCTCGACTACGTGCACGACGCGATGTCGCTCGACCTGGTGCACCGCGACATCTCGCCGCCGAACCTCTTGGTCGGCTACCGCGGCGAGATCAAGCTGACGGACTTCGGCCTGGCGAAGAGCGCGATCAAGCGCGAGATGACGAGCCCCGGCGTGGTCTTCGGCCGCTACAGCTACCTGTCGCCCGAGCAGGCCAAGGGCCTGCCCGCGGATCGGCGCACGGACATCTACGCCTGCGGGATCGTGCTGTGGGAGCTGCTCACCGGTCGACAGCTGTTCCCCTCGAACAATCGCACGCATCAAGAGGCGCTGGCGGCCGTGCGCAACCCGATCGTGCGCGCGCCGTCCGAGGTGGTGCCGGGGATCCCCGCCGGCCTCGACGACGTGCTCATCCAGGCGCTCGCCTCGGATCCGGCGCAGCGCTACCAGAACGCCGGGGAGTTCCGCGCCGCGCTGTCCGAGATCCTCGCGCGCGACTTCCCGACCTGCGACGTGGACCGCATCAGCGAGTTCATGCACGACATCTTCGCCCGCGAGTGCAAGGTCGAGGCCCGCGAGTACGCCCAGCTCGCGCAGCAGGACTTCAGCGATCTGCGCTCGCAGGCCCACGAGATCGAGGCGATCAGCATCAGCGACGTGATCGCCCTCGAGGGCGGCGGGCCGGGCAATCGCGGGCGCAAGGGCACCTCGACGATCACGCTGGGCGAGTCCGACATCGTCGAGCTCGACGGGCCCGGGGCCCGGCCGTTCACGCAGCCCAACCCGCGATCGCTGCGCGAGTCGGCACAGAGCTGGGTCGGCACGGTCATCGCGCAGCGCTACCGCGTCGAGGCGTTGATCGGCATCGGGGGCATGGGCGCGGTGTTCCGCGTGACGCACCTGGCGCTCGGCAAGCCGTTCGCCCTCAAGGTCCTGCACGACCATTACACGCGCGACGCCGACATCATCACCCGGTTCATGCGCGAGGCCCGGGCGGCGACGCAGACCGGGCACCCGAACATCATCGACGTCCTCGACATCGGCACCACCGACGCCGGCGATGTGTTCTTCGTGATGGAGCTGCTCGAGGGCCACCACCTCGGGACGACGGTGCGCGAGCAGGGGCCGCTGGCGATCCGTCGCGCGGTCCACATCGCACGGCAGATCTGTCGGGCGCTGGCGGCCGCACACGAGGTCGGCATCATCCACCGCGACCTCAAGTCGGAGAACATCATCCTCACGGCGCGGGGCAAGGATCCCGACTTCGTGAAGGTGCTGGACTTCGGCATCTGCAAGCACGTCAACGCCGACGCGTCGCAGACATCGCCCGGCTTGGTGATGGGCTCGCCCGACTACATGGCGCCGGAGCAGGGCGCCGGGCTCGAGGCCACCGTCGCGTCCGACATCTACGCGGTCGGCTGCATCCTGTTCGAGATGCTCACCGGCCGGCTGCCGTTCGAGGGGCGCAACGCGATCGACGTGCTGATGCAGAAGGGGGCCCACGACGCGGTGCGGGCCACCGTGCACCGGCCCGAGGTGCCCGAGCCGCTCGCCGACGTCATCGCGCGCTGCTTGGCACGCGTCGCCTCGCTGCGACCGCCGACGATGCGGGCGCTCGAGTACGATCTCACCCGCGCGGTCGACGGTCGTGCGAGCGCGGTCGCCAACGTGCTCGGACTGCAGGTCGCGGGGGACTCGCTCGACGGTCGGCCCGAGGATCCCTCACCCGCCGCGTCGGCGAGCTTCCACCGGGCCGCGATCGCGGCGATCGATGCGCGACCGGCTGGCTACGTGCAGCCCGATCGCACGGTCATCGCTCCGCCGCCGCGGGCCCCGTCTGCGGGCACGGCCGCGAGCGAGCCCGCCCCGTCGGGCGCCGTCGCGGCGGCCAAGGCGATGTTGTTCGTGCTGCTGGGTGGGTTGCTCGCTGGGGCGGCCGCGCTCGCGTTCAAGCCCGACCTCCTCGACGACGCCGAGTCCGGTGTCGCGGTGCCGGAGCGTGGGGCTCCCGACGCGCCGAGGCCGGGATCGCCGGGATCCGTGGATGCGCCGCGCCCGAGCGAACCACAGCCCGAAGCTTCGCCCCCGAGCCCGCGCGTCGCGGAGCCCGAGCCGGTCATCGTCCCGGTGACGCCGAACATCCCGCCGCCGCCGGAGCCCACCGGGCCGTCCGTCGCCGACTGGGTTGCTGCGGGCGAGGCTGCGCTCGAGGCCAAGCACTGGCGTGAGCCCGCCGAGGGCAGTCTCGCGGTCGCGCTCACGAACCTCGCGATCGCGGAGCCCGGCAACGCGGCGATTGGGAAGCTGCGGCAGGCCGCAGCCGATCAGATCCTCCCGGCGGCGCAGGTCGCCCTCGAGAAGCGCAAGTGGTTGACCGCGGCGGATGGCTTCCGCGACCTGGTCACCGTGTGGCCGGAGCACCCGGAGGCCCGGTCCGGCCTCGCCGAGGCGCTCTACAACCAGGCGCGTGTGTTCAAGCGCGGCCGCGACCACGCGGAGGTGCTGACGACGGCGGACGAGCTGTTGAACGCGGTTCCGGGGGACTTCCGTGCGCTGTTGCTGCGCGCCGACGCGTTGATGGCCCTGCGGCGGTACGCGGAGGCTCGGGACGCGTACGCGGAGGCGCGCAAGGTGAAGCCCCGGAACACCGATGTGAACCGGGGCTTCTGGAAGGCCGCGCAGCTCGCCCGGAAGCAGCAGGGGTAGGCTTCGGGCACGGGCACGGGCACGGGCACGGGCACGGAGCGGGGGGTGGGGAAGAACGCTTCTGCGTTCTTCCCCAGATCCCCCGCTAGAAGAACACCAGCGTCGTGATCACGAAGCACGGGATCAAGAACATGATGCTCCACTTCATGTAGCCGAAGAAGCCGGGCATCTCGACCTTCGACTCCTCGGCGATCGCCTTGACCATGAAGTTGGGCCCGTTGCCGATGTACGTGTTGGCGCCCATGAACACCGAGCCGCAGGCGATCGCCTGCAGGATCGTCGAGGGGACGTTGGTGCCCTCGACCAGGGCGCCCGACAGCAGGCCCTTGTCGACCATGCCCGAGGCCGTCTCGAAGAACACGAGGTAGGTCGGTGCGTTGTCGAGGAAGCTCGACAGGGCGCCTGCGGCCCAGAAGAACTTCGCGGGGGTGTCGACGCCGAGCTTGTCGCCGCCGGCCTGCAGGATGAGCAGCGCGGGGATCATCGTGAGGAAGATTCCGATGAACAGCGCGGCGACCTCGAGGATCGGGAACCAGGAGAAGGCGTTCTTCTCGCGGGTCTCGGGCGGCGACGTGAACTTCGAGCCGATCACGCAGCCGACCATCGCGGCCTCGCGGATGAAGATGCCGTGCTCGTCGCGGATGAACGCGGCGCAGGCGACGATGCCGAGCAGCCACACGATGTTGATCGAGCCCTCGATCTTGAGCGGGCTGGCGTGGGCGAGGTCGGCCCGGCGCACGGTCTCGGACTCGCGGCCGTAGAAGTGCCGATCCATCAGGAAGAAGACCACCAGCAGGATCCCGGCGACGAGGAACATCTCCTTCCACAGGCCCAGCGTCCACAGGAACGGGACGCCCTGCAGGTACCCGAGGAACAGCGGCGGGTCACCGAGGGGCAGCAGCGAGCCGCCGACGTTCGACACCAAGAAGATGAAGAAGACGACGATGTGGACCTTGTGCTTGCGCTCGGTGTTGGCGCGCAGCACCGGGCGGATGAGCAGCATCGAGGCGCCCGTGGTGCCGATGAACGACGCGATCACGGTGCCGAAGGCGAGGAACGTCGCGTTCGACTGCGGCGTGCACTTGAGGTCGCCCGCGAGGTAGATGCCGCCGGAGATGTAGAAGAGGCAGCCCAGCAGCGTGATGAAGCTGGTGTACTCGTGCATCTTCACGCCAAGCTCGGCGAGGTTGGGCTCCTGCACGGTCAGCCAGAAGACCGGGTACGCCGACAGGGCGAGGCCGAGCAGCAGCTTGTTGAGGTTGCTGTGCCACCAGTGCTCGAGGCGCGTCAGCGGGACGATCGCGATCGACAGCAGCATCACGACGAAGAAGATCACCATCCAGGTCGGCGGGACCGCGTGGGCGCCCCCCTCCGACGCCAGCACGGTCCCCGGGGCGAACGCGGTGCCGAGGAACGCCAGCAGGCCGGCGAGAGGGGCCCGAAGTCCGCACGAACGTCGGTCTTCGGGGCGGTGTCCCGCGGCGGAGGAGCAGGCCGTCGCGGTGAGGGGGGAATCGAGGCGGTCGTAGGGCTCGAGCATCGGGACTCCGGCGGTGAGCGGTGGGCGAGGAAGACGCGAGAAACGCCAGCTTGGCGCATGTTACGCCGCAGAATCGTGCAGGGCTAGTGCATAATCGAGCGACGTCATGGCCGAGGTTGCGAGCGAGGTCGGGACCGGTGCCGAGGCGCACGGGGAGCACGGGTTGAACGGCGAGGATGCGGTCGTGGATGGGTCGTCGCCGTCCTCGCCTTCGCCGCGGATGTTCGACGCGCCGTCGGGTCTGCCGTCCGGGGATGCGGGCGACTCGGCGTGGCGCAGCGCGATGCACCTCGAGTGGGCGACGGTGCACGACGAGCTGTGTAGCCTGCTCGCGAGCCCCGCAGCGCGGGCGCAGTGCGGGCCGGAGGGCATCGCCGAGCCGCGCTTCGAGGGGGATCTCGCCACGTGCCGTGCGCGACTCGAGCAGGTCGACGAGCTCGAGGACCTGCTGCGCGGGAGCGGCGATCTGGCGCTCTCACGGCGACTCAAGACCGTGGTGCCCCTCGGCGAGCCCCTGGGCCGGGCCAGCCGCGGCCTGCCGCTGTCGCCCACCGAGCTCCTCGCGACCGGTGACGTGCTCGCGGTCGCGGCCAGCGTCGCCGGGGCGTTGCGCACGGTGCAGGACGACGATCGCCGCGGCTTCGCCCGCCTGCACGCGTTGCTCGACGCGTTCGATCCGCCCACCGCACTCGCCGCGAAGCTGCAGCGCGCCATCGATCGCGACGGCGCGAACGGTGAGCCGGGACTCGCCGACGCTGCGAGCCCGACGTTGGCTGCGCTGCGCGACCGCGTGCGTCAGGCGAAGACCGCCCTGCGTCAGGCCGCCGAGCGCCTGCTGCGTCGGCCCGGCCTCGCCGATGCGTTCGGCGACGCCTTCGTCACCGAGCGCGAGGGCAGGGTCGTGGTCCCGGTCCGCGCCAGCGCGTTCTCGAAGACCGGTGCGCCCGGGACCATCTCGGGGATCATCCACGACGCCAGTCAGAGCGGTCAGACCCTGTTCGTCGAACCGCACGCGCTGGTCGACGACAACAACGCGCTGCGCACCGCGATCGCGGCGGTGCGCTCCGAGGAGCAGCGGATCATCGCGGAGCTCTCGCGCGAGGTCGGCGAGCACGCCGGGCGGATCGCCACCTGCGGCACGGCGCTCGTCCGGCTCGACGCCGTGCACGCCCGGCTGCTGCTGTCCCAGGCCCTCGACGGTGTCGCGCCGATTCTCGTCGAGCCCGACGCCGGCGCGGTGCTCCAGCTCCCGGACGCGCGCCATCCCATCATGGTGCTGCGCGGTCGCGAGGTCGTGCCCAACGATCTCGGCCTCGCGGTCGGCACCGGGCTCGTCGTCAGCGGCCCGAACGCCGGCGGCAAGACGGTCGCGCTCAAGACCCTCGGACTCTGTGTGCTCTTGGCCAAGGCCGGCGTCCGGCTGCCGACGTCGCGGCCGGCCAACGTGCCGGTGTTCCGCACGGTGGTCACCGATGTCGGCGACGACCAGTCGATCGCGCGCAACCTCAGCACGTTCACCGCCCACATCCACAACGTGCGCGTCGCCTGCGAGGCGGCGAGCGAGGACGGTCGCGGCACGCTGGTGCTGCTCGACGAGGTCGCGGTCGGCACCGATCCCGATCAGGGCGCCGCGCTGGCCGAGGCCATCGTGACCTCGCTGGTCGACCTCGGCGCGACGTTGGTGGTGACCACGCACTACGAGCGGCTGAAGCTGCTGTCGCATGCGGATCCCGAGCGCTTCGTGAACGCCGCAGTGGGTTTCGATCTGCAGGCGCTGCGCTCGACGTTCCGCGTGCACCTGGGCATCCCCGGCAACTCGAGCGCGCTGGCCGTGGCGCTGCGCGTCGGCCTGCCGCAGCCGGTCATCGATCGCGCGACAGGGCTCATCGACGCCGGGGCGCGGCGGGTCGACGTGCTGCTCGGCGAGGTCGCGGCGCTCCGCGAGCAGCTCGTCGATCAGACCCTCGCGGCCGAGCGCGAGCGGGCCGCCCTCGCGGCGACGCGCGGTCGCCTCGAGGCGCTCGAGCGCGACGAGAACGAGCGGGCGTCGGCGAAGCTCCTGCGCGCGCACTCGGCCGTCGCCGCCGAGCTCCGCGGGCTGCAGGCCGATCTCCGCGCCGCACGCAAGGCCGCGCGCCGGGGCGAGGACGCGGACGTCACCGAGACCATGGCCCGCGCCACGACGGCGGTGGACCGCCATCGACCCGCCGCCCCGGCGCCCGTCGGCGCGCCGCCCAAGCAGGTCGAGCGCGGTGATCGTGTGCGCGTCGAGTCGCTCGGGATGGACGGGGAGGTGGTCGCGATCAAGGGCGATCGCGTGACGGTGCAGCTGCCGCAGATGAGGACGACGGTGTCGCGCGAGGATCTGCGGCTGGCCGGTGCGGTCCCCCGGGCGCGGCCCGCGTCGACCCAGCGCGGCGCCCCGATCGTCAGCGACGCTGGTCGCCACTTCGGCGCCGACGCGCGACCCGTCGACTCGGGGATCGACAACGTCGTCGATCTCCGGGGCGTGCGGGCCGACGAAGCGCTCGCCCTGCTCGAGGTCTCGCTGGCCCGGGCGATCGAGGACGATTGCGAGGTGCTCATCGTGAGACACGGCCACGGTTCGGGGGCCCTGCGTCAAGCGGTGCGGGACCACCTGCCGCACCTGGGCCACGTCGCGCGTCACCGGCCTGGCCTGCCCGCCGAGGGTGGCGACGCCGTGACCGTGGTATGGGTGCGAGGGTGAGCACGCGCGCGCGCCGTTCGTCCTGCGCCTGGCACGGCCGGATCGTCGCGGGTCTCGTTGCCGCGACGCTGGGCGTGGCCCATCCGCACGCCGCATCGGGGTCGCCCAACGAAGGCGAGCCGCGTCCGATCACGCGCGACGCCGACCGCGTCTACACCACGGTGGCGGGTGAGGCCGATGGCGCGGCGACCGTCACGAACCCGGCCAACCTCGGCTTCCTGCGCGGCTTCAACGGCGTGGTCGACCTGTCGTGGACCAAGCCGTCGGCGCTGCGCCGTGGCAGCGGGGTCGGCCTGCTGCTCGGCCTGCCGCTGCCCCTGCAGATCGCGTCGCTCGGCCTCGGCTACCAGTTCCTCGATCCGTACACGCCGGGGCAGGACACGGGCGGCACCGATCAACCGCAGAACCCCGACGATCGCTACAGCAAGCTGACCTTCGCCCTCGCGCTGCCGATGAAGCGGTGGATCACGCGGTGGTTCCGCGGCGCGCCCAAGGCCCTGCGCAACATCTCGCTCGGCCTGTCGTACTCGCGGTTGGTCTCGAGCCAGAACTTCCACGCCGCCGGGACCAACTCGGTCGACCTCGCGCTGGCGTGGTGGCTCAGCCGGTTCCTCGCGTTCGGCTTCGTCGCGCGCAGCATCAACGTGCCGCAGACCGGCCCGTCGCCGAAGGTCACGCAGTCGTACGTCCTCGATCCCGAGCTCGCGCTGCGTCCCCTGGGGACGAACACACTCGAGGTGGCGATCGGCACCCGCTGGGCGCCGGCGGTGCCGGGCGACGCCCGTTGGCGCACGCACTACTTCGATCCACGCGGACGTCTGCTGCTGTCGTTCGGCGGCGTGCGGCTGTTCGCCGAGGCCGAGCGCTTCAGCTTCTTCCCCACCGGCCTCGCCGACTCGGCGGTGAAGGACGGCGTGCGGATGACCGCCGGCTTCGGCCTCGACTTCGGTCACTTCGGCTTCCTCGGCGGGGTGACGCCGTCGGCCGGTGGCTCGTCGAATTTCGGCATCGACGGTGGCGTCGCGCGGATCCGGGTCTCCTCCGAGCGCTACGAGAGCGTCGTCAACGTCCGCCCGCGCCTGGTCACCAAGATCGCCCTACGGAAGTACGCCGGCGATCGCGGGCTGTGGCAGCTCATCCGCCACCTCGACGAGATCGGCGAGCGTGGTGGCGTCGCGCTGCTCGAGACCGAGGGCATCGCCCTCGGCTACCCGCAGCTCGAGGAGGTCCGCGAGGCGCTGCTCCGCGTGCAGCGTCGCGGCGGCCGCGTGGTGACCTACATGCACGGCGGCGGCCTGCGCTCGTACTTCGTCGCCGCACTGTCCGATCGCATCATCGCGCACCCCAACGCTGGGCTCGAGCTGCTCGGCATGCGCATCCAGTCGTTCTACTTCGCCGACCTGCTGGCCAAGCTCGGGGTCAAAGCCGAGTTCGTCCGGGTCGCGCAGTACAAGGGCGTGCCCGATGTCTGGCAGCGCACGACCGCCAGCGACCCGGTCGCCCGCCAGCGCAAGATGTTCTTCACCGACGTTTGGAACCACGTGCTGCGCACGAGCGCCCGTGACCGCGGCCAGGATCCGCTGGTGGTCAAGGAGTGGATCGACCAGGCCCCGCTCGACGCCCCGGACGCGCTGCGCGAGGGCGTGATCGACGAACTGTCGTTTCCCGACGAGGTCGACGCCCGGCTCGAGCGCTGGCTCGGTCGCACCGTCCGCGTCGAGGAGCCCGATCGACAGCGCGAGCACGCCAACACCTTCGGGCCCCAGCAGCGCATCGCGGTGCTCACGATCGAGGGCGACCTGCTCGACGGCGACAGCTTCACGATCCCCCTGCTCGGGCGCAAGATCGCGGGCGCCGCGACGCTGACCAAGCAGATCGCGGCGCTGCGCAACGACGACTCGGTCCGGGCCGTGGTCGTGCGCATCGACAGCCCCGGCGGATCCGTGCGTGCTGCCGACGACATCGCCCGCGAGCTTGACCTCACCCGCAAGCGCAAGCCGGTGGTCATCTCGATGGGCAACACCTGCGCCAGCGGAGGCTACTACATCGCCACGGCCGGCCAGTACGTGTTCGCCGACGCGACCACCGCGACCGGGAGCATCGGCATCTTCTATCCGAAGTTCGATCTATCGGGCCTGGCCGACAAGCTCGGCATCGGCATCGATCAGTTCGACTTCGGCGAGCACGCCGGCCTGCGCTCGTGGTGGAAGCCGTACTCGGAGGGCGAACGCGAGGCGGCGCAGCGCGACATCGAGGAGGGCTACCGCGAGTTCACGGCGCGCGTGGCCAAGGCCCGCAACATGACGCCCGAGCAGGTCGATGCGGCGGCGCGCGGGCGGGTGTGGAGCGGCGTGCGGGCGATCGAGGTCGGGCTCGTGGACGACTACGGCGGCCTGCGCGAGGCGGTCATGCGGGCCCGCGCGATCGTGCAGCTCGGCCCCGACGAGGGCGACGTGGTGCTCTACCCCGAGCCGCCGACGCCGCTGCAGAACCTCCGCGCCATCCTCGGCCTCAAGGTGCCGAACCCGCTGGGCCGAGACGTCGCAGTGCGCGGGCTCGGTCAGGTCGCGCTTGGCTGGGCGCTGCCGCGGCCGGTGACGCAGGTGCTCGCGCTACTGCCGGTGTCGCTCTGGTACGGCGAGCGACCGGGGGCGATGGCGCTGTCCGAAGAGACGTTCTCGATCGAGGACTGACGGTCGAAGGGTGGCCGCGCTGCAGCCGATCGGCTGCAGCGCGCCCAATCGAGACTAGCCGAGGTTCTCGTTCGCGAAGTCCCAGTTGACCAGGTGGTCGAAGAACGCGTTGACGAAGCCGGGCCGCGCGTTGCGGTAGTCGATGTAGTAGGCGTGCTCCCAGACGTCGAGCGTCAGGATGCAGCGCTTGCCCTCGCGCAGCGGGGTGTCGGCGTTCGCGGTGGTGGTGATCGTCAGCTTGCCGCCGTCCTCGATGAGCCACGCCCAGCCCGAGCCGAAGCGGCCGACGGCTGCGGCGGTGAAGTCCGCGCGGAACTTGTCGAGGCTGCCGAAGTCGCGGACGATCGCCGCGGCGATGTTGCCGCTGGGCTGGCCGCCGCCGGCCGGCTTCATGCTGTTCCAGAAGAACGTGTGGTTCCAGACCTGAGCGGCCTGGTTGAACAGCACGCCCTCGGTGGTGCGCACGAGTTCCTCCAGCGTCTTGTGCTCCTCGGGCTTGCCTGCGACGAGCTCGTTGAGCTTGTTGAGGTAGGCCTGGTGATGCTTGCCGTAGTGGTAGTCGAACGTCTCCGCACTCATGTGGGGGACGAGGGCGTCCTTGGCATAGGGCAGCGGGGGAAGCGTGAAGCTCATCGTGACCTCGTTCTTACGGCGGGTGCCGAATTTGCGCGGAGGGTGGCATGCGGTCCGCGCCCCGTCAAACCGCGCTGCAGTGCCGCAGTCCCGGGCTGCAGCCGCCGCAACGGGCGCCTGGGCTCACGCGGTGGGGTTCGGTGCTAACGTCTGGCCGGCACCCCAAAGGCGGGGACCGGGCATCGTGCTCGGCCGCGACCCGAAGGCGGAGGCACCCCAGTGAGTGAACAATCCGAAGTGAAGTATGGCCGGCCGAGCGCGGCGCCCCAGGTGGGCGGCGACGCCGGCGACGCCCGTAAACCCGTCACCGTGCCGGAGATCCGCGGTCGCAAGGGGGGCGTGCCCCTGACCATGGTGACGGCGTACGACGCGACGTTCGCCCGCATGCTCGACGACGCCGGCATCGAGATGTTGCTCGTCGGTGACTCGCTCGGGATGGTGGTGCAGGGCAACGCCGATACCCTCGGCGTGACGGTCGACGACATCGTCTATCACTGTCGCGCGGTGGCGCGCGGCAGTCGTTACGCGCACGTGATCGGCGACATGCCGTTCCTCAGCTACCAGGTGAACGCGGAGGACGCCGTGCGCAACGCCGGTCGGATCCTCGCGCAGGGGCGGGCGCACGCGGTGAAGCTCGAGGGTGGCGCCAGCATCGCCCCGACGATCCGCCGGATCGTCGACGCCGGGATCCCGGTGATGGCCCACGTCGGGCTGACGCCGCAGTCGGTCCACGCGCTCGGTGGGTTCCGGGTCCAGGGCCGCGATCACGAGGCCGCCGCGCGGATCCTCGCCGACGCGCGCGCGGTCGAGGAGGCCGGTGCGTACGCGCTCGTGCTCGAGGGCATCCCCGGCGAGCTCGCGGCGACGATCACCGAGGCGGTGTCGATCCCGACGATCGGCATCGGCGCGGGGGTGAACTGCGACGGCCAGGTGCTGGTCTGCTACGACCTGCTCGGCATGACCGCCGATCTCCGGCCCAAGTTCGTCAAGCGCTACGAGGAGGGGCACGATCGGGTCGTGACCGCCGCGCAGGCGTTCCGCGACGAGGTCCGCCGCCGGCAGTTCCCCGGGCCGGAGCACACCTTCGGCATGCCCAAGCGCCCCGTCCCCGTCACCGGCACCGGCTGAGCCGCGCGGGTCTCACCGATCCGCGCGCGTCTCGTCGCGCGCACGGACGCGCGAGTGCGGGTGGTACCCTCGCACCATGGCGCTCTCCCCCGAACAGGAGTGGACCCTCGTGGCGTGCGGGCTCGTGGCGCACGCCGACGGGATCCTCGAGATCGGCGAGTGGGATCAGGTGTTGTGGATGCTCGACGATCGACTGCCCGCGAGCGAGGCCGACGCGTGGCTCGAGCTGCTCGCCAACAAGGCGGCGCTGCAGGTCCGCTTGGGCGAGCTCCCCCTGCCGCCGCCGTTCTTCGCCGAGACGATCCTCGAGCGAGCGTGGCGGATGGCCCTCGCCGACGGCCGCGGCAGCGACGAAGAGCAGTGGGTCCACGACGACCTCGCGTCGCGCCTCGGCATCGACGCGGAGCAGAACCGGACCTGGCGCGGGCAGTGGCGCGAGCAGGCCCGCCGGCGCGCCGAGGCGGTCGCCGCGTTCGCGGCGATGCTCGCCAACGCCGACGGGATCGCCGACAGCGGCGAGCGGGCGGAATACGACGACCTCATGGCCCGACTACCGGTCGACGACGCGCGCCGGGCCGAGCTCGCCGCGCTCATCGACGCGCCGCCCGGGCTGGACGAGGTCGTCGGTCGCCTCGCCGCGCTGACGCCCGAGGAGCGCGGCATCGCGATGGTCACACTGGTGCCGATCGTGCGCTCGTCCTTCGGCGGCGCCGCCGAGCGCGAGATGTTCTTCGCGCTGGCCGAGCGAGTCGCGATCAGCCGCGCCGACGCCCAGCGGATGCTCGATCGGTGACCGGCGCCGGCAGCATCGGCCCGACCGCCCACTACACCGCGTACGTGTGGCGGCGCCTCGGCCTGCCGTACGCCGAGCACCTCGCGACGCCGACGGGCGCGGCGCTGTACTGGGGGTTCTTCGCCCTGGGCGAGTGGACGACGCGCGTGGTCCCGGGCGTGCCGACCATGCGCAACTACCTCGCGTATCGCCACCTGCTCATCGATGCGTTGGTCGAGGAGCTCGCGCCGGACTGCCTCGTCGAACTCGGGGCCGGGCTCACGCCGCGGACCGTGCAGTGGGCCCTCGATCGCGGCATCGACACCGTCGACATCGATCTACCGGACATGATCGACGTGAAGCGCCGCGCGCTGGCGGGGATGCCCGCGCCCCTGCGGCAGCGCCTCGTCGAGCGGCACCGATTGCTCGGCCTCGATGTCCTCGACGCGGCGTTCGACGGGCGCCTCGCCGCGGCCCTCGCCGGCGCCGAGCGGCCCGTCCTCGTGGCCGAGGGCCTCGTGAGCTACTTCGATCTCGACGCGCGTCGCTCGATGTTCGGCGCGGTCGCCCGCGCGCTGCGGGCCGCGGGTGGCGGGGCGTTCATCGTCGATCTGCACACCGCCGTCGCGCAGGCGCGGGTGGGCGGCGCGACCCGGGCGCTGCGTACGGCGATCCGCACGCTGACCCGGCGCCCGCACGCCCTCGATCCCTTCGCGGACGCGGCCGACTACGAGCGAGCGCTCCACGACGCGGGCTTCGACGGCTGCCGCGAGCTCGACGCGGCCGACTGGGTGCGTCGGCGCCCCGCGCTGGCGGGGCTGCACTCGCCGGCGCACGTCGTGCACGCGTGGGTCGAGTGACGAGTCGAGCGCCCCGGGGGTGCGTCCGCCTCCCGGCTAGTCCATCGACCACGTGGTGATCGTGTGGGCCTGACCGGGCTCGAGGAACAGCAACGACAGCGGCAGCTTCGCCAGGGCCAGATCGACCGACGGCGGCAGTCGCAGCGCGGCGCGGCTCCGCTTCGCGCGGCGTCGCTCGACGCGCGCCGAGGGCTCGTCGCTGCGGCGCGGCACGCCGATCGCGTCGAGCAGCAGGTCGACCAGCGTCATGCGATCGGGCACGACACGCAGCTCGAGCCGCGTGTGCCGTGGCACGCCGGCCTGCTTGCGGACGAGCGCCATCGCGGCGTGCAGACCCCCGAGCTGGTCGACCAGGCCGAGCTCCTTCGCGTCGAGGCCGGTGTACACGTGGCCGCGGCCGAGCTCGTGGACCCGCTCCATCGTCAGGTCGCGGCCGTCGGACACGCGCTTGCGGAAGAGATCGTAGGTGCTGGAGATCGAGGCCTGGATGCGCGCGCGCTGATCGTCGGTGTACGGCCGCCACAGCGCGTTGATGTCGGGGTTCTTGCCCTGCTTGGTCGTCACCGCGTCGATGCCGAGCTTGCCGAGCAGTCCCGAGAGATCCGGGTGGATCGAGATGACGCCGATGGAGCCGGTGACCGTCAGCGGGTCGGCCAACACCGGCCGCGTGCCCATCGCGACGTAGTAACCGCCGCTGGCCGCGACGTCGCCCATCGACACGACGATCGGTGGCTCGAACTTGGGGTCGCGGGCGTGGGCGGCCGCAGTCAGCTCGACCTCGCGCCACATGATGTCCGAGGCGAGCGCCGATCCGCCGCCGCTGTTGACGCGCAGGATGATCCCCTGGCACGCCGGATCCTGGCGGAGCTCGCGGAGCGACGCGGCGATCGTGTCGCCGCCGACGAAGCGTAGGCCGACCAGCGGGATGAAGCGGCTCTCGCCGTCGATGATGGTGCCCTCGACGAGGACGACGCCGATGTACGGCGTATCCGACCAGGTCGGCGCGCCGTGGCGCGTGTCGGCATAGCGGCGGAACTCGACCTCTGCGCCCAGGACGTCGGAGATGCGGTCGAGGAGCTGATCGCGGTGGACGACCTCGTCGACGAGGGTCTCGCCGAGCGCGGCGTTGGGGGCGTGCGGGGCGTCGTCGAACAACGTGCGCACCCGGCTCGGCGCCAGGCCGCGGCCGCGCGCGACGTCGGCGACGATCTGCCCGTAGGTGTCCGCCAGGATCTCGCCGTCCTGGGCGCGGTCGGGCGCGCTCGGACCGGTCTCGGTGAACGGCTCGCCGGCGCTCTTGTACTCGTCGATGCGGACGACCTCGACCTGGACCCCGAGCTTGGCCAGCGCCTGCTTGAAGTAGAACTGCGTCGTCGAGATGCCATAGGTGTCGAGCGAGCCGGCGGGGTGGATGTAGATCTTTTCCGCGGCCGACGCGACGTAGTACTCCTGCAGCGACGTGCCTTCGAGGTAGGCGAACACGTGGCCGCCGGCGTTGCGGACGCGGATGAGCGCCTCGCGGAGCTCGTGCAGCGTCGCCCAGCCCGCCTTCGTGCCGGGGTACACGACGAGGACCGACCGATCGCCGGCCTCGCGCGCCCGCTCGAGCCGCTCGAGCATCGCGATCAGGCTGCGCTCGTCGCCGACGTCGGAGAGCTCGATGCGCTCGGCGTCGATCCGACGCGGCCAGTAGACCCGATCGTTGCGGAGCGTGCCGACGTGAGCCTCGAAGCCGATGCCGTCGGCGCCGCCGTGGGCGCCCGCGTGCATGCCCGCGCGGGCGCGGACCATGTCCCAGCCCAGCTCGATCGCCACGCTGCCGCGGACGGTCTTGTCGGTGCGCAGGGGCTGCAGCGTCGCGCTGTCGAGCACCGTGGTCTGGATCTGCTCGACCTCGCCCATGAGCGCCAGCCCGCGGTAGCGCAGGGCGATGCGACCGCGGGGGAACAGACCCGTCGTGCCGCCGACGCGATCGAGCTCGGTGCCCGGCTCGGCGCGCGCGAGCACGGATCGCAAGCCGCCGGCGAGCTCGAGCGTGCGGGTGCCGAGCGGACGGATGGCCGCCTCCGCGACCAGCGAGGCCTGCGACTGGAACACTGGGTCACGGAGATCCCCGGGGCCGAGCCGCACGTTCACGCCGACCGAGCCGTAGTTGCGGATGCGATACACCGCGCCGATGTCCAGGTCGGGGCGGCGCAGCCAGCCGTTGTCGCTGCGGATGCCGTGCACGGCGATGCCGAAGCCGCCCTTGTCGCCGAGTCCGCCGGCGATCGCCCACGTCAGCTTGGTCGCGGTCGGGTTGCGATCGAGGGCGAAGTCGGCGGCGCCCTTGCCGAGCTGCGGCTGCAGGAACTGGGCGCCGAAGCCGACCGCGAGGCCGAAGCGCAGGTTCGCGGCGATGAACGCTCCGAAGCCGCTGCCGCGCGCGAACTCGGACAGAGTCTGGTAGCCGAGCAACGCGAGGTCGAGCGCCGGCGCGGCGGTGAGCAGCGCGGGGTTGAGCTCCATGCTCGTCGCGTCGCCCTCGCCCGAGTAGTCGTGGATCGGGCGATCGACGCCGTCGGAGACCGTGCGCTCCTCGGCGGCGGGCGGCGCGGCGTCGACGATCGCGGACCAACTCCACACGGCGGCCGTCACGGCCCCGAGGATCGATGGCTTCATTGGATCTCGTCCTGACCGATGATGTCGACGATCGCGAGCACGTAGCGCACCTCGAGGATGCGCAGGCTGTCGTCCCACGGGACCGCGATGCCGCGCTCCTTCTCGAACAGGACGTTGGCGCCCAGCGGCACGCCGCTGACGTTCTCGCCGAGGTCGGGGGTGCCCTCGTCGTCGTCGTCGTCGTCGTCGTCGCGGTCCGCCGCCTCGGCGCGCGGCTTGGACCGCGCGACTTCGACGACCTCGCCGAGCAGCGCCGCGGCGTGGGTCTCCTTCACGCCCTGGGGCAGGAAGAGGCCGGCCTCGGAGCGATCGGGGTGCTTCACCACACGCACGAGCACGCGCGGCCCGAGGGGCTGGATGTGGCGCGAGACCCGGGGCGGCGGCGGCTCGGGGTCGGCGCGGACGATGAGCGGCGCGGAGGCGTCGTCGGCCTCGGGCTTGCTCGGGCGGTTCATCGACGCGGAGGCGTCGTCGGCCTTGGGCTTGGGCTTGCTCGGGCGGTTCATCGGCGTTGGGCCTCTAGGGCGCCGCCGCGGCGGCAGCGGGGGGGGCAGCGCGGAGATCGGCCGGCTCGGCGACGAGCGAGTGGCCGGTGCTCTCGCGGACGACCGCCGAGATGAGGTCACCGGCCTGGCCGCAGCCGAGCGGCAACAGGACGTTGTAGTTGTGCTCGGACCGACCGACGAGCCGATCGTTGCGTCGCGCGAGCCCACCGACGAGGACCTCGACCCTGCGGCCGACCTGCGCGGCGTGGGCGGCCCGCGTGTGCTCCTCCTGCAGCGCGATGACCTCCTGCAGGCGGGCGCCCTTCACCGCATCGGGCACGTCGTCGACCAGGCGGCGCGCGGCGTGGGTGATGCCGCGATCGCTGTAGCGGAACATGTACGCCTGATCGAAGCGGACCGTTCGCATCATGTCGATCGTCTGCGCGTGGTCGTCATCGGTCTCGCCGCAGAAGCCGACCATGAGGTCGGTCGACAGCGAGATGTCGGGGATCGCCGCGCGCACGCGCGTGACGATGTCGAGGAACTCCGCGCGGGTGTACCCCCGGCGCATGCGCTCGAGCACCGCGTCGGAGCCGGCCTGCAGCGGCAGGTGCAGCTGCGGCATCACCTGCGGCAGCTCGGCCATCGCCCGCACGAGCGCGGCCGAGACGTCCTTGGGGTAGGGGCTCGTGAAGCGGATGCGGCGGACGCCCTCGATCTCCGCCACGGCCCGCAGGAGCGCGGCGAAGTCGACGTCCTCGTGGCGGTACGAGTTCACCGTCTGGCCGAGCAGCATCACCTCGCCGTAGCCGCGGGCGACGAGGGAACGGACGGCGCGCAGCACCTCGCGCGGCGGGACGGCGCGCTCGCGTCCCCGCGTGAAGGGCACCACGCAGAAACTGCAGAACTTGTCGCAGCCGCGCTGGATCGTGACCTGACCGCTCACGCCGTCGTCATCGGGGATCCCGTCGAGACCCTCGTAGACCTCGGCCTTGTCGAGGGTGACGTCGACGACGCGCTCGCCCGCGCGGGCCCGTCCGACCATCGAAGCGATCTGCCGGTAGCTGTCGGGGCCGGCGACGACGCGGATGTACGGCGCGCGCGCGGCGACCTTCTCGCGGAGGTGCTCGGCCATGCAGCCGGTGATGCCGATCACCAGGTCGGGCTTGGCCGCGCGGTGGCGCAGGAGCTGGCTGGTGCGGCCCCACACGCGATCCTCCGCCTTCTCGCGGATGGCACACGTGTTGACGAGGATGACGTCGGCCGCGGCGGGATCGTCGACGCGGCGGTAGCCCGCGCCGGTGAGCTGGCCGGCGATCAGCGCCGTGTCGGCCTCGTTCATCTGGCAGCCGAAGGTCTCGAGGTAGACGGCGGGCGCGCTGGGATCGGCCGCGTCGGTCGACGGGGCGATCGCGTCCGCGGCGGGGCGAGGCTGGGCGTGCGTCGGCACGCGGATCCGCACGAGTTCGGACACGGCGCCGGCATCCTACGCGAAAGCCGGCCGTCGGGATGGCCCCGCCCGGCCGTGTCGTCGCGCGTCAGGGGAGGGCCCTCGCGCACGCCGGCCTGGCGGCCATTGCGCCAGCTCGCCGGGCGGGTTTGCCCGTCCGCATGGGGTGTGCTTATTATCCGCGCATCGCGAAAGCGCCGGTGGCCGCCCTTCGAGGCTCGTGGCCGCCGACCAGTGGAGTGTCATGCGTCGCATCTATACGTCGATTTTTCTCATCAGCAGCTTCCTCGTCTCGACCGCATGCGGGAACCCGCCGACGCCGGAGAAGGCCAAGGACCTGGAGAAGATCCAGCCCAAGGAGGGCGCCGGTGCCGACACCGGCTCGTCCCTGACCGCGCTCCCCACCGGGCCGGTCGCCACCGTCGGCGGCGTCGAGATCCCGCAGGCGACGTTCCGCGAGATCTACGACCTCAAGGTCAAGAAGTACGCCGACCGCGGCCGCGAAATCCCGGCGTCCGCGGATCGCCGCTACCGCAAGTCGATCGTCGACCGCCTCATCTACCACGAGGTGCTCAAGCAGGAGGCCGAGAAGCTCGGCGTCAAGTACGACGAAGCCGCCCTGAAGGAGCGCGAGGAGCAGCAGAAGCGGGGCATCCGCGACTGGGACAAGCACCTCGAGCGCCGCGGTGAGACCGAGGCGAGCCTCCGCGAGATGTACATCGCCGAGCTCCGCGAGAAGGCGATCCTCGACAAGTCGGGCAAGCTCAAGGTCACGCCCGAGGAGATCGAAGAGGACTATCAGAAGATCAAGGGCAACTGGAAGAGCGACCAGCCGCGGGTCCGCGCGTCGCACATCCTGATCCCGATCGGACCGCAGAAGGTCGCCCTCGATCCGCACGTCGAGCCCGGCACCGCCGAGAAGGGCCCCGAGGGCACCGACGAGGAGAAGGCCAAGTGGGAGGCCGAGGCCAAGACCAAGGCCGACGAGCTGTACAAGGCCGCGACCGCGGCGGGTGCCGACTTCTCGGCGATCGCCAAGGACAAGTCCACGGGCCCCAGTGCGGCCAAGGGCGGCGACATCGGCATCTTCACCGCCGACCGCATGGCGCAGGAGTTCAGCGACGTCGCGTTCAAGATGAACATCGGCGACATCAGCCAGCCGGTGAAGACCAAGTTCGGCTTCCACATCATCAAGCTCAGCGGCAAGTGGCCCGCCGGCGAGCTGCCCAAGGAGGCGCTCGAGGATCAGATCGTCAGCCGGCTCGAGCAGCGCAAGCTCCACCAGGGCCGCCGCGAGCTGAAGGACGAGTTGCTCGCGAAGTACACGGTCGTCGACAACATCGCGCCGACCCTCGGGCCCGAGCCGGAGAAGAAGGCGGGCGCTGGCCGCAAGGCGCTCGACCCGGCCGACCGCAAGGCTGCGATGGAGAAGCGCCGCGCCGCGGCGGACGGCGCGGACGGTGAGCGCGACGCGAAGGCCGACGCCGACGACCCCGACGCGAAGGCCGACGGCGAAGAGCCCGAGCCCGAGTGATCCGGGCCCCCGGGGCCCGACTGATTCGGGGCCACGGGGCCACGAAAAAGGGCCGGCCGCATCAGCGGTCCGGCCCTTTCATCGTGGTTCGTCCTGCGAACCGTCGGCGCTACAGGAACGTGCCGCCGATGTGCAGCCCGAAGATCATCTGGTGCACCGGCGCCAGGTCGCGGCGCTCCGGGTCCTTGGTGCACGTGGTGTCGTTGCCCCGCTCGCGGCAGACCTTGTTGTGGCCGTTGAGCAGGAGGTCGAGCTTGGCGCCGATGAAGATGCGTCGCGCGACGTAGATGTCGATGCTCGGCGCGAACACCCACGAGAAGCCCTGCGAGTAGTCCTTGTCACCGTTGGACAGGATGAACGCCTGCCGCGAGAAGCCGGGGCCCATCCCGAGGCCGAAGTCGAAGCGCCACACCGGCAGGATCGGCTTCACGATGCCGTACACGCTGTTCTGCATCGCGCGCTTGTAGCCGGTGCCGTTGGCGACCTCGTAGGCGGTGTCGAAGAAGCCGAGGTTGTACGCCGCGCCGGCGAACATCCACGGCTTGAAGCGATAGCCCAGCTCCGCACCCATGCCGAACGACGGGCGGGTCTTGCCGTCGATCGTGACACCACCGTCCTGGACTTGATCGCGGGCACACTTCGCCTGCCCCGGCACGCACATCGCTCCGCCCAGCGTCACACCCCACTGGCCGCCCTGGCGGGTGATGTTGGGGCGGGCCTCCGCGGTCTGCGTCGCAGCGAGACCGGCAGCGAGGGCCAAGGTGGGGAGCGCGAAGCGGGCGATGGCGTGCATGGCGGGGTTTCGGGGCGCGGCAATGGGCCCCACGTGGGGACTATAGGCCCGGAGCCTCCGTGGGGTATTCACGGCGCCCACCGCGGCCGTCCGCCCAGCCTCGGACACCTGCGGCCGTGGGCTGCGGGACGCCGCCGACGTTGCCGCCCTTGTGCCGCGGCGCGATTCGGGGCGAACTCGGGCGCGTGGCACGGGTCAGCAAGAAGAAAACCGCGAGCAAGTCCGAGGGCGGCGCCGCCAAGAAGACCGCGAAGAAGCGTGCTGCCACCGAGGCCGGGTCCCGCGGTCTGGCCGCGACCGATCTCGGGGCGGCCGGCTCCATGCCCGAGCTCAGCGCGGCGATCGGCGGCGACGGCGGCCAGGTCCTGGCGAGCTACCGCGATCCCCTGGGCGGGCACCCGATGATCCTCGCCGGGCTCCCCATCGATCGGGTCGAGCCGACGCCCTTCCAGCGCGACCTCTCGGCGACCCACGTCAAGCGGCTCGGCGAAGTCATCGACAAGCTCGATCGGTTCCTCGATCCGATCGTCGTCGTGCGCGACGCCAGCGGCAAGTACCTCACGCCCAACGGCAACCACCGCCTGTCGGCGATGAAGAACCTCGGCGCGAAGGCGATCGTCGCCCTGGTCGTCCCGGAGTTCGCGGTCGCCTACAAGATCCTGGCCCTCAACACCGAGAAGGCCCACAACCTCCGCGAGAAGGCGCTCGAGGTGATCCGGATGGCGCGCTCGCTCGCCGAGCTCGATCCGCGACCCGAGCAGGACTTCGCGCTCGAGTTCGAGGAGCCGTCGCTCGTGACGCTCGGCGCGTGCTACGAGCAACGGGGCCGGTTCTCGGGCGGCGCGTACAACCCTGTCCTGCGCCGGGTCGACGCATTCTCGCCCGAGCCGTTGCCGGCCGCGCTGGCCATGCGCGCCGAACGGGCAGCGGCGGTGCTCGAGCTCGACGACGCGGTGACGGCCGCGGTCGAGCGCTGCAAGGCGCGGGGCCTCGAGAGCCCGTACCTGCGCGCGTTCGTGGTCGCCCGGGTGAACCCCCTGCGGTTCCGCAAGGACGCCGGCGGGGACTTCGACGAGGTCATCGGCGCGATGACGAAGGCCGCCGCCGCGTTCGATCCGGCGAAGGTCAGCGCCGACCAGCTCGCGACGGCGGCCGGCGCCCCGGAGGAGTGAACACACCCGGGGAGGCGACAGGGGTCAGTACTCGTAGCTGATCGTGTACTGGACGCACTGCAGCGCGGCGTTGTCGACGCGGATGTAGACCTGGGCGGAGTCGTCGGTGGTGCCGGCGCAGTTGAAATCCGGCATCGCGATCGAGGCGTTGCCGCAACAACCCGGACGACCGCCGGGGGACTGCGCGAGGTCGCTGCCGTCGGGGCACGTGATCTCGGTGTCGGCGATGCCGCTGGGACACTCGAGGAACTTGCACAGGCGCAGGCCGCCGTCCGCGTCGAGGTTCCGCGTCGGCGCGACGCCGGGCCCGACGCCGAGGTCGTCCTCGCCCGCGTAGGTGAACCAATCGACGTCGGTGTCGTGGTCGAGCTCGCCGGCGATCGACCCGGGATCGTCGCCGTCGCCGAGGGTGCCGAGGTCGGTGGCGGAGGCCTCGTCGTCGTTGGGCTCGTAGCCGTCGACGTTGCAGTTCATCTGCCCCTCGCAGGTCCCCGCGATGCAGGTGGACTCGGAGTCGCACACGCCGTCGTCGCAGGGGCAGCCGAGCGTGCCGAGCGGGCAGTCTGGCCCGCTGGAGTCCGACGTGCCGCTGGTGTCGGGATCGGTCCCGCTGCTCTCGCCACCGCTCGAGCTGTCCGGGTCGACGGTGGCGGTCGACACCGTCGTGCTGCTCGGGCCGGTCGAGGTCTCCTCGGGCGTCGAGGTCATCGTGGCCGCGGTCGGATCGTCGCCGGACGAGCTCGATCCGGTGGTGAACTCGGCAGGCGAAGCGTCGCTGCCACAGGCGGAGAGGAGCACCAGCGCGCCGAGCCACAAGCCATGTCGTTGCATGGCGGGAGCATACCGCGGATCACGGCGCGACGATGATGGTGCACCGGCCGTCGGCGAGCGCGAGGTCGAGCGCCCAGCGGCCCTCGGGCAGCTCGCCGGCCACGGGCGGCAAGGCGGCGTACGTGCCGTGACCGACGGTCTCCAGCCTTCGGGCGAGATGGCCCCCGTACAGGACGAGGAACGCCCCCAGGGCGGTGTCGAGCCGCGCGCTGGTCGAGGCGCCGACGTCGACGTGCAGGGCATCGGCGAGGGCGCGCGCGACCCTGCGGTCGGCCGTGATGCCGATCGAGTGACACTGGTCGCCCTGGATCTCGAAGGTCGCCGCATGTTCGAACCGCGTGCCGTCGTTGGGTCGCGCCGCGGACATCCGCGCGGCGCCGCCCAGCATGCGACGCAACAGCCGAGGCAGTGCGTCGGTGAGCATCTCGATCCGCTCGGCGGCCTCCGCATCGAGGATGACGGTGTCGCCGGAGCCGTCGTCGTCGTCGAACTCGGCCAGGAGATCCTCGACCTCGGTCGCGCTCACGAAGCCCAGCTCGACCAGCGCGTCGGACAGGCGCAGGTTCTCGATCTGCTGCTCCCAGGCGAGCTGCTCGATGCGCGCCGCCGTCGCTCGACCCACGCCCAGGGCGATCGCGATGTCGCCCCAACGGCCGTCGACGTGGCGCTGCAGCTCGTTGATCTCCTCGGCCTGTGCGGCGGTCACCAGGCCGTGGGCGACCGCGAGCTCGCCGATCGTCGAGTTGACGGCCTTCATCAGGGCGAGCGCCTCGCGGAGATCACTGGCGGTGATGACGTCGCGGTTGACCAGCCACTGCCCGAACAGTCGAGGCCGACTGCGGGCCACCGGCGCGACGTACGACGCGTGGGGGGTTGGCGATGTGTGCGGTGAAGGTGCCGACGCGACCATGGACGACCAGGGCCATCGGCGAACCGCGCGGCCCACTTGAGCCCGGTACACCGGCGGCGTGGACGAACGCGTCCGTTTCTGGGCCGAGCCGGGAGGTCCCGCGCGCGAATGGCCACGACGGAAGGCGGCGCGTCACTTGGCCGGCGGCTTGTAGAAGTTGTAGTTCAAGCCGTTCGAGCTGTTCACCAATTCGTTGAAGGCGTGGCTGAGCTTCGCGGGGCTACCCTCGACCCACTCGGCCGGGCCGTTCGCGATCCGCTCGAAGTCATCCTTGGTGAAGGCCGTGTTGTCCCGCTTGCGCCGGAGCATCTCCTTGGCGGCCTTCTTCATGTCGTCGCAGTCCGACTGGAAGCTGCTGAACATCGTCACCGAGTCGGCCTCCTCCTTGTGGTCCTTGGCGTAGGTGTTCATCGCGTCGATCTGCGCCTCGAACTCGGTCAGAACCGGCTCGAACTTGGCGAGGTCGAGCGCGAAGGTCGGCTCGATCGCGACGTCACCGGCCTCCATGAGCTTCTTCGCCAGCAGGACGGTTTTCTTGTGGTGCCACATGAGGATCTTGCCCATGTCGGCCTCGACCCGGGCGAGGTCGCGCTCCTGCAGTGCATCGTTGCGGGTGGCGACGGCCGTGCGCATGGCCTTGTCGGCGGCGGCGAAGGCATCGAACGCGGAGACGAGCTTGGGGTGCATCTCCTTGGCCTTCACCCACTTGTCGTCCTTGTAGTTCTCCTCGTCGTAGTACTTGTACGCCGGGTTCGCGATGGCCTCGACGGCGACGAGCGCGTCGGAGTACGCCTTGGTCGTGGCCTCGAGCTCGGTGTCGTCGGGCTCCTTGTCGGCGGAGGCCGCGATGCCGTCGACGCAGGGCTTGATGTCGCGGATCTCGAACAGGCCCAGCGGGCTCTCCTTGCCCGTGGGGCCGGCCTTCAGGTCGGGGATCCACTGGAAGTAGCGCGACGCCGAGTCGTTCACGTTGCCCGACTGCCGGTTGATGCAGTCGATGTACGGCTGGAGCTTCTCGCTGAGGCGGTCGTCGTCGGTCTTGGGGCCACCGGTGAGGCCGCCGGTCTTGTCCTCGGCGACGGCCTGGGCGCCTTGGTTCACCGCTTCGATCAACTTGTCGCAACCAAGCGAGGGCGTGAGGCACAACGAGGGCGCGAGGCACAGGAGGAGTCGACGGAACGGCGTGGCGTGGACCGGCATGTGGCCGCGACGGTAACGCAACGCGCGTGCCCCCGTTGGATGTCGCGGGGTTGGCCCTCGTTTGCCCAACGGCTGCCCAACTCGGGAGGGGGCCTCGCCCAACACGGGCACGCAGTGCCCAACGGATCAGGTGTCGGTGCCGATCGTACGCCGGACCTTGAGCCCGCGCTTGCGCAGCAGTCGATACAACGTGACGTTGTTCACCCCGGCGCGCTTGGCCGCGAGGGCGACGTTGCCGTCGCAGCGCTGCAGCAGCTCGGTGAGGTATCGGGTCTCGAGCGGCGCCAGCCAGGCCTCGCGGAGCTCGCGGAGCGTCGGCTGCTTCGACTTGGTCGCCCGCGGGCTCGGCCGAGTCCGACCCGATCGCAGCGCCTCGGGGAGGTCGGCGGCGGTGACCTCCGCGCGCGCCATCACGACCGCGTGCTCGATCGCGTTGCGGAGCTCGCGGACGTTGCCGGGGTAGTCGTGGGCGCGGAGCAGCGCCAGCGCCTCGGGCGAGAGCCGCGGCGCGGGCTTGCCCATGCGATCGGCGGCCTGTTGCAGGAAGACCGCCGCGAGCACCGGGATCTGCTCGCGGTACGAACGAAGCGGCGGCAGCTCGAGCGGGAGCACGCCGACGCGGTAGTAGAGGTCGGCGCGGAACGTGCCGGCCTCGACCATCGCGGCGAGGTCGCGGTTCGTCGCGCAGACCAGGCGGACATCGATGCGCTCCGGGGCGCGATTGCTGCCGAGTCGCGCCACCTCGCCCTGCTCGACGGCGCGGAGCACCTTCGCCTGCAGCGAGAGCGGGAGCTCGCCGAGCTCGTCGAGGAAGAGCGTGCCGCGGTGGGCCTTCTGGAACTCACCGATCTTGTCCGCGGCCGCGCCCGTGAACGCGCCGCGGACGTGGCCGAACAACACGCTCTCGAGCAGGTTCTCGGGGATCGCGGCGCAGTTGACCGTGACGAACGGGTGCTCGGAGCGGCGGCTGTTGAAGTGGATGGCGTGGGCGACGAGCTCCTTGCCGGTGCCGCTCTCGCCGTGCACGAGCACGGGGACGTCGGTGGGGGACGCGTGCTCGATGCGCCGCTCGACCTCGAGCCACCGCGGGGACAGCCCCTTGATGAGGTGGGGACGATTGCGGTTCGTGCGGGTGGCCCGATACTGCTGCGCGCGGCGCAGGAACCGGGCCGCCGTCGCGGCGAGCTCGGCGAGGCCGGCGAGGTGCTCGTCCCGCAGCGCGCCGCGGCGATCCGCCGACACGGTGAGGACACCGATCGCCCGGTCCTGCCACGGGATCGGCACGGCCGCGATCGATCCGACCTCGAGGAACCAGTGGGCGTAGTTCGGATCGACGCTGGTATCCGTGCACAGGTAGGGCGCGTTGCGCTCGAAGGCGGACAACGCGATGCCGATCGGCTGACCCGGCGGGGGCCGACGCACGCGCGCGCCCGGCAGCGTCAGGATGACGCCGTCGACGATGTGGAAGTCGAGGCACAGCGCCCGCTCGCCCTCGTCCCAGAGGAAGATCGCGCCGTGGCGCGTGCCGGTGCGGCGCAGTGCCAGCTCGGTGAGGCGGCGCTCGAGCGACTCGACATCGGCGTCGTGCAGCTCCTGAGCTTCGTCGTCGAAGTCCACGATCGTCGATATGTTGCAACGAAAGTTGCAGAAACGCAATTCAAGATCTCGTCTTTGGTTCAATAAAAACAATGATTTGGCCCGGTAGGACACTGGTCCACCCCTTGCTCAATAGCGACCTTGCCTACATCGGAACACGCCATGCGCAGCCTCGTCATCGCCACCGTCACCGCCCTGTTCGTCCCCGCCTGTGCCGACGTCGCCACCGACGGCGCCGACGATCGCCTGCAGGTCTCGCCGGTCGAGGTCGCTGCGGTCCTCGACCTCGTGAACGACGCCGACACCACGGTCGACTTCCTCGACCACGAGGTCGGCCTGGAGCGTCGCGCGGCGCAGGGGATCATCGCCACGCGCAACGGCGCCGACGGGATCTACCCGAGCCATGACGATCGCGCGTTCGACACCCTCGAGGAGCTCGAGCTGGTGAAGTTCGTCGGCGCGTCGGCGATGGCTCACCTGCGCGACTACGCGATCGATCACCCGGCGCCGTCGGGTACCCTCGTCGAGGGCGTCGAGTTCACCGCGGTCGAGAACGCCTCCGTGCTCTGGGGCGTCAACGGTGCGCTCGTCGAGGAGCTCGACCTCGACGCGGGCCTGTCGAGCACCGCCGCGCAGAGCCTCGTCGCCAACGCCCCGTTCGCGACGATGGAGCAGCTCGCCGCCGCGCCGCATGTCGGCAGGGCGACGCTGCTGGCCCTGCGCAACTACTCGCCGATGTGGGCCGACATCTCGGCGCTCGCGGGGACGTTCGACGGCGTCGCCTTCGACGGTCGTCAGGCCGCCGACGCCCTCGAGGTCGCGAACCACGCCACGTTCGAGACGCTCACCGCCGGCGGCATCTACAGCACCGGAGCTCGGGCGATCATCGACAACCGCCCGTACGAGGACCTCGCCGAGGTGGCCGCGACTTCGGGCGTCGGACCGTCGACCATGTCGGCGCTGAAGTTCCTGTAGTCGAGACGCGCGTCTCACCCACGAACTCAGTCCGAGCTATCGGGGTCGCGGAGGATCTCGCGGATGGCGTCCTCGTCGACGCGCATGACGTCGCCGTGGCGGCCCAGGGCCTCGAGATCGAGGCGCCGGGCGTCGCCGACGATCGACACGATGATGTGCCGGTCGGCGAGGGCCGCGTAGAACCGCTGCATGTCCGCGGCCTCGAGGCTCGGGAGCGCGAGCCACTCGGCGACGC
The DNA here is from genome assembly GCA_044344875.1 of Nannocystaceae bacterium. GTDB lineage: Bacteria > Myxococcota_A > Polyangia > Nannocystales > Nannocystaceae > Xiheibacterium. The sequence goes on from JBIJCC010000042.1 coordinate 73,274, forward strand.
GTGGATCGGTCTGCCCGCCCCAGAGGCGGACCTCCTCCGGGATTCGACGCATCTCGGTGCGGTGGGCCCGGAACGTCGCCTCGAGCCGGCGTCGCTCGGCCTCGAGCCGCCCCGCCGGCACCTGCTCCCGCAGCACGCCGATGCCCGTCTCGACCGCGAGCTCGGCGTCCTGCGGCCGCCCGAAGTACTCGACCTGGAACGCCAGCGGGTGGAGCGTCGCCCACCACGGGGTCGCGACCCAGCGCAGCGCGAGCGACGGCGGGCCGTCGGCCGACAGCTCCGCGACCGCGGTGCTGTGGATCTGTGCCGCGAGCGACGTCCGCGGATCGAGGTCGGGCCACGGCAGCGAGACCCGCACGTCGATGTCCTCGCGATCGGGATCGTCGAGCACATAGATCCGATCGCGGGGGAGCTTCCCGTCGCGGGCCAGCGCGCGGACCTTCGCCGCGGTGCGCACCGGCGCCGCCTTGCCCCGCGCGGCGGGGACCGAGGGGGCGATGCGCTCGACGCCGGGGCCGGCGTAGAGCACGTCGGCCGCGCGGGCGTCGACGCGCTCGAGGGCGGTGCGCAGTCGATCCGGACCGCCGCGGCGCAGCTCGGCGTCGCTGGGCATGTGGGCCTGGATCGCCGCGTCCCCGCGCAGGGCCCAGGAGTGGAAGGCGGGGTTGCGATGGGCCGCGCTGTCGCGGCGCGCCGCCCGGTCGGCGAGGGTGCGATCGATGTGGCCGACCAGCTCGCTGTCGCTGGGGATGCCGTGATCGAGCCAGTCGAACACCAGCGCCGCGTCGCGCTCGAAGCGGATCGCCGGTGCTGCGACGTCGACCCAGATGAAGTCGTTGGCGCAGTAGGCATCGAAGTCCATCCCCGCGATCCGCACCGACCAGATGCGGGCTCGGATCGCGTCGCAGACGAACGGATCGTCGTCGACGCCGTAGGGATAGACCCACGACGCGACGGCGAGCGGGCCGGGTTGCTCGGCGGCGATGAAGCGCGCAGCGCCGCGGGGGCGCACGGTGTAGTGGCTACCGGCGACCAGGAACTGCGGCTCGGGCGGGGCGACCGGCGCGTCGAGGATGCTGCGGGCGAAGCTCGACTGGCCGCCGTAGCGCTCGGGCGGACGGACGCCGGGGAGCTCGAAGCGCAGGAGCACCCAGGTCTTGCCCGGCCGGCGGTGCACGACGACGTGGCTGCGGCCCAGCAGGAGTCGGGCGGCGCCGACCAGCTCGGCGCGTGTCGGCGTCGCGGAGAGCTCGGCCACCTTCGCGGACCACGGGCGCCGATCGATGAACGACGCCGCGATCTGCTCGGTGAGGTTCTTCGGGTCCCGGGCCCACCGTAGTCGCGCGAGCTCGGCGCGGGCGAGCGCGGGCTCCCACGCGGCGTCGGGCAGCGTGTCTTCGGCGATCGCCCGCAGCGCCAGATCGATCTCGAACTCGACCTCGACCAGGCTCTGGTCGGGCCGGGCCGTCGCGCGCAGGTCGAGGCTGCGGTACGCGGTGAGGTCCCAGCTCGCGCCGCCGGTCCGCTCGCGCAGCGCCGAGCCGAGGCCGTCCTGGCGGTTGAGCGCGTCGGCGAGGGCGACGAACGCCGGGTAGTCCAGTGAGTCGGTCGGCGGCAGCGGCCACGACACGAACACCGCAGGCGCGCCGCCGTCCTCGATCTCGCGTCGCACGACGCCGCCGGTCAACGGGGCGTCGAGGGGCACGCGGCTCGGGATCGCGGCGGGCTCCCACGCGCCGAAGTACTGCTCGCACAGCGCGATCGCCCGCTCGGGCGTGACGTCGCCGACCATGACGACCGCGGTGTTGTTCGGCCGGTAGTACGTCGCGTGCAGAGCCTTCGCGTCGGCGAAGGGCAGCGTCCGCATGTACCTGCCCGCGGACTCGAAGTCCTCGCGCAGGCCGGTCGCCGCCGCGAGCTCGCGCTGCACGACCTGCCAGGCGAGATCGTTCGATGTCAGCGAGGTGTAGAGATCGAGCTGGTCGCGCACGATGCCGACGACGCCACGGAACACGGGGTGCTGCACCGCCTCGGCGACGAGCGCGAGGCCGCCCTCGATGCGGACCGCCGGCACCTCGAGCGCGTACGTCGTGCCGCTGCCCGTGCGCGAGCCGCTGAGATCGCCACCCAGCGCGCTCGCGGCGTCGGTCAGATCGAAGGGCAGGCCCTGTTCGGCGCCCATGTGCTCGGCCGCGGTGGTCGCGAGGATGATCGCCTCGCGGGCCGCCGGGTCTTCGACCGCGGGCAGGGCCTCGAGCAGGCGGTGCTGCGCGAGCAGGGCGGGGCGCTCGAGCGCCGCGTCACGGACTCCGATGCGCTCGGTGCCGCGATAGATCGCGTTCATCACCATGAAGGCGAGGCCGGGGCCCCACGCGCGCTCCTGCTCGCTGCCCGCCCGCACCGCGACGGTGACCGAGACCTTCGGCTCCATCGGGCGCGGCGCGACGTAGAGCGTGAGGCCGTTGCCGAGCCGGTGCACGCTGACGCCGGTGGGATCACCGGGCAGCGGCGTTGGCACGGGATCGGGGAGGTCGGTGCGCGCGACGATCTCGGCCCACGGATCCGCGGGCGCCTCGCGCTGCGGCGCGGCGTCGACGGGCGGTGACGCGGACTCGGTCGGCGCCGCGGACTCGGTCGGCGCCGCGGAGGTCAGCTTCACCACGACCGCGCCGGCAGCCGCCGCGGCCACTGCATAGCCGACGACGCGGAGCTGCGTCGGGGCGCTCGCGCGGCGCAGCGCGACGAGCAGCTCGGACATCGTCGCGAAGCGGGCCTCGGCGGCGCGCGAGAGCCCGCGCAGGAGCACGCGGCGGACGGCGCGGGGGATCCGTCGCGGCCCCGACTCGGTGTCGACCTCGAGGCCGGTGAGCACTGCGCGGGCGATCTCGGTGTACGTCGAGCCCTTGAACGGCCGGCGCTCGTAGAGCATCTCGAACAGCGACACGCAGAACGCGAACTGATCGGTGCGAGCGTCGGGGTCGGCCTTCGCGAGCTGCTCGGGGGCCATGTACGCCGGCGTTCCGAGGACGGTCTCTGCGCCGGTGAGATCGACGGACAGCGGCCGACGGCCGGTGGTGGGCGTGGGTACGGCGGGACCGAGGTCCTCGGTCGCGGGACCGTCGAGCTCGGCGGTCGCGGACGGGGCCGGTGCGCGCGCGAGCCCGAAGTCGACCACCCGGGCGCGGCCGCGCTCGTCGACGATCACATTGTCGGGCTTGAAGTCGCGGTGGATGATCGACTCGGCGTGGGCGGCCGCGAGGCCCTCGCCGGCGCCGAGGAACACCTCGACGATCTCGCGCCACGGCCGGCCCTTGCAGTACAGGCGGAGGGTCTCACCGCGGATGAGCTCCATCGCCATGAACACGCGGTCGCCGTCGTTGCCGACCTCGTAGACGTGGACGATGTTGGGGTGGGACAGCCGCGCGATCGCCTGGGCCTCGCGCATGAGTCGTTCGCGTCCGACCTGACCCGAGAACTCGGCGGCGAGGTTGGTGCGCAGCAGCTTGATCGCGACGTCGCGATCGAGCTCGTCATCGTGGGCCGCATAGACCACGCCCATGCCCCCGGCGCCGATGCGCGCGACGATGCGGAATCGGCCGATCTGCGTCGGATCGGGCTCCGGGGCCCGCCGTGCGTCGAGGGCCCGACGGGCCGACGTCGCCAAGGTGGACGGAGGATCGATCGCGATCGTGTCGCCGGGTGCGTCGCTCCCCGCGACCGTCTCCGCGTCATCGGGCTCGGACGACACCGCCATGATCGTACGGCCGGCCTCGTCGGACCCGCAACCCGCGGGTGTGCGATGCTGTGGGCCGGAACCGTTGCCGATGTCGACGCACGCACCGCCCCGAGCATTGCTGTCGTGGAGCAGCGGCAAGGACAGTGCCTGGGCGCTCCACGTCGCGCGGGCGCAGGGTGAGGTCGAGATCGTCGGCCTGTTGACCACGGTGACCTCGAGCTTCGGCCGCGTGTCGATGCACGGCGTCCGCGAGGCGATCCTCGAGCGCCAGGCGAGCTCCGTCGGCCTGCCGCTGACGACCGTGTCGATCCCGTCACCGTGCTCGAACGAGGTCTACGCCGCAGCGATGCGCGCGGCCATGGTCGCGGCGCGCGAGCAGGGCATCGAGGTCGTGGTGTTCGGCGATCTGTTCCTCGCCGACATCCGGGCCTACCGCGAGGCGAACCTGGCGACGGTGGGCATGCGCGCCGTCTTCCCGCTGTGGGGGCGCGACACGGGGGCGCTCGCGCGGGAGATGATCGCCGGGGGTTTGCGGGCGATCCTGACGTGCGTCGATCCGCGGCGTGTGTCGAGGGACCTCGCGGGGCGGTGGTTCGACACGGCGTTGATCGACGCGCTGCCCGACGGCGTGGATCCGTGCGGCGAGCACGGCGAGTTCCACACCTGCGTCGTCGCGGGGCCGATGCTCGGCGAGGCGATCGCGGTCGAGCGCGGCGAGGTGGTGGAGCGGGATGGGTTCGTGTTCGCGGACGTGGTGCCCACGCCGGCGTGAGCCACTTCGGCGGGCTCGCGCGAGCGGATCGCCCGAAGGCTCGACGGGGGGCACGCCCGCCGAGGTCCCCGATTGGGTGCTCGACCTACCGCTGCGGCAGTGGACACCGCTACCCGGCACCGAGTTCGACGTGAATGCGATGGCGACCTTTCGTCGTCTCGGGTCTCTCGGCCAGTAACGCTCTTTCGAGGCAAGTCTCAGCACCTAACATGCCGGCCCTTGTGGAGATGCCATGCGTGGGGAACCATGGGCCGATGGCGAACGATGATCTTCCCGAAATCTACAAGGCGATCCTGCCGTGGGGCGACCGTACCAGTCGTGCAGGCGAACAGCCCACGGTGCGCATCGGCGGCAAGATGGGCAATCCTGTTCTATCGCTTTCCTATTTGCTCGCCGCGCGTCGAACTATCGGGAACGTCCGCTCAGGCGGAGGCGAGCCTCTGGGAGTGGTGGCCTTTCCCATCGTCTTCCTTCAACGTCACGCATACGAACTTGCGTTGAAGGAGATGATCCAGGACGCCTACGGCTTCGTTCGTGGCAAGGCCTGGTTGGCCCCGCTGAAGTCGGAGGGGCAGGGCGCCAAGATTAGCGCGGTCGACACGCCCGCACACGGGCACGACCTCAACAAGGTCTACAAGGAACTGGAGGCGGCGACCATCAAATCCGGCTACGCAGTCGAGCGACTGAGTGGGGAAATCCGAGTCATGGCGGAGCGGCTCACCGAGATCGAACAGCGGAAGAACACCCGCGCGCGCTACGGCGAGTTCGACAAGCCCGTCGAGCTTGAGCTTGGCAAGGTGCAGCTCGACCTGGAGAGCCTCTACGAGCGGGAGTTCTGGGCCCGAGACTGGGACGATGTACTTCAGCGCGACACGCTCCACGCTGAGATGGCCCTCGACGCGCATGACATGTCGCAGGAGATCTACTCGCTGGAGGTTTCCTTGGGGTTCGGAGGGAAGCCGATCACTGACTTCACCGACTGGTGGTAGTTCAGCGACGCGACGGCACCTTGATCTCTATCGGCACGTCCTCGACCCTCGGAGACGACCTCAGCGCCTTGTCGGCCTTCTCCTCGATGGCGGACAGCTTCGGCTCAAGCACCTCGATCTGCTCCCGGCTCACGTGGGGCTGCTCACGGTGGGCGGTCATGCTCTCGTCCTGCTCGAGCTGCTTCGCCTTGATTACCCATTGGTTCTTCTGCGCCTGCTTCCAGTTGTCCACCTGGGAGACGCCCAGCCGCATGTGGCGATGTCCAGCGCGCCGAGCCCGGTGACGGGCCCTCTGTGCCAACGTAGTGTGAGACAGTCAGTTCTCGATATCTCAGTGCCGAGTGGCGGAGAACGATCGCCTCACCTTGCCCAAGCCATCCTCAACCAAGACTCTACGTCCTGCGCGCGTCG
>JBIJCC010000004.1:0-196697 GCA_044344875.1 Nannocystaceae bacterium
GACCTCAGCCTTGTACTCCGCCGTGAACGACCGGCGCTTCCGCTTCTTGGGTTTGGGCACCTCGACCTCGACTCTCCTTGGCATTGTCCCCTCTTCTTGGGTGTCCACCAAATCGGGTCAGGGCCAGGTGCAGTCGTCGGCGCACGCGAGCTCGCCGGCGTCGAAGCCGAGGTCGACGCAGGTCGCCCCGCCGAGGTCGGCACCGTCGCATGCCTCACCGGGCCCAGCCACGCCATCGCCGCACACCGGCGGCGGGCCACACAACACGTGGCCGAAGCAGTCTGCGCACGCACACCCCTCGTTGTACGGGTCGCAGATGCCGTCCGCGTTACAGCTTCCGGAGCAGAACGCATCGGCGCCGCAGTCCGCACAGACGCAGTCCTCGTCGAGGTTGCACACGTCGTCGTCCTCGCAAGCCTGGCAGATGCAGCTGGCGTTGTCGGCGTCCGTGCAGTTCATGTCCGCCTCGACGTCGACGCACTGCTCGACCCCCGGGTTACCGCCGGTCGTGCCGCCGTCGGTCCCGGTCGTGCCGCTGTCCGTCCCGCTCGTCCCCGGGTCCGTGCTCGTGCTCGCGTCGGTGGTCGTCCCCGGATCCGTGGTCGTGCCCTCGTCCGTGGTGGTGCCCGGGTCCGTGCTGCTCGAGTCCGGATCGGTGGGATCCGTGTCGGTCGTCGGATCGGTGTCCGTCGTCGGATCCGTGGCGGTGGTCGGATCCGTGTCCGTCGTCGGATCCGTGTCCGTCATCGGGTTCGTGGCGCTCACCGTGACGGTGACCGACTCCGATTCCGACTCGGAGTCCGAGTCCGAGTCATCCGTCGTCGAGTCGGCGTTCGTGTTGTTGGTCTCCTCGTCGCTGCCCGGGCAGCCGAACAGGAGGACCGAGGCGCAGAGCATCGGCAACGCGGAGATCAGGTTGGAGTGCTTCATGTTCTGGTTCACTTTCAACGAAGGTCTTGAGGAAGCCCGCCGCGACGCAGCCAACACGCCCGAAACCAGCGAGGCGCGTCGCCCACACCGCGAGACGAGGGCGCCACGCAACCGTCACACATGGGTCAACCGCACGAACCATTCCACCACCGCTCGAACATCGATCCGCCGGAGTGGGGCCCGTCGGCCCCGAACCGACCAACCGCCGGCGTCCGCGGCGCCGCTACTCGCCAGCGCGGATGAACGCCGCCGCCCGACTCAGCACCGCCGGCCGCCACTGCATCATGCCGTGCACGCCCCCGACCATGACCGGCTCGACGCCGGGCATGCCCATCTCGCCGACCGCGACGACCCCATCGTCGTCGCCGTCGAGCAGCGGGTTGTAGCCCCGCGGATCGCCGCGGCCCCCCGCGAGCACGAGGACATCCGCGTTGTCGGGCGCCGGCGGCAACGCCCGCGCCCGCTCGGGCACGAGCTCCCGCGCCGCGTCGCCGTAGACCCACCGGAACAGCACGCCGTCGCGCTGGCGCGCCGCGAGGGCCGATCCCTGGTTCGGCGGCGACAACATCACGACGCGGTGCCGCGTCCGCGGGTCGGCGTGCGCAGCGAGGTACGCCCGCACGACCAACGCGCCCATGCTGTGCGTCACGAACCCGAGGACCGGCGGCGCGTCGCCGAGCCACGCGCGCAGGAACTCCTCGAGCCGGCGGGCATGGTGTTCGAGCGTCCCGCGTCGCGTCGGGTAGTCGAAGCCGCGGACCCGCAGCCCCTGCCGACGCAGGAACACCGCGGTGGGCAGCAGGCCCCACGACGATCGCAGCGCGCCGTGCAGGAGCACCACGGGGACGGCCGCGGGCGTCACTTCGGCGCGGTCGGACTCCACGGTCCCCCCTCCCACGGTCGCGGCGCCTTCGGATTCGCGAGCGCCTTGGCCCGCCGCGAGCGCCACATGCCGAGCAGCGCGACGACGAGGATCACCGCGACCGCTTGCCACGGCGACAGCGGCCCGAGCGTCGCCTCGGACCGGTCCGCCCGCAGCGGCTCCTCGACGAACGCCCGGGCCGCGAGGAGCCACGCCATCGTCGCGAGCGACACCTCGCCGACGAAGCGTCGACGTGCGCGCAGCCGCATCGCCAACGCGAAGCCGGCCAGGGCCAGCAGCGCCGCGAGGATCTGCGTCGGGTACACCGGCAGCGATTCCATCGACCCCGTCGGCATGAGCTGCGCGAGCCCGCGGCGGTGGGCCTCGTACGCCGGCGACCCCATCGGGAACCGCATCGCCAGCGCGAAGTCCGGCGCGTAACGACCGAAGCCGATGCCGCCGAACAGCGCCCCGATGCGCTCGAGCCCGACGCCGAGCGCGAGCGCCGGCGCGACCGCATCGAACCACAGCAACGCCGGCAGCTTCATGCGGCTCGTCTGCACGATCGACACCACGATCGCGACCACGAGGCCGGCCCCGGGACTCAGCCCGCCCTGCGACAGCGTCACCAGCGAGCCGAACCCCGTCCACCCCTCGGGGTGCGCGAACAGCCAGGCCGCGCGCGCCCCGAGCATCGCGAGGCCGAGCGCGATCACGTAGCTGGTGCCGAGCCGATCCGCCGGGAGTCGATCCTTGGCGGCGAGCGTCAGGGCGAGCAGCCACCCGGTCACGAGCGCCAGCCCGAGGAAGAAGCCGTACGCCGAGACTTCCCACGCCACGCCCGGGACGGTGAACAGGACGGGAGACACGGCAGCTCGCGATGTAGCGCACCCCGGCCACGGGAGCAACGCCCGCGCCCGGCCCCCTGTCAGGCCCCCGCCGCGGCGCTATCATGCACCCGCGCTCGCCGGGCGCTCGCGTGGCCAACCTCCCCGAATCCCGCAGCTCGCCGTTCGACGCCTATGCGGCCGCGCGTCGGCGGGTGTTCTGGGCGCTCGCGATCCTGGTGCTCGTCGTCACCGTGGGTGCGGTCGGCTACTGGTACATCGGCTACGTCCAGCGCCCTGGCGTGTGGAGCTTCGACGACTGCGTCTACATGACGGTGATCACGATCACCACCGTCGGCTTCGGCGAGATCCTCGACTTCTCGATCATCGGTGGCGGCCGCGAGTGGACCCAGCTGCTGCTGGTGTTCGGCGTCGCAGCGGATCTCTACGTGGTCTCGACGATCACGAGCTTCTTCGTCGAGGCCGACTTCGCCGACATCCGCCGCTGGCGACGGCTGGAGAAACGCATGCACGACATCTCGAACCACTACATCGTCTGCGGCGTGGGCCGCACCGGCATCCATGTCGTCAACGAGCTCGTCGCGGTGGGCGAGTCGGTCGTCGCCATCGACGCCAACGCCGCGCTGCTCGACGAGCTGCGCGCCCGCGACATCCTCACGGTGGTCGGCGATGCGACGGAGGATGAGATCCTCGAGCGCGCAGGCATCCACCGCGCCAAGGGCGTCGTCGCCACGCTCGACGACGACAAGACCAACATGTTCGTCGTCGTCAGCGCCCGTCAGTCGAACCCGCGGCTGCGCATCGTCGTGAAGGCAGTGTCGCCCACCGCAGCGGAGAAGCTGCGGCGGGCCGGTGCCGACTCGGTGGTCGCCCCCAACTTCATCGGCGGCATGCGCATCGCGTCCGAGCTACTGCGCCCACACGTCGTGCGGTTCCTCGACGAGATGCTCCGCGACAAGGAGGCCCGGCTGCGGATCGAGGAGGCCAACGTCGGCACGGGCGCGCCGCTCGTCGGCAAGACGCTGCGCGAGGCCAATCTGCGCGAAGCCGCGGGCGTCCTCATCCTCGCGGTGCGCTCGCAGGACGGGGGCGTCAGCTACGTGCCCCCGTCCGAACTGCGACTCGCCGCGGGCCAGACGCTGATCGCAATCGGTCGGCCCGACCAGATCGCCCGCCTGCGCGACCTCGTCGCACACGCGTGAGCGCGGGCCGAGCTACTCCTCGGCGTAGACGGCTTCTTCCTTCTCCTGCGCTTCCTTGCACTGGATGCACAGCTGCGCCTCGGGACGGGCCTGCAGCCGCTTGAGGGAGATCGGCTCGTCGCACTCCTCGCAGATGCCGAAGGTCCCCTGGTCGATCTTCAGCAACGCGTGCTCGATCTTGTCCATCAGGAATCGCTCGCGGCCCCGCAGACGGAACGAGAAGGCCTGCATGTACTCCGAGGAGGCCTGGTCGACCTCGTCCATCCGCTCGTCGGAGTCGATCACCATGTCGTTGTCCAACGTGCGCTTGGCCTCGTGGAGGAGGCGATTTCGCTTCTCTTGGAGGAGCAGCCGGAAGTCTTCGATCTGCGACTTGTTCAGCGCCATGGGCTTTCTTTCGCGGCGTTGTCGCGCCGGCCGAGGTGCCGGTGCGAACGGACCGCGAAAGATAGGATCGATGGGTGCGCTCGACAACTGGATTCGGGCGATTGGCGTCGCGGCGTTTGGGGAATCCTCCGCAGGGGTGAGGTCGGGGGAATTTCCGGGGGCACACGATGTTCCGTGGCGGATCGAGACGAGGTCACGCGGTGGCGTCGGGCTCCTCCGAGGTGCGCGTTCGTGCGATCCCGCCCGAAGCGGAGGTCGCGACGAGGCGATCGCTCGCGGCCGACACCGGGCGCTGCGGCACGAAAAATCCCACGCCGAGTTGACAAGATTTCGCACCGTATCCTACCCTCAGGGCGTCCTTTTGCACCGCGAAGGTTGCGTCCGACCCATGGCAAGCTCCGACAAGCGCAAGCAGAGCCTCTACTTCCCGGAACAGATGCTCAAGGAGATCCAGGAGGAGGCTGCGCGCCAAGACCGGTCGCTGTCCTGGATCGTCCAGAAGGCGTGGAAGATCGCGCGCAAGGACATCATGAAGTACCCCAGCGTGAACGAACTCGCCGACGACGCGCCGGATGACGAGCGCGGTCGCGACGAGTGAGCACGACCGACTCGGCGTCCGCACCGCCGGCTGATCTGGCGGCCGACGTGCCCGCCGATCGGGCGGGTCTCGAGCGGAATCCGCCCGCCGAGTTCGAGTGTATGGTCGAGCGGCCCGACGGCGCCGCGCTCTGGGGTCGACGCCTCGGCCGCCCGGGTGCACCGACGCTCCTCATCCTCGATGGCATCGGCTGCAGTGGTTGGGCCTTCCGCAGGCTCGCCCCGGCCCTCGCCGAGGACCTCTGCGTGGTGCAGACGCACTATCGCGGCCATGGACGCAGCCCCGAGCCGCCGCGTCCGTGGCGGCTCTCGATGCCCGAGCTCGCCGACGACGCGGTCGCCGTCCTCGACGCCCTCGAGGTCGAGCGCGCGACGTGTGTCGGCTTCTCGATGGGCTTCCAGGTCGCCCTCGAGGTGTACCGACGCCATCGCCCGCGCGTCACCGGCCTCGTGTCGATCGCTGGGCCGGCCGGGCGCGCGCTCGGCCAATTCCAGGGCACGGATCTGTTCGTGCACCTGCTGCCGTTCGTGCAGGCCGCGACGCGCCACGCCTCGGACCTCACGCTGCGGCTGTGGCGTCGCGTGCTGCCCTCTCGCTGGCTTCCACTCATCGGCCTGCACACGCAGCTCAACCCGATGCGGATCGAGCTCGGGGATCTGGAGTTCTACCTCGGCCAGATGGCGGCGATGAACCCCCAGCTGTTCGTCGACATGCTCGGCGAGGCGACGCGGCACTGCGGCGAGGATCTCCTGCCGCGGATCCACGTGCCGTCGCTGGTGATCGCCGGCGCGCTCGACCGCTTCGTGCCGGTCGACACCCTGCGGCGCATCGCCTTCGCGATCCCCGGCGCGCAGTGGCAGGTCATCGACGAAGGAAGCCACGCGCTCCCGGCCGAGTACGGGCCCGAGATCACCCGCCGACTCCGGGACTTCGTCGCCGAGATCGAGCTGGCCGCGGCGTCCTGACGCCGACCAGCCTCAGCGCCCTTCGACCTTCGCGGGCTTGGCTGGATCGCGCTTCGCGTCGTCGGCGTCCATCGCACCGCGTACCAGGGCCTTCAGGGTCTCGTTGCGCTCGAGGTCATCGAACAGCTTCACCAGGTCGTCGTGGACCTTGCTGTCGCTGATGAGCTTGCCGACCGTGCCCTCGCCACGCTCGATCTTCGCGGCGATGAGCGCCACCTTGCCGGTGATCTTCTCGACGTCGTCGAGGATCTTCTCGAGGTCCTTCGTCATCTCGCCGGAGTCGTCGCGCAGCAGCTTGGCGACCAGGCTCTTGTTCTTGGGATCCTCGAGATCCTCGAGCAACTCGCGGACGTCCTGCGCGACCTTGCGGCCGTCGTCGACCAGCGGCTGGACGTTCTCCTCGACCTTCTTGAGCGTCGAGTTGGCCCGGGTCACGAACGAGTCGAGGCCCGCGGCGGTGTCCCGGACCTTGCGCAGGGTGACGCCGACGTCCTCCTTGAAGTTCGGGTCGTTGAACAGCGCGCCGACGAGCCCCTGCCCCTCGGCGACCTGCTTGCTGATCTCGTTGACGTTCTCGACGATGCCCTTGACCGCGCCGATGGTGCGCTCGTCGTTGAGCTCGGAGAAGAGCGTCGAGATGCCCGACAAGCTCGAGTCGACCTTGTCCGTGAGGCCGGTGAAGCGCTCGCGGAACAGCTCGATGTCCTCGATGAGCGACGGCGTCGACTGGATGCGACGGTCGGGCCCAAGCGGCTCGCGCATGCCCGGCGTGATGTTGATGAGCTGATCGCCGAGCACGCCGTTGCTGGCGACCGTCGCCCGCGAGTCGCTGCGGATGAGCTCGAGTTTGTCGGCGAACACGTTCATCGTCACCTGCACGCGACGGTGCTCGGTGATGTAGCGGGCGCAGACGCCGTCGGTGCCCGACCAGCTGACGCGCTTGGCCTTGCGGCGGAACTCGGCGGTGACGCAGACCTCGTCGTCGCCGCAGTCCTCGGACGACAAGCACGGCGCGTGGAGGCCCTTGGCGGCGTAGGGCTCGAGCTCGGCGCAGATGCCCGTCGGGGCGCAGAACAGGAATTCGTCGCAGTTGTCGGTGCGGCCGGCACCGTAGCGGCCGACGTCCTCCGTCAGGGGATCGCACAGGTACTTGCGGTTGACGAAGTCGATCGACTGCACGCGCCCGACCTCGACGCCAGCGAGCTGCACGGGGCTACCGCGGCGCAGACCGGTGATCGTGCGGAAGTCGGTGGTGATCTTGGTCTTGCTCTCCCAGGTCCCCTCGCTCTGTCCGATGATGAAGAGCGAGATGAAGAGCAGGACGCCCATCGCGAGCACGAACAGGCCGACGACCAGGCGGGTGCGGGCTTCGTTCCTACGCGCCATGGTGGGCCTCCGTGCCGGCGCCCGCGGGCCCGCCCACGCGGCGCAGCGTGCCGTGGACGAAGTCGCGCACCTCCGGCTGCGAGCTGTTCCAGATGTCGTCGACGGTGCCGACAAACGGGAAGCGCCGCTCGTAGAGCATCGCGACCCGGTTCGAGACCTTCCGTGCGGTCGGCATGTCGTGGGTCACGACCACGCTGGTCACCTTCAGCTCCCGTTGCAGCTTCATGATCATGTCGCCGATGCGGGTGATGTTGCGCGGGTCGAGGCCGGTGGTGGGTTCGTCGTACAGGATAACCTCGGGCTCGATCGCGATCGAGCGCGCCAGCGCGACTCGCTTGCGCTGCCCGCCCGACAGGTTGGCGGGCATCATCGTCAGCATGTCCGTGGGCATGGCGACCATCTCGAGGCACACGCGCGCACGCTCGAGGATCGCCGCGTCGTCCATCTTGGTGTGTTCGCGCAGGGCGTAGCCGATGTTGTCCAGCACGTTCATGGAGTCGAACAGGGCCCCGCCCTGGAACACGTATGCGACCCGTCGTCGCACGTGACTGAGCCCGGCGGCGTCCAGGCTCGAGAGGTCCTGGCCGCCGACGCGGACGACGCCGGCGTCGGCCCGGAGCAGCCCGATCATCAGCTTGAGGCACACGCTCTTGCCCTGGCCGCTGCCGCCGATGATGGTCAGCGTCTCGCCGCGCATCACCGTGAGGTCGAGGTTCTCGTAGACGATGTTCTCGCCGAAGGCCTTGCTCACGCCGACGAACTCGACCACGACCGGCGACGGTGGGAGTGGCTCGGCCATCAGAAGAACATCATCGTGATGAAGAAGTCGGCGATGATGATCCAGATCGAGATCGCGACGACGGTCTCGGTCGTGGACATCCCGACGGCCTCGGTGCCGAACTTGGTGCTGAAGCCCTGGTAGCAGCCGATCATGCCGACCAGGAAACCGAACACCGTGCCCTTGGTGAGGCTCTGGATGTAGTCGTTGGGCGAGAGTTCCTCGATGTACGTCTCGTAGAAGTAGCCGGCGGGGACGCCGTAGACCCACTCGCCGATCAGCATGCCGCCGAGCAGGGCGATCACGTTGCCCAGCACGACGAGCAGCGGCTGCGAGCAGGTCGCCGCGACCACGCGCGGCCAGACGAGCTTCTTGATCGGGTCAGCCCCCAGGGCAGCGACGGCGTCGATCTGCTCGGTGACCTTCATCGAGCCGAGCTCGGCCGAGATGCCGGCGGCCATCTTCGAGCCGACCGTGAGCGCGAGTAGCGTCGGGACCAGCTCGCGGACCAGGGCAAGGGAGCTCGCGTCCCCGAGGGCCATCGTCGCGCCGAAGTCGCGCAGCGCCGAGCCGAACTGGACCGCGAGGATCATCCCGATGAACAGGGACATGAACAGGGCGATCGGCAGCGACCGGACCCCGAGGTAGACCATCTGGGCGGCGATGTCGTCGATGCCGAACGGCCGTCGGGGGCCGACCCGGAGGAGGGTGAACGCCAGGCCGGCCAGACCGCCCAGCCACTCGAGGCCACCGATGACGATCTGGCCGAGGCGGGCGATCGGCTTCATCCGGCCGCCCCCAGGGGGAACCGGAAGCCCTCGACCACCCGCACGAAGGCGGCACGGCCGGCGTCGAACGAGTCCGGCCGCGCTGAATAGCGCAGGTCGAAGAGGCAGCCGCTGCGCTTGACCACGAGGAACTCGTTGCGCCGCGGAACCCCGTCGAGTTGGGCGTCGACGACCGTCCGCAGGGCCGCGCGGCCGACGAGCCGCTCGGCTTGCTGCGAGACGATGGTCCAGTCGGTCCAGTCGATCCGCAGGTGGTCGGTGTACTGCTCGAGGCTGCTGTCCCCTTGCTCGTCGCACTGGGCGTGCAGCTCGATCATCGCGCCGAGCTCGGGGTGGAGCCAGGCGACCTGGACATGCTCGGCATTGCGCACGGCACGCCAGGGCTCCCCCGGGGTACCGAAGGCGTAGGACGTCTCGCGGGCGGCCCGGGACGCGGGCGAGCGGTGCCGCAGGAACTGGTCGCCCTGCCAGCCCCGGCAGCCCGCGAGGATCAGCACGGAGGCGAGGAGTGGGATCGAACGGAACGACACGAGATGGGGCCGGCGAAGTCTATCAGCACCGCGGGGCCGCGCGAACGAGCCGGATCGCGCGAACCGGAGCCCAGGGCCGCGCGAACGAGCCGGATCGCGCGGGGGCACCGGGGCCGCACTGCGCAGCGCCAGGTCGGCTTCGCGCAAGCCGGTTCGCACCGCGCGCGTGCAGACAGGTGCACAGTATCCGCTCGAATTCACTTCGAGTGCGGGCACCTAGGCAGGCGCAACCAATGGGCAATTCTCCCTATGCGACCCCTGCGCCCGGGGCGCGGCACGTGCATTGCTGCCGGGGGAGCACCGATGGAACTCCGCCCCGAGACCACCCCCGAGGCACGCCCCGACTCCCGCGGCGTGGAGATCCTGGCCCGATCGCTCTTTCGCCAGATGCGGCACCAGGGCTATTCGCCCGAGCAGATCATCACCCTGTCCAGCGCGCTGCTCGAGCTCGTCCGCGACGATCTCGCCCACTCCCTGCCCGCGCAGTAGCTGCCCCACCCGCAGTCGAGGGGCCGCGCCGCGTGCGATGGACGCCCGGCCGAGGCTCGGCTACAGATGGCGCCGCCATGGCGCTCGCACCCATCCCCAGCCATTGCGATCTCGACGTCGACAACCGCCGCGTGTTCGTGCGCGTCGACTTCAACGTACCCCTCGGCGAAGGTGGGGTCGTCCGCGACGACACGCGGATCGTCTCGTCCTTGCCGACGCTGCGCAACCTCATCGAGCGCGGCGCGAAGCTCATCGTCGCGTCGCACCTCGGCCGGCCCAAGGGCGGCTACGAGGCGAAGTACGCGATGGAGCCCGTGGGCGCGCGCCTCGCCGAGCTCCTGGAGACCGAGGTCCGCGTGCCGTCCGAGGAGGTCGTCGGAGACGCGGCGATCAAGCTCGTGGCCGACCTGCGACCCGGGCAGATCGTGCTGTTGCAGAACCTCCGCTTCGAGCCCGGCGAGACCAAGAACGACCCCAAGTTCTCGCAGGCCCTCGCGGGACTGTGCGATGCGTACGTGAACGATGCCTTCGGGGCATCGCACCGCGAGCATGCGTCGGTCGTGGGGCTGCCGCGGCTCGTGCGGGCCCGTGGCGCCGGTGATCTGCTGCTGGCCGAGCTGCGCGCCCTGTCGCGCCTCCTCGACGCGCCCGATCATCCGTTCGTGGCGATCGTCGGCGGCGCGAAGGTCTCCGACAAGCTCGGCGTCATCGTCTCCCTCGTCGAGCGCCTGAAGGCCGGCGACACGCTCGTGGTCGGCGGCGCGATGGCGAACACCTTCCTCGCGGCCGGCGGCGCCGATCTCGGCGGCAGCTTGCAGGAGGCCGATCGCTACTCGGACTGCCGCATGGTCCTCCAGAAGGCGGCGGCCCGCGACGTCCACGTCGTGCTGCCCACCGACCTCCGCGTCGGCGCGGGCGTGGACGCGAAGACCGCCCGCACGATGGGCGCGGCGGTCGGCCTGAACCCGCAGGACATGGCCCTCGACATCGGCCCCGACACCGCGTCGCGCATCGGGGCGATCATCGGCCGGGCCCAGATGGTGCTGTGGAACGGCCCGATGGGCCTGTTCGAGAACCCGGCGTTCGCCGAGGGCACCAAGACCGTGGCCCGCGCGATGGCCGAGTGCCGCGGCTTCACCGTGGTCGGCGGGGGCGACAGCGTGGCGGCGATCACCGAGGCTGGGGTC
This sequence comes from Nannocystaceae bacterium, assembly GCA_044344875.1. Taxonomy (GTDB): domain Bacteria; phylum Myxococcota_A; class Polyangia; order Nannocystales; family Nannocystaceae; genus Xiheibacterium. Next base: position 10,951 of record JBIJCC010000004.1, read on the forward strand.
GCCGACCGCATCGGCCACGTGTCGACCGGCGGCGGTGCGTCCCTCGAGTTCCTCGAGGGCCAGACCTTGCCGGGCGTCGCCGCCCTGATGCCGGAGGGTGCGTGATGTCCCAGCGCGCGATGTGGGTCGTCGGCAACTGGAAGCAGAACCACCTCCCCGAGGCGGCGCTGACCACCGCTCGGGCGATCGCGGACGGCATCCCCGCGGCCAACGGGGCCAACGGGGCCAACGGGGGCGGGCACCGGGTCCACGTCGGCATCGCGCCGCCGTACCTGTCGATCGCCGCGGCCCGCACCGCATGCCGCCCGATCAGCGACCTGTGGCTGTTCGCCCAGGACGTCGCAGCCCAGGACGTCGGGGCGCACACGGGCGAGGTCGGGCCGGCGATGATCGCCCAGGCCGGGTGTGCCGGATCGATTGTCGGTCACTCCGAGCGCCGCGCGGACTTCGGCGACACCGATGCACTGGTGCGGCGCAAGCTGCACGCCACCCTCGGCGCGGGTCTCCACGCGATCCTCTGCGTCGGCGAGCGGCTCGAGGCGCGCGACGCGGGCAGTCACGAAAGCGTCGTCATCTCGCAACTTTCGGCGGCACTCTCGGATCTACCCCTCGAACTCGTGACGTCGCGGCTGATCCTCGCGTACGAGCCGGTCTGGGCGATCGGCACGGGGCGCACCGCGACCCCCGAGCAGGCGGCCTCGATGCACCGGTGCATCCGCGGCTGGCTCGCCGAGCGCTGGCCCGGGGCCGGTGCCGACAGATCGATTCTCTATGGTGGTAGCGTGAAGCCCGACAACGCCGGGGCACTCGTCGCCGCCGGGGACATCGACGGCTTCCTCGTCGGGGGCGCCTCCCTCGAAGCCCCCTCGCTCCTCGCCATCGTCCGCGCCACCGCCTCAGCGCCGAGCCATACGCCATGACGCTCTTCGTTCAGATCATCTACACGCTCATCACCGTCGTGCTCATCCTCGTCGTCCTGCTCCAGGCGGGCCGCGGCGGTGGCCTCGGGACGGCGCTGGGCGGCGGCGCGAGCCAGAGCGTCTTCGGGGGCTCGGGTGGCGCCGACTTCCTGGCCCGGCTCACCCAGGGACTCGCCATCGGGTTCATGGTCTGCGCGGTCTACCTCGCCTACGCGGGGGCCCACAGTGGCTCGGATCGACTGAAGGCCGAGAGCGAGAAGCTCGCGGGCGAAGAACAGCTCGCCGCCGGTGACGAAGAGGTCAACTACGAGCGGGTCGGGCCCAATCCCCTGCCCCTGCCGACCCCCGGCGGCGTCCCGGCCCCGGTAACCGCCGACGAGGAGGTCCCGGCCGAGTCGCCCGAGCCGGCGGCAGTGGGTGCCGACCCCGACGCCCCCGCCGAGGAAGCCCCGACGCCGTGAGCACGGCGGCCGACGCCTTCGCCTTCGTGAAGGCCGAGGGCCTCGGCAACGATTTCCTGATCGTCGACGCGCGCGCCGACGACCTCGGGGAGCACGTCGCGTCGCTCCAGCCCCGCGCGGCCGCGCTGTGCGATCGCCGGACCGGCGTCGGTGGGGATGGCCTGCTCCTGGTCGGCCGCCCGACGCTGCCCGGCTCGATCGCCACCATGCGGGTCCTCAACGCCGACGGATCCCGGCCACAGATGTGCGGCAACGGCCTGCGCTGCGTGGCCCTCTGGCTCGCCGAGGGCGGGGCCCCGCGCACGTTCGTCGTCGACACCGACGCGGGGCCGCGCCGCTGCACGGTGACCACGGGGAACCCGGCCGAGGTGGATGTCGACATGGGCCCCGCGCACTCCGGGCCGGCGGTGGAGCCGGCCGCGGCCGATGGCCACGGCCTCGCCCAGGTGTCGATGGGGAACCCCCATGCGATCGCCTTCGTCGCGGGCGACCCCGAGGCCCTCGCGCGCCGGCTCGGCCCGGGCCTCGAGCGCGATCCGACCTTCCCCGAGGGGACGAACGTCGAGTTCGCCCGCATCGACGGCGATGTCGTGACGCTCTGGGTCTGGGAGCGCGGCTGCGGCATCACGGCCGCCTGCGGCACCGGGGCCTGCGCGACCGTGGCAGCGGCGGTCGCCCAGGGCCGCCTCGACGCCGAGCGACCGACCCGCGTCCGCCTCCCCGGCGGCGACCTGTGGATCACGGTGCCGGCCGATCCGCGCCGCGGCGTGCAGATGCGCGGCCCCGCTCGGCTCGTCTTCCGCGGCCAATGGCCCGCGGTCTAGGAGCGAGACCCCGACGGGGTCGCGCTCCTCCGTGCCCGCCGGCGCCCGCCGGGGTCAGAAGCAGTTCGGGCACTCGGGCGCGGCGTCGGCCGCGTTGACGCAGGCCTCGTCCCACATGCTGTCGCAGCAGAACGCGTCCGCGTCACAGATGGCGGCCGCGCAGTCCGAGCACGCCGCATCGAGCGGACCGCCGGCCTGGCACTCGTCGTGGGCACACCCCCCGCCCGCGCCACAGATCCCGCACAGCTCCTCGGCCTCGCTGACGCACGTCGCGTCCCAGTCCGTGCTGCAGCAGAAGGCATCCGCGCCGCAGACCGTGGTCGCGCAGTCGGAGCAGGCCTCGTCGAGGGGACCGCCCTGGCTGCACTCGTCGTGGGCGCAGCCCCCGCCCGAGCACTCCCCGTTGCAGGTGTCGGCGACGTGGCCGACGCACACGTCGTCCCACGAGGTCTGGCAGCAGAACGGGTCGTCGGCGCAGATCGCCGAGACACAGCTGTTGCAGCTCGAGTCCATCGCCTCGCCGACCTCGCACTGGTCGTGGCAGGTGCCGCCACCGCCACCACCGTCGCAGCCACCGGCGCAGAGGTCCTCGACCGCGCCGACGCAGGTCGCGTCCCACTCGTTGTTGCAGCAGAAGCCATCGACGTCGCACACGGCCGCCGCACACGTGCCGCAGCTCGGATCGAGCGCCGTGCCCTCGGTGCACACGTCGTGGTCGCACGTCCCGCTGCCACCTCCGCCACCGCCGACGCAGTCGTTGACGAGCGTCGGACACGGCACGCACACGCCGTAGTCGCCCGCGACCGGCTGGCAGAACATGTGGATGAGGTGGTCCTCGGGGCCGAAGAGCTGATCGAGCAGCAGCGCGGCCGCGACCGCACCGAGGGCCCCGAACGCGTCGTCGGCCACCTGGTCGATGTCGATGTCCATGCAGTCGTCGTCCTCCTTGCAGGGGACGCACACACCGCAGCTGATGCTTTTGTCGCCGACGCCGACCGTGACCGCAGCGCACGCGTTCATCGGGTAGTTGATGTTCGCGTCCCCGATGCCCTCGATGCCGGTCAAGTCACGCAGCAGGAGGCCGACGTTGTACTCGATCCCGACGCCGGCACAGTCGCCGTCGTCCGAGCAGGTATTGGTCACCTGGTCGAAGGGCTCGGGCAGCACGACCACGCCGTTGCCGAGATCCGAGCACCCGCTCGCCGACGGGCCGCACACGCCGTGGCCACCGTTGATCGGGGTGTTGCAGTTGTCGTTGTCGCCCTGGCAACCGGCGCACTGGGCATCGAGATCACAGGTGCCGACGACCATGCCCGGCAGACCACAGACCGGCGTGCACACGCCCTCGTCCGAGCAGGTCTCGCCGGCCGGACACGGCTGGGTGTCCGAGCACTCGGCGCAGCGGTGGCGGAAGCACGCGGTCGCGGGCTGCTGCGTGTCGACGCCACACGCCGCACAGTCCGCGTCGGCCTCGCACTCGGAGGGACACTTGGCGACGCACTCGTTGTCGATGCACTGCTCGGTGGTCTGGCACGCCTCGGTGGCGTCGTTCCGGCAAGCCACGCAGGCACCGGCGCTGCAGATCTGATGCAGCGGATCGCAGGCAGCGCAGTCGGGATCGTCGTTGCACGGGGTCGTCTGCTCACCGTTGTCGTCCACCGGACACACCGCGCCAGCCGGCACGCAGTAGCCGAACTCGGTGCACTCCTCGCCGTCGGCGCAGCCCTCCATCGTGTCGGGGTTGCAGGCGACGCAGCGCTTCTCCGGGCCGTAGCAGCTGTTGCGCCCCTCGGTACAGCCGGCGCACTCCGAGTCATCGTCGCAGTTGTGCAGCAAGCACACGCCGCCGTCGCCGGCGGTGGTGTCGACGCCCGTCGGATCCAGCGTCGTGTTGTCGGTCGCGGAGCCGATCGAGCTGCCGCCCGGATCTTGCTCCGCGCCCTTGGGGCACGCCGTCAGCAGGGCGAACGAGGCGGCGAGGAACGAGGCACGAAGAGTCGACTGCAGCACGCGAACCCCCAAGGCAAAACCGCTTCTCGCGGCGAGACCGACGATACCCGATTTCGATCGGCGTCGCGCGCCGGGCCCACGCGCGAGCGATTTCGTCGCGGCCGCTCAGCAGGTGCCGCAGCCGAACGATGCGACCTCGGAGACGCACACGTCGTCCCAGCTCGACGAGCAGCACAGATCGTCCTGCGCGCACACGCATGCTTCGATCGTGGCGTCGGCGCAGCCGGGTTCCTCGTGGGCGGTGCAGCAGTCGTCCGGCGCCGCGCCGCCGTCGGTGCCGGTGGAGCCCGCCTCGCCCGTGGTGCCGGTATCCGTGCCGCCGGTATCGGACATCTCGCCGGTGTCCTCGCCCTCGGGCGGCGCGATCATCGAGCAGTCGAGCCCGCCGATGTGCGGCGCGTTCGGGTAGGTCTCCTTCGCCTCGCACGCCTTGCCGTTGCGCGCGGGGGTCAGCACGGCACGTCCCGCGCTCTCGATGGCCTTGAAGCGAGCCTCGATCATCGCGCCGAGCCCGTCGGCCGTGGTCAGGCAGTGCCCCGTCCCGTCAGCGGCGCAGGTCGCCGCGCCGAGTTTCGCCGCGGCGAGCGACTCGGCCAGCGCCTGGATCGTCGCGTCATCGGCGAGCGCGAGGCTCACGAACTTCCCGGCCTCGGCGGTGGCGATCGGCATGGACGCCGGCAGATCGATCCCCGAGATGCCGAAGTCGCCCTTGTGCAGCGTGAGGATCTGATCGAGCAGCGGCACGAACAAGTCGCTGTTCTTCGCGCCGGCGGCGATCGGGGGCGGGCCGGCCTGGATCCGCGGCAGCGCGTTGGTGAACAGCCCGCATCGGAACGACGACAGCGCCGGGTTGGCCCAGTCGAGGGCTCGCACCCGCATGACCTGCTCCCACGGCAGCGCGCGGGTGGCCAGCAGCTGCTTCTCGTAGGTCACCACCGCGGCGCCGCGGGTCGGGAACATCGTCAGGCGATCGGGGGCGCCCGGCGGCTGCAGGCGCATCTGCTTGTCCTGCCACCAGTCCCACGGCCAGCCGGTGCCCTTGATCTGGAAGTAGACCGACGCGAGCCCGTCGTCGACCGCGACCGCGGCGCTGAGCAGGCCGCTGGCGCCGTCCTCGGTCGCGTACGTCAGCTGCTCGTCGCAGAACAGCGGCCGCAGCAGCGACATCGCCTCGTCGACGTTCGCGGGGTTGCGGCGCAGTCGCAGCCGGGCGGTCGCGATGCGCTGCTGGTACGCCGAGCGGATCGTCGTCTCGAGCTGCGACGCGGAGGCGCGGAACACCGTGCCCTCCCCGGCGAGCTCCTTGAAGACCGGAGCGTCGGCGACCTTCGCCGGCACCACGTGGTCGAAGCTCACCGGCTCGGCGTGCCAGTGCTGCCACGGCGCCGCGAGCTCGTTCATGATCGGCGTCATCGGCATCTTCTTGCCGGGGATCTGCGGGGGCTGCTCGTGGCACTCGCGGCACTCGCCCGGGTTGAGCTCGATCGCGACCTTCGTGGCGCTGCCCTCGACCGCGCGCCCGCGGTAGAATCGGTACTCGAAGGTCGTCGCGTCCCAGGCGAACATCTCGATCTCGCGGGGATCGACGTCGGTCTGGCCCGCATTGCCGAACGACAGCGCGAAGAAGGCGAGATCGGCCTTGGTCCGATCCTCGGAGCAGACGGTATTGACCACGCGGGGAAACGGCTCGTCGCCTTCGGAGACCAGGAGGTCCGAGATGACGTACGAGTCGATGCTGCCCTTGTCGTCGCAGCCCTGCTGCTTCGAGATGGCCTTCAGCATGTCGAGGTAGGCGACATCGAACTGACCGTTGGCATCGATGTTGGCCCGCAGCCAGGTGGCGATCGGGTCGTTGAACGTCGCCAGCGCCTGGCCGATCTCACCGAGGTCGTCGCACTTGGCCTCGCCGCACATCACGTCGTCGCCGTCGCCATCGCCGCCCTCGTTGCAGCCGGTGAGCACGCCGGCGAGGGCCGCGGCGAGGAGCGCGATTCGAGGGGTGTGGCGGCGGAGCGAATGCATGGCGGGGACTCCAATGGTTCAGGGACAAGCGTCGGTGCCGGGGATGATCGGCGCAATGGGATAGGTGCGGAGGGCGGCGCAGCCGCGGCGCAGGCGTTCGTCGGCGAGGCGAGCCCGCCCCGCAGTGGTCTCGACCGCGGCGAGTTCGGCCTCGATCGCGTCGCCCAGCGCATCGATCGTGAGGGTCGCCTCGTCGAGCATGCCGGCGTTGATCCGCGCGAGCGCGTCGACATCGGCCGCGTCGGCCAGCGCCACCACGGCGTCCTCGCCGACGTCGGCGAGCGATCCACCGGGGACCTCGAGCGCGAGCTCGAACAGGCCGCGGGCGAGGGCCGCCGCGTCGGCATGGGCCGCGGGCTCGAGCGCTCCGCCGTTGGCCCGTTCAAGTGCGGCCTCGAAGCGGTCGCACCGCGCGGCCGAGCCCACTGGATGGGTCCAGTCGAGCGCCCGCACCCGCAGCACGTCGATGGGCGCGAGCACGCCGCGCGACAGCAACGCGGCCTCGAGCTGCACCGTCGTCTCACCGCGCACCGCCACGAGCACCAACGGCGACGCGCCCGGCCCGGGCGCCGGCAACTGCAGCGCGTCGTCGAGCACGAACGACCAGGTCGCGTCCGGCCGGAGCAGCGCGATCGCCCGGCGCAGGCCGGGGTCGAGCGCGGCCGACAACGCGAGCTCACCGCTATCGTGGATCTCCGAGACGTAGTTGGCGTTCTCGTCGCAGAACACCGGCCGCACGAGGGACGCGGCGGCCTCGAGCGTCGCGGGCCCGTCGCGCTCGGCGATGCGCGCCGCGGTGGTGCGATCGATCGCAGCCCGCACGACCGGCTCGAGGTTCGACGCCGAGTCGAGGCGGCCGTCGGCCATGAGCGACTCGAACACGGGGCCGTTGTGCGTTGGGAACTCGTCGAACGCGAACGACACGAACCCGGGCTCCGCGTTCCACTGCGCCCACGGGTTGGTCATCTCGTTCATGATCGGCGTCCACTCGGGCAACGAATACGGCCCCCCGTGGCAGCTGCCGCAGAACTCGGGCTCGACGGCGACGGTCAGGCCCGCGGCGGTCGGCGCGACCTGGTAGCGACGGAATCGAGCGGCGGCGTCGTCCCACGCGGCGATCCGAAAGCGCTCCGCGTCGACGTCTTCGCCGGCCTCGGGCTCGAACACCGTGAACAAGCGGCTGGCCACGACCGGATCGTTCGCGCACTGCGTGACGATGACCTTGGGCTCGAAGGCGTCGTTCGAGAGGACGACGAAGCTGCGCTCGTCGGCCGCGGCACACCCGAGCTGCTCGCGCAGGCCGGCGAGCCAGGCGTCGTGGGTGCCGTCGACGGCCCCCGCGTCGTTGGCCGCAACGCGCAGCCACTGCGCCACGGGATCGGAGAAGCCCGCGAGACGCTCGAGCAGGTCGGCGCGATCGACCGGGAGGTCACAGTCCTGCTCGCCGCAGGCGCTCGGGACGTCGTCGTCACCGCAGGCGGTCGCGTCGACGACCGCGATCGCCACGAGGCAGCGCAGGCCGCGACGGGCACGTCGGCCGAGCGCCGCGAGATCGGGGCACCGCGGGCCGAAGACCGACCCCTGCCCCGCCGCGCTCACGGCCCCAGCACCCACGGCTGCGATGGACAACCTTCGGCGTACGGACCCCCCTCGGGCGGTTCGCACACGATCGCGTCGGCGGCGACGGCGATGTGGACCACCACGTCGTCGGCGTAGCGATCCCGGCAGTACGACTTCAGCTCGGCCGCGTTCTGCAGGACCTCGGCGCCGGTGAGGTCGCAGACGACCAGGGTCTGCGCGCCGTCGACGACGTCGTGGTAGCGGCAACCTGGCGGGAGCTCGCTCGCGCCCGCCCAACCGCCGAGGCGGAATCCGAGATCGGACGGGGGCGCGAGCGCCTCGGCGATCGGGGTGCCGTCGGCGACCTCACAGCCGCACTCGGCCAAGCGCACGCTCGCACTGCAGATGATGTTGTCGGACTTCCGGTACTGGGTCTCGTTGATGTCCGCGTTGAGGTGGCACGCGCGGAAGAACGGGTCGTGGTACGGGTCGTCGGGGTCGCTCGCATCGCCCTCGGTGGGCAACAGATCCATGCAGTCCTCGACCAACGCCAGCGCGGCCTCGTTGGTGTTGGGATCGAACTTCATCCGGAAGGTCTCGGTGTCGACCGGGAGGCCCAGCACCGGCTCGACCTCGCACGCGTCGCCGCACGGCGCGTCGATGTCGGCGTTCCACGACGTGAACACGCAGGCGCCGACGACCGAGTCCGCCGCGTTCTCGAGGGCGGCGATCTGCTCGCTGTCGAGCTCCAGCGGGATCGGGGTCTCGCCGTCGATCCCGTCGGGCCCGAGCAGACGCCCGAGCACCTGCGGCTCCGGCGTGGGGTAGCTCGGCGACGGCGGCAGGGTGACGACGCCGAAGTACTCGCAGTACTCCTGACCACGATCGGCCGCGGGCGTGCTGTCGATGTCGGAGCACGACCACCGCAGCGCGTCGGTCGTGAACGCCAGACGGTTGGGGTTGTACGCGTCATCGCGACGCTCCCAGCAGGCCGCATCGACCTCGCTGGGCTCGACCGTCGTGCCGCCCTCGGTGGTGCCGGAATCACCCGCCGTGCCGCTCTCCTCCACGGCATCGCACTTGGCCGAGGCACACGCCGCATCGTCGTTCGCCGCGGCGTCGTCGTCGCGGCAAGCCGTCAGGGCGGCGACGCCCAGGAGCGTCGCGGCCACGAGTCCGATGCGTACGTGGAGTCGGCGGTGCATGGCGGGGCTTCAGTTGCAGGTGCCGCAGCCGAACGAGGCGACCTCGCCGACGCAGGTGTCATCCCACTTCGTGGTGCAGCAGAAATCGTCCATGGCGCAGACGCACATCGAGATTTCGGGGTTCGTGCAGCCCATGCCCTCGTGGGCCGAGCAGCAGTTGCCCACGTCGCCCCCGCCGTCGCCGGTGGTCGCGTCGCCCGTAGTCGCGTCGGTGGTCGCGTCGCCGGTCGTCGCGTCGCTGGTGCCGCCGTCGGTCGGGTCGGTGCCGGCCGTCGGGTCCGTGCCGCCGGCCGTCGGATCCGTGCCGCCGTCGACGTCCGCGTTCTCGTCGCCGATGTTCCACGGGATTGCGCCGCAGTTCGCGGCCTCCTTCGTGTTCGGCGGCGTGCAGGTGATCGCGGCGCGCGGGACGTCGACGTGCACGACGACGTTCTGCCCGTACGTCGCGCGGCAGAACTCCTTGGGGTCGTTGAGGCTGCCCATCAGGTCGGCGGCCGTCATGTCACACTCGACCAGGTAGCCGGTCTCGCCGGTGTTGGCGTAGCGGCAGCCATTGGGCAGGCCCCGGCTGTCTTCCCACGTGCCGAGGCGGAAGCCACGGCGGTGGTCCGGCGACTTGACCGGCGGCAGCACGGCCTGGGCCAGCTGCGTGCCGTTGGTGACGCCGGGCGCCGAACAGCCGCACTCGGCCATGCGGTTGATCGCCGCGCAGATCGTCGGATCGCTGCGGCGCCACTCGGTGCCGAACAGCTTGTTGGTACCCATGCAGCCGCGGTAATAGGCCTGCTGCGCCGGGTCGTCGGGGTTGGTCCAGTCGACGGCGACGCGGTTGGCCGGGGCGAGCGGGAAGCACTTCTCGATGAGGTCGATCGCCGCCCCGTTCGAGTTGAACCCGACCTTCATGCTGTAGTTCGACCGCGTGAACGGCAGGCCCATGATGTTGGCGTCGGCCGGGCACTTGTCGTTCGGACACACCGGCACCGGCTTGGTGACGTCCGCATGCCACGACGTGAACACGCACTTGCCGACGACATCGGTCGGGTTGTCCTCGAGCTTGGCCTGCTGCTCGTCGGTGAGGGTCACGCGGCACTCGCCGCCGGTCTCGCCGGGGAGGCACACCGCCAGCGGCGTGACCTTGCCCTGACCGTCGAGCGGGCGACCGAGGTCGACGCCCTTGGCCGCGCCAGGCGGCTGCACCATCGCGAAGTACTCGCAGTACTCCTGGCCGCGATCGTCCTTCTTGCTGCCGTCGGCGGTGACGCCTGTGACGTCGCCGCACTGCCAGCGGATGGTGTCCGGCGTGAAGCCGCGGTTGCTCGAGTTGATGACCTCGGCCATGCGCTGGAGGCAGACCATCGAGGCCTCGCCCTGCGGCGTGTCGCACTTGCCCGCGGGGCAGCCGTCGTCGGAGCCCGCACCATCCGCGTCCTCGCCACAGGCGACGGTGAAGAGACCAGCGAGCGCCAACGCGAGTGGAGCAGCGGCGAATCGAAAGCGGTTGGAGGTGTCCATGGTGTGCGTCCTAGGGAGTCGGGGTCACTCGACGACGGTGCAGGTGGTGGCGTCCCAGTGGGCCGCGCTGCTGACGTTCAGGTTCGTCTTCGCCATCGTGGCCGGGAACTCGAACACCGGCAGGGTGACGGCGTTGTTTCGCTGCCAGGTCTGCATCTTGAACGCGTCGTCCATGAGCGCCCGCTCCTCGCGGTCCTCGCAGGCCTTGAGGAACGCGTCGACGCGCGCGCCGTGGGCCGAGCCGTCGCCGACGTTCTTCAGGTTGTCGAGGAGCTGTGCGGCGGCGGTGCCCGCGGCCGGATTGGCGGCCTCGAGGTTGGCGATGAACGCCGCGCGGATGTCCGCGGCGGTGACGGCCGCGGTGACCTCGGGGTCGGCCTGCAGCGACAGGTCCGCGTCGTCGACGATGCCAGCGCCGCACATCGCGGAGCACTGCATGGTCGCCACTTCGACGCAGGTCGCGTCCCAGCTGTTGTCGCAGCAGAAGGAGTCGAGCGCGCAGGTGCACATCTCGATGGTGTCGTTCTCGCAGCCCTTGCGGCCGTCGTCCGCGGTGCAGCAGTTGCCAGCCGCGCCCGCGCCCCCGGTCGGGTCGGTGGTACCACCGGTGGTCGGCTCGTCGCCCGTGGTGGTCGTGGTGCCCGCGGTCGGGTCCTCACCGGTCGTGCCCGCGGTCGGGTCCTCGCCGGTCGTGCCCCCCGTGTTGCCACCGGTGAGCTGCTCGAAGGTCGGCGCGAACTCGAGGAGGCCGCAGCGCGCATCCGAGAAGATCGGCCGCGTGAAGTCGACCATCAGGACGTCCTTCATGAAGTCGTCGTCGATGACGCCGCGCGAGACCAGCTCGTCGACGTACATCTTGTCGGCCTTGCTGCGCTCGATGAACGGGAACTTGAAGATCGTGTCGGGCTTGTTGAGCCCAGGGACGTTGAAGCCGGCCGCGGTGCGGGCCGCCGTGTAGACGTCCTTGTTCATGCCGATCGAGCCGAAGCTCTTGAGGCTGGGGTCGACGAAGAAGTCGGCCGGGAGGCTGGAGACGTCCGAGGTTTCGAAGTCGGCGGCGTTGTCGAGGTTGACCTCGACGCTGCAGAACAGTGGCTTCAGCAGGTCCTGGACGGTGCTGCGATCGGGGCTCAGCGCGTTGGTGACGCGGGTCTTGGTCCACTCGCGGTTGCCCGCGTTGGTCACGTTCTCCATGTTGGCGCCCGAGCTCTCGCTGCCGAGATCGTTCTTGTTGGCGTCGATGATCTTGGTGGTGCCCGGCGTCTGGAAGTGACCCGTCCAGTGGAGCCACGGAACGTCGAGTTCCTTCATCACGGCGCCGCCGCCGGTGTGGCATTCCTTGCATCGGCCCCCCTCGTGCGCGACGAAGTCGGACGAGCTGCCGAAGAAGTGCCACTTGCCGCCGGCGACCTCGTAGTAGTTGTACTCCTTCGACTCGGGGTCGAAGGCCATCACCTCGGCCGCGGCCGGCAGGTTGCCGTTGGCCTGCACGCCGAACATGGAGAACAGCAGCTCGAACTCCTGGCGGTTGCTGCAGCGGCGCGAGGTGACCAGGCGGAAGCTCTGCAGCTGCTTGCCCCCGTCGACCTGGCCGGTCTCGGTGACGAAGCGGGTCGAGATGCCCGCCGCCGGGCTCTCACAGCCGACCTTGTCCTCGACGCGGAGCTTCGCCATCGTCTCCTTGTACGAGGTCGGACAACCGCTGCCCCCGCGCAGGACGAACACGGAGATCGGGTCCTGCAGCTCCGCGAGGACGTTCGGTCGACCACGACCGGACTCGTCGATGACGTTCTTGCACGCGAAGTCCTTGGGGTCGGTCGGCGCGTCGCACTTGCCGCCGGCACACACGACGTCGTTGCCATCCTCGCCACCCTCCTCGGAGCAGCCGGCGAGGGCGAGCATCGGGGCAACGGCGAGCAGGGCGGTCCACTTCGAGCTGGAAAGGTGCATGGATGAATCCGTGGGCCAAGGGGCCGGTGATGAGTGATACCTGTACCTACACGGTTCACCGGAGCGCGCAGAAAGTTCCCCGCGCGCCCCCCACTTCCCCTGCCCGACCGCGAATATCGCCGATCCGACGGCCTCTGGCAATTTTGCCGAACCCCATGAGCGAGGTCACATCTTGTGCGTACGGCTCGGAATCGAGCGACACTCGGTCGCGGCTCGATCACGGCTGCGTGAGGACGTGGACCGCTCCGGCGCCGAGGCGGCGGTGCTCGGATCGCGTGCCATCGGGCCATCGAACGGCGATGTCCGCCGCCTTGTTGCGGCCCAGTCCCACGTGCACGACCTCGTCGTCCTGGCCGAGGTAGCCGAGGCCCGCGGTGATCTGCCGCCGCTGCACGAGCTTCGGAGTGCGGATCTCGATCACGGCCCCGACCGCCCGCGTGTTCTCGCCCGTGCCACGCAAGCGGATCCGCAGGGCGCTGTTGGTCGTGGCCTGGATGTTCTCGAGCAGCCGCGGCGGCTGCCCGAAGTTGTTCACCGCGAGATCGAGGTCGCCGTCGAGATCCGCGTCGAACGCGACCACCGACCGCGAGTTGCCGGGGAACGCCTCGGGCGCACCCTGGGGCGTGAGATAGAAGGTGCGATCCGCCTGCACGAACATCTGGTTGCGCTGGTCGTTCGCCGGAGATCCCGGGATCCAACCGTTGGCGAGGTAGATGTCCTCGTCTCCGTCGTTCTCGTAGTCGAAGAAGATGCCGGCCCAGCCCCAGCCGCGATCGCCGGGCTCGAACCACGTGCCCTCGGACGGGACGAACGCCCGGACGCCGGCGTCGTCGACGACGTTGAGATAGAGCTTGTTCCCCGACAGGTACTGGAACGACCGCAGGATGTTGTCGGTGAGGTTCACCGTCGACTCGTCCTTCGGGAAGACGATCTTGATCGTCTTGCTGAACATGTCGATGTTGCTGACGAAGACGTCGAAGGCGCCGTTGCCGTCGAGATCGGCGAAGCTGACGTTCATGCCGCTGCCGCGATCGTTGGCCCCGAGCGCCGGCGCGACGTCGACGAAGGTCCCGTCGCCCTCGTTGCGGAACAGCGGATTGGCGCCGAAATCGTTGGCCAGGTAGAGGTCGACGTCGCCGTCGAGATCGTAGTCGAAGGTGCCCGACGCCAGGGTCCAGCCCTCGTCGGCGACGCCCGCGGCCGCACCGACCTCGGTGTACCGCGCGCCGTCCTTGCGGAAGAGCTGGTTGGGCGAGCCGTTGCGCCCGTCGACCGACGGCAGGTTTCGGCCCTCGCACTGCCCGCGGTTGCACGCGGCGCTGCCGTAGTAGCCGACGTAGAGATCGAGATCGCCGTCCCCGTCGTAGTCGAACGCCGAGGCCACGTGCGCGCCCGTCCCGGTGACGAGGTTGCGATCGGCCGCCACGTCCACGAACTTCCCGCCTTGGTTGTCGTACAGCAGGCTGGGCGTCCGCCCGCGGACCACCAGCAGGTCGAGATCGCCGTCGCCATCGTGGTCGAAGAACATCGCGTGGTGGCTGTCGACCATGTCGGCCGTGCCCCCCCACGCCTCGGTCGCGTCGACGAAGCTGCGGCGCTCGCCCTCCTGCTGGTTGAGGAACAGCCGACCGAGGCCCGCGCCGGCCAGGAAGAGATCGGCGTCGCCGTCGGCATCGACGTCGCCGACCGCCGTCCCCGCCCCCATCACCTTCTGGATGTCGAAGCCGCCGGTGCCCGCCTGCGCGCCCGAGTGGGCGCCAACGTCCTTCCCCGGCACCTGCGCGCCAGAGTGCGCCCCCACGTCCTTCCCCGCGGGCACCTGCGCGCCAGAGTGCGCCCCCACGTCCTTGCCCGCAGGCAGCGCTCCGCCGGCGTGCGCCGCCGCGTCGCCCGTCGCCGACACGGCCCCGGGCAGGCCCCACGCCCCGCTCACGTCGGCGAACAACGCGTCGCCGTAGGGCGCCAGCGCCTTCTCCTTGGCCTTCTGACGCGCCGGGGTCCATTCGGTGCGCTGCTCGTGATCGACCGGCATCACCATCGTGAAGCGGTTGTCCTCGACCGACTCGAAGAGCTTGCCGTCGAGCGTGGTCGCCCCCGCGGCGCGGGCCATCGTCTGCGCCCGGCGCATCCAGAACGTCGCGACGATCGACACCAACTCGGACAGGTACTCGCCCGCGAACGGATCCATCGCGAACGGCTTCGCGGTCCACACGTCCTGCAGCACCAGCCAGTGGATCGCCGTGTCGCGCACCGCGTTCATCTGGTGGTCGAGGATGAGCACGTCCTGCGGCGCGATGTCCCCCGTGATGATGGTCCCCGGTCGGGCCTCGAAGCGCAGCCGTACGTCACCGTTGGGCATGATGACGTAGGGGAACAGCTGCATCGTCGCGTTCTCGACGTAGGTCGCGTCGACGTAGTCGCGGCCCGTGACCGTCTTGTCGGCGAAGTTACCGTCGGCGAGGTAGTTGTCCGCGCGCATCGGCTCGTAGCCGGCGGCCATGAACTCGGCGAAGTGCACGAGCTTGGCCCGCAGCGCCGCCGCGCCGTCGTCGGTGACGGTGAGCTTGCTGATCTTGTTGAGCTCGGGCGCGAGCGCCTCGCCGGCCTTGTTGAACTTGCGCAGCGCCTCGATCTTCGCGTCGATGAGCATCCGCGTGAGCACCAACAGCGTCGGGCGCACCCCCGCAATGTCGACCCCGCCCTCGACCGGGGTGACGTCGGCGATCCCGAACTTCTGCTTGAGGTTGGTGAACGCGACCTTGACGTGGGCGCTCTCGATGAGCGGGCTGCGGGCCTCCGCCGCGACCTCGCCCGACTCGGTCAGCAGCGCGAGGGACAGCTTGGTGGCGACCACGGCGAGCTCGTCGGCGGCCTCGGCCGCCAGCGGCTTGACCCGCGGGACGGGCAACAGCAGCTCGTCGTTGGCGATCGAGGACAGAACGCGCCAGTGCTCGCTGGTCGTGCGGTAGTCCTTGAACTGCTGCGCGTCGAGATCGACCGCGAGCTCCTCGAGCCCGGGCTGCTTGGCCGCGGGCAGGCTCGCGTCGACCGTCGAGACCGCCCGGATGTCGGCCGCGGTGACCTCATGGCCGCCCGCGCGGGCCGACGCCGCGACCCAGATGCCGTGCGCGAGGGCCTTTCCGGCGACGATCTTCGTCAGCGTCGCGAAGTTGCTGTAGGACTTCGACGCGATGAAGTTGTCGAGCTGACGGAAGCTCGTCCAGCAGGTCACGTCGCGCTCCACCTCGAGCGTACGGATGCGTTCGACGATCAGCGCAGCGGTGCTCGCCAGGCCCGCGCGGGCGGGCGACAGGCCACGGGTCGCCTCTGCGAGGTCGGGCACGGGGGCGGCCGCCGGCGCGACCTCGGGCGCCGCTGCGGGGCCCTTGTCGTCGGTCTCGAACTCGCGGGGCTTCGCCGCCGACCGGTCGGGCGTGGGCCCCTGGCCGCACGCGAGACACAGGGCGATCGCGATCGTTGGGACTGGCCGCACGGTCATCGACCTCGGAGCATACCCGAGGCGCGCCCGACGATTCAGCAGTACGGTCGCTCGATGGTCGTGTCGGGGTCCGACGTCGGTAGGATCTCGCGCAGGTAGAAGTACTCGTCGTCGCAGAACACCGCCGGGCCCTCGCCCATCAGCTCCGCGCGCTCGGGGAGCGTTCGCGCACCACCGGCGTCCATGAGCCGGTTGGGCGCGTCACCGAGGTTGTGGAAGCGCGTGCCGAGGGGATCGGCGAGCCCGAGGGAGTGGCCGTTCTCGTGGCTGACCGTGGTCCCGATCATCGAGCCGAGGACCCAGACCGCGCACGCGGCCTGGTACAGCCGCTCGTCCGTGGGGCAGCCGCCGCCCGAGGTCAGCTCGGGCACCTGGCCCATCGTCAGATCGGCGGAGGTGAACGGCGAGCCGGTGTCGGGCCGGAACGGGTCGAAGATGTCGTCGAAGAGCGGATCGGAGCTGTCCTGCTCCTTGCCGGTCGGCGGGTGGGTCGAGAACGCGAACAGCGACTCGATGAACACCCCACCGAAGCCCGGGAAGCCGTCGTCCTGCGTGAGCGCGTTGACGCCACCGATGCGATCGAACAGCCGCGCGTTGTTGATGTCCTTGCCCGGGGTGTTGTCGTAGCCGAGCAGACCCAGGCCGTTCGGATCGGGGCCGGCGATCTCGATCGTGGCGTACAGCGCAAAGTCGGTGGGCTCCTCCTCGCGGAACTCGATGTTGATGGTCTCGTAGTCGCGGCGCAGCACCTCGAGGATGCGCTCGCGGATCATCGAGTCGAGGCCGCGCAGGCCGAACGCCCGCAGGCTCTCGACGTACGACGGCTGGAACTTCACCCACACCACCTGGCGCACCGGCAGGATCGCGAACATCAGCGGCGTCGCCGGGCCCTCGACCTCGTCGACGTCGTACGAGACCAGCGGCGTCATCGTGCCGTCGAAGATGCCCGAGTCGATGCGGACGTCGATCGCGGTGCCGAGGCCGTCGTCTTCGTTGATGACGTAGCGCACCCGCCGACCGTCGACGAACTCGGGCACCAGCTCGAGGGACACGGGCGCGCCCTCGGGCGCGCCATCTGGGGTGTACGTGCCCTCGAGCCGCAGGATCGTCAGGCCGTCGTCGCCGCCGAGGAAGCCACCGCCGTCGATGTCGATGTACTGGCCGAGGCTCGCACCGGTGCCGGTGCTCGTGCCCGCCGCGATGATCTCGGTCGGGATCATCGTGTAGCTCACCGTGACCGCCTCGGGCCCGTCGACGACGACCCCGGTGGCGTGGGCGTTGCGGAGGTTGACCATGCCCTCGAAATCACCCGGGTGGATGCCCGCGATCCGGGGCGAGAACGCAAACGTGGCCCGGGTGCGATCGAGCGGATCGACGGGCACCAGCGGGACCTCGACGGGGCCGACCGGCACGCAGGTCTCGCCGTCGGCGGCCTGGAAGCAGCCCTGGACCACGGCGTAGGTCGTGCCCTCGGCGCCCCCGAGCAGGAATCCCTCGCCCTCGATCGGGATCGGGTCGTTGGCGTAGATCTCGCCGCCGACCTGGGTGTCGCCGAGCATGGGCACCAACGACGCGGCGAACTCGAGGGTCGTCGCCAAGGGCGGCGAGGCCACGCGCGCGCCGGTCGGGCGGTAGTCGATCGCCACCTGGGCGTTGCCGACGAACTGGCCGGTCGCGGTGGGCAACAACGCGAGCAGCTCGGGCGTGACGGTGACCTGGAGCTCGTCGAAATCGACGAAGGTCGCCGGCAGCTCGACGCTGACCGCCACCCCGCCCAGGGTGCCGTTCAACTGAAGATAGGAGTCCGCGACGGAGGCGTCGAGGAAGCCGTCGCCGTTCACCACGAGGGTCGTGCCCGTGACGATCGCACCGGGTGCGACCGCGACGAGCGTGACGGCCTCGAGCCCCGCGTCGGGCCGGCCGCGCTCCTCGTCCTCGGGGCACGCGGCGAGCAACGGCGACGCGGCGAGCGACGCGAGCAGCGCCAACGGGAGACGGCGTTCGGACCAGCGCATGGCCTGCCGAGGCTAACAGAGGGCAGGCCACAGGTGTACGCGAGGTCACCGGCTCCAGGACGCTCGTGCACGCGCGGACTCGACCGGTGCAATCGCGACGACCGCGTCGCGTCTCCGTGGCCGTGATCACGTTGCCCAGCGCACGGGCGCCGGCGCATACTCGGCCCGCGATTCCACGAGCTCCCATGAACTCGACCTTGCGACATTCCTCGGTGCTCCGTGCCCTCGCACTGCTGACCGGCGCCGCCGCACGCCTCGGGCCGGCCGCAGTCCTCGTGCCGGCCGCAGCCCTCACCTCGGCCTGCAAGGACGGCGGTGCGCCGGTGATCACCGATCCGGGCGATCAGACCGCGATCGTCGGCCAGCAGCTCACGCTGGACCTGCTCGCGAGCGACCCGGACGGCGACGCTCTCGATTTCAGCTTCGAGGCCGGCGGCGTGCCCGACCTCGCCCAGACCGCGACGATGACCGTGGCCCCCGATGGGCATGGCGTGTTCACGTTCACGCCGCTGGCGAGCCAGCTCGGCTCGCACCTGTTCGACTTCACCGTCAGCGACGGTGGCAACGACACGACGCTCACGATCAACATCAACGTCGTCGGGGCCGGCGGCGACGGGACGCTGCCGATCTTCCGCAAGCCCCTCGGCAACGGTACGGTGCTCGACCTCGAGCAGGCCGAGTGCGTCGAGTTCGAGATCGCGGTCGACGACCAGGACTCGACGACGGTCATGCTCTCGCAGCTGCCTCCGCTCATCCAGGACGCGGAGCTCACCTCCGACGCTTCGGGCCTGTCCGGGCGGTGGACGTGGTGCCCGAGCCGCGAGCAGCTCGAGGCCGCGGATCGCTACGACCTGACGCTGTCGGCCCAGGACGTCCCCGAGAACCCGGCGACGCTCAAGGACTACGTCATCGTGCTGCGGCGGCGCTCGGGCAGCGAGTGCCCCGGCGGCGCGCCGGCGATCGAGCACACGCCGATGGACGCCGAGACCCAGCTCGATCTCGCCGTCGACGCCCACATCACCGACGACGTCGGGCTGAAGAACGCGCCGATCCTGCTCTACGCCTACGCCGATCCGGGCAGCCCGATCGACTACACCAAGCTCACCGTCGTCGACATGCAGCTGACCTCCGGCAGCATGCAGGACGGCATGTGGCGGGGCTGGGTGCCCAACCCGACGCTCGCCGATGGCAGCGGTGCCTCGGCGCAGATCTGGTACGCCATCAGCGCGAGCGACAACGACGACACCGAGGGTGACTGCGATCACCTGACCGACTCGCCCGCCGACGGCACCCACCTGGTGACGCTCACCAACAACGGGATGGGCCAAGCCGGCGTGTGCGAGCACTGCTCGGCCGACGTGCAGTGCGGCGGCTTCAGCAACCTGTGCCTGCCGCAGGAGGGCGGGAACTTCTGCGGCACCGGCTGCGCCGACGACAGCGAGTGCCAGACCGACTACGTGTGCTCGCCGACCGAGGTGCAATCGGTCGACGGCGCCGCGGCGCGGCAGTGCATCCCCAACTCGGGCACGTGCCTGGGCTCGGGCGGCGCGTGCACCGAGGACGAGTTCGAGGACAACGACGACATCGATCAGGCGCTGTCGCTCGGGGCCCTCGACGTCGGGGTCGAGCACGCAGCGTCGCTGTGCGACGACACCAACGACTGGTTCCGCTTCGACCTCGACGGCGGCGCGGTGTCGGCCCACCTCTCGGGCCCCGCCGACGTCGACATCGATCTCGTGCTCACCGACGCGGACGGCGTGCTGATCGAGGCCTCCGCCGGGCTGCAGTCCGACGAGAGCTTCACCAGCGGATGCCTCGACGCGGGCACCTACTTCCTGCGGGCGTTCGCACCGAACTCGACGGTGAAGGGCGAGTACACCTTCGGCGTCGACGTCGACACCAGCTGCGGCGGCGGCGGTGGCGAGGGCGACTGCTGCACGGACACGAACATGCCCGGCTGCGAGGACCCCGACGTCACGGCGTGCATGTGCGCGATCGATGCGTTCTGCTGCGACAACGAGTGGGACAACCAGTGCGCGACGCAGGCCCAGGCGATGTGCGGCCTCGAGTGCGGCGGCGGACCCACCGGCCACGACTGCTGCATCACCGGCGACGCGGGCTGCGACGACGACGCGGTCGAGGCCTGTGTCTGCGCCGCCGACTCGTTCTGCTGCGAGACCGAGTGGGACGCCATGTGCGTGGCCAAGGTCGGCTCGCTGCTGTGCGCCGCGTCCTGCGACCCGGACGACTTCGACGGGCCGTGCTGTGAGGTCAACGACAGCGGCGGCTGCGAGGTGAACACCGTCGAGATGTGCGTGTGCGAGATGGACGCTGCGTGCTGCTCGACCGCGTGGGATCAGTTCTGCATCGACGAGATTTCGTCGTTCGGTTGCGGCATGTGCCCGCCGGCCTGATGCGGGGAGCCAGCACCGATCAGCGAAGCACGTCCGCGAGCGCGGCGTCGACGTCGGGGAATCGGAATCGGAACCCCAGCGCCAACGCCCGCGCCGGCATCGCGCGCTGCGACCCGAGGACCGCAGAGGCCGCCTCACCGAGACCTGCCCGCAGCGCGAAGCCGGGGACGCCCATCCACCGCGGCCACACCGGTCGGTGCAGCGCGCGGCCCAGCGCCTGGGCGAACGCATGCTGCACCACGGGCGCGGGCGCGGTGCCGACCAGGGCGCCGTCGCACCGGCCGTCCTCGAGCGCGAAGCACAGCAGGCCCACGAGATCCTCGATGTGGATCCACGCCAGCCACTGACGGCCCGATCCGAGCGCGGCGCCGAGGCCCACGCGGGCGGTGGGTAGCATCTGCGCCAGGGCCCCGCCGTCGGCGGCGAGCACGACCCCGATGCGCACGCACGCGACCCGGACGCCCAGCGGTGTGGCGGCCCGGGCCGACGCCTCCCAGCGCTCGCAGAGCTCGGCGAGGTAGCCGTCGCCGCGGCTCGACGACTCGTCGAGCACCTCGTCGCCGCGATCGCCGAAGTAGCCGATGGCGCTCGCCTGCACCCACACGGCGGGTCGGCGCGTCAGCGGTTGCAGGGCGGCCGCAATGCGCTGGTTCAGCCCGACCCGCGAGTCCTCGATCGCACGCCGCCCGGCGTCGTTCCACCGCTGCAACACGGACTCGCCGGCGAGGTTGATGATCGCGTCAGCCCGACCGAGCGCGGCCTGGAGCGCCGCATCGCCACCGCCCGCCGCGACGAGCTCGACCTCGGCCCCGAGGGAGGTCCGCGCCGCGTCGGGGCTGCGGACCCATGCGATCACGCGGTGACCGTCCCCGAGCAGACGGCGACACAGCGCGCGACCGACCAGGCCTGTCGCGCCGAAGACGAGGACGAGCATGCGGCCAGGCTACCTCAGCCGCGCGGCGCGGGGCGCCCTACAACGGCAGCTCGCCCTGGTCGCCGCCGGCGCCCGAGGCCGTGCTGCGGCCGAGGTGCGCGAGGGCCTTGCGGGTGACCTGGCGGCCGCGCGGCGTCCGGATCAAGAACCCGCGCTGCAAGAGGAACGGCTCGTAGACATCCTCGAGGGTGTCGCGCGGCTCCGAAAGGGTGGCGGCGAGCGCGTCGATGCCGACCGGGCCGCCGTCGAACAGATCGACGATCGCCGTCAACACCCGACGATCGATCGCGTCGAGCCCCTCGGGGTCGATGCCGAGCTCGCCGAGGCCGTACTGCGCGTCGTCGCGATCGATCGACGATCGGCCGCGCACCTGCGCGAAGTCGCGGACGCGCCGCGTGAGGCGGTTCGCGATGCGCGGCGTGCCGCGGCTGCGTCGGCCGATCTCGGCCGCGCCCGCGTCGGTCGCGGTGAACTTGAGGATCCGAGCCGTGCGCTGGACGATCTCGGCGAGCTCCGCATCGGCGTAGTACTCGAGCCCCTCGACGATCTGGAACCGCTCGCGCAGCGGCGCGCCGAGCAGCGCGGTGCGGGTCGTCGCGCCGACCAGGGTGAACGGCGCCAGGGAGAACGGCATGGTCCGCGCGCGGTTGCCCTCCCCCACCGGCAGATCGATGCGCCCGTCCTCCATCGCCGAGTACAGGCTCTCCTCGACGACCGGGGTGAGCCGATGGATCTCGTCGATGAAGAGCACGTCGCCGGCCTCGAGCGCGGTGAGGTGACCGGCGAGCACGCCCTTGTGCTCGACCGCGGGCCCCGAGGTGATGTGGATGCGGACGCCGAGTTCGTTGGCGAGGATCTGCGCCATCGTGGTCTTGCCCAGGCCCGGCGGCCCGTGCAGCAGCACGTGGTCGAGCGGCTCGCCGCGCTGCTTGGCGGCGTCGACGAAGACCCTCAGCTTGCGCTTGAGCGCGCCCTGGCCGACGTACTCGTCCATCGTGCGCGGGCGCAGCGACGCCTCTTCGATCGCCGACTCCTCGCGCTCGGTGCGGAGCAGGCCGCGATCGACCGAAGCGACCTTGCTACGGCCGGCACCTCCGTCCTCGTGACGCACGCGGGCCATGTCACTCCCACTCGATCGTGGCCGGGGGCTTGCTCGAGATGTCGTAGACCACGCGGTTGATCCCGCGGACCTCGTTGATGATGCGGTTCGACATCGTCGCGAGGACCTCGTACGGCAGCCGCGCCCAGTCGGCGGTCATCGCGTCGGTGCTCTCGACCGCGCGGATCGCCAGGGCGTTCTCGTAGGTGCGGCCGTCGCCCATGACGCCGACCGAGCGCACCGGCAGCAGCACGCCGAAGACCTGCCACAGCGTGCGGTACAGGCCGGCGTTGCGGACCTCCTCGAGCACGATGACGTCGGCCTTGCGCAGGATGTCGCAGCGCTCGCGGGTGACCTCACCGAGCACGCGCACCGCGAGACCCGGGCCGGGGAACGGGTGGCGCCAGATCATCTCCTCGGACAGACCGAGCTCGAGCCCGAGCCGACGGACCTCGTCCTTGAACAGCTCGCGCAGCGGCTCGACGACGCCCATCTTCATGCGCTCGGGCAGGCCGCCGACGTTGTGGTGGGTCTTGATCGTCGCCGAGGGGCCCTTGGCGCTGACGCTCTCGATCACATCGGGGTACAGCGTGCCCTGGACCAGGTAGTCGGCGCCGCCCAGGCGCTGGGCCTCGGCGTCGAACACCTCGATGAACGTCGCGCCGATGCGCTTGCGCTTGACCTCGGGATCCGTGACGCCGGCGAGCTCGGCGAGGAAGCGCTCGGACGCGTCGACGGCGACCAGCGGGTTGCGGAGCTTGCCGGCGAACATGCGCTCGACCTCGGCGCGCTCGTCCTGCCGGAGCAGGCCGTTGTCGACGAAGATGCAGTGCAGGCGCGAGCCGATGGCGCGCTCGACCAGCAGCGCGGCGACCGTGGAATCGACGCCGCCCGACAGGCCGCAGAGCACCGTGCCGTGCTCGCCCACCGCGGCGCGGATCTTCGCCACGGCCTCGTCGACGAAGTTGGCCATGCTCCAGTCGCGGGCGAACCCGCAGGCGTCGAGGAAGGAGACGAGCACCGCCGTGCCCCGCTGGGTGTGGGTCACCTCGGGGTGGAACTGCACGCCCCAGAGCTTGCGCGCCGGATCGAGGATCGCCGCGTGCTCGCAGCTGCTCGAGCTGCCGATCGTCCGGAAACCGGGCCCGAGCGACGCGACGCGATCACCGTGGCTCATCCACACGGTCTCCTCGCGGCCGGCCTCGAAGGCGCCGAGCGGCCCGAGGGGCTCGATGACCCGCAGCAGTGCCGCGCCGTACTCGCGCTGGTCGGTGCCCACGACCTCGCCGCCGGTGGCGTCGACCAGCACGTACAGCCCGTAGCAGATGCCGAGCACCGGCACGCCGTGCTCGAGGATGCCCGCGGGCATGCGTGGGGCGCCCTCGTCGTACAACGAGGACGGCCCGCCGGAGAGCACGATGCCGCGGATCGAGGCGCCGAGCGCCGCGATGCGCTCGGACGCGCGATTGAACGGCACGATCTCCGCGAACACACCCTGCTCGCGGACCCGCCGCGCGATGAGCTGCGTGACCTGCGAACCGAAATCGACGACCAGGAGAGTCTCGTGCTGCATGGTTTACTCGAGCCGGTAGTTGGGGGCTTCTTGGGTGATGATGACGTCGTGCACGTGGCTCTCGCGGAGCCCGGCGGACGAGATGCGGCGGAAGCGGGCGCGCGCCTGGAGCTCGGCGATCGTCGCCGCGCCCACGTAGCCCATGCCCGACCGCACACCACCGTTCAGCTGGTGGACGGTCTCGGCGATCGGGCCGCGGTACGGCACGCGGCCTTCGATACCCTCCGGCACGAGCTTGCGATCGTCGGTCGCCCCCTGGAAGTAGCGGTCCTTGCTGCCGGCCCGCATCGCGCCCAGCGAGCCCATCCCGCGGTACACCTTGTAGCTGCGGCCCTGGTAGAGCACGAGATCGCCGGGCGCCTCGTCGGTGCCGGCGAACAGGCTGCCGATCATCACCGTCGACGCGCCGGCGGCGAGCGCCTTGACCACGTCGCCGGAGTACTTGATGCCGCCATCGGCGATGATGGGCACGCCGGTCTTGCGTGAGATCGGGGCACACTCGAGGATCGCGCTGACCTGCGGCACGCCGACGCCGGCGACGACCCGCGTGGTGCAGATCGAGCCGGGGCCGATGCCGAGCTTCACCGCGTCGGCGCCCGCGTCGACGAGCGCCTGCATGGCCGCGGGCGTGGCGATGTTGCCGGCGACGATCTGCAGCTCGCGGTACTCGCGACGGATCGCGCTCACCGTGTCGATGACCTTCTTGCTGTGGCCGTGGGCGGTGTCGACGACGATGACGTCGACCCCCTGCTCGACCAGCGCCGCGACGCGCTCCATGGTCTCGGGGCTGGTGCCGACGGCGGCGCCCACCCGCAGGCGGCCCTGGGCGTCCGCGACCGACTCGGGCTGCGACTCGGCCTTCAGGATGTCGCGCACGGTGATGAGGCCGACGAGCTGCCCGGCGCGATCGACCACCAGCAGCTTCTCGATGCGGTTCTTGTGCAGGACCCGCTTGGCCTCGTCGGCGCTGACGCCCTCCTCGGCGGTGATCGGCTGCCGCGTCATCACCTCGCGGACCGGACGATCGAGCTCGGTCTCGAAGCGGACGTCGCGGCTGGTGACGATGCCGACCAGGCGGGTCTCGTCGACCACGGGCAGGCCCGAGAAGCCGTGCACGCGCATGAGTTCGAGGGCCGCGCGCAACGGCAGCTCGGGGCCGACGGTGAGCGGGTTGCGGACCACCCAGCTCTGGGCCTTCTTCACGCGGCGGACCTCGCGGGCCTGCTGCTCGGGCGTGAGGTTCTTGTGGAGGATGCCGATGCCGCCGCCGCGCGCCATCGCGATCGCGGTCGCGGCCTCGGTCACGGTGTCCATCGCCGCGGAGATGAGCGGCATCCGGAGCGTGATCTCGCGGGTCAACCGGGTCTCGACGCTCACCTCGCTCGGGAGGACTTCGCTGTACCCGGGCTCGAGCAACACGTCATCGAACGTCAACGCTTCGCGGATCTCGACGCCCGAAGCGATGGTGGGTCGGTCGGCCATGGCGAAGTATAGAGACCCGCGGCCGAAACGGCGCGGCGATCGTGCGTCTCGGGCGGTGAGAAATCCGCCGCGACGACGCGAGCTTGCCGACATCCGTGCGTCGACGCACCCGGGCGGGGATCGCTGGTGCACCGTGCGCGGCGCGTACGGCGAGCCCGTCTCCTCGCCTCGGCCGTCACTTCTTGCAGCGGCCGAGCGCGGCGAGCCCGGCCTCGAGCGACTCGTCGGCGGGCTCGAGGCCACGCAGCGCCTCGGCCGCGGCGCGGGCCTCCTTGCAGCGCTTGGCCGCCGCGAGCGCGCCGATGCGCCGCACGAACGCGGCCTCGAACTTGGGATCGAGGGCGATCGCGCGATCGAACTTCTCGAGCGCGCCGACGAGATCGCCCTGCTTCGCCAGCACGCTCCCCCACTCGGCCCACACCACCGCGCTGTCCGGAACCACCTGCGTGAGCAGCTCGAGCTGCTTGGCCGCGTCCGCCAGCTTGCCGGCGCGTTGCTGCGCGCGCGACAACCCGAGCCGCGCGTCGAGGTTGTTGGGGTCGTTCTGCAGCGCGGTCGCGTAGCGGGCGATCGCGCCGTCGAAGTCGCCCTTCTTCACCAGCGCGTTGCCCCACACCACGAACGGCGTCGACTCCTTCGGCGCGACCTCGCCGGCGTGCGACGCGAGGGCGATCGCCGGGTCGAGCTTCTCGTCGACGACGTACATGTCCGCGAGCTGGACGAGCATCGACGGGTCGTCGGGCGCGAGCTTGACCGCGCGCTCGAAGGCCTCGATCGCCTTGGGGCGCTCGCCCGCGCCGAGCAGCGCGAGCCCGATGTTGTAGTGCGCGTCGGCGAAGTCGGGCTGCAGCCGCAGGGCCTGGGCGAAGCGATCGATCGCGGCGTCGAACTCACCGCGCGCCAGCAGGATCGCCCCGATGCCATGGATCGCGGGCACGAACTCGGTCTGCAGCTCGAGCGCCTTGGTCCACGCGAGCATGGCGCCGTCGTCGTCGCCCTGGGCCTGCCGGACGACGCCCTTGGCGAACCAGAGCTCGTGGTCGTCCTTGTGCTGCAGCAGGGCGTCGTCGAGGACCGACTCGGCGCCGCGCATGTCGCCCTTCTCCATGAGCTTGCCCGCACGCTCGACGGGGTCGCCCTGCACCGGCGCCGGCGTGGCGTCGCCGTCGTCGGGTGGCTCGACCGGCGCGGGCCTGCACGCCGCGAGGGCCACGACGCCGAGCACCAAGGAAGCACACCAACCCGCGAAAGGTCTGGTCGTCACGCGCGCAGCGTAGCAAACCTTGGGGGCCGGCTTCAGAACAGACCGTGCAGTGGTCCGCCCTTCGCCGCGAGGGCCTCGATGCGGGTGACCACATGCGGGTCGAACTCCAGCGGCGGCGCGTGGTGGGGCTTGATCCGGGCGTCGATCACGACGGCGCCGGTGCAGCCCCAGTGCTTGTGCACGATGCTCGCGCCCACGCCGTCGACGTCGACCGCCGGGTTGCTCCGCGTGAACGTCACCCACAGGAAGTTCGCCAGCGTGCGCGCGGTGAAGTCCGCGTCGTCGACCACGACCACCAGGGGCCACGGGGTGTCGGGGCGATCGAGCACACCCGCGGCCTGCCACGCCGCGCACAGCTCGGTGATCGCGGCGTGTCCCGTCGCGCCAGCCGACGGACCCTGGATCGCGAGGACGCCCGGCAGCGCGAGGCGGGCGGGACCGAAGCCCTCGGGCAGCGGCAACCCAGCCGGCACGTCGGTCCCGAGCGCGCGTCGGATCGGACCGACGGCCGCGACCACCAACTTGCTGCCCTCGTTGAGCCCCGTGCCGCTGTAGTCGAGCGTGTCGATCGTCGTGCGCGTCTGGAAGTGCAGATCGCGGCCCGGGTCGAAGCGCTCGAGGACGAAGCGGAGGAACCCGGCCTCGTCGTCGGCATCGGGCGCGCGGCCGTCGTCGTCGGCCGCGGCGATGAACAGGTACTTCGCCAGCGACGCCTGCCCGAAGCCGAGCACCGCGTTGGCGATCGTGAGCAGCTCCTGCGGCCGTCGCGGACCCCACGGCACGTAGCGCTCACTGCCGACCGCGAGCATCAGCGGGTGCACGCCGGCGGCGTCGACGGCGTGCATCGCCTTCAGGCCCGCGATCGATCGCGGCACCATCGGCGCGGTGAGCTCGTGGATCATGTGGCCGAACGCGGTGTCCTCCTGCGGCGGCCGACCTACGACGGTGAACGGCCAGATCGCGTCGTCGCGCCAGTACACCGCGTCGACGCGCATCACCGGGAACGGGTGCGTGAGGCTGTAGTAGCCGAGGTGATCGCCGAACGGCCCCTCGGGCTTGGTCGCCTGCGGATCGATCGTGCCGACGATGACGAAGTCCGCGTCGGTCGACACCACGTGGCCGCCGACGTTCGCCCAGCGGAAGCGCCGCGCCGCGAGCATGCCGCCGAAGGTGAGCTCGGTGAGCCCCTCGGGCAGCGGCATCACCGCGGCGAGCGTGTGCGCGGGCGGGCCCCCGACGAAGATGCTCACGCGCAGCGGCTCACCGCGGCGGGCCGCGGCGCTGTGGTGAACGCCGATGCCGCGGTGGATCTGGTAGTGCAGCCCGATCTCGGCGTCCGGCACGTAGTCGTTGCCGCCGAGCTGGATGCGGTACATGCCGACGTTGCTGCGCATCGGCCCGGGGTGATCCGGATCCTCGCTGTAGACCTGCGGCAACGTGACGAATGGGCCGCCGTCGCGGGGCCAGCAGCGGATCTGCGGCAGGTCGGCGAGCCGGCCGCGGTTGGCGAGCACCGGCCCGTCGCCGACGCGCATGGGCAGCGCGCGCAGGCCCGCCAAGGGTGTGCCGAGGTGACGCCACGGGCGGCGCAGGGCCGCGGCCGGATCGGCGCGGGCCTCGATCACCCGCGCGACGCGGCGGTAGGCGTGGCGCAGCAGGAACCGCGCTCGCTCGGTGGTGCCGAACAGGTTCGACGCGGCGGGGAATCGACAGCCGCGGACGTGCTCGAACAGCAGCGCAGGGCCGCCGGCCTCTTGCACGCGCAGGTGCACGTAGGCGAGCTCGAGGTCGGGGTCGAGTTCGGTGTCGATGCGCCGCAGCTGGCCGGTGCGCTCGAGGTCGACGACCGCCTCGCGGAGGCTGCGATACGACATGCCGCCGGGGTCTTAGCGCACGGCGACGGATCTGGCGAGCCGGCCCCTCTCAGGGCCCCACGAGATCGACGCGGGCGCCGGTGGACGTGCGATGCACGCCGGAGAACCGCCACCCCGGCTCGAGCTGCAGCGTGATGCGGACGCTGCGGGGGCCCGCCTCGACGGCGCGCACGCGGGCGCCGTCGACCTCGGGCCGTGCGCCGAGGACCTTCGCGCCCGCGGCGACGTCGTCGAGCACGAGGCGCACGACGCCGGTCTCGGGTTGATTGGCGACGCCGACGAGCACGCCGCTGCCGGCGTGGATCGACAACGACGCGCCGCGGGCCGTGGTGCGCAGGCTCAGGCGTTCGACCGTCGGCCGTGCGCGCGGCGTCTTCGGGATCGCAGCCGGCGCGGAGCGATCCACCGCGACCTCGGGCACTTCGGGCACCTCGGGTACAGGCGTCGGCGGCGTCGGCGGGTCCGGCGGGGATGCGATCGGGGCCGCCTCGGGCTCGAGGGCGACGAGCAGCGCCCGCGCCCGCGCGTGCACCGGCGCGGTGGAGGCGAGGATCGCGGCCCGCGGCCCCGCAGCGAGGGCACCGCGATCGATCGAGCGCCGCGCCTCGGCGAGCAGCGGATCCCCGTCGACGACGGGTTCCACCGCGGTCGGCGTCGCAACCACGGCCTCCGACGCGGGAGGCGGGTCGACTCCGCAGCCGAGCAGCACCACGACGAGGGCCCACGCGCGTCGCACCGAACGGGACGCTACGTGGGCCAGGACGCGCTGTCTAGCCGTTCTCCTTGCCGATGTTCCACGGCATCGCGCCACAGGTCTTGCCGGCGCTGGTCTTCTTGTTCGGCTTGCACTGGATGAGGTCCTTGGCGATCGGGACGTGCACGACCACGTTCGGGCCGTAGGTGCGTCGACAGACCTCCTTGGGGTCGTTGAGGTTCTGCAGCACGTCGCCGGCCGTCAGGTCGCACTTGACCAGCGTGTGGCTGGTGTCGCCGGTGTTGAGGTACGTGCAGCCGCCGGGCAGGCCCTCGGCGTCGTCCCACGTGCCGAGCCGGAAGCCGCGCAGCGTGACCGTGCCGTCGGGCGCGGGCTGGGGCGGGATGATCGCGGTCGGAAGATCCTCGCGGGCGACGCCCGAGATGCTGCAGCCGCACTCGTCGAGGCGGTTGATCGCGGCGCAGATCGACGGATCGGATCGGCGCCAGCCGGTACCGAAGAGGCCCTGCACCTGCATGCACCCGCGGAAGAAGGGCTCCGTGAGCGGGTCCTTGGTGTTGGACCACTTCTTCGGCGCGGGCGCCTTGCCGTCGAGGCACTTCTGCACGAGATCGGCCGCAGCGCCGTTCGAGTTGAAGGAGATCTTCATGCGGAAGAACTCCTCGGTGAACGGGAAGCCGTACAGCGTCGCGTCGGCACCACACTCGCCACCCTTGCACGACGGCAGCGGGCCGGGGACGTCGGCGTGCCACGAGGTGAACACGCAGGCGCCGACGACCGCGCTCGGGTCGTCCTCGAGCTTGTTCAGGGTGTCGGTCGTGATCGTCGTGCGGCACTGATCACCGGTCTCGCCCTCGACGCACACCGCGTTGGGTGTCACGTCGCCGGAGCTCGCCGAGAGCGGACGGCCGAGGTCGAACGCCTCGGTGCCGCCGGGCGGCTGGAAGATCGCGAAGTACTCGGTGTACTCCTGCCCGCGATCGTCCTGGCTGACGGTGTTGACGCCCTCGACGTCGCCGGCGCCCCAGCGGATCGCGGTCGGGGTGTAGCCGCGCTGCGAGCTGTTGAGCACCTCCGACTGACGGGCGAGGCACTGCTCCTGCTGCGTGCCGCCGGGGGTGTCGCACTTCTCGGCGTCGGTGCACGCGGCGGCGTCCTCGGTCTCGTCGGCGCCGTCGTCACAGGCACCGAAGGCGAAGGCGGTGGCGAACAGCAGGGCGCGGGAGATGGTGCGGGCGTGCAAGGTCATGGTCGGGCTCCAATCGGAAAGCGCGGCGGGTCGGCGAACTGGGGTTCAGGGGTGGAGTGATGCGCGCGCCCCCGCGGTTCGCCGCGGGGTCGCGCACGGTCGTGCGCTACTGCTCGAGCACGCACGTGGTGGGGTTGAGCTTCGCGCTGCTGGGGACGTCGAGGCTGTCCGTCGGCAGCGTCGCGGGGAACTCCATCACCGGGAGCTCGCGGGACTGCGCGCGGCGCAGCGAGACGACCTTGTTCGCGTCGGTGAAGAACTCGGCCTCGGGCCGGGCGGAGCAGGCGGTGAAGAACGCATCCACCGCTGCGCTGTGCGCGGTCTGATCCTTGGTGTCGGCGAGGAAGCCGGCCAACTGCGCCCCGGGCGAGCCCTGGGGCGAGTTCTTCAGCTTGCTGGCGAACCCTTCGCGGATCTTCTTGGGCAGGCTCTTGATCGCCTTGCCGGTGCTGGTCGTCAGCTTGCCGAGGCTCGGCGCCGACTCCAACAGGGCGCAGCGATCGTCGGAGAACAGGGGACGGGTCATGTCCACCGACAACACGTCCTGCTTGAAATCCTCGTCGATGACCTTGAGCTCGATCAGCTTGTCGATGTAGCTCTGGTCCTCGCGGGAGACCGACGGGAACGAGAACGGAAAGTGGGTGTCGACCACGCCCTTGCCCGACTTGTTCTTGAGCTGGGCCCCGTTGTTGCCGACCACCATCTGCTTGGCGGCCTTGAGGGTCGCGTCGTACGTCGCCTTCGAGATCGTCACGCTGCCGAAGCCGATCCGCGAGTCCACCAGGGCCGAGCCCGGGATCGAACTCGGCGTGCTGTTCGGCGACGAGCTGGCCGACTCGAGGTTGATCTGCATCGTGCAGAACAACGGGCGAAGGACCTGCTCGAGGTCGTTCGTCGCGAGCAGCGTCTTGGCGCGCACGTCCATGATCGCGTCGTTGCCGGAGAGGACGATGCCCTCGAGTTCGATGCCGTCGGTCTTCGTGCCGAGGTCCTCGTGCTTGTCGATGAGCGCGCTCGCCCCCGGGGTGGTGGGGTCACCCTCCCAGTGCAGCCAGGGCGCGTCGAGCTCCTTCATGTTGAGCATGCCGCTGGGGTGGCAGTTCTGGCAGCGCGCCAAGTCACCAGCGGCGGTCATGTACTGGGTCGAGTCTCCGAAGTGGCTGATCTCGCCGTCGACGACCTCGTAGTAGTTGAAGAGCTTCTTGGTGCTGTCGAAGGCAATGACCTCGACGTTGCCCGACAGGGTCTTCTGCGTGCTGGTGACGCCGAAGGTCGAGAACAGCAGCTCGAACGCCGAGCGACCGCCACATTCGCGCGTCGTCACGACGCGGTAGCTGTCGGCCTTGCCCATGACCTGGGCGGTCTCGCTGACGACCGCCGAGCGGATGCCGTCCTGGGGTCCGCTGCAGCCCTCCGTGTCGACCTCGCGGAGCTTGGCCATGATCTCGCCGTAGGTCGTGGGGCAGGTGTCGGGATCGCCCTCGGCGTTCAGCACCAGCCGCGCGAAGACGTCGCCGAGCTCCGACAGATCAGCCTGCTCGTCGCCGTCGTCGCCGACGCTCTTGTCCAAGACCTTGCCGGCGCAGATGCCCGAGTCCGCGAGGTCGTCGCCCTTGCCGCCCGCCCCACCGACGCCGTCGTCGTCGCCGGCCTCGCCGCAGGCGAGGGGGTGGGTGAACAGGGCGAGGCAGAGGGCGGTGCGGAGCGTGCGGGCCATGGTCAGGTCTCGGGCTTAGGTGGGACATCGACGCACTCGGTTCACCGAATCCCGTGGGAAACTTGGTCACATTGCCGCGACACGCCGGGTGTTCCGGCACAATGCGGCCCCGTTCCGCAACGGGCGGTACGGACACTTCCTTGCCTGATATCTGCGAACTACTCGATGGTAATGGGCAGCACGGTCTCGCGACCCGATGGATCGCGCAGTCGGATCCAGGCGATGAGATCGCCTGTGCCCCGGCGCACCACCGCTCGGAGCTCGCCGAGGAGACTGCCCAGTCCGTCGAGGTCCGCGACGTCGCGGCCGAGCAACCCCACGACGACGCTGCCGCGGAGGGTCGGTCCGTAGCGTCCCAGGCCGCGGGAGCCGACCGCGTCGACGACGGTCGGCTGGGTCGTCTTGCGGTCGAGGCGGACCCCCAGCACCACCTCGGCGTCGATGAAGGCCTGCTCCCGATCGGACGCCGCGCCCATTTCCACGGCGAGGCGACGGACCTCGCCGCCGCGGACCAGGGCGAGCTCCAGGCGCTCGCCCGGGAAGGTCGCCCGCACGGAGTCGACGAACCACCGGCCGAGGGCCGTGGGCTCGGTGGCCATCGCGTCGAGCCGGGCGCCCCGGACCTCCACCAGGACGTCACCGTCGCGCAGGCCCGCCGCCTCGGCGGCGCCCCCTTCGAGCACCTGCGCCACGACCAGGCCGGCCTCGTACCCGAGCTGCTTCACCGCCGGCGGCACTGCGCGATCGAGGCCGAGCTGGATGCCCATCGCGCCGGAGCGACGGCCGCCCGCATCGGTGACCGCGCGCAGGAAGCCGCGGACGTGATCGACCGGCAACGCGAACGCGATGCCCTCGGCGGCGCGATCGCGGGCGGCCACGAGGCCGACGAGTCGACCGTCGAGGGTGAACAGCGGGCCGCCCGAGTTGCCGACGTTGATCGAGGCGTCGAGCTGCAGCAGCGGCACGCTCGCGCCGGTGCCCGCAGGTCGATCGACCGCCGAGACGATCCCCGCACTGACGGAGTGCGACAGGCCGTAGGGGTTGCCGATCGCGAACACCGACTCACCGACGCGCAACTGCGAGGACTCGCCCATCGTCGCGGCGGCGAACTGCTCGCCGTCGTCCCCGACGAGCCGCAGCACCGCCAGGTCCTCGTCGCGATCGGCCACGACGATCACCGCCGCGACCTCGCGACCGTTGGCGAAGCGGGCGCGTACGTCCGTCTCGCCGCCGCCGGGGGCCGCAGCGCCGACCACGTGCAGGTTGGTCACCACCCAGCCCGCCGGATCGACGATGACGCCAGCCCCAGCCCCGGTGGGCGTGCGCAGCGAGACGACGCTGGCGCGCGTCTGCGCGACCGCGTCCGCGAGGGACGGCACGGCGACGGGCGGCGACGCGACCATCGGCGCGGCGGCGGGGAGCGGTGCGGGAGGACGGGCACCCTGCCCCAGCATCACCGCGACCGCGCCGAGGACCACGCCAGCGAGACCCGCGCTCGCGGCGATCCACCCCGAACGTCCAGGGACGATCGCGGCCTTGGGTGCGGGGCCCTGCATGGCGCCGGCATACCGTAGCAGGCGGCCCGCGATTTCCAGGTTTGACAGGGCGGTGGCCAGGGGGTAAGTCCCCGTCGGGTTCATTTCAATTTGAAACGAACTGGAGACAGCGATCCGGCGCCCACGGCCCCTTCCGAGGTCGATCCGATCCTCGTGCGGGCCCAGGACGAGCTCGCCGAGGTGTTCGGCAACATCGCCGCGTTCTGGGGCTTCACCCGCACCCAGGGCCGCGTCTTCGGCCTGCTGTTCCTCTCGCCCGAGCCCTTGGGCCATGCGGAGATCCGCGCGCGTCTGGGCGTGAGCGCCGGCTCGGTCAGCATGACCCTCTCCTCGCTGCAACACTGGGGCGTCGTGGACCGTCAGGGGCGCGAGTTCGTGGCCCAGACCGACTTCTGGCAGATCATCACCGGCGTCATGCGCCGGCGCGAGCGGGCCCAGGTCGACGACGCCATCCTCCGCGTCCGCAAGATCCTCGATTTGCTCGCCGACGCACAGGTCGGCGACGCGCCGGCCTCCCCCGCGGTGGCCTTCGCCCGCGGTCGCATGGTGCAGCTGCACGACTTCTTCGAGTTGGGGCGTCGATTCCTCGACGCCTTCGTCTCCCGACACCGCCTGTCGGGGTTGCTTTCGTCCATCGCCCAGCAGGCCGCCCGGTTTCCGGCCCTGCTGCGGCACTGGGGGCAAGATGTCCGAGTCGGCCCGTGAATTGGCGGCAACTGCCGCTGCCTTCCCACCCGAGCCGCCGCCCCACCCCGGGGCGGCAGGGCTGTTGTTCGAGGCGCTGGCGCTGGTCGCCGATGATCTCGAGCTCGCCGAGCGCGAGCTCGGTCGGCTGCTGCAATCGTCGGTCGCGATCATCCCGGACGTCGGGGGTCACCTCGCCTTCGCCGGGGGCAAGCGGTTCCGGCCGCTGCTCACGGCCCTGTGCGCGTGCGCGGCCGAGTACCGCGCGCCGGCTCGCATCACCGTCGCCGCGGTCGGCGAGCTGCTGCACACCGCGACGCTGCTGCACGACGACGTGATCGATCGCGGCGAGTTCCGCCGCGGCCGCCCCACGGCGCGCATGCACTACGGCAACGGCATGGCGGTGCTCGTCGGCGACTACTGCCTGGCCCGCGCACTGCAGGCCGTGAGCGCCACGGGCGACATCGAGGCGGTCCGCACGATGTCCGACACGGTGACGCGCATGGCCGAAGGCGAGGTGGCCCAGCTGCAGGCGTGCGGCGACCACACCCTCGATCGCGAGCGCTACGCGATGGTCATCGATCGCAAGACCGCCGCACTGGTCGCCTGGTGCAGCAGCGTCGCGGGCCTGCCCGATCGCCGCCTCGTCGAGGCGCTCACGGTCTACGGCAACGAGCTCGGCTTCGCGTTCCAGATCGCCGACGACGTCCTCGACTTCCACCCCGCCGAGGGCGGCCACCGCGAGGGCCACCCCGGCGAGACCGGCAAGGAGCCGGGCCAGGATCTGCGCGACGGCAAGATGACGCTGCCGATCATCCTCGCGTGCGAGGCCGAACCGCGGCTGCACGCCCGCGTCCGCCTCGCGCTGCAGGGGCCGTCGCCGATGCCCGCGACCACGGCCGATGCGTTGTTCGACGCGGTGGTGTCGAGCGACGCGCTGCCGCAGGCCGCCCGCGTGGCCCAGCAGCACGCCGAGCGGGCGTGCGCGGCACTCTCTGCCCTACCCGCCTCGCGGGCACGCACCGCCCTCGAGCAGATCGCGACCTACGTCGTGCGGAGGACCCGATGAACGAAGTGACCCCTGTCGTGGCCTCCGGACCTGCGTCATCCGCGATCGCCGTCGTCGACGATCACGGCGCCCAGGTCCAGCGGATGTTCGGCCGCATCGCCCATGGCTACGACCGCGCCAATCGGGTGATGAGCCTGGGCATCGACGTGCGCTGGCGTCGTCGCGCCGTCGCCGACCTGCTCTCGCACGTGCCCGCCTCCCGCACCGCCGTCGGACTCGACCTGTGCGCCGGCACCCTCGACAGCACCATCGCGATCCACGAGCGCTTCCCCACCGCGCGCCTGGTCGCCGGCGACTTCGTGGCGCCGATGCTCGACGCCGGCCGCACCAAGCTGGTCGGCGCCGCCGGCGAGCGCATCGAGACCCGGGTGATGGACGCCCACGCGCTGCCGCTCGCCGACGGCGAGTGCGACGCGATCTTCTGCGCCTTCGGGATCCGCAACCTCTCGGATCTGGCGCGGGCGACCGCGGAGCAGGCCCGGGTGCTGCGGCCCGGCGGCAAGCTGGTGGTGCTCGACTTCTTCCGCCCGCACCGCCTCACCACCAAGGTCGTCCACGCGGTCTACAACCGCGGCGTGCTGCCGTGGGTCGGCTGGGCGGTCACCGGCGATCGCGAGGCGTACCAGTACCTGCCGCGCAGCATCGGCAAGTTCGACAGCACCGACGAGTACGCCGCCCGCCTCACGGCCGCGGGCTTCGTCGACGTCTCGGCCGAGTCGCTCACGTTCGGCATCGCGTCGATCGTGCGCGCCACCCGGGGCCCGACGTGAGCGCGAAGCACATCGTCGTCGCGATCAGCGGGGCCTCGGGCTCGATCTATCCCCGCCGTCTGCTGAGCGTGCTGTCGGCGGCGCGCAGCGGGTCGATCCCCGGCGTCGCCGCCGATCCGGGCCTCGACGTGCACTGGGTCGCGACCGCGAACGCCCAGCTGGTGTGGTCGCAGGAGCTCGGCGAGCCCATGCCCGCGGCCATCGAGGGCACGCGCCGCTGGGACGCCCACGACTTCTCGGCGCCGTTCGCCTCGGGCTCGAGCCCGCCCGACGCCGTCATCGTCGCGCCATGCTCGATGAGCACGCTGGCCCGCGTCGCCCACGGCGGCGGCGGTGATCTGTGCAGCCGCGCCTGCGAGGTCGCGCTCAAGGAGCGCCGCACGCTGATCCTGCTGGTGCGCGAGACGCCGCTGTCGCTCGTGCACCTGCGCAACATGGTCGCGGCCACCGAGGCGGGCGCGATCATCTTGCCCGCGATTCCCTCGTTCTACAGCGGCGTCACCTCGCTCGAGGGCGCCGTCGACACCGTCGTCGTCCGCGCGCTCGACCGCGCCGGCCTGCCGCTGCCGCTCGTGCGGCGCTGGGGAGAGCAATCATGAACGAGACCCACGAGACCGAGACCACGCCGAGCCCGACGCCCGCATCGGCGCCGCTCGGCGCCGCCACGTCGGACCTACCGACCGTCGACGCGCTGCTCGGGTTGGTCCGCGAGCCGCTGCTCGCCGCCGCCCGCGGCCGAGCGCGCCGCGACGCGCTGGCCGGCCGCCGCGTCCGCATCGTCGCACGGGCATCGCTCGGCGTCCCCGAGCACGCCGTCATCGTGCGCGGCGGCGAGGTCCTGACGCAGGGTCGCTGGCCCGCGACCCGCGGCGCGCTGCAGGCGGGGGACCACGTCGTCGTGCAGGTCGGCACCGAGCCCGCCGACCGCGAGCGCTACGTGCGGTGGCTGCACGAGCTCGCCGCCAGCGAGCCGCCGCCGATGAGCCTGGCCCCGTGCTCGCAGACCGCCGCCGGGCTCCACCCGCTGTGGTGCATCGCCGCCGCCCGCCTCTGCCTGCCCGCCCACGTCGCCGTCGAGGCCCGCCACGATCTGCTCGGCATCCGCCTCGCCCAGGTCGCGCTGGGCTTCGGGGCCGACGCGCTCGGCGGCCCCATCGAGACCGATCGAAGCCTGCCGCTGTGCGGCGTGACCCGGCCCGACGAGAACACCGCCGCGGGCCTCGCGACGCTCGTGCGCCACGCCGGTCTGCAGCCCGTCCACGCCCCGGAGTCCACGCCGTGAACACGACCCGCAACGATTCCCGCCTCGCCGACATCGTCCGCAAGCTCGACGACCGCACGCCGCTGTCGCTCGAGGACGGCGTGTGGCTCTACCACTACCCCGACGTGTGCGCGCTCGGCAGCCTGGCCAACCAAGTGCGCGAGCGGCTCCACGGCGATCGCACGTACTTCAACATCAACTTCCACATCAACGCGACCAACGTCTGCCACGCGGACTGCAAGTTCTGCTCGTTCGCGCGGCTCGAGCCCGGGATGCCCCAGGCCTACACGATGTCGCTCGAGCAGATCCGCGGCAAGCTCGTCGAGCGCCGCGGTCAGCCGGTCACCGAGATCCACATCGTCAACGGCCTGCACCCGACACTGCCGTGGGAGTACTACCTCGACACGCTGCGCGTGCTGAAGGCCGAGCGCCCCGACATCCACCTCAAGGCGTACACGGCGGTCGAGATCCACGACTTCGCGGTGCGCTACGATCGCAGCTACGAGCAGGTCCTGCGCGAGCTCATCGACGCCGGGCTCGGCAGCCTGCCGGGCGGCGGCGCCGAGATCTTCGCCGAGCGCGCGCGCAAGAAGATCTGCCGCGACAAGGCCAGCGGCGAGCAGTGGCTCGACGTCCACCGCACCGCCCATCGCCTGGGCCTGCGGACCAACTGCACGATGCTCTACGGCACGGTCGAGACCCTCGAGGAGCGGGTCGATCACATGATCCGGCTGCGGTCGCTGCAGGCCGAGACCGGCGGCTTCCAGACCTTCATCCCGCTGTCGTTCCACCCCGACGGCAACGACCTGGGCAAGCTGCCGCCGCCGACCGGCATGGACGATCTGCGCACCTACGCGGTCGCGCGCCTGATGCTCGACAACATCCCGCACATCAAGGCGTACTGGGTGATGCTGGGCCTGAAGACCGCCCAG
Source organism: Nannocystaceae bacterium (assembly GCA_044344875.1). Classification (GTDB taxonomy): domain Bacteria; phylum Myxococcota_A; class Polyangia; order Nannocystales; family Nannocystaceae; genus Xiheibacterium. The sequence continues at coordinate 49,522 of JBIJCC010000004.1, forward strand.
ATCGCCCAGAGCTTCGGCGCCGACGACATCGACGGCACCGTGCAGGAGGAGAAGATCTACCACATGGCCGGCGCCGAGACACCGCAGGCCCTCGGCCGCGTCGAGCTCGTGCGATTGATCCGCGAGGCCGGTCGCCACGCGGTCGAGCGCGACACGCTCTACAACGTGCTGTGGGAGGACGACGGCGCGCCGCTCGATGGCATCCGCGTCGACGCGAGCGTGCCGTACTCCACGGCAGCGCGGCGGCGCCTGCCGATCGCCGTCGCCGAGCAGGACGGGGGTGCCGCGTGAGCGACCCGCTGCGACCACCTCTCCGGCCACCCTTGCGTGTCGTCGGCGTCGCGTTCCTCAACGCGCGCCCGCTGGTGGCCCCGCTCCTCTCCGATCCGCCGCTCGGCCCCGACGGCGCGCCGCTGTTCACCGTCGAGGAGGCCCTTCCCAGCGCGTGCGCCCAGGCGCTCGCCGAGGGCCGCTGCGACGTCGCGCTCGTCCCGGTCGCGACGCTGCTCGATCACCCCGAGTGGGAGGTCGTGCCCGACGTCGCGATCGCGTGCCGCGGCGCGGTCGAGACCGTGGTCGTCGCGGCGGCGCGTCCCCTCGAGGAGCTGTCGCGGATCCTGCTCGACGACGCGTCGCGCAGCTCGGCGCTCCTGCTGAAGGTGCTGCTCGCCGCGCGCGGCCTGTCGCCCGTGCTCGAGGTCGTGCCCCACGGCGAGGGCGCGGCGCGGGTCGCCGATGACGTCGGCGCGCTGGTCATCGGAGACGCCGCGTTCGGCCTCGCCGGCCGCTTCGAGCACACGATTGATCTCGGCGCCGAGTGGTTCCACGCCACCGGCCTGCCGATGGTGTTCGCGGCCTGGGCCGCGCGCCCCGGCTGCCTCGAGCCCGCGCACCTCGACGCGCTCCGCGGCGCCAAGACCGTCGGCGCGCGGCACATCGAGGAGTACGCGCGCCAGCACGCCGCGCGCCTCGGCGCCGCCGCCCTGCCCGAGTCCCACTACGCGAGGTACCTGCGCCAGACGATCCGCTACGGCCTCGACGCCTACGAGCGTGAAGGCATGGTCGAGTACCTGAGCCGCGCCCGCGCGCTGCTCGGCCGCGATCACGACGACGAGGTCGCGCACGTGCACTTCGCGGACGCCGGCTACGCGCCGCTGCGCCCCGGGGCGACCGCCGCGACGCCGCGCAGCGTCGCGCAGATCCTCGAGCGGGCCCGCGCCGGCGAGCGAATCTCCCTCCGCGAGGGCCTGCTGCTGTACGACGAGGCCGAGCTGCTCGAGCTCGGCGCCGTCGCCGATGCCCGCCGCGCCGCGCTCCACCCCGAGGGCGTGGTCACGTACATCGTCGACCGCAACGTCAACTACACCAACGTCTGCACGGCGCGCTGCAAGTTCTGCAACTTCTACACGCCGCCGTCGGGGAAGGACGGCTACGTCCTGTCGCGCGAGGTGCTGGCCGAGAAGTTCCGCGAGACCGAGGCGCTGGGCGGGGTCCAGATCCTGCTGCAGGGTGGCCTCAACCCGGAGCTCGGCCTCGCTTGGTACGAGGATCTGTTCCGCTGGACCAAGGCCAACTTCTCGCTGCGGCTGCACGCGCTGTCGCCGACCGAGGTCATCCACCTCGCGAACCTCGAGGACCTGTCCGTCCGCGAGGTGTTGATCCGGCTGCGCGCCGCGGGCATGGACTCGCTGCCCGGCGGCGGCGCCGAGCTGCTGCACGACGAGATCCGCAACCGCATCTCGCCGTTCAAGAACACCACCGACGAGTGGCTCGAGGTCATGCGCCAGGCCCACATGCTGGGCATGAAGACCACGTGCACGATGGTCTTCGGCTTCCAGGAGACCGGCGACCACATCCTCACGCACCTCGATCGCCTGCGCGGCCTGCAGGACGAGTCGCTCGCCCGCAACAACGGCGGGTGCTTCACCGCGTTCATCACCTGGCCGTTCCAGGCCGACGGCACGCGCCTCAAGCTCCGCGACGACACCAGCGCGTGGCGCTACCTCCGGCTGCAGGCGCTGGCCCGGCTGTACCTCGACAACATCCCGAACATCCAGGTCAGCTGGCCGACGCTCGGCCCCGAGATCGGCGAGGTCGGCCTGCGCTTCGGCGCCAACGACTTCGGCTCGGTGATGATCGAGGAGAACGTCGTCTCGCAGGCTGGCGCGCACTTCATGCTCACCGCCGATCAGATCGAGCACCACATCCGCCAGGCGGGCTTCCGGCCCGCGCGCCGCAACATGCAGTACGAGCTGCTGACGCGGCCCGGCGCGCAGGCCTGAACGAGGGGACCCCATGGCCGCGCTCTCGCAGCTCCGTGCGTTCGGGCAGCTGATCAAGTTCAGCCACACGATCTTCGGCCTGCCGTTCGCGCTGGCCTCGACCGCGCTCGCCCACCGCTTCGCGATCGCCAGCGGTGGCCCTGGCCTGGACGCGCTCCGCGTCGTGTGGATCGTGCTCGCGTTCGCGGGGGCCCGATCGGCGGCGATGGGCTTCAACCGCATCGTCGATCGCCGCTTCGACGCGGCCAACCCCCGCACCGCCGATCGCGAGCTCCCCCGCGGCGTGATCTCGCTGCGCGCCGCGTGGACGCTGACGATCGTCTCCGCGCTCGTGTTCTGCGGCGCCTCGGCGCTGCTCGGGCCCCTGCCCGCCGCGCTCGCGCCCGCGTGCCTCGTGGTGCTGCTCGGCTACAGCCTGTTCAAGCGGTTCTCGTGGTCGAGCCACCTCGTGCTCGGCCTGGCGCTCGCGCTCGCACCGGGCGGCGCCTGGATCGCGGTCACCGGCAGCTTCGCGGGGGCGAGCGTCCCGCTGGCGCTCATGCTCGCGGTCGCGACCTGGGTCGCGGGCTTCGACGTGCTCTACGCGCTCCAGGACGAGGGCTTCGATCGCGCCAACGGCCTGCACTCGATCCCGGCACGATTCGGGACCACCGGCGCGATCGTCATCAGCGCCGGCCTCCACGTCGTCACCGTCGCGGCGCTCGTCGTCGTGCACCAGCTCGCGGGTCTGGGCTGGATCCACGGCGTCGGCCTCGCGGCGATCGGCGCGGTGCTCGTGGTCGAGCATGCGATCGTGCGGCCCGGCGACCTGTCGAAGCTCGGCCGCGCGTTCTTCGATCTCAACGGTTGGGTGAGTCTCGGATACCTTGCCGCGACGCTGCTCGACCTGACACTCGCCTGAGCAGCGCCGCCCCAGGCGCAGGGCACGGGCGGCGTGCCCGCGCTCCGGGCATGGACGGCGGCCGCAGCTTCCGTGCGCCGCGGCGGTCCCTCCGGCGTGACGTCGCCGGTGTCACCGGGTTTGACCCCGGGCGAAGGTCCTGGGATGCTTCGACGACGGATGCGTGCCCGTAGGCGTTTGGTGGTGGGGCTGGGCGGTGTCGTGGCCCTGGGCGCGGCCGCGCTGGCGCCTGCCGTGGCCCACGCGGCCAAGGACGACGATCCGACGTTCATCGACCCGCGCCGCCGCCAGCTGCCGCCGACGCACCGCTTCCGCCTCGGCGTCGAGCTGGCGTACATGCGCCTGTCGTCGGCGATCGACGCCAACACCGGCAAGAAGCAGCGGTTCCACTACATCCCGCTGCTGGCCGACTTCGCCTACCAGGCGCAGTTCCTCAAGTACATGATGGTGCGACCGAGCCTCGGCATCGGCACCAACACCAGCAACACCCTCGAGGCGATGCCGCTGGTGATCCACCCGCAGATCCACGTCGGCTACCAGGGCGGGATCGTCGGCGCCGCGTTCGGGTACGGCTTCTTCCAGCCGCTCATCCAGCGCAAGGACGTCATCAGCGCCTCCCGTGGTGGCCTGGGCGAGCCGATCATCGTCAACAACCACCACGTCGGCGGCGAGCTGTCGTTCACCACCCGCGTCGACCGCGGCGCGCTGTCGGTGATCATCCGGGTCGCCGGCGTGCGCAGCCACCTGCAGCACTTCGAGCTCGACAAGCCCAAGAGCTGGCGCGCGATGATGACGCTGAACCTGGGCTGGTACTTCGGCGACGGCAGCAAGCAGCGCGCGCGGCAGAAGGCCCGCCGCGCGGCCAAGGCCGCGGACGACCGCTGACGGCCCGGCACGCGCCGCTCGCACGTCCCTCGACCGACGGTCCGTCGCGCCCAGCGGGTGGGCGCGCGGCCAAGCTCACGCGCCCCGCGTCGGCGCGCGCCCGGGGGCCCCGGCGCCGCCATGGTAAGCATCGGCGGCGCACGTGGCCCCCGAAGGCCCGCGCCGCCAGGGAGAACCACCATGGAACGCCAGCTGATGCGCGGTGCCGTCGCCGACCTGACCCAAGCCATCGGACACACCCCGATCGTGCGACTGCAGCGGGTCGCCGAGTCGGTCGAGTCGAACCTCTACGTCAAGCTCGAGTACCTCAACCCGGCGGGCTCGATGAAGGACCGGGTGGCGCTCAACATCATCGGCGACGCCGAGAAGCGCGGCATGCTCGGGCCCGGCGGCACCATCGTCGAGGCGACCAGCGGCAACACCGGCGCCGGTCTGGCCATGGTCGCGGCGACGCGCGGCTACAAGTGCATCTTCGTGATGCCCGACAAGATGTCGAAGGAGAAGATCGACGCCCTGCGCGCCTACGGGGCCAAGGTCGTGATCTGCCCGACCGCGGTCGAGCCCTCGGATCCGCGCAGCTACTACTCGACGGCGCGCCGCATCGTCGAGGAGACCCCGGGTGCGTTCTACTCGAACCAGTACCACAACCCCGCCAACCCGGAGGCGCACTACCTGTCGACCGGCCCCGAGATCTGGGAGCAGACCGGCGGCGAGTTCGACGTCTTCTGCTCGGGCATGGGCACCGGCGGCACGCTGTCGGGCTGCGGCCGCTACTTCAAGCAGAAGCGCCCCGACATCAAGCTCGTCGGCGTCGATCCGATCGGCTCGCTCTACTACGAGTACGTCAAGACCGGGCGCATCACCAAGCCGTTCTCGTACTACGTCGAGGGCATCGGCGAGGACTTCCTGCCGTCGACGATGAACCTGGACCTCCTCGATGAGGTGATCCAGGTCGACGACAAGGAGTGCTTCGCGATGACCCGCGAGCTCGCCCGGCGCGAGGGCATCTTCACCGGCGGATCCGGCGGCGCGGCGGTCGTCGGCGCCATCAAGTACGCCAAGGGCCTGCGCGAGCCGAAGAACATCCTGATCCTTCTCCCCGACAGCGCGCAGAAGTACCTGTCGAAGATCTTCAACGACGAGTGGATGCGCAGCAACGGCTTCCTCTCGGACGACGACACCGAGGGCACCGTGGCCCACGTGCTCAAGCACAAGCCGCACCGCCTCATCACGGCGCCGATCACCGCCACCGTGCGCGACGCGATCACGATCATGAAGGAGCACGGCATCAGCCAGCTCCCCGTGATCGACGAGAACGGCCGGCACTGCGGCATCGTGGCCGAGATCGACCTGCTCAATCACCTCGTGGAGCACGAGGGCGCGCTCGGCGAACCGCTCACCGAGCTCATCGAGTCGGACTACGCCACGGTCACGCCGTATACCCGCATCCAGCTGGTGCGCTCGATCTTCAACGACGCGAAGGTCGTCCTGGTGGTCGAGGCCGATCGCCTGCTCGGCGTGCTGACCAAGATCGACATCATCGACTACCTCGCGAGCCACCGCGCCTGACCGACGCCCCGCCGCGTCGAGGACGAACTCCCATGGCCGAGTACCGCAAAGACACCGATCACCTGCCCGAGGGCGCGCGCCTCGAGACCCTCGTCATCCACGGCGGTCAGCACCCGGAGCCCGTCACGGGCGCCGTGATGCCGCCGATCTTCCAGACCTCGACCTACGCCCAGAAGGGCCCGGGCGAGCACAGCGGCTTCGAGTACAGCCGCACGCACAACCCGACCCGCTACGCGCTCGAGCGCGCCCTCGCCTCGCTCGAGGGCGGGCGCTTCGGCTTCGCGTTCGCGTCCGGCTGCGCGGCGACCACGACCATCGCGCTGATGTTCGACGCCGGCGACCACATCGTGTCGGTCGACGACGTCTACGGCGGGACGTTCCGCCTGTTCGACAAGGTCCTGCGCCGTCAGGGCCTGCGCTTCTCGTTCGTCGATCCCACGGATCCCAAGGCGATCGAGGCCGCGATCGAGGCCGGCACCAAGATGGTGTGGGTCGAGACGCCGACCAACCCGATGCTCAAGCTCGCGGACATCGCCGCCATCGCGGCGATCTGCAAGCGCCGCGGCGTGCTGCTCGCGGTCGACAACACCTTCGCCTCGCCGATGCTCCAGCGCCCGCTCGAGCTCGGTGCGGACCTGGTCATGCACAGCACGACCAAGTACATCGGCGGCCACTCCGACGTCGTCGGCGGCGCGGTCATCACCTCGGATCCCGACGTCGCCGCGCGCCTGGCCTTCCTGCAGAACTCGTGCGGTGGCGTGCCCGGCCCGCAGGACTGCTTCCTCACCCTGCGCGGCCTGAAGACGCTCGCGCTGCGGATGGAGCGGCACTGCAGCAACGCGGCCCGCGTCGCCGCGTTCCTCGAGGCGCACCCCAAGATCGATCGCGTCATCTACCCAGGGCTCGCCAGCCACCCGCAGCACGCCCTCGCGCAGCGGCAGATGAGCGCCCCGGGCGGCATGATCTCGGCGTACCTGAAGGGCGACCTCGACACGGCGCGCCGGTTCCTCGGCGCGGTGAAGGTCTTCACGCTCGCCGAGAGCCTCGGCGGCGTCGAGAGCCTCATCGAGCACCCGGCGATCATGACCCACGCCAGCATCCCGGCGGACAAGCGCCAGGCGCTCGGGATCCACGACGGGTTCGTGCGGCTGTCCGTCGGCGTCGAGCATGTCGACGACCTCCTCGCCGACCTGACCCAGGCCCTCGCGGTCGCGTAGGGCGGTGGGACGAAGAAAGGGCCCCCGATCGCCGATCGGAGGCCCTTCGTTCGTCCGGCGGCGAAACGCCGCCCACACGGTTCACTTGCTCGACAGCACGAACAGGATCTCGATCCGGCGGTTCTTCGCGCGGCCGTCCTTGGTCTTGTTGTCGGCGACGGGCTCGCCCGAGCCCTTGCCCAGCGCGGTCATGCGATCGGGGGCGACCCCCTGCGCGGCGAGGAAGGCCGCGACGCTCTTGGCCCGCGACTCCGACAGCTGCAGGTTCTTGCTCTTGTTGCCCTTGCTGTCGGTGTGCGCCTCGACGACCAGCGCGTAGTCGTTGAAGGTCTTGGCGGTCTCGGCGAGCTTGTTGAACGTCGCCTCCATCATCGGCTGGATGTCGACACCGCCCGAAGCCGAGAATGCCTCGACCACCGTGACCTGCACGCCGCCCTCGACCATCGAGCGCGACACGCCGCTGATCTGACCGACCGCGTCGAACAGCGCCTTGGTCCGGGCCATCTTGGCCTGGTCCGCCTCGGTGCTGGTGAACTTGGGCTCCGCTTCGCGCTTCGCCGACTCGGCGGCGGCCTTGGCCTCGATGGCGAAGCTCTGCGCGTCCTTGGTCTTGCCGCGACCGAGCGCGTCCGTGGCGGCCTTGAGCTTGGCCTCGGCCGCGGCGAAATTCGCCGCCGCGTGGGTGTCGGCGTCGACCGCCTGCGCCTCCTTGAGCGCCGCGAGGGCGTCGTTGATCGCGCCACGGGCAACGTTGACCTCCTCGGAGTCGGTCACCTTGCCCTCGAGCGCGATGATCTGGGCCATGCGATCGAGCGTGGCCTTGGCCAGCTTCTGCCGCTTCTTGGCCTCGACGAGCTCGCTCTCGAGCTGCGCGGTCTCCTTGGCGACCGCCTTCTCGGACTCGGTGGCCTCTCGGGTGTCGCGTCGCAGCTGTGCCGACTGCCACCACAGCGCAGCGAGGTGCGCGTGATGGTCGAGCAGCTCCTTCTCCTTGTCGTCGTGGGCCTCGACGGCCTTCGCGTACTCGGCGTCGGCGTGGCCGACGAGCTCCGGCAGCTCGAGCTTGAGTTCCTCGCCATCGCGAGCCTTGCGCTCGGACTCGAACTGCTGCATCTCGGCCGGCTTGGGCAGCCGCGAGCACGACACGAGGGTGAGGGCGGCGATGAGCCAGAGGCGCTTCACTTGCCACCTCCCAGCTTCTTCTCGAGCTCGGCCTGCTGCTTCTCGAGCGCATCGGCCTCGGAGCGGACCTTCGCGAGCTCGGCGCGGATTTCTTCGCGCTTGGCCTTGGCCGCGTCGAGCTTCGCCTTGGCCGCCGCCTGGATGATCTTGGCCTCGATGAGCGAGAGCGTCGCCTCGAGTTCGTCGAGCGTGCGGTCGAGGACCTCGCGCTCGCGTCGCTCGCCGATGAGCGGCCGGGCCTTGTCCTTCAGCGCCTCGGCCTTGCCGAGCTCGGCGGTGGCGGCGTGGCTGGTGTCGGCAACGTCGTGTTGCTTGAGCTCGACGCTGAGCTTCTGCAGCCGAGCGTCGGCGCCGCCGTCCTCGCCGACGGCACGGCCGGGACCGAGGACGATCATCGCGACCAGTGCGGCCGCGGCCAGCGGGAAGTTCCTGCTTCGGGTGGGGACCATCTTGGCTCCTTTTCGCCGACGACGTACGGGTCGATTCGGCTTCGGCGAGTCTAGGTGCGTCTGCGCCCGCCCGATAGCCGGGGCGCGAACACAGACGCGTCAGGTCGGACGGCGCGGAAACGACAAGAGCCCGCCCTTCCCGTGGGGAAGGAGCGGGCTCGGTGGTCGACCCAGGTGATCCCGGGATCGATCGGTCAGCCTCAGGCCGCCGGCTTACCGGCACCCGCGGGCGCCGAGAACGTCCAGGTGAAGGTCGCCTGACCCTCGCGCCGGTCGGCCGGGTCGAGGGTGAGCCCCTCGAGCGCCGTGACGACGCACTGCTGCAGGGCCTCGGGCGCCGTGCTCTGGTTCGGATCGGCGCTCACGTTGGTGATGGCGCCGGTCTTCTTCTCGACGACGAAGGTCACCACGACGTTGCCGGACTGCGACGGGTTCGCCGCGAGGGCGGTGTCGTAGCAGCCGACGACGGCCGAGTTCTTCGCCTCGAGCACGGTGCGGGTGTCGTTCTTGTAGGTCTCCGTGTCGCGCGCCACGAAACTGCACGCGGCGGACATGGAGGCGAGAAACGCGATTGCGATGGATGTCTTCATGTGAACCCTCAGCCTCCCGAGACGACCTTCTCGTTGCCCTTGTCGTCGACCTCGACCTTGGTCTGCACGACGTCCTGCTCGGTGATCGTGAACTCGACCCGGCGGTTCTTCTCGCGACCCTCTTCGGTCTCGTTGTCCGCGATCGGGCGGGTCTCGCCGTAGCCCTTGGCCGAGAGCATGCCCGAGGTCACGCCGCCGGTCTTGGTGAGGTACTTGAGGACCGCCTTGGCGCGGCGGTTCGACAGGCTGAGGTTCTTGGCGTCCGTGCCCTCGGCGCTCGCGTGCCCCTCGACCTCGATCTTCTTGATCTGCGGGTTGTCCTTGATGACCTTCGCGACCTCGTCGAGGAGGCTGTGCGAGACCTCGAGGATCTTGTCCGAGTTGACCAGGAACTGGATCTTCTCGTTGATGACGATCTTGTTCTCGCGAACCTCGACCCGCTTCTGGGGCTCGGGCGGCGGCGGCTCGGCCTCCACGGGGGCGGCGGTGCCGACGATCGCGAGGCCGGAGGTGTCAGCGAAGACCCGCGGCGCGCAGCCGGCCATCGCCACGGAGGCGAGGAGCCCGGCGACGATGAGCCTGGACTTGCGTTGGATATGCATTGGGAAACTCCATCCGCCGAACTGAGGCGGCGATTTGGTGAGGAACGAGGGGGAGCCGGCCGAGTGGGGAAAACCCCGCCGGATGGGCTTGGCGCGCGCAACTTTAGTTTGGGCCGGAAAAACGTCAACCCCGAACCCACTCGGATCTCGTCCCCGTCGGCAGGGGTGGCGTTTGGCCACAAATTGCCCCCTCGGGGCTCGCCGATGCCCTCTGGCGGCGCTAGCCTAGGGACCATGTCGTGTGTTCGACCCAGGTTCGCTGCCGTGACGATGGTCATGCTTTGCTCCGTTGTCGCGACGATCCCTGCACAGGCGATGGCCCGTGCGGGCATGCGAGGCCCCGAGGCTGGAGTCGACGCGGCCGGGCCGAGCATCCCCGAACCCGCGCCGGCGCCCGCGGTCGAGCCGGCGTCCGAGCCGGCGCCGTCCACCGATCCCGTCGCTCCCGCCCCGGCGGACGCACCGGTCGCCGCGCCCGTGGAGACCCCCGCCGAAGCCACGCCGCCGACGGCCACCCCGATCCGCGCCGACATGCTCGACGCCCCGCCGGCGACCCCGACCCCCGCGGCCACGCCGAGCGTCGTGTCGGCCCCCAGCCCCGCCGCCGACGAGGAGCTGACCCCGAACGAGGCGATCACGAAGGCGTACGCGCCGAAGTTCCGCCCCAACGCCAACCCCGGCAAGCTCAACGTCGCCGGCCACCTGATGTTCGCGAACGCGGGCGCGAAGAATGCCGGCGGCGGTCGCTTCGGTGGTCTCGCCGTCGATGTCGGCCAGAGCTGGAACCGCTTCGGCTATGCGATCACGGCGACGGCCTACGGCGGCCGCTTCTCCCTGCAAGAGACCGGAACGCGGGAGATCAACGCGCTGCTCGGCGTCGGCCCCACCGTCGGACTCGGCCGGATGGCATTGCTCGGGCGCGGCTTCCTCGATCTGCGCGTCGGCTACGACTTCTACTACGGCGTGGTGAACGAACGCGACGGTGGCACGGTCGTGCGCCCTCAGAGCAACGACGCGGTCGCGATCAGCCCGGCCAAGAACTTGCTGCCCCACGGTCCCCGCGTTCGCCTCGACCTCGGACTCGTCGCGCTCGACGACTCACGCCGCTACTTCCACGGCATCGGGGTGTCGATGGGCTACCAGGCGCTCGTCGACAGCTTCCGCGGCGACATGCCGGTGATCCACATGCTGACCCTGGGATTGTCGTACTGGATGGGTTGAGCCGCGGACGCTATCGCAGGCGCCGCTCGAGGCGGCGCGCGGTGTCCTCGAGGCTGGGGCGATAGGCCGCCGGGACCAGCTCGATCTGCTGGCGAAGGTACGGAAGCAACTCGGAGTTGGTGAGCTCGACCAGCAGGTGCGCCGCCTGCTCGACGTACTCGCGATCGCCCTCGCGCAGCCGATCGCAGAGGAACTCGAGGGCCTCGACGGTGTTGATCTTGCCGATGGCCTTGAGCGCGGCGATCCGGGCTCGGGTCGCGTCCGGGAGGTCGCGCGCGGCGAAGATGCGGCGCAGGGGCTCGAACGCGTGGGGGAACACGAGCTGACCGGTCGCGGCAGACGCCGCCTCGCGCACGTCGGCATCGTCGTCGCGCAGCGCCCGGCCGACAAGCGCGAAGCTGCGCTTGAACCGGAGCTTGCCCATCGACTCCGCGACGGCCCGTCGAATCGCCGGGTCACGGGCGCCGAACAGCCCTTCGAGCGCCGCGATCACCGGATAGGCGCGGATCGACTCCAGCCGACGCACGATGTCGATCGCGGCGACCTGGTTGCCACGCCGCTCGAGCTCGAGCACGAGCAGCAGCGCATGGCGGCGGACGAAGTCGGGGAAGCGCCGGTCGGCCATGACGCCGGCGGCGACGAGCGCCGGGTCGCCGTCGAGCTCCCACTCCGCGAGGTCGACGTACCAGACCTCCTCGTACTCGGGGAGCTGCTTGAGGAACTCGGGCACCGGCACCGGGCGCGGCGCGTCGTGCAGGTCGCCGCCCAGTCGCTCGCAGAGCCGGCGATAGCGATCGCGCGAGCGACCCGGCAGTTCCAGCTGCAGCAGGCGGCGGTAGACCTCGAGCACCTGCTTGAACGCGCGGACCGACGCGAACGACTCGGCCGCGGCCAGGTACGCGTTCTCGACGATCTGCAGCGGGTGGCCCGCGGTCTGGGCCTCGAGCGCAGCCTTGAGCCAGGCCTCGGCGCTGCGCAGCCGCAGGTCGTCGGCGTAGGGCATGCCCGCCCGCGTGCAATAGTCGGCGGCCTCGCGCAGGAGCCCCGCGGCGGCGTGCCACTCGCCGGCGCGACGGGCCATGGTGACGAAGGCCTCGTGGAGCCGCAGCGCGTCGAGCTTGAGCCCGTCGTCGCGGAGGATGCGGACGCTGTTGAGGTAGCCCTCGGCGACGTTCTCGAAGGCGCCGGCCTCGCTGCCGAGCCGCGCGATGAGCTGGTAGCAGTCGAACGCCCGCTCGCGCAGGCCCTCGGTCTCGAAGCCGTCGGCGACCTCCTCGACCGCCGTGGTGGCCGACGCCATCGCGACGCGGGCGCGGTCGTGCCCGAGCCGCAGCAGGCACAGCGCATAGTTGATCTTGGCCAGCGCGGCCTCGTAGCGCCGCTCGTGCAGATCGTCGCGGGCCATCACGTCCTGCCACAGCGCAGCCGCGGCGGCGTCGTCCCCTCCCCGCTCGAGCTCGACGGCGCGGTGGATCGGCATGACGCCGACGCCGAACCAGTCGGCGGCCGCACGGGCGTGCCCGGCCCGCGACAGGTACACGCCCATCAGCCGGACGCCGCGCAGCGCGTCGATGTCGCCCGCCGCGACGCGGTTGGCCTCGTGGACGAGGACCTCGGGCGGCGGCGCATCCGTGGCGCCGAGGTACGCGGCACAGGCCGCGGCCTCGCGCGCGTGGCCGAGCACGCGCAAGCACTCGGCCATCGCCCGCAGCCACTCTTCGTACTCGAAGTCGATGCGGTCGACGACCTCGACGAGGTGGCGCAGGTGCACGAGCGCGTCGGCGTGTCGACCCGCGCGCATGCTCGCCTCGGCGCGGATCCACAGGACCGCCGTGTCGATCACAACCGCCTCCGCCGCTCGACCGGCCGCGTGGGTCGGGTCGGCGCCCGCTTCGCGCCGCCCGCCTTCGCGCCGCGACGGGCGTCGAGATCCGACTGCACGTCGTCGATGATCTGCCGCGCCCGATGGGCCCGACGGCCGTGGCTGATCGCGTCGGCGTCGATGACGTGCACGCGGTGGAGATGATCGAGGTACGGCAGCTCGAGCGGGCCGCTCGGCAGGATGAACACGCCGTAGATGGGCGCGCGCGCCGACAGCAGCGCGACCTCGTCGACCGGCAGCTGGCACTCGCCGTGGGTCAACATGTAGACCAGCGTATGGGCGGCGTTGCGGCGCGGCGCGCTGAGCTCGGCGTTGAGCTGACGGACCACGCGGGCATAGTTGCGGCCGCGCTCGGCCCGGAACTGCAGGGCGTACGGGACCTCGGCGCTGCCGGTCGCCTGCACGCGGACGCCCTCGTAGAGCCGCGAATCGAAGAACCGCAGGGTGACCTCCTCGCCCAGCAGGGCGAGGCGCTTGCACAGGGCGAGGGCGAGGCCGCGGGCGAAGACCTCGCGGACGCCCCGCATCGAGGCGCTGCCGTCGACGAGCACCTGGTGCACCCGCCGCTCGTTCTCCATCTGCTTCTCGTGGGTGAAGAAGAACAGCTCGCTGTCGACGAGCTTCTGCTCGAAGATGTCGTTGTCATAGGCAAGCTGCGTCAAGATCAGGTCGTCGAGGTTGCCGCGGCGCTCGATCGACGCGTAGCCGTCGATGCTGAAGCTCTGCTGACCGGCGTCGCGCCGCACCTCGAGGATCGACGGCAGCAGCTCCATCGAGAAGTCGATCACGTCGGCGAGCGACGGGCTCATCACGACGTTGTAGAGGTCGGCCAGATCCACGCCCGGGAGCGCATCGCCGCCGCGGAACAGGCCAAGCAGGCGCAGTGCGTCGAGGTCGATCTGCTCGATCTCCAGCAACGGGAGCAGCCGGTGGACGCCGAGCGTCGCCAGCCACGCGGTCGCGACGCTCTGGTCGTAGCGCGTGAACGCAGTGTTCGGCTCGACCCGCGTGTAGTGGACGACGTCACTGGGCAGCGCGACCGGTCGCAGCACGCGGACGTCGTCGGGGAGCTGCGGGATGAGGCTCGACAGCACCCGCGCGAGCACGACGCCGATCATCGGATCGCGGTGCTTCCACCCCGCCTGCGTGCGGGCGAGCTCGGACTCGCCGAGCTCGACGAGCAGTCGCCGCCAAGCGTCGCCGATCTCCGGATCGCCGAGGCCCCGCAGCTGCGCCGCGGGCCGGCCGAGCCCCGCGATGAGGCAGCCGAGGTCGTGCACCACCACCAGCGGCACGGCCATGCCCAACCGCACCAGCGAGTTGTGCCACGCGACCGCGCGCATCAGGGCCAGCGCGCCGGTGCCCTCGAGCTGCGAGAGGGCCATCGTGCCGATCTGACGCTCGAACTCGGCACCGACCCCGGCTTCGGCGTGCTGCGGCGGACGGGCGGCCATGACGACCGGGGCACGGTAGCAGACCGCGACGTCGAGCCGCACCCCGTGACGAACGATCGACGCCGGGCGAACATGGCGCATGGCTTGGCGTGTCTGGATGCTCTCGGCGACGTTGACGGGGACGGCCCCCGAGGGGACCGCGGGGCTGGCGGAGCCCGAGCCGCCGGTGGTCGACGGCTGCACCGTCACGGTGATCGGACTGCCGGTGCCGGCTCGCGCCCACCACGAGCTCGAGGTCGCCGGCGCGCGCACGCGACTGTCGGGCGACGGGCTGCAGCTGCGACTTGAGCACCTCGAGATCGCGGTGCGACTGGTCGGGCCGCGCTACCACGGCGAGCTAGCGCTGCACCCACGCGCCTGCAGCGGCGGCTCGACGCACGTGCTGCAGGCCCACCCCAAGCCGGCGCGCGTGCGCTTCGAGGCACCCAAATCGGTGGCGATGCGGTGCGACGACGGGCCCGACACGCTGCGCGATCGCTGGTGGCTGTTGACGGATGTGCCCCCCTTCGACGTCGGCCACGGCGCCACGCTGCGCTGCGAGTTCAAGTCGCCCGGCTACGTGCCGCTGCGCCAGCGACTCCCGCTGCTGCCCGGTGAGAACACCGTGACGCTGGACATGCGCAGGCTCGGGGCGCCGGCGCTGCTCCCCTGAACGCCGGGAGAGCTACACGAACCGGCTGCTGGCGAACATCGTCTCCAGCAGCTTGTCGACCTCGGCGATCATGCGCATCGCCGCCGGGTTGTCGGGCATGCGGCCCAGGGCGGCCTTGATGTCGCCGAGGTTGCGCAGCTGACTGAAGAGCTGCATGTCGCTCAGGACCTCGCTGCCCGTGAGCGTCTCGCGGATGACGCGGAGCTCCTCGAGCAGGTCCTGCAGGTTCGTCGGCGTGGCGCCGATGCGGGCCTGATCCGGGTGGTGCTCGTACCACTGGTCGAGCACGGGGCCCACGACCTCCTGCAGGATCTCCTCCTGCTCGGGCGTGTTCCACACGTGGCGCAGGACGAAGAAGTCGCTGTCGTTGACCGCCTCGCGGCCGTCGAGCACCGCCGAGGCGGCGAACAGCTTGAGCAGCTTGACGATGCGGCGATCGGACAGACCCACGCCCTCGGAGCGGATCTGGAAGACGAGGCCCTTGAACGTCGAGAGGAAGTCCTCCGAGAAGCGCAGCAGGTTGCCGAAGTTCCGCTGCAGCTCGCGGAGCTCGCGGGCGCTCATCACCGGCTGCACCGGGCCGACGTCGGGGTTCATCCCCTTGGCCTCGAGCTCGATGCCCTTCTGCAGCAGGCCGCGGAAGTGATAGCTGTCGAGGTAGTCGACGCGCACGCGCAGCAAGAAGCGATCGAACAGCGCCGAGAGGGCCTCGTCGGTGGGGACCTCGTTGCTCGCCGCGTACAGCGAGATGAGCGGCACCCGGACCGACGTGTTGCCGTGGGTGAAACGCCGCGCGTTGAGCAGCGTGAGTAGCGAGTTGAGGATGGCGCTGTTGGCCTTGAAGATCTCGTCGAGGAAGACGACCTCGGCCTCGGGCAGCATGCCCTCGAGGCGGCGACGGTACGTGCCCTCGCGGAAGGCCTGGATGTCGACGGGCCCGAAGATCTCGTTGGGCTCGGTGAAGCGCGTCAGCAGGTAGTCGAAGTAGCGGGCCTCGATGATCTGCGCGAACGAGCGGATCAACGCGCTCTTGGCGGTGCCCGGCGGACCGACCATCACGAGGTGCTCGCCCGCCAGCGCGCTGACGAACAGCAGGCGGATGATCTCCTCTTTGCCGAGGAACTGCGCCTCGAGCTGCCGCGCGCCGTCTTGCAGTCGCCGGGACAACTCCGGGATCGACACCGTGGGGCGCGCGATTTGGGGGGCCTGCATGCTCACGCCGGTTTTACGATGCGACCGACCAACGTCGCCAGCAGATTCTCGACCACCGAGCGCGGGACCAACTCCGCCAGATGATCGACGTACTCCGTCCAACGGCGGACCACGGGCGCTGAGGTGGCGTCCTCGGCCACCGCGGGCACCGGCTCGCCCAGCTCCGACGACAGGTGCGGGAGCAGCAGCGGCAGGGCCAAAAACGCGAGGACCCCGGGCTCGCGGCTCCCGAGCGCCAGCCCGACGCGGGTGTCGAGCTCGAGGACCTTGAGCAGGTGGAGGTGGATCAGCGCGCCGACGATGGCGCCGAGCGCCTGCGGATCGCAGGGCACGACGGCACCGGGCAGCGCCAGCGGAGCGCCCGCCTCCGGCAGCGCCGGCCTCGTGCCGGAGTCGAGCGTGCCGGCGGGCGGCGGCGGACCGCCGAGGCGCGGCAACGACGGGAGCAGCGCCGACATCACCGCGCCACCGGTGAGCATCCAGTCCTTCTGGGTCGCCCACGCATGACACACGGCGCGCGCCCATGGCCGCTGCAGCAGCAGCTCGGCGGCGAGCAGCGGCGACCAGCCGCCCGGCGCGAGGTTCGGGCGCAGCAGACACGTCAGCGGCGACGAGCGCAGCGCGTCCTCGATCAGTCGCTCGACCTCGGGCGCGTGGGGCTGCGGCAACCACGGCACGCTCTGCTCGCGGGCCGGCCCGCTCGCGCCGCGCAGGAACCGACGGCCCGACTCGAGCGCCGGCAAGCGCACCTCGCCGATCGGCGTCGCGACGATCACCTCGGCGCGCAGCAGATCGATGAACGCGCCCACCGACAGGTGTCGCGCGACGAGCGTCGGCGTGTCCTCGGGCGACGGCAACGTCAGCAGCGTCCGCGTGGCGCCCTCGAGCCGACGCCACGTGATCTCGCGGGCCCAGACCCGCGTGCGATCGGGGTGCTCGAAGACCAGCAGGTTGTGCAGGCCGATCCACAGGCTCAGCTCGTCGACGTCGGGCTCGGGCAGCTCGGGCTGGGCCGTGAGCAGCTGGGCGCGACGCAGCCGCCAGAAGTTGACGTCGGGCAGCGACGCGGCGCCCAACGACGACGCCCACTCGTCGCGATCGCGGGGCCGCAACGGCTTGCCGACCCAGACGTCGGCGCCCGCGAGCAGGGGCACGACGAAGTCGGTGACGAACGCTCGGAGATCGCGGCTCACGATCGGGGTCGCCTCAGCTCTCGCCCTCGCCCGCGGGGCGGGGTCCACCGGCGGGCAATCCACCGAAGCCCCACAGCGCGAACCGGCTGAGGCGGACGTTGCGGACCGTGCCGAGGCCGACCGCCGGCATCTGCGGCGGGACGATGGCGGCGTCGTCGAGCGTGAGCCGACCGACGACCGCGGCGTCGAGCGGTCGGAGCTGTTCGGCGCGCACGCGGATCGGATCGGTGTCGGGCGAGAGGTACAGCGCGTGGTCCTCGGCCTGCAGGCCCAGGAGGTGCCGCAGCAGCGCCGGCCGCACGCGGGGCCACAGCTCGTGGCCGTCGGGGACGAGGACGCCCGGGGCGATCTCGCCGAGGCGTCGGCCGAGCGGCAGCAGCAGGCCCGCGCCGAGGCCCGCCGGCGCGACGCGGCCGATCGAACTCGGGCCCGCGAGCACGACCAGGCCCTCCTCGAGCGGGACGATGCGCGCGGCGGCGAGGGCCGCGGGCGGGAGCATGTAGACGAGGTGCCGCAGCAGCGGGACCTGCTCCCAGGCGATCACCACCGCCTTGGGCTCGCGCGCCAGCGCGCTGGGCCGCATGCGCAGCTCGACGCGCAGCGGCTCGAGCTCGGCGTCGCGGAGCTGACCGATCTCCCGCAGGCGCACACCGGCGGTCGACTCCACCAGGTGACGGCCGTCGACGAAGCGCGGCGGACCATCGAGACGCTCGACGCGGGCGACGCGACCGCGGAAGAGGAACATCTCGTCGCCGGGCAGACAGCTCTGCGCCGACGCGAGCTGCACCGGGTGACGCCAGCCGATCTCCACCGCGGCGCGGCTCGACACCGGCGCGAGCAGCTCGATGCCCGGCACCGCCGCGAGCACATCGAGGGCGCGCGGTCGGGGCTGCCGCAGGCGCAGCAGCAGCGAGGGTTGCGAGTCGTTGCCCAGGCGCGCGTAGTAGCCGGCCATCGGCAGCTCCATGCGCCAGAGGTAGCGCAGCACGCGGTGCGCGAGGGCGGGCGCGACGAGCACGAGCGCCATCTCCTTGAGGCCGCACAGCTCCGGGTCCCGCGAGACGCCGCCCAGGGGGATCGGCACCGATCGCAGCTCGAGCCGCTGGATCAGGTCGACCGGATCCATGCGGTGCGTGGTCGTGTAGCGGGCGAGGAAGTCGACGTCGGCGACGATGACCTCGTCGCGGCCGGCCTGGATCGCGTCGGCGAGGTCGTAGCCGAACGGCGCCTCGCGCTCGCGCCACCGCACGAACAGCGCGCCGCCGCCGGTGTAGAGCTGACCGCGCGAGGTCGTCGCGAGCCTCGCCAGTCGATCGACCGCGTAGCCGTCGCTGCTGCTGCAGCGGATCAGCGTCGCGTGGCCCCCGCCGACGCGCTGGGCCTGCTCCAGTGTCATCGTCGGCACGAGATCGTCGAGACTGGCCTCGTCGCTGTAGGCGCCGAGGAACGAGACCAGCGCGTCGATCGACGGCAGCACGACGAGGACCTCGCGGCCGATCGCGATGCCGCGCGCGTCCGAGGCCAGCCCCTGCATGCGAAAGCGCGTCTGGCCGGCGGCGACCGGCTCGAGCAAGGCATGGGCCATCGGGGTGCGCGCAGCATAGGCGTCGGTGCGTGGGGTCGGCAAGGCGGGTCCGCTCGCGCGCTCGGGCGGCGCCGTCCGTCGCCCGCGCGGGGGTGCTAGTCTGGGCTCCCCGTGGTGTTGCCACCCAAGCGAGCCGCAGTCACCGACGGCGCCGGGGCGTCCGGGCGCGGTTGGCTCAAGCGACGCACGACGCTGCGACCGGACCTCCGCGCCGCGATGGCCCTCGAGGAGGCCGGCGAGCTGCTCGAGGCGGCGCGGGTGTTCGAGTACGCCGGCGAGCACGCGCAGGCCGCCGCGCTGCGCGTGGAGATCGCCCGGAGCCTGCCCGACCGGGCGGCCCGCATCGACATCCTGCGCGAGGGCTGCGCCAGGATCCCCGGCGAGGGGCCGGAGGCGCAGTTCCTCCACGCGGCGCTCGCCGAGATGTTGCTCGCCGAGGCGGACACGGTCGGCGACCCCGCGGCGAGGCGCGGCGCGCTGCTCGAGGCCGCGCGGGCGCTCGAGGAGGCCGACCATGGCGGCGAGGCCGGCGAGATCTACGAAGAGCTGGGGCTCCTCACCCGGGCGGCCGCGGCGTACGAGCGCGGCGGCGACGTCACGCGCCTCGAGCTCGTGCTCGCGGTGCTCGAGCACAAGGAGCAGTACGACGCCGCGCTGCGGGGCCTCGAGGGGAGGGTCGACGAGGCGCTCGCGTCGGGCCGACGCGCCGAGGCCCACGCGCTGCTGCTCGAGCGGGGGCGCGGACGCGGGGACATCCTGCCGCCGCAGCACGTCGCGGCGCGGCTGGACGCGCTCGAGCGTCGGCTGCTGCGCGCGCACGAGGTCGAGTTCCGCTGGGGCACCGACCGGCACACGCGGATCTGCGGCGCGCCGCGGTTCCGCATCGGCCGCGCGCCCGATGCCGAGCTGGTCGTCCCCACCGCGAACCTCTCGCGTCACCACGCCGAGCTGCGCCTCGATGCGTCGGGCGAGCGGACGCGCGTGGTGGTCGAAGACCTCGGCTCGAAGGTGGGCACGTTCCTCGACGGCGAGTGCGTGATCGCGGGCGATCCGATCGCCCTGCCCGGCCCCGCCGAGCTCGGACTCGGCAGCCACGCGGCGATCCGCGTGACGCCGGTGCGCGGCGCGGACGGCCACGACGCGGGGGCCGTGGTGGTGTGGCCCGGCGATCCCCGCACCCATGTGTGGCTGCCCCAGGGCGGCCGACTGTGGCTGACTCCGGATCTCGAGGTACCGGCGGTGGTGCTGTTCGATCGCGGCTACGTCGTGCTCGACTTCCGTGCCGGCGTCCACGTCGAGCTCGACGGCCGTGATCTCGGGGGTGGCGCCAGCGTCGAGCTGCTGCGCGGCGATCGGATCGCGCTGCGCGACGCACCGCTTGCACTGGAGGTGGTCGGATGACCGTGCCGTGGGCCCAACGCATGCTCGGCGACACGCCGGCGCACCCGCTGCGGGCGCTGATGGACGAGGCCCTCGCGCGCTTCGCCGACGGGGCCGCGCGGCCCCACGAGGTCGCGCGGCTCGGGGCCTTCGCCGACGCCCTCGCCCGCGACGCGCCGGTCAACGAGCTCGACCCAGAACTGCGAGCGCTGAGCCACGCGGGGTTCCTGCGCGGCGCGATGGTGGTGCTCGCGGCGTCGCTGCGCGATCGGCCACGGGCCGACGTCGCGGTGCTCCTCGCCCGCGAGCTGCTCGACGCGATCGAGCCCGACCTCGGCGTGCGGCTGCTGCACGCCACGCTCGCGCTGCCCGAGGCCGACGCGACCCGCATGATCCGCGGCGGCCTGTTCGCCCAGGCCAACCTCCTGCTCGGCGAGCAGCTGCGCGACCGCGGCGACGCGGCCGGGGCCCTGCGCCACTTCGAGGCGGTGCTCGCCCACGACATCGATCACGCCCGGGCGCTGCGCGGCTGGCAGCAGGCCACCGACACGCTCGAGCGCCGCGGTCTGCTGACGGGCCGCGCCGGCCGCGGCCTGTCGCTGCTCGACGGCCTCGACGAGCTCGAGTCGCAGCAGGCCTTCGGGGTCGCGCGCTACGAGCTGTCGCGACCGCTGGGCCGCGGTCGCCACGCGGTCGTGTACCAGGCCTACGATCGCCACGTCGGTCGCGACGTCGCGATCAAGCGGCTGCTCGACGCCGAGGCGAGCCCAGCCGCGGGCGGCCGCGTGTTGCAGGCCCGGTTCTTCGACGAAGCGCGGACGCTGGCGCGCGTGCGCAGCCCGTACGTGGTCGCGCTGCTCGACGTCCAGCCGCGCCACCGGCTCATCGCGCTGGAGCTGTGCCGCGGCGGCAACCTCCGGCTGGGGATGCGTCGCGGCCTCGTCGGCCCCGCCGATCTCCCGCGGATCGCGACCCAATTGCGGCACGCGCTCGACGCGGTCCACGCGGCCGGCGCGGTCCATCGCGACGTCAAGCCCGCCAACATCCTGCTGCGTACGGCGTTTCGTGGGGCTCCGGTCGCGCTCGCGGACTTCGGCGTCGCCCTCGACGTCGGCCCGGCCCGCGGCGGCCCGCAGGCGGGCACGCTGCGCTATCTTGCGCCCGAGCTCCGGGGCGGGGCCGCGCGCGCGACCGCGGCCTCGGACCGATTCGGCGCGGGCGTCGTCCTGCTCGAGCTCCTCCTGTACCCGACCGCCCTGCCCGACGCCTTCGATCGCCTCGACGATGAACTCGACGCCACACCGCACGTGCCCGACGACGCGCCGGGACCGATCCGCGATCTGCTGCGCGCGCTGCTGTCGAGGGATCCCGATGCGCGCCGCTGGTAGTCGGGGGGCCCTCGTCGTGGCCCTCGTCCTCGGGGCCTGCGAGGAGGTCCCGCGGACGTACAGCACGCGCGGGCAGGCCGGCACCGAGATCTTCCGCGATGACTTCGAGCGCACCGAACTCGGCGCGTCGTGGATCGCCACGTCCGACGGCGCGCGTCTCGAGAACGGCGTGCTCAAGCTCGCCGATCTCCGCAACCACCCGCTGTGGCTCGACGTCGCCCTGCCCGATGACGTCCGCGTCGAATTCGACGCGTGGGCGGCCACCGAGGAGGGCGACGTCAAGGTCGAGCTCTGCGGCGACGGCAAGTCGGTCGCGACCTCGATGAACTACGTCGCCACCGGCTACGTGTTCGTGTTCGGCGGGTGGAACAACACGCTGAACGTCATCGCCCGCCGCAACGAGCACGGCCGCGATCGCGCGACGGCGAGCGAGCCGATGCCGATGGCGTCGCGCCGCTATCACTTCGCCATCACGCGCTCGGCCAACGAGCTCATCTGGGAGGTCGACGGTCGCGCTGTGCTCGAGTTCGAGGACCCCTCGCCCCTTCGCGGCCCGGGCCACGACCACTTCGCGTTCTCCGGCTGGGAGGCCGAGACGCACTTCGACAACCTGGTGATCGAGGCGCTGTGAGCAAGGACCTGCCGCAGATCTTCGGCCGCTACGTCCTCACCGAGCTCATCGGCGAGGGCGGCATGGCCGAGGTCTACCTCGCGAACGTCCGCGTCGCCGAGGGCCTGACCAAGCGCGTCGTCATCAAGAAGATCCGCAAGGACTTCGCCGACCAGCGCGAGTTCACCCGGATGTTCGTCGACGAGGCCAAGGTCGCGCTGTCGCTGAACCACGCCAACATCGTCCAGGTCTTCGACTTCGGCCAGGTCCACGGCACGTTCTACCTGGCCATGGAGCTCATCGAGGGCATCGACCTGATGCGCCTGTTCCACGCCGTGCGCAACGCGGGCGACTCGTTCCCGCCGGTCATCGCGGCGTACGTCGTGCACCAAGCCGCCGCCGGCCTCGCGTACGCCCACCGCAAGCACGACGACTACGGGCAGCCGCTCGGCATCGTCCACCGCGACGTCAGCCCGCACAACATCATGGTCAGCTACGCCGGCCAGGTGAAGGTGCTCGACTTCGGCATCGCCCGCACCCGCGAGCACGCCCTGGCGCGGATGGACGCCGGCACCGGCGAGCGCCGGGTCGGCGGCGCCGAGGAGACCATCAAGGGCAAGGTCGCGTACATGTCCCCGGAGCAGGCGACCGGGCGATCGGTCGATCTGCGATCGGACGTGTACTCGCTCGGCGTCGTGCTCTACGAGACGCTGACGGGCAAGCTGCTGTTCCGCGACAAGGATCGCGTGGCGGCGCTCGAGCGCGTGCGCAGCGAGCCGCTCGCGCCCCTGCGCGAGGTCGCGACCAACGTGCCGCCGGAGCTCGCCGCGATCGTCGATCGGGCCCTCGCCCGCGATCCCGACCAGCGCTACGAGAGCGCCCGCGCGCTGCAGAGCGACATCGCGGCGTACCTCCACCGCGCCGATCCGGTCGTCGACGACGAGGTGCTCACCAACTTCGTCGCCCAGTACGCCCGTGCCGCCGCCCCCGGCGCGGCGCCGCTGGATCCGGCCACGCGCGACGGTGCGTCCGCCGGTGGGACCCCGATGCCGCGGCGGACCAGCCGCGAGGCCCAGCGCGTCGTGGTGGTCTATGTCGCGCTCGACCGTCCGCCCACCGGGCCCGACGGCGCGCCGGCCGGCCCGCCCACCGGGTTCTTCTCGCTGGTCCGCGACATCGCATTCAAGCGCGACGCCCAGGTGCTGCGACTCGACGAGCGCAGCATCATCGTCGCCTTCGGCACGCTGCTGCGCACCGCCGACGACGCCGATCGGGCGCTGCGCGTCGCGCTGGCCCTGCGCGAGGACATCGGGGAAGCCGCGCCAGGCTGGCGCCTGGGTCTGCTCGTGGCCAACGCGGCCGCGGTCGTGCAGCGCAACCCGCTCGGGCCCATCCTCGTCGAGCTGCGCCGCGGCGTCGCCGATCAGCTCGAGCACGTGGCGCGCCGCTTCATCGAAGGGCCGGTCATGGTGTCGGGCAACCTCGTCGAGCTGCTGTCACGGGCGTGGCGGTTCGGCGACGGCAACTTCGTCGAGCCGGCGGCCGGGCTCTCGGGCACCGCGACCGTCGTCGACCACGAGATCGAGCACGTCGCACCGCTGCTCGGCGCCGCGCTGGAGGCCGATCGCCGGGTCCACCTCGCCCCGGGCGGCCGCGCGGTCCTCTATGGTCGCGAGCTCGAGCTGAAGTCGCTGCGCGACGGCCTCGCCGAGGCGATCCGCGCCCGCGAGTCGCGGGCGATCCTCGTGCTCGGATCGCCAGGCATGGGCAAGCGCGCCCTCGTCGAGCGGTTCATCTCGTCGCTGCCGCGCACCGCGTGCTGGGTGCTGCGGGCGGCCGGCGCCTGGTCGCGGCGCAACGTGCCGCTTGGCGTGTTCCTCGAGCTGCTCGCGCGGTTCCTCGGGATCGAACACGACACCCGTCCCGATCAGATCGTCGCCAAGCTCGAGGAGCACGGGGTCGGCGACCCGACGATGCTCGCCGAGGCCCTGGCGTCCGCACTCGGGGTCAAGGGCGCGCCCGACGGCGAGCTCGACCCGTTCACGCGCCGCGATCGTCTGTGGCGCCTGGTCCGACGGCTGATCATCGCGCTCGCGCAGCGGCGGCCGGTGCTCATCGTGCTCGAGAACATCCACTTCCTCGACGAGCAGAGCGTGCTGCTACTGCGCGAGTGGATCCTCGTGCGGCACCCGTGGCCGATCCTCGGCATCAGCACCGGGCGGCCCGGGCACCTCCGCGTCGAGATGATCCGCCGCGAGCCGAACGTCACCACGCTCGAGGTCGGAGAGCTCGACGAGCACGCCCGGCGCGAGCTCATCGTCCGGCGGTTCGAGGACGAGGGCGCCGCGGACGAGCTCGCCGACGCGATCTTGGCCCGCACCGGCGGCAACCCGCTGTTCATCGAGCAGGTCCTCGCGTCGTTGCTCGACCGCGGGGTCATCGCCTGGAACGCGCAGGGGCGGCTGCTGAGCCTGCGCCAACGCGGCGCCGCGATCGACGTGCCGCCCTCGGTCGAGGCGGCCCTCGCCGACGGCATCGAAGAGCTGTCACGGGGCGACCGCGAGGTGCTCCAGGGCGCCGCGTTGCTCGGCCGCAGCTTCCGTCCCAACGAGCTCGGCGACCTCCTCGAGCGCAACGTCTCGCGCAGCCTCGAGAACCTCCTGGCGCGCCACTTCGTCGAACGCATCGCGACGCCGTCGCCCCAGGACGAGAGCTTCCGTTTCGCGACCGTCAGCCTCCACGACGTGTGCAAAGCCGGCATCGACCCAGAGGTCGCGCAGCGCCTGCACGGGCGCGCGGCCGAGCTGCGCCGCGCACGGCCCGACTATTCACCCGAGCGCGACGACGGCCCGATCGCAGAGCACCTCGTGAACGCCGATCGCGGCACCGAGGCGATCGAGCCAGCGATGCGCGCGGCGATCCGCGCCTACGACGTCGCGGGCAACGTCGAGGCCCACTACTACCTGACGCAGGCGCTGCGGGTGATGCCCGACGACGATCCACGGCGGTGGGACGCCCTGCTCCGCCGCGAGCGTATCCTCCGCGCGTGGGGCCGGAGGCGAGCGCAGGGCGCCGACGTGCGCCTGCTCCTGCGTACCGCGGAGCGCCTCGGAGATGCCGAGAAGATGGTCGTCGCGTCGATCCGGCTGCTGCGCTTCTACCTCGAGGTCGGGCGCGTGCACCAAGGCGAGCGGTTGATCCCGCGGCTGCGCGAGCGGATCGGCGCGCTGCCCGACGCACGTGCCGCTGCGTTCTCGTCGGTGCTGGCCGAGCTGCAGAGCGAGCTGCTCTTCGCGATCGGTGAGTTCGACGAGGCCGAGCGGGTCGCCCGTGCGGGGCTCGTGCACTGCGGCCCGGGGCCCCGCGGGGCCCGCCAGCGGTGCCGACTCCTGCGCAGCATCGGCCAGGTCGCGAACAGCCGGGGGCGGTTCACCCAGGCCCGCGCCGTCTACGGCGAGGCCCTCGACATCGCCCGCGAGCTCGGCAATCCCCGGCTCGAGGCCAACCTCCTCAACGCGCTCGGCGAGGTGGCCGGCCGCAGCACGCACTACCAGGAGGCCGTCGACTGCTTCAAGGCGGCGCTGCTCATCGATCGCGACCTCGGCGATCGGTACCTCACCGGACGCAAGCTCGCGAACCTCGGCGCGACCTATGCGGCGATCGGGCTGTACCGCCGCTCTGAGCGTTGCCTCCGCAAGGCGCTCGAGCTCCACGAGGCGGTCGGTCACCCCGGGGAGTTCAACGACGTGATCGTCCAGCTCGGCGAGGTCATGGGTCACCTCGGCGACCTCGAGGCTGCGCGCGCGCTGCTGGTGGACGCCGCGCGCGTCGCCGTGTCGCGCGGGGACGCGCGCATCGAGCTGCGAGCCCGCGTCCGCCTGGCCAACGCGCTCGCCGTCCACGGCAAGACCGAGGAGGACCGCACGACGGCGCAGATGATCGCGGAGCAGGTGGCCACGACGGCTCGGGCGCACGGCCTGCGCACGGCCCGGTGTCGAGCGCTGCACGTCCTCGCGCGCATCGCCGCCGAGGACGGCGAGATCGACCTCGCGATCGCGCATGAGCGCGAGTCGATCGCGCTCGTGCGGGCCGGCGCCGCGCCGCTCGACGGTGTGCGCTCGATCCACCACCTCGGCCGGTTGTTGGTGGCGCACGGCGAGGCGGCGGAGGGACACGCGCTGCTCGACGAAGCCGCGCAGATGGTGTCCTCGCGGCTCGCCGATCTGCGCGACGAGGATCTACGGCGCGGCTACCTCGAGCAGCCCGACGCGTGCGAGATCCTCCGTGACGGCGGCGAAGAAGCGCTGCTATCGTGACCCCTGTGACCACCCGCGCCACCCGGTCGAGCGTCCGCTGCGTGCCGCTCGCGGCGGCGGTCGCGGGCGTCCTCGCCGTGACGAGCTGCGCGACCACGGGGGAGCTCGTCGCGCCCAGTGGTGAGCGCCGACTGGTCGCCCGCGATCCCGAGAGCGGCATCACGATCGCCCTGACCACGGGGGCGTGGGACGGCGATCCGCCGACACTGCCCAGCGAGGTGACGGTCGTCCACGCCATGGTCGCGAACATGGGCGACCAACCAGTGCGCCTGGCCCCCGGCGACCTCGAGCTCGTCGATGCTCGCGGGTTCCGCTACTCGCTGCTCGACGTGGGCGCGAGCTTCGTGCGCGTGCCCAACGACGCGGCGAGTGCGAGCTACGATCGCGACGTCGAGCGCAGCTACGACCCCGGACGCAAGCTCGACTTCGTCCCGTTCTTCGCCCCCGGCGACGGCCCGGCCCGCGCGCTGCCCTGGGGCATGCTCGAGCCCGGGACGCAGATGCGCGGCTTCCTGTACTTCGAGCCCATCGTGCGGACGGCGAACGAAGCGCGACTCACCTGGCACATCGACCGGGCCGATCAGGTCCCGGTGTTCGACGCGGTGTTCCAGTTCTACGTCGCGCGTCCGTAGGCCGTGCGGGGCGCTCCAAGGAGGTGGGCACGTCCTGTGCCCACGTTTCCAACCCGTCCCCAACCCACGTTCCACCTACGCCGTGCTCGGCGACGCCGCGCCGAGGTCTCGCTTCGCTACATTCCCGCGCCGACGCGTTCCCGTCTCGGTCACTCTGGAATCACGCACGCCCCCAGCGACGCGGCGCCGGGCGGTGCTTCGCCGACGTCGAACCAGGCCACGCACTCCTGACCGACGCCGGGGCACGCTGCGCCCTCGTCGAGGTCGCAGAACGACGTGCAGCACCCCTGGGCACCGGCGCAGCCCGGCACCGCAGCAGCAGCCGCGCACCACAACCCAGCGTCGCAGACGTTGATCGCGGCGCAGGGTTCCCCGAACAGCCCCATCTCCCCCGAGACGTCCGGTCCGCAGGCGAACGAGTCCCCGACCGGGTAGCAGGCCTGGTTGCCGTCGCAGTCCTGCAGCAGCGGATCGCAGATGGGCAAGCACAGGTTCAACACGCCATCGTTGGCGATGACGCAGGTGGTCGAGACATCCGCGCAGCTCGCGTTGTCCGGCGAGCCGTCGCAGAAGGCGACGCAGACCCCGGCACCAGCCTCGTCGACGTTCCAACACATGGATCCGCCGGCGCAGGTGTCGAAGCCCGACGCGCCGAGGCCCTCGGCCGTGCACGCATCACCGGGCTCGCCCGGGTTCGCATCGACCGGCACGCACTTGAGGGCGTTCCACGAGTCGCCGCCGTCGTTGACCCACGGCGCACACTTCTCCCCCGTCGGGCAGTCCTGCGCCCAGGGATCGCACTCGGGCTCCTGCTCCTCGGGACAGATGAAGCCGCAACCCGTGGAGCTGCTGCTCTCCCCGACCCCGCCGTCGGAACTCGAGGACTCTGCCTCGGGGTCGGGCAGCTCGCCCGAGCTCGAACCGGGTTCGCCCGAGGAGCCACCCGGATCCGCCATGTCCTGCGGGCCATCCTTGGCCGGCGCAGCCGCACAACCCAGTCCCAACACCGCCACTGTCCAGATCCAACGCGCTTCCATGGGTCCCTCCCTCGCCTTCAGAGAACTAACAAAACAGATGTTAGTTTTGGGATAGCTCCGCGTTGAAAACTATCAAGGCTTTTTTTACTAACTTTCAGCGTTGACCACCTAGAGGTCCAGCGCACCGCTCGGTTCGACTCCTCCACGAAACTGCGCAGATCACGCGTTCGCGACGCACGAAAAAAGGGAGGCCCCTCTCGGGACCTCCCTCTTCATCTCGACCAGACTTGGATCAGGCCGGGATCGAGCAAGCGCCGACGTTCTCGAAGCCCGGAGGGGCCTCGCCCTCTTCGTACCACGCGACGCAATCCTGGCCACCGGCGGCGCCGGGGCAGTTCGCGCCCGCGTCCGGGTCGGAGAGGTCGCAGAACGGCGAGCAGCAGCCCTGCGCGCCGGCGCAATCCGGGACGACCTCTGCGTTGGCGCAGAAGAGGCCGGGGTCACACACGTTGAGGAACTGGCAGGCGTCGCCGTAGAGGCCCTCTTCGCCCGAGACGTCCGGCGCGCATGCGAACGCGTCGTCGATCGGGTAGCAGGCCTGGCCCTCGGCGCAGTCCTGCAGAAGCGGGTCGCAGTTCGGGAGGCAGAGGATGAGCACGCCCTCGTTGGCGATGACGCAGTTGGTGGCCGGATCCTCGCAGATCGGGTTCGCCTCGCTGCCCATGCAGAACGCCACGCAGGTGCCGAGGTTGGTCTCGGGGTCGACGTCCCAGCACATCGAGCCGACGTCGCAGTTGTCGATGCCGGACACGCCCGAGCCCTCGACGGTGCACTCGTCACCGACCTGCGCCGGGTTCGGATCGAGCGGCGAGCAGCGGGCCGCGTTCCAGGCACCGCCGCCGTCGTTCGCCCACGGCATGCACTTCTCGCCCTCGGCGCAGTCCTGCGACCAGAGATCGCACTCGATGCTCACGCCGCCGCCATCGGGATCCTGGATGAAGCCGACCGTCGGATCATTGCCGGTGTCCGCGGGGCCATCCGTCGCCGAGGGGTCGGTGCCCGTCTCCGCTTCGGTGGGGTCGGTGCCGCTGTCCGACGGGTCCACGCCCGTCTCGCCAGCGGTGCTGCTCTCGCCGTTGGTGTCCGACGCCGACGCGGTCGCCGAGCCCGCCGAGGCGGTGCCGGCCGGATCGTCCGCCTTGGTGCCGCAGCCGCCGAGGACGACGCCCGCCGAGAGACAGAGGCCAATCAGGATCTTCTTGTGCATGGTTGTTTTCCTTCGGAGAAACAAGAGGTTGCGTTTGCCCAGCCCAGGCGAGCACCCCGGACCGGGCGACGCTGGGAACCCAGATGTTGTCGAGCGGACAGGCGACCGGCCCTCCCGAGCCGCACTGTCATCGCCTCCCGAGAATCCGCCAAAACCCACGGCCGCGCAAGCCCGGTGTTCATGCGAAGGGTAACAAGCCGCAGCACCCCATAATTGCCGGTTTTCCCACACTGCTCGGTCGCTTTGGCCGTTTTCGGGAATCGGCGCCTGCGTCGCTCCCCTGCCCTCGCAGGCCAGGTTCGGCGTGGGTTTCATCACTCGATCGCACCGGGATCGCGGGCCTGCTCGGAGGCGCGCGGCGCCGGGGACCGTCCGGATCCAGGACACGACATCTCGGTGACGCGGCCCACTGTTTGCACATCCACCGAGTCCATGGACCCTCGCTCCTGTCCCGTCTGCGGCACGGCCTTCGGCTCGGATTGGTGGCTCCTCGGGCGGCACGTCGCCGGCGGGGAGCCGGTGGCCACCCATGTCTGCCCGGGCTGTACGCTCGCCTGGACCGGCCGCCCATGGTTCCGCGTCGACGCCGGGTATCGGGCGCGCGTCTGCTCGCGCGACGCCGCGGCGCTGGTCGAAGCCGAGGACGGCCGCATTGGACTGGGCCCGATCGAGCACCGCCAGGCCCTCGCCGCGGCCCGCACTGCGGACCTCGAGCGCGCCTTCACGGCGGTGCACAGCCACCGTCGCCTCCGCGTACTGCAGGTCGGCGCCAAGGACCCCGCATGGTTCACCGCGGCGCGTCGCGGTCGGCGCGTCAACGCGATGGCAGTCGAGCCCTGGGCCCCTTGGGCGCAGGCGGCACGGGCCGCCGACATCGACGTCCACCAGCGCCCGCTCGAGGGCTGGCGACGCCGCGGCAGCTTCGACCTGATCGTCGAGCACGACGTCCTGCCCCACCTCTGCGAGCCGATGCCGCACCTGCAGGCCATCGCCGCCCGACTCGCGCCGCAGGGCGTCGCGCTGATCGAAGTGCCGAACCTCCTGCAGGCGACGGGCGCCGCGGCCGAGGACATCCTCACCACTGGGCGACCGTTCTGGTACACGCCGCGCGCCCTGGTGACCGCGTGCAAGCGCGCCGGCCTGGCCCCGTTCCAGCTCGCCGCCGACGAGCGCTTGCGGGTGTGGTGCCGACCGAGCGCGCCCGTGGCCGTGACCGTGTCGGGTCCGAGCGCCGAGGACGTCGTCGAGACGGTCGGAGGCAACGACCTGCGCCTGCACCTCAAGCGCGCGCTGTTCCGCCTCGGCGCGACGCCGGCGTCGATGCAGATGGCCGCGACGGTCCACGGCCGCTGCTCGCGGGCCCCCGTGCGCGCCGACCTGGCGATCGAGATCGCAGCGGCGTGCGAACGCAGCTCCGACCTCGACGCCGCCGCATACTGGCTCGAGGTCTCGCTGCGCGACCGTGCCGACGCCGACGTCGCGCGGACGCTCGCGACGCTCCACGCGGTCCGGCGCCGCGTGCAATCGGTGTGGATCGAGCTGCCGGCCGCCAACGGCCCGATGCCGTCGCCGACGCTTCGGTTGGTGAGCTAACGGGCGAACGGCGAGTCGTTCGGGCGCCTCACAGGATGTGCCGCGACAGGTCGCGGTCCTGCAGCAGCCCGTCGACCCGCTCGTGCACGTAGGCCTCGGTGATCCGGATCTCGCGGGCCCCGATCTCGCTGGCCTCGAAGCTCAGCTCCTCGAGCACGCGCTCGAGCACGGTGTGGAGCCGCCGCGCGCCGATGTTCTCGAGGGCGCTGTTCGCCCGACACGCGGCGTCGGCCATCGCGGCGATTGCCGCGTCGTCGAACGTCAGCGCGACGCCCTCGGTCTCGAGCAGAGCGATGTACTGCTTGAGCAGGGAGTTGGCCGGCTCGCGGAGGATCCGGACGAACTCCTCGACGCCGAGCGAGTCGAGCTCGACGCGGATCGGGAATCGCCCCTGCAGCTCGGGGATGAGGTCGCTGACCTTCGCCATGTGGAACGCACCTGCGGCGATGAACAGCACGTGGTCGCTGCGCACGGGGCCGTACTTGGTCGACACCGTCGTGCCCTCGACCAACGGCAACAAGTCCCGCTGCACCCCCTCCCGCGAGACGTCGCCACCGCGGACGTTCTCGCGGCTGCAGATCTTGTCGATCTCGTCGAGGAACACCACACCGAGCTGCTCGGTGCGACGGATCGCCTCGCGCGTGACCTTGTCCTGATCGACGAGCTTCGCGGCTTCTTCGGCGGCGAGGAGCTCGCGGGCATCGGCGACCTTGACCTTGCGCTTGTGCTTGCGTCGCCCGAACGCGCCGAGCATGTCGCGGAGCTGCTGACCGAACTGCTGGCCCATCTGCTCGCCCATGGGCAGACCCGGCATGAGCTGAAGGCCCCCCGGACCGCTCTCCTCGATCTCGACCTCGACCTCGCGGTCGTCCAGCTTGCCGCCGCGCAGGAGCTCGCGGAGCTTCTCGCGGGTGGCCGACGGCTTGGTCGGCGGTTCGCCGGGCCGGTCGGTGTACGCCCGCGGCTCGGTCCCGGTGGGCAGCAGCAGATCGAGGACGCGCTCCTCGGCGCGGACCTTCGCCTCCTGCCGGACGTCGCGCTCCATCTCGGTGCGCACGATCTGGATCCCGACCTCGACGAGGTCGCGGATGATCGAGTCGACGTCGCGACCGACGTAGCCGACCTCGGTGAACTTGCTGACCTCGACCTTCACGAACGGTGCGCCGCTGAGCTTGGCGAGCCGCCGGGCGATCTCGGTCTTGCCCACGCCCGTGGGCCCGACCATGATGATGTTCTTCGGCGAAATCTCGTCGCGGATCGACTCGGCGACCATCTGTCGGCGCCAGCGGTTGCGCATCGCGATCGCGACCGCGCGCTTGGCCTTGTGCTGCCCGATCACATAGCGGTCGAGTTCCTCGACCACCATCCGCGGCGTCCAGTTGCGGCTCTCGATGCTCACGTGGCCTCCGGGAGTTCGAGCACGGTGTGCTCGAGGTTGGTGAACACGCAGATCTCGCCGGCGACGCGGAGGCTCTCGGCGACGATCCCCCGCGCGTCCAGGGCCGTGTGCCGCATCAACGCGCGCGCGGCCGCCAGCGCGTAGTTTCCACCCGACCCGATCGCGACGATGCCGTCGTCGGGCTCGATCACATCGCCGGTGCCCGACAGCAGCAGCGTGCGGTCGCGGTCGGCGACGATCATCAGGGCCTCGAGCCTGCGGTAGCGTCGGTCCTGCCGCCAGTCCTTGGCCAGCTCGACACACGCCCGCGTGAAGTTGCCCCCGACCGACTCGAGCTTCGCCTCGAGCAGCTCGAACAGCGTCAGGCCATCGGCCGCCGATCCGGCGAAGCCACCGATGATCCGGCCATGGGCGAGCTGCCGCACCTTGCTGGCCCTGGATTTCATGATGGTGTTGCCCATCGAGACCTGGCCGTCGGCGCCCAGCGCGACCCGCCCGTCGCGGCGGACGCACAGCACCGTGGTCGACCGCCATACCGGACGCTCGTCGTCGTTCCTGCCCATCGTCACCGGCCAGTATACGGGCCGGGCACCACGGTCTTCCACCGCGGCCGCAACTGGGCAAAGCTGCCGCCGATGACCGACTCCCCGCGCCCACCTCGGCGACTCGCGGTGCTCGCGTCGGGACGCGGCAGCAACCTGGTCGCGATCCAGGAGGCGATCGACCGCGAGGACCTCCACGCGATCGTCGCCCTCGTCGTGTCCAACAACTCGTCGGCGGGGGCGCTGGAGTTCGCGCGCAGCCGCGGGATCCCCTGGGCCCACATCAGCGCGAAGACCGACGCCGACCCGGGGTCGCGCCTGCTCGCGCGCCTCGAGGAGGTCGGCTGCGAGGTGCTGGTCCTGGCGGGGTACATGAAGCTGCTCGATCCGCGGGTCGTGGCCGCGTACCGCGGACGCGCGGCGAACATCCACCCGGGGCCGCTGCCCCGCTTCGGCGGTCCCGGGATGTTCGGCGAGCACGTCCATGCGGCTGTCCTCGCCGCGGGCGTCCCGAACTCGGGCCCGACGGTCCACCGGGTCACGGAGCACTACGACGAGGGCGACATCCTCGCGCATACGCCCGTGCCGGTCCTGCCCGACGACGACGTCGCGTCGCTCGCGGCCCGCGTCCTCGTCGCCGAGCACGCGCTGTACTGGCGGACGATCGCCCGGGTGTTCGACGCCTAGCCCGCGGCGTTCGGCACGGCCTCGCGCGGACGCCTCGCGGCGAGCAGACTGCGACCGACGAGCACCGCGACCCCGACCACGAGCAACGCATCGGCGACGTTGAACAGGGGCCAGTGGCCGCCCCACGGATAGTTCACCTGCAGGAAGTCGACGACGCCCGTACCGCCGCCCGGCGCGGCCCGGAACACCCGGTCGAGCCCGTTGCCCACGGCGCCGCCGGCGATCGCCCCCATCGCGAGGGCGTCGATCCAGTCGCGATGCGAGCGCAGCAGCATCGTCACCAACGAAGCGACGACCAGCAGCGCGACGACGCCGAACACCCACCGTGCCGCGCCGAGGTCCGTGATCATGCTGAACGCGGTGCCGCGGTTGTACGCGAGCGTCACGTCGAGCCACGGGTCCACGACCGACATCGACTTCGACGGCAGGGCCGTCAGCGCCCGCTCGGCCCAGGCCTTGGTCTGGAGATCGCAGCCGCCGCCCAGAACGGCGGCGGTCGTGAACCAAGCGAGTCGATGGAGGTGCGTTCGGATCGCCGACGGCATCGGTCGGCTAGCGTAGCACCGGCGCCCGCGGGCGCACGCCGGTGCTGGCCGAGCCAGAGCTTCAGCGGGTGATCGCCGTCAAGGGCGGCAGGTTGCGCCGGAGCCAGTCGTCGAGCATCACGAGGCTCGCGATCGTCGGGCCGCTCTCGGCCTGGGCCGCCACCTGGGCGCAGAAGTCCCCGAGCTTGTACTTCTCGATCATGCCGGCGACGTCGTCGCCCTCGACCATCCGCACCAGCTTGTGCAGGTGGAAGTTGAGCTGCCGGCGCTGCGCACTGACGGCGGGTCCGTCCCAGGGCCCGGCGTAGACCATGCGGTCGATCGCCTGGTTGAGGTACAGGAAGTTCACCGCGTCGGTGACCTGGAGGCGGAGGTAGAGCAGGTCCTTCGGCTGGCGCCCCATGACCTGCGCCATGCGGACCGCGTCGAGCACCGGCGTCAGGTACCGCAGCTTCACGATGCGCTCGGCGAGGCTCCGGGGCACGCCGGCCTCCTCGAGCTTGCGCAGGCGGCCCGCCGTGCGGTTCTTGCTGCCGGTCGGCAGGGCCTGATCGACGTTGGCGAGCAGCGCCCGCGCTTGCGCGATGGCGGCCTCGTCGAGCGGCGGCAGGTTCATCTGGTCGATGAGGTAGAACGTCGCGTCCTCGAGCGCGACCTCGGCCGACCACATCGCGCTGTAGACCGCCTCCTGACGGCGCTCGTCCTCGAGCGCGTAGACGTCGGCCCGCAGCGCCGCGACGTCGGCGGCCTGGACCGCCTGCAGGTAGGCGACCACGATGTCGCGCGTCGAACGGCCGCTGGCGATCCCGACCTCGGCGATCATGCTGCCGCCCGCATTGTCGATGATGTCGTTGACGATCACCGTGGTCGCGATCTCGCGGCGCAGCAGGTGCTTCGCGACCGCGTCGTTGCCGGCGAGCTCGGCGAGCGCGCGCGGGAAGTAATCCCGCACCGCCGCGTCGACGAAGACGTCGGGCAGCGGCTCGCCCTCGAGGAGCTGCCGGTACGCCAGCATCTTGGCGTGGGCGCAGAGCACCGAGGCCTCGCACTTGTACAGGCCGTGGCCCTTGCGGCTGCGGTTGCCGAGCTCCTCCTCGCTGGGCAGCGCGAAGTTGTCGGGGTTGAACGGCAGCGTCCGCGCGAGATAGCCCAGGGCGCGGCTGTAGCGGAACACGTCATTGCGGCTGCGCCGGACGTCGTACGACACCATGCGGCTCTGCGAGCGGTTGTTGTCGAGGACCATCTCGACGACCTCGTCCTCGCACTGCTTGAGCATCGCGTCGCGGGCCTGACGCGAGACCTTGCCGGCGCGCAGGAGCGGCGCGAACAGGATCTTGATGTTGACCTCGTGATCGGAGGTGTCGACGCCGCCCGAGTTGTCGAGAAAGGCGTTGTAGTTGTGGCCGCCGAGGCGGGCGAACTCGACGCGACCCCGGTCGGTGATCGCCAGGTTGGCGCCCTCGGCGAACACCTTGCAGTGCAGGTCGGCCGCGTCGATGCGCGCCCCGTCGTTGGTCTTGTCGCCGACCTCCGCCTGGGTTTCGTCGCGCGACTTCACGTACGTGCCGATGCCGCCCATCCACATGAGGTCGACCTGCATGCGCAAGATGGCGCGCATGACGTCCTCACCGTTGACCTTGCGGCCGGGGGCGAAGCCCAGCATCGCGCGGGCCTCGGGCGACAGATCGACCTCCTTGCTCTTGCGCGGGTAGATCCCGCCGCCGACCGACAGCACGGACGTGTCGTAGTCGGACCACTGCGAGCGCGGCTTCTCGAACAGCCGCTTGCGCTCGAGGAAGCTGCGCTCGGGCTCCGGGTTGGGGTCGACGAAGATGTGCGCGTGGTTGAACGCGGCGAGCAGCTTGATGGTGCGGCTACGGAGCAGGCCATTGCCGAACACGTCGCCGCTCATGTCGCCGACGCCGGCGCAGGTGATGACGTCGCGCTCCGGGTCGATGCCCATCTCGCGGAAGCTCCGCTTGGTCGCCTCCCACGCGCCGCGGGCCGTGATGCCGGTGGCCTTGTGGTCGTAGCCGGCCGAGCCGCCCGACGCGAACGCGTCGTCGAGCCAGAAGCCGTGCTCGGCGCTGACGCGGTTGGCGGTGTCGGACATGTGCGCGGTGCCCTTGTCCGCCGCGACCACGAGGTACGGGTCCGTGCCCTCCTTGTAGAGCAGGATGCCAGGGGGCGTGACCGCGACACCGTCGACGAGGTTGTCGGTGACCGACAGCAGCGCCCGCACGAACTTCTCGTAGTAGAAGTCGCCGGCGGCGCGCAGCTCGTCGCGATCCGCCGGGGGCTGGCGGAGGACGAAGCCACCCTTGGCGCCCATCGGCACGATGACGACGTTCTTCACCATCTGCGTCGACATCAGCCCGTGGATCTCGGTGCGGAAGTCGTCCGGTCGATCCGAGAAGCGCAGGCCACCGCGCGCGACCCGGCCGCCGCGCAGGTGCACGCCCTCGAAGTCGCGGTGGTAGACCCAGATCTCGCGCATCGGCTTCGGCTCGGCGCCGAACGACAGCTCGCCCGAGCTGATCTTGAACGCGAGCGGCTGGCCGCCGGCGACGTCCGCGACCCATGCGTTGGTGCGACGGGTGGCGCGGACGACCTCGGCGACCGCCTGCAGCACGCGATCGGCGGTGTAGTCGGTGACCGAGCGGAGCTCCTGCTCGAGCGACGCCTCACTGGCCGCCGCGGCGGCCTCGCTGGCGTTCTTGGGATCGAAGCGGCTGGCGAGCCAGTCGATCAGCTCCTCGGCGACGCTCGGGTGATCGACCATCGTCTGGCGCACGAGGTCGTCGCCGAACGGCAGCGCGTGCTGGTGGAGGTAGGCCAGGTACGCGCGGAGGATCTCGACCTCGTGGGAGTTGAGATCGCTGACGACGATGAGGCGGTTGAGATCGTCATCGCCGCAGCGGCCCGCGAACACATCGCGGAACGCGGTGATGACGTTGGTGCGCCGCGCCATGATCTGGCCGATGCGATCCTCGCGGACCTCGAGCCGGAAGTTGTCCATGTCGACGCTGCGCATCCCGGGCAGCGTGACGTCGCGCGTGTACTGATCGACGACCTCGAAGCCGAAGTGGCTGAGCACCGGCAGCTCACGGCTGAGGTTCAGCGGCTCCCGCGAGAAGATCCGCAGGTTGAGGCTCCCGGGGTGCTCGCCGTACTCCGAGACGTAGAGGTCGCAGTCGGTGTCCGCGCCGCCGCGGAGGTTCTCGAGGCAGCGGATGTCGCCGCGGAGCCGTTCGACGCCGCAGCGCCGCTTGTGCTCGTCGGTGAAGGCGTTCTCGTAGATGTCGAACAGCTCGTCGACGCGCGTGCCCTCGGCGACGCCGCCGAGCGCCTCGCGGAGGCGGTCGGTCCACGACCGCGCGAACGCGAGGACCTGACCGCGGAGCTCCTCGGTGTCGATGGCGCGCAGCGGGCCGACGCCCGTCACGTAGAAGTGGAACACCGCGTTGTCGTAGCGATCGATGTACACGCCGTAGTCGGCGTACGTGCCGCCCAGGGACTCGAGCACGACGTTCTGGACCTGCAGGCGCAGCTCCTCGGAGAACTGCCAGCGCGGGAGCGCCACGAACACGAACGCGAAGCGGCCGTTCTCGCCGATGCGGATGTGGACGTCGCTGCCGCCCTCGGCCTCGGCGCGCAGGATGCGGTCGGTGAGCTCCCAGATCGCCTCGCGATCCTCGGACAGCAGGTACTCGAGCGGGAGCGAGTTGAACGCGTTGGTGATGTTCTTGCCGCGGTCGGAGTCGCCGCCGACCTGACGATCGTTGAGCAGGTCGCGGAGCACACCGTGGACGACCGGAATCTCCTCGGGCGGGGTGTGCAGCGCCTTGTAGGTGAACAGCGCGTCGATGAGCAGCGCGCCCGCCGGGCGGCCGTCCTCGCCGAAGCGCGTCACGATGAAGTGGCCGGGCTTGCCGGCGCGGTGCACCGGCGATTCCTCGGCGCTGCGCATGAACCGGACCCGGCGGCCCTCGCCGCGCGCCGCCGCGGTGACCAGCCGCAGGTCACGCTGGGGCCGCGAGACGCGGCTCGTGCCGAAGACCCCGATCGGCTCGCCGTGCACGTCGTAGTCCTCGACCGCGAGGAGCACCGAGTTCTCGTCGCACATCCACCGCAGCAGGGCCTCCGCATCGCGGAGCGCCGTCGCCTCGTCCGCCGTGCGATCGTGGGCCGCCGCGAAGTAGCCGTCGGCCAGCGCCGCCACGCGGGCCTTCATCGTCGCGAAGTCGGCGACCATCGCCTGCGCCAGCCGCAGGCGGTGCTCGATCCGCGCGGCCAAGCCGTTGGGCACGCCGCCGCCGTCACGGCCCGCGCTGCCACCGGCGAGGCCGACCTCGGCGCGCATCACCGACTCGGCGGTCCCGGTGCCGATGCCGGTGAGCTTGCCGCTGGGGTCGCGCTGGACCTTGACGATCGCGTTCATGAACCGCCGCACGTCGAGGTGCTCGCTCGCCAGCGCGGCGCGCAGCGTCGACACCAAGAACGGCTGGTCCTCGACGCAGGTCTCGACCACCAGCGTGTCGGTCGCGTCCTGGTAGGTCAGCACGACCTTGATCTCCTCGCGCTTGCGCAGGGCGATCGCGGACAGCAGCGCCTCGAGCTGCGGCAGCAGCTCCGCGCTCCCGAGGCCCCGCAGATCGCGGACGTCGACCGAGGCGAGCACGGACTTGGCCAGGCCGGTCAACTGCTCACGGTCGATCGACGCCCGGGACGGCTGGTACGTCGTGATGGACTGTTGGACCTCGTGGACGAGACGGCTCGTTTGCTGGCGGGCGAACATGTGTGCGCCGAAGCTGCCAGGTTCGCCCCGCCGTCCGCAACCGCCCGAGCGGGGGTCGACGGGGCGCAACGCGTTGCACAGCGCACGACGAGAGGCCGCCGGAGGCGCCCGACCCGCAACGCCGACACAGCGCGGATGCGGACTCAGATCGAGAGCCAGGCCATCGCCGACAGGAGCACCGCGCCGAACGGGCCGGCCAACGGCCAGCAGAACGCCAGCGGATCATCGAGGATCCCAGCCTCGTCGAGACCATCGAGGGAGGCCGCGGACGTGGTCATCGCCAGGAATCTCGACATCGCGGGGCCGACATCGTCGGTTCGCTCGCGACCTGTTGGTCGCCAGGGGTCCCGAGTTGGGGCCAGTGTGTCCGCGCACGCGTCGGGGGCACCGGCTCGCCCCGCGGCGGGCCGCCATGCGATGCTCGCGCGCGATGGTGCCCTTCGAGACGCACGCACCCCGTGATCCCGCCGCCGCGCTCGACCACTTCGCCGAACGCCGCGCCCGCGTGGCCGCGACTCTCGGCGAGGGGGCGCTCGTGCTCTACGGCGGCGAGCTGCGCACGCGCTCCAACGACACCGAGTTCCGCTTCCGGCCGGACTCCGACTTCTACTACCTCACGGGTCTGCGCGAGCCCGGCGCGATCATGGTGCTGCGCGGCGGTGCGACGCCGCAGTTCGTGTTGTTCGTGCGGCCGCGCGATGCCGAGGCCGAGGTGTGGTCGGGACGTCGCGTCGGACCCGAAGGCGCGATCGCCCGGTTCGGCGCCGACGCGGCCCATCCGCTGGGCGAGCTCACCGAGCACCTGCCCAAGCTGCTCGATGGTGTGCCCGAGGTCCACGTGCCGCTCGGCCGCTGGCGCACGCTCGAGCTCGCCGTGCAGCGGGCGATCGATCACCTGCGCCGACGCAACCGCTGGGGCGAGACGCCGCCCGACGTGCTCCGCGACGCGCGGACCACCCTCGGCGAGGATCGCATGGTCAAGGATCCGGCAGCGCTCGCCGCCCTACGCCGCGCCGTCGACATCAGCGCCGAAGCGCACCTCGCCGCGATGCGAGCGACCCGCCCCGGTGTGTTCGAGTACCAGATCGAGGCGCTGCTCGAGTACGAGTTCCGCCGTCGCGGCGCCGACGGTGCCGCATACGGTTCGATCGTCGGGGGCGGCGACAATGCCACGATCCTCCACTACGTCGACAACGACGCCCAGCTGCGCGACGGCCAGCTGCTGCTCGTCGACGCCGGCGCCGAGGTCGATCTGTTCGCCGCGGACATCACCCGCACGACACCGATCGGCGGGCGGTTCTCGATCGCGCAGCGGGAGCTGTACGACATCGTGCTGCGCGCCAACCGAGCCGGCATCGCGGGCGCAGTGGTGGGCGGCGACATCGACACCATCCACCGCACGTGCCTGCGGATCCTGTGCGAGGGCCTGGCCAGCCTCGGGCTCGTGACGGGCGACCTCGACGAGGCGATGAAGAACGAGGCGTACAAGCGCTACTACATGCACCGCACCAGCCACTGGCTCGGCGCGGACGTCCATGACGCCGGCTTCTACACCTTGGCCCGCAAGCCGCGGCCGCTGCAGCCGGGGTTCGTCCTGACCGTCGAGCCCGGCCTCTACATCCCCGCCGACGACGAGACCGCGCCGCTGGAGCTCCGCGGCTGCGGCATCCGCATCGAGGACGACGTGCTCGTGCACGCCGAGGGGCCCGAGGTCCTGACGTGGCGCGTGCCGAAGACCATCGACGACATCGAGGCGATCATGGCCGGGGACTGATCGGCGCCTCGGCGTCGCTCAGGGGGCGCGCGACGAGCCGCGCGCGCAGGCGATCGAGCGTCGCCGGGCCGATGCCGCGGACCTCCGCGAGGGCGTCGACCGAGTCGAAGGGGCGCGCGGCGGCGATGCGCGCCGCGAGCTTGGGGCCGACGCCCGGCAGTCCCTCGAGCTCCTCGAGGCTCGCGCCGTTGATGCAGGTGGGTTGGCCGAGCGCGGCGAGGTCCGCCGCGGGCATGCGCGTCGGGCCGACGTCGTCCTCACACAGCGCCGCGGTGTCGATCGCGTCGCCGCCGTGGATCGGCGCCGTCGCGCGCGGATGCGACGGACCGCAGAGCTCGCCGATCGTGCTCGGCGCCCGCTCGTCGCAGCGCAGCACGCCGTCGACCGCGACGGCCACGACGCATCGGTGCAGGGCGGCCGGCTCGGGGTCGCCGCGCGGCGGGAGCACCCACAGCGCGAGCATCACCACGACGGACCCGGTGACCCACTCGCGGCGCGGTGCCGACACTGCCGGGACCCTTCGGCCGGCGCCGGGCCGCGTTGCACCGACCGCTCACGGACGGGGCTTGGTGCCGAAGAGCCCGAGCTGCGCGAGCACGTCGTCGGCGTCGCCCCGCTGGGCCCGTCGGCGCAGCTCCTCGTCGAGCACGATCGCGATCCCGGCCCGACAGCTGCCACAGCCGGTCCCTGCGTCGCAGCGCGCCGCAATGTCCTCGACGGTGCGCGCCCCCTGACGGATGACCCGACGGACCTCGGCCTCTTCGACGACGAGGCAATGGCAGAGCAGCCGAACCATGACCTCGTCCCTCGGTTCTTAGCGCACGGGCGACCGGCGGGCCACGATTTCACGCCTCGACGAACACGCCGTCGCCCCGTCGGCGGCGCAGCTCGTCGGCCCACGGCGGTGCGGCGGGCCCGGAGGTGATCGCGAGGTCCGGCCAGGCCGCGAGGGCCGCCCGCGCGGCCTGGCGGGCATCGACCATCAGGGCGGTCGCTTCCGCACCGCCCAGGGGGATCGGCAGGCGCGGCGCGCCGGCTTGCCGCCGACCGAAGACCTCGCCGGGACCCCGCAGGCGCAGGTCGGCCTCCGCGACCGCGAACCCGTCCGCATGGGCGGCGAGCACGGCCAGGCGCGCCCCGACCTCCGACGTCTCGGACGCCGGCGTGTGCAGGACACAGATCGCCTCGCCGCCGCCGCGCCCGACCCGACCGCGCAGCTGGTGGAGCTGCGAGAGGCCGAAGCGTTCGGCGTGCTCGACGAGGATCGCCGAGGCCGCGGGCACGTCCACCCCGACCTCGATCACCGTCGTCGCCACGAGCACCGCGAGCTCGCCGCGGCGGAACGCCGACATCACCGCGTCCTTGTCACGCGGGTGCATGCGCCCGTGCACGACGCCGACCGCGTGATCGGGCAGCGCCTTGCGGAAGCGGGCCGCGGTCGCCTCGACGTCGGTGACGTCGAGCTCCTCGCTCGCCTCGACGAGCGGGCACACGACGAACGCCTGGGCACCGGCGCGCACGCGGTTGGCGACCCGACCGCGCGCCAACACCAGGGCCTTGGGGCCGTACAGCACCTCGGTGACCGGCGGCTTGCGGCCGGGGGGCATCTCGTCGATCACGCTGAGGTCGAGCTCGCCGTAGGCCACCAGCGCGAGGCTGCGCGGGATCGGTGTCGCGGTCATCACCAGCAGGTGCGGGCGCTGGCCCTTGTCGCGGAGACGGGCGCGCTGCTCGACGCCGAAGCGGTGCTGCTCGTCGATGACGACCAGGCCCAGCCGACCGAAGCCGACGTCCTGCGTGAGCAGGGCGTGGGTGCCGACGATCAGATCGACGCCGCCGGCGGCCGTGATCGCCACCAGGCTCTCGCGCACGCCGCCCTTGGTCGACCCGGTGAGCAGCGCGAGCTTCAGACCGGCGCGCTCGCACCACGGCTGCAGCGTGCGAAAGTGCTGCTCGGCGAGGATCTCGGTCGGCGCCATCACGGCCGCCTGACCGCCCTGCGCGACGACGCCGAGGGCCGCCGCGAACGCGACCGCCGTCTTGCCGCAGCCGACGTCGCCCTGCAGCAGTCGCATCATTGGCGGGCCCTCGGCCATCGCCGCGAAGATCTCGTCGATGACGCGGCGCTGCGCGTGGGTCGGGGCGAACGGCAGTGCCTCGCCGAGCCTCGACCACAGCGCCGCGTCGGCGTGCACGTGCACCGCAGAGTCCGTGTCCTGGTAGCGGCGCCGCGCGATGCCGAGGGCCAGCTGCACGAAGTAGAGCTCGTCGAACGCCAGGCGGCGATGGCCCGGCGAGAGTCCGCGCTGCAGCGCCTCGAGCGTCGCGTCGTCGACGGCCGCGCCCGGGTCGTGCACCGACGCGAGCGCCTCGGCGAAGGCCGGCAGGCCATGGGCCACGCGCAGGGCCTCCGGCAGCGGATCGGGACGATCGGCGTCGCAGACCCGCTGCACTGCGGCGCGCACGAGCTTCACGATCGTCGCGGGCGGTACGCCGTCGATCAACGGATAGCGGGTCGCGACCGGCGGCATCGGCTGGTCCGGGTCGCGCAGCTGCGGATGCACGAACGACCACTTGCCCTGGTGCTGTCGCGCCGTGCCGATGACGCGCACGCGCCCGTCCTTCGCCCATTGGTTGAGACCACCGGTGGGCTGGAACCACCGCGCGACGAGGCGCGGC
Organism: Nannocystaceae bacterium; assembly: GCA_044344875.1. GTDB lineage: Bacteria > Myxococcota_A > Polyangia > Nannocystales > Nannocystaceae > Xiheibacterium. The sequence continues at coordinate 92,985 of JBIJCC010000004.1, forward strand.
TTGGGCTCGGTCGGCGCGTCGAGCTCGAGCTCCATCGACGCGGAGAACCGCCCGCCGAAGAACCCCTGACGCAGGCCGCGGACCGTCGCGACGAACGTCACCGTCTCGCCCTCGCGGAAGTCGTCGTGCGCCCGATCGTGGCGCAGGTCGATGTACGCCGCGGGCAGCAGCATCGCGAGGTCCTCGAGCGTGATCAGATCGCGCTCGCGCAGGCGGGCCGCGGTCGCCGGGCCGACGCCGGGCAGCGTCTCGACGCCGGCGTCACGCGGATCGCCGGAGGTGCTCGCGACCGGTGCCGGCGCGACGGGCTTGGGCGCCGGCCCGAGCTGCGCGAGCAGCCGCATCAGCAGCGCGACCAGCTCGACGCGCGCCTGCTTGCCCGACGCCTCCCACGCCCCGATCGCCTGCTCCACGCGGGCACACTCGGGACGGTCCGCCCACGACGGGGCGGCCTCGGCCCACGCGGCGGAGAGTCGCCCACCCATCGCGTCGTCGAGGACGCCGGCGAAGCCGTCGGCGGCGGCCTGCCGCACCAGCACGCGCAGCCGCTCGACCTGCCGGCTCTTCGGGGCTGCCCGCCGCGCTGACTTGGCCACCGCAGCGATCAGGACGGCGGGATGAACGAGAACCGCAGCTCGTGATCACACAGCCGGTAGACGGTGCCCTCTTGGATGAGGTGGTTGTCCACGCGCTGGCCGTTGAACTCGACGCCGTTCGTGCTCTCGAGATCCTTGATGTAGTACTGGCCGTTGCGCCGCACGATCGCGCAATGACGCCGCGAGATGTTCGCGTCCTTGATGGGAAGGTCGCTGTACTTCGAGCCGCGGCCGATCACGAACTGGTCTTGGTTGACCTCGTAGACCTGGCCCTCGAAGTAGAGGTACAGCGGGCGCGCGAGCGGGACCGGGGCGGGCGCGGGGGCGACTGCCGCCGCGGGCACCCTTCCGCTCGGGGGCGGCAGCCGGCCGGGGGCCGCCGCCGGACGCGGGGCCGGGGCAGCGACGGGCGCGGGGGCGCGGGCAGCCGCGGCGGGCGCCGCCGCGCGCGGGGCCGCCGAGGCCGGTGTGGCGCGGGCCGGGGCAGCCGTCGCAGCCGCAGGCGCATCCGCCTTCCGCGAGAAGAGCTGCACGAGGGCGGCCTGGATCACGTCGTCGGCGGACATGCCGCGACGGTGGGCCAAGGCCTCGACGCGATCCCATAGGTCGTCTCGACAGGTGAACTGACGCAGCGTTCGTCCCATGGAAAGATGCCTCGAACGACCCGGGGTGGGTGCCGGAGTTCCGGCGACCAGGGACCCGGAAGCGGGGGCCACGGCGCATCGTAGTGGGTGAAAACCGCCGGGGTCAACCTGCTTTGTCGCGGGGGGGGCCGGTATGCTCGGCCGCGGTGCACCGCGGCAACCCGACCAAGCGGCCCGAGCCCGGCGAGGCCCGGCGAGCCGCGCCACGCGAGCGCGCGCGACCGCTCCGCGGACGCTGGCTCGGGGCGCTGCTCGGGGTCCTGCTCGGCGCGACGCCGTGCATCGACGAGGCCGCGGCGTTCCCCGGTCAGGCCCTGCGCCTGGGCGGCATCCGACCGCAGGGCCCGGCGACGCGCTCGGTCACGGCCATGCATCACAACCCCGCGATGCTCGCGACCCTCCGCCGCGCGGCGTTCCAGGTCGCGGTCACGGCCGCTGCGGAGCAGAACGCCATCCGCCGCTACGCCATCGATCCCGACACCGGCGAGCCCACCGGGGCGATGGGCACGCGCACCTCGCTGCTGCAGCCGGGCTTCGACTACTTCCTCGGCGGCTCGCTGCACTTCGACCCGATCGCGATCGGGCTCGGCATCTACACGCTCGGCACGACGATGCGGATCGCCAGCGCCGCCCCGCTGCGCTACCACCTCGCCCCCGACCCGGATCGCGGGTGCCTGAGCCTGGGCACGGACAGGTGTCCGCCCAACGGCGGCCAGGTCAGCTATCGCCACGACATCACCGGCGCCATCGCCTACGACGGCGGCCCGTTCCAGCTGGGGCTCGGGATCCACTTCCCGGTCGTGCGCGAGCGCTTCGCGTTCGACGAGGACACGTCGCTCGGATCCCAGGGGGCGAGCGACACGACATGCACCGACAAGGAGGACCCCGCCTGCGCCGAGCGGGTCGGGTTCAAGGGCTGGACCCGCTGGGTCCCGCCCAGCGGCGCGCCCGCGGGCTTCGACGCGGCGCTCACGTTCGGGGTCGGCGTCCAGCTGGCGAACGACACCATCAGCCTCGGCGCCCGCTACCGCACCTTCCCGTTGCGCCGCGCCGGCGAGGTCGTGCTCGCCGGCGTCGCGCTCGTGTGCCGTCCGGATCCCGAGACCGAGAGCACCGCCGCGGTCCCGGCCTGCAGCGCGGCGACGCCGACCAGCGCGACGCTGCGCGAGCGCATTCCCCAGGAGGTCGCGCTCGGGGCCGCGTTCCTGCTCGGTCGCAACCGCGACTGGCACCTCGATCTCAACCTGTACTGGATCGATCTCTGCCAAGGTGGCGCGACGCGGGCCTCGTGCGACGACGACGGCGGGCAGACGCTGCGCCTCGTCGGGCTCGATCGCCGCGCCTTCGCCCTGCCCGAGTTCACGCGCTACCGCGGCCTGCAGGACGTCTACGGCGCCGATGCCTACGTCACCTACCGCGCGCACGCCCGCGCCGCGGTGCTGTTCGCCGGCCATGGCAGCACCGCGATGGTGCGTCGCACCGCAAGCTCGGCCGGCGCAGCGGACGGCGCGAAGCTGGGGCTGTCGGCCGGCGCCGCGATCCGGCTCCGCCCCAGCGCCCGCTCCCGCGTGACGCTCGTGCTCTCACCGGGGTACGGCCTCGACGTGACCCTGCCCCGGCGCATTCGACCCGCAGAGGCCGCCTACTCCCCGGCGGCCGCCGCCGACTTCGCGGCCTCGGGCGGCGACATCAACGCGGCGGGTGCCGATTCGGTCCTGGCCGGCCTCGCGCGATCGACCAACGCGGGCCGGTACTTCGGATTGACCCACTCGTTCACGCTCGCCCTCTCGTGGGGCGACGGCCTGGTCGACTGATCCGTGCGCCGGAACGCCCGGCTGGTATGCTGCTCGGGTGAAGCTCCGCGCGCCGGTCGCGTTGATGTGCCTCGCACTCGCCGGGGCGCTGCCGGGGTGCAAGGTCGCCAAGGGTCCCGCGTCGATCGACGCCAACGCCGTCGTCGAGGTGGGGGACCTCGACGACTTCGAGCAGGCGCTGAACCGCTACGCGTTGCTCGCCCCGAAATCCCCGGCCCGCGCTGCGCAGCGCGGCGAGCTGCAGGCCTTCCTCGGCGCCTACGTGACCCGGCAGATCGGCAGCGGCGAGTTCGAGGAGGCGGTCCAGGCCCTGCGCTACGGTGTCGGCCTGTACACGCCCGACGAACTCCGTGACCCGAAGATCGTCGCGCCGCAGCTGGCGGCGATCGCCGGCGAGGTCTACCACGTGACCGCGCGGCGCGGCGCCGAGACGCCGTCCCTGCTCGCCCTCGCGGTGCGCCAACGCTTCGGCGACGAGCGGACCCGTGACCGCGCCGTCGAACAGTGGCAGACCCTCGAGGACTGGGTCGTGCGCAACGGCCCGTTCGCCCAGGAGCCCCTGCTGCGTCACGAGGAGCTCGAGCGCGCGCTCGAGGACGTCGCCGCGGCGTTCCCCAGCCCGTTCGTCGTGCATCGACTCGCGGATCTCTACGTCGCGCGCTACGAGGCCGCGAAGGCCAGCCGCGGTCAGGATGCCGGCAGCGCCGCGCGACGTCGTCTCGAGGTCACCGGCTACCTGTTGATGCGGCTGTACCTGCGCGCCGACGACATCGAGGGCGCCCGTGCGGCCCTCTCGAGCGTCGAGGTCGACCTGCCCGTCGCGAAGCTCGCGGAGCTGATGAACGACGCGTTCAAGCCGCGTCGCAGCCCCACGGCCCTGCTCGCGTTCGCCGAGCAGTTCGCGCCGGACGCGGGCGCCGACACCGACGATCCGTACACGACCCAGGGTTGGGCGATCGTCGACAACCTCTCGCGCCGGGCCGTCGCCGCCCACCCCAAGGACGCATACGTTCACCTGCTGCGGGCCCGGACCCTGCGCAACGCGGGGCTCGGCGTCGCGGCGATGGAGCACCTGCGTCAGTGCCTCGCGCTCAAGGAGGACGTGTTCGCTGCGTGGCAGGAGCTCGCGCAGCTCGAGCAGCGTGACCTCGAGCGGGTGGCCGCGCGCGACCCGGCGGCCGCCGCCGATCGCCTGCCGCGGATCGAGAAGCTCCACGATCGCGCGACGCACCTGTGGTCGGATCGGCCGATTCGCCCGGGGATGCCGGAGGCGTTCTATACCGTCGCGCAGGGCCTGTACGAGGTCGGTGAGGCCCGCCGGGCCGAGGACCTCCTGCGTCGCAGCGTCGGCATCGAACCCGTCCCCAACTCGCTCGACCTGCTCGGCACGATCGCGCTCAAGCAGTCGAAGCTCGGCGAGGCGAAGTCGCGGTACGAGGACCTCGCGAACCTCGCGTACGACAACGAGCTCACGCAGCTGCAGTGGGAGGCGCGGGCGCGTCAGCAGCTCGGCGAGATCGCCCTGCGTCGCGGTGACCGTGCCGACTCGATGCGCCACATCCGGATGGCGCTGCGCCACACCAACGACCTGTTGGCGCGGCCCAACGACGACGTCGGCGATCGTGCCGCGCGCCTCGTCGAGCGCGGCAAGCTGCTCTTCTACCTCGGCGACACCGCGCTCGCGATGTCGGACTTCGCCCGCGCCGCAGAGTTCGCGCCGGACGACGTGAAGGTCTACGCCGACCCGCTCATCGCGGTGGTGTCCCACGGCTACTACGACGAGGCGCGGACGATCTACCGCCGGGCGATGGCGCGGCGCAGCCTCTCGTCGAGCCTCAAGCTCTATTTCTCGCTGTGGATCGGCGAGCTCGCGCGACGGCAGGGGCACCCGGTCGAGCCCGAGGCCGAGGCGTTCGTCGCCGCGTTCCGGGGCGACGGCTGGTCGAAGCTCCTGGCGGGCCACGCCCGCGGCGAGGTCACGTTCGACGCGCTGCTCGGGGCGGCGCACGACCGGGGGCAGAAGGCGGAGGCGCTCTTCTACGAGGCGCTGCGGAAGTGGGACGCGGGCGATCCGAACGCGGCGCGCGTGCTGCTGCGCAAGGTGATCGACACCGGCATGATGGGGTTCTTCGAGTACGACATGGCCCAGGCGTACCTCGACTGGAACGAGCTGCCGAAGGTCGCGCGCGCGCCGTTGTCCGCGGGCGGGTGAGCGGGGACCTCGGGCACGGGCACGGGCACGGAGCAGGGTGTTCGGAAGAACGCTTTGCGTTCTTCCGCACCCTGCTGGAGGCCTGGGCCGGAATCGAACCGGCGAATAGAGGTTTTGCAGACCTCTGCCTTACCACTTGGCTACCAGGCCGGCGCCACGGGGCTGTTCGGATACCACGTCGGGCTCGCGGCCGACAAGGGGGGCGATGCATTTCGCGGATGAACGAAGGGGGACCCGGCGCGGTGGCGGGGTCCCCCGAGGGCAGCGTCGGCGCGCGGCGCCGCGGCTCTAGAGACCGGACAGCGGGTCGTCGCCCTTGTTCACGTCGAGCTTCTCGCGTCGGCCGGACGTCGGCGTCGGCGTGCCCGCATCGTCGGGCTTCTTCGCGCCGGAGGACCCGGAGGGCTTCTTCTTGGTCGGGGTCTTCTTCACGCCTTCGTCGGCCGCGGTCTTCTCGGCGGCGGCCTGGGCCTCCGCGTTCTTCGCGATCTGCAGCTCGAGCTCCTGCTTCTCGGCGAGGAGCTTGGCCCGCTCGGCGTCCGTCTGCGCCTCGTTGAGGCGCTTGTCGAGCTCGGCCTTGCTCGACTCGAGCTTGTCCTGCTCCTGCGCGAGCGCGTCCATCTTCTCGGTGAGCGCGGCGATCTGGGCCTCGTGCTCGGCCTTCTGCTGCGCGGCCTCGGCGGCGCGCTGGTCGGCCTCCTGCGAGCTGCGGTAGGCCATGAAGCCGGCGACGCCGACACCGGCGACGAGCAGCGGCACCACCAGCAACGGCCACTTCGGCTTGGCCTTCTTCTCCGCGAGCTTCATCTGTGCGTCGAGGCGCATCTGCTCCTCGCGCAGGCGGGCCTCCTGCTCGGCGCGGGCGCGGACGTCGGCCTCGTGGATCCGGATCCGCTCTTCGCGTTCGCGGGCCTCCTGCTCGGCCTGCTGGCGGGCGTACTCCTCGGCCTGGGCACGGGCGATTCGCTCGGCCTCTTCGCGGGCGCGGCGGTCGGCCTCTTCGCGGGCCTGACGTTCGGCCTGCTCCTTCGAGAGGCGGTCCGATTCTTCGGAGGCCACGCGGTTGGCCTCGAGGTTGCGCAGCTCCGACAGGGCGGTGAGCGCTGAGTTCTCCGAGTTCATGTCGAGCGGTTCTCCTCTGGACTGTCTTGCACGGCGCCGGTCGCCGATCGTTCCCGTCGGGCCGGCGGAAAGTCATGCGCCGCAGGTCCGCGGCGTCGTGGACGCGACGCCCCGCACGCGGGTGCGTACGGAGCATCGGCACATTGGAGGAATGCCTGAAAACTTGGGGAGCGGAAAGGCCCGCGCTAGCGTCGCGCCCCATGGCGCAGAGCATCGGTCCCGTGCAGGAGGTTTCGGCGACGTACGAAGCGAAACGCGCGGTACCGGGTCGGCGCGGCCTTCGGCGCACCACCACCTGGGGGGCGTGGGGGGTTGCGGCGCTGGTCGTCGCGGCCGGCGTCGCGCTGCAGCTGCAGCCCGCAGCGCAGCTCGCGGCCCACGGCGCGCTGGCCGACGCACGGTCGACCGCGGGGCGGTTGCCCCAGGAGATCGCGTGGGACGGCGCGGAGGTGGCCCACGCCGGCCTCGGTCAGTCGCGGATCCTCGCCTACCCGATGGAATTCGTGTGGCCCACGGCGATGCGGTTCCTGCGTGTCGACCGCGGCTACACCATCGTCGATCGCGATCCCGACGCCGGGTTCATCCTGTTCGACTTCCCGATCGGGCCCGAGGATCGCGTCGGTCGGGGGAGCGTCGAGATCTTCGCCACCAAGGATGCCAGCGGCCGCATCGCGGCGAGCGTGCAGATCACCACCGACGGCGGGCCAGTCCACCTGCCGCATGCCCTGCTCGACGGGCTCGCCGAGAAGCTGCGGCGCGAGCGGGGGCAGCCCGCGGCGCCGCCTCGCCCGGAGCCGCCGAAGGACCCGGGACCCAAGGACAAGTCGAACCCGAAGGACAAGGACAAGGGCAAGGATCGGCCCGTGGACGAGCCCGAGCTCCGCCCCGAGGACCTGCCCATCCTCGAGTGAGGCCCAGCTTGCGGCGCGTTCGGGTTGCGGGCCACCCTGCGGCCAGAGATGCGCACGTACGACCTCCGCAGCGACACGGTCACCCAACCCACGCCGGCCATGCGCGCGGCGATGCTCGCCGCCGCCGCCGCCGCCGATGACGACGCGTATGGCGACGACGCGGCAGTGGTCGCCCTCGAAGCGCGCGTGGCCGACCTGCTGGGCAAGCCCGCGGCGATCTGGCTGCCGACCGGGACAATGGCGAACCAGATCGCGATCGCCCTGCACTGCCCCCGCGCCAGTGCCATCGCCTGCCTACCGGGGGCCCACGTGCGGATCCACGAGGACGCCTCGGCGGCCGCCCTGTGGGGCGCCCAGCTCATGCCGATCGGCGGCCGGTTCGGCTTCGACGTCGAGGCCCTCGACGCGCTCGTCGACGAGGAGGCCTGCGGCTGGCCGCCCGTCGCCCTCGTGTGGCTCGAGAACACGTTGGGCGAGGCCGGCGGCGCAGTCTGGCCGCTCGACGATCCGCGCGCGTGCCCGGCCGGTGTCGATCCGCTGCAGCGGATCGCCGAGCGAGCCCGCGCCCTCGGCAAGGCGGTGCACCTCGACGGCGCGCGGCTGTGGAACGCCCACGTCGCGACCGGCGTGTCCATGGCGCAGTGGGGACGCGTCGCGGACACCGTGAGCGTCGCGCTGAGCAAGGGCCTCGGGGCTCCCGCGGGATCGGTGCTGTGCGGACCCGTGGCCCTCATCGATCGGGCGCGGCGGCTCAAGCACGCCCTCGGCGGGGCGATGCGCCAGGCCCCTGCCCTGCTCGCGGCCGCGGCCACCTACGCCCTCGACCACCACGTCGCGCGGCTCGCCGACGATCACCGCCGCGCCCGACAGCTCGCAGTCGCGATCGCCGACCTCCCGCATTGGGAGGTCGCGGTGCCGCAGACCAACCTCGTGCTCGCCCGCGTCGTCGCCCCCCTGCGCCGCGCCGAGCCGCTGTGCGCGGCGCTACGGGCCGCGGGGATCCGCTGCTATCCGAACATCGCCCGCGAGGTCCGCTTCGCGCTGCACCTCGGCATCGGCGACGAGGACCTCGCACCGATCGTCGAAACGATTCGAAGCGCGCTGGGTACGGACCCAACGCGCTTCGTGGAGACGGCCGAGGGCGCCGCGACGGCTACATCTTGACCGGATAGACCGCGCCGAGCGTCGCCTTGCGGAACTTCTTGAAGGTCGCCTTCTTGAGGGCCGCGGCGACGCAGTTGCCGAGCGGCGTGCCGTTGTGCGGCGGCTCTGCGGCGGCCGAGGTCACCGCACCGGTGGCCCCCGCGATCGACAGCTTCACCTTCACGCTCTCGCCGGGCTGCGCGCCATGCTTGGAGCCGCACGCCTTGGCCGCGTCCTTCACGGGGCTCACGCCGGCCTTGATGTCGGCGGTGCCGAGGGTCTCGGGCAAGCTCGGATCGGTGGGCGCGGGGGTCGGCTTCGGCGTGCCGCCCGAGGGCTTGCTCGAGCCACCGCCGCCTTTGCACTTCGGCAGCTTGGGGTCGAGGATGCAGTCGACGTCGAGGTTGTCGTTCGACGGCGTCGGCTTGGCCGGCGTCGGCGTGGCGGGCTTGCTCGTCGGCGTCGTGTTCGGCTTGCTCGCGGGCGTGCCCGGCTTGGAGCTCGGCTTCGTGGTCGACTTCGGCTTGTCCGGATCGGCCTTCGCGTCGTCGCCCTCGGCGGCCTCGCCCTCGGTATCCGCCCCGCCGGCCTCCGCCTTGGCCTCCTCGTCCTTGCCGGCCTCGTCCTTGCCGGCCTCGTCCTTCTCGCCCTTGTCGTCCTTCGCGACCTTCGCGTCCGACTCGTCCTTGTCCTTGTCCTTGTCGTCGTCCTTCGCAGTCGGAGCATCCGCCGCGGGGGCGGCCTGGTTGACGACGACGGTCTCGTTGGGCCGCATCACGATGTATGCGCCCAGGCCCGCGACCGCGAGCAGCAGCAGCACCATCATCACGTACAGCGGCGCGTTCGATCGCTGCGGCTGCGCCGGGGCCACCGCCATCATCGGCACGCCGGCATCGACCGAGTGGACCTGGGGGACCAACGGCGCGGAGGCGAGGCCACCGAGGCTCGCGCCCCCGAAGCTCGGGAGGGTCGCGTCCTCCGGCTTGGGCACCGCGCTCACCGGAGTCGGACCGGCGTCGGAGCCGACCATCGCCCCGAGGGCGCGGATGTCGATGAGGCCCGATCCCTCCGAGGAGGGCGCCTGGGTCGCCAGGCCCTTGGGGCCCGAGCGCTGCTGCTGCGCGGCGCGGGAATTCGCGGCGTTGTTGTCCCCGCCGGTCGCGAGGGACTGCAGGCTGTCGAGGGAGAACAGCACCGAGTTCTCGTTGCGCTGCCCCGTCAAGCGGGTCACGCGGGGCGAGCTGGGCTCGGACACGGCGGCACCGCCCGAGGCGGCCGCTCGGGCCACCGGGGCGGCCACGGCCGCGGCCGCGCTCGCACGGGCGGGCTGGGCCGCCGCAGCGGCGTACTCGTCCTGGTTGGCGCTCGCGAAGGGATCCTCGGCCGCGGCCGCTCCACCGGCGGCGAGATCTGCAAAGGTCTCGACGTCGCCCAGCGGCAGCCAGTCTTCGAAGCCCTCCTGCCAGATCGCGGTGTCGCGGTCGATCTCGCCAGCAGCGAACCGCTGGCGGACCTCGTCCTCGCCCATCGGACCGATCGTCTCGCCGTTGATGGCGAGGTGCCAACCGACCGAAGCCGGGGCCTCGGCCTCGCCGCCCAGCGCGCCAGCACCCGCCGCCTTGTCACGGACGATGATGACGTTGCTGCACTTCTTGCAGCGAATCTTGAAGGTCTTGCCGCGGACCTTCTCGTCCGCGATCGAGTACTTCGCTGCACACTTGTCGCATTCGATCTTCATGCGCTGACTTCCTCAGCCCGCGCCAACGGGCATGAACGCGATGCGCCGGTGCGAATCGCGGGAGTTCGTAGCCGACCGGAGTATAGAGGACCGGGGGTCGGCGACACAACCGCCGAGGCGACCGCGGTGCTGATTCCGGGCCGGTTCCATGGCCCCGGCAAAAGTGGGCCTTTCGCCGCGGGACCAAGGGCGCGGGCATGGCCCGCGACGGTGGCACGGTACGGCGGGCCGATGGTTCCCGGAGTGGCTCCGACGGGGCCCTGGGGCGGGATCGGGTGCGGCAGCCCGATGCGTCATCCGCCCTGCCGGGGTCCCCATCGGCTCATTCGAACGGGTGCCGCACGAAGATGGTCTGGTCGCGCTCGGCCCCGACCGACACCAGCGCGATCGGGACCTCCACCGCCTCGGCGACGAGATCGAGGTACGCGCGGGCGCAGGCCGGGAGCGCCTCCCAGGACCGCGCCGCGGCGAGTTGGTGGGCGAGCTGCGGATCGTCGAAGCCCTCGACGACGCGGTTGATCGGCCGCGCGTCGAAGAGCCCGTCGCGCCCGGGATCGACCCCGTCTTCGTAGGCGACGCAGACCTCGGCGTGGCCGAGGGCCGCGAGCACGTCGAGCTTGGTGATGCACAGGCCGGTCATGCCCGACAGTCGCGCGGCGTAGCGGAGCGCCGGCAGGTCGAGCCAACCGCAGTCGCGGGGCCGACCGGTGGTCGCCCCGTACTCACCGCCGACGTCGCGCAGGCGCTGGCCGATCTCGCCGTCGATGCGCGAGGGGAACGGCCCTGCGCCGACGCGGGTCGCGTACGCCTTGCTGATCCCCCAGACCCCGTCGATCGCCGTGGGTCCGACGCCGATGCCGGTGCACACGCCACCGGCGGTGGTGGTCGACGACGTCACGTACGGGTACGTGCCGTGGTCGAGGTCGAGCAGCGCCCCCTGGGCACCCTCGAACAGCACGCGGCGACCGGCACGGATCGCGTCGTGGCACATCGCGCTGGCGTCGCAGACCATCGGCTCGAGGTACGCCGCCCAACCCGCCGCCGCGTCCATCAGCGCGTCGACCGAGATCGCGTCGGCGCGGCCGAGCTCCGGCGCCAGCGCGTCGCGGTTCTGCTCGAGGCGTGCCCGCAGCGTGGCGCGATCGAACAGGTCGCGGATCTGGATGCCCCGACGCGCCGCCTTCGCCTCGTACGCCGGACCGATGCCGCGCCGCGTCGTCCCGATCGCCCGCGGTCCCTTCGCCGCCGCCTCCTCGCGCATGCCATCGAGCTCGCGATGGAAACCGAAGATCACGTGGGCGTGCAGCGAGACCCGCAGCTCGTCCTGCTGGAGCAGGCCGAACGCCTGCAGGCCTGCGATCTCGGCCGCGAGTACCTCGGGATCGATGACCATGCCCGCCCCGAGCACACAGCGCGTCCCCGGGTAGAGGCAACCCGAGGGCACCAGATGGGTGATGACCTTGCGGCCGTCGACCACCAGCGTGTGCCCGGCGTTGTTGCCACCGGCATACCGCGCGACGAGGTCGGCCTGTGCCGCGACCGCATCGACGACCTTGCCCTTGCCCTCGTCGCCCCACTGGGCTCCGACCACGATCAACGTGCTCATGGTGCCTCGTTCCGCTGTTCGACCGTGTGCCAGTGCCCGGCATCCCACGCGCCCACGTGCACGCGCGTCACCCCGGCGTCGTCCGTCAACCATGTCAGCGCGGTGGCCCCCACGGCCGCCGCCTCGCGCTCGGCGTGCTCGCGCCCGCCGGCGTGTTGGATCCACGCCCGAGCACCCGATTCCCGGGCCTGCCGAGCGAGGCGAGCCGCGAGGGCGCGCACCGGCGGCGGAGCACCCGGGGCCAGCGCGATGACGTGCGCCGGCGCGCCGATGCGGGCGCCGTCGGCCTCGACGAGCGCCTGCTCGAGCGCATCGAGATCGATCGCGAAGCCCGTCGCAGGCCACGCGGCGCCATAGCGCGCGAGCATGCCGTCGTACCGGCCCCCGCGGACGATCGGCCGTGGCACGCCCGGCGCCCAGACCCGCAGGCGGACGCCGCTGTAGTAGTCGAAGCCACGGGTCTCGCCGAGATCGACGACGAGCGACGCCGACAGCCGTGCGTCGTAGCCAGCGACCGCGTCGACGAGGCCCGCGAGCGCGCCGATGATCGCGTCGGGCAACAGCGCGCCGAGCTCGGTCCGCGCGCGCTCGACCACGTCCGACGTCCCGACCCGATCGCACAGCGACGCGACCGCGGCGGCGCGCGTCGCATCGACGCCGGCCTGCGACAGCACGGCGGCCACGCCGTCGCGATCCTTGCGCGCCAGCCGGCCCTGCACCGCGGCGCGGGCCGAGTCGGGCAGGCCGAGGGCATCGAGGATCGTCCGCGCGAGCTGGGCGTGCGCCACGTCGATCGAGAACTCGCGCAGCCCGACCCGGCGCAGCGCCGCGTCGCACAGCGCGACGAGCTCGACGTCGGCCCATGCGTCGCCGTCGCCGAGGAGCTCGACGCCCACCTGGTGCTGCTCGGTCTGCTCGCCCGACGCGTCGGGCTGACGCACGACGTCCGCCGCGTAGCAGAACCGATGCACCGCGTCGGCCCGGAGTTCGCCGCCGACGCGGCACGCGGCCATGCGGGCGATCTGCGGGGTCACGTCGGATCGCAGCGCGACGACCGTCCCGGTCCCGGCCTCGATGAAGCGGACGCACTGGGCCCGATCGGCCTCGGTGAGCCCGCGGGCGATGACGTCGTAGTACTCCACCAACGGGGTCTCGACGCGGCCATAGCCCCACGCCTCGAACTCCTCGATCAACGCATGCACGACGCGTTGCCGCCGCCCCGACGCCGGCGGCATGAGCTCGCGGGCTCCCCGGGGCGAGCCGAACGGCACCTGCTCACCCACGCGCGTCCTCGCCAGCGGCGCGCAGATCATGGAAGACCAGGCCGTTGGGGATCTTCGGATGGAAGAACGTGCTCTTCTGCGGCATCACCTGGCCGCTGTCGCAGACCGCCCGCACGTCGGCGACCGGCGTCGCGTTCATGAAGCAACACAGCTGCACGTCGCTGCCAGTCGCGCGCGCGGCCGCGAGGGCCTCGTCGGTCGACTTGTAGTAGCGCAGGTTGGTCTTGGCCTCCTGCGCGGCCTTGCTGATCCCGAGGGCACGCTCGAGCAGCAGCTCGTGGAGCAGCGCGACGTCGAGCCGCTGCAGCGCCGGCGGTAGCGCGCCGAGGCCCGCCGCGATCGGATCGAAGTCCGCGCGCAGGCGCAGCACCGCCCACTGCCCCGTACCGGGGATCGCCAGGCCGAAGGCCGCGCCGTGGGCCCCCGCCGCGAGCAGACGCGCGCGCAACGATGCGGCGTCGGCGGGCAGCGCCTCGCGCTCGACCTCGAACGACGCCGCGGCGACCTCGAGCACGCGCTCGAGGTCCACGCTCGGCAGACCGTGGACGAGGCGATGCGTCGGCAACACCGTCAGTTCGGGATCGTCGAGGTTCGACAGATAGATCATCCCGTACGCCGCGCCGCGATGGCCCCGCTGCTCGAGCTCGTCCCGGAACGCGCACATCGTCTCGTAGCGGTGGTGACCGTCGGCGATGTAGATCTTCTTGTCGGCAATGTGCTGCTGCAGCGCGGCCACGATCGCCGGGTCGTCGACCTTCCACAGGGTGTGGTCGATGTCGTCGAAGCGGCACGCGAGCACGTCGTCGCCCAACGCGGGGCGGACGAGATCCTCCCAACGGGCGGTGGGATCCGAGAACAGGCCGAACACCAGTTCGAGGTGGGCCTCGGTCGCGCGCATCAGCTCGAGGCGGTCGGCCTTGGGACCGGCCAAGGTGCGCTCGTGGGCGAGGACCGGGCCGGCGCCGAAGCGCGTGAGCTCGATCAGCGCGATGAAGCCACGGCGGGTCCGCTCGCGGCCCTCGATCGTGTAGCGCTGGTGGTAGACGTAGAACGCGGGCGCGCGATCGCGGACCATCGCACGCTCGACCTGGGCGCGGAACTCGGCCGCGCCGCGCTGGTACCGTGCGGACCCGTCGCCCTCGGGCAGGACGAAGTGGATCGAGTTGTCGTTCGAGCGGGCAGCGAGCTCGGCGCGGCCGCGGGCATCGATGACGTCGTACGGCGGCGACATCAACTGGGCCGGATCCCCGGCGAGCTCGACGTCGTAACGCAGACCGCAGAATGGACGGATGTTCGCCATCGCGGCAACGCATACCACAGGGGGCACGGGGCCGGGCCCGCCGGCCGCGAAGGCCCCCGTGCCGACGCGCGAGCCACCGCACGGCGGGTCAGCGCAGCGCGCGGGCGCCGACGTCACGCCGATGCTGCATGCCGTCGAAGCCGATGCACTCGACCCCCGCGTAGGCGCGGGCGATCGCGGCGCGGAGATCGTCGCCGCGTGCACAGACGCCGAGCACGCGTCCCCCGTGGGTGACGAACGCCCCGTCCGCGCGACGCCGCGTGCCGGCGTGGAACACCTTGACGTCGGCGAGCGCGTCGGCCTCGCGCAGGCCGCTGATGACGTCGCCGACGCGCGGGGCCCCAGGGTAGCCCCCGGCGGCGAGCACGACGGTGGCGCTCGGGCGACACGCCAGGACACCGGGCGTGAGCTGCCCCGTCGCGGCGTCGTGCAGCACCGGCAACAGAGGCGCCTGGGCGCCGAACGCCAGCGCCTGCACCTCGGGATCGCCGAAGCGGCAGTTGTACTCGATGACCCACGGCGTGCCGTTCGGCTCGATCATCAGGCCGACGAACAGCACGCCGACGAACGGCGTGCCCTCGGCGCGCATGCCGTCGATGCTCGGCGTCACGATGGTGTCGGCGACGCGCGCCCGCACCGACTCGTCGAGGATCGGCGCGGGCGCGTAGGCGCCCATGCCCCCGGTGTTCGGGCCCGTGTCGCCGTCGCCGATGCGCTTGTGGTCCTGGGCCGCCGCCATCCACACGCTGCGCGTGCCGTCGGTGACGACGAAGAGGCTCGCCTCTTCGCCGCGCAGGCGCTGTTCGAGCACCACCCGCGCGCCGGCGTCGCCGAACACGCGCTGCTCGAGGCACGCGCGCGCGGCCGCCTCGGCTTCGGCCCAGTCGTCGGCCACCGTGACGCCCTTGCCCGCCGCGAGACCGTCGGCCTTGACCACGGGCGGCGAGTCGAACGCCGCGAGCGCGGCCGGCAACGCGGCGAGATCGGTGACGACCTCCGATCGCGCCGTGGGGATGCCGTGCCGCTCCATGAAGCGCTTGGCGACGACCTTGCTGCCCTCGAGCGCGGCGGCAGCGGCCGACGGTCCGAAGCACGGCAGATCGGCGCGACGGCACGCGTCGGCGAGCCCGTCGACGAGCGGTTGCTCGGGTCCGACGACCACGAGATCGACCCGACGCGCGCGGGCGAGGGCCACGATCGACCCGTGGTCGCGGACGTCGAGCGCGACGCACTCCGCGTCCGTCGCGATACCATCGCTGCCCGGAGCGACGATCACCTCGGCGCCGTCGCGCACCAGTCGCCACGCGAGCGCGTGCTCCCTACCCCCACCGCCGACGACGAGCACGCGCATGATGGAGTCCCCCTCGGTCCTAGTGGCGGAAGTGACGCTCGCGGGTGAAGAGCATCGTGATGCCGTGCTCCTTCGCGGCCGCCACGACCTCGGCGTCGCGCACCGATCCGCCGGGCTGGATCACGGTTCGAATCCCCGCGGCCGCGAGCTGGTCGATGCTGTCGCGGAACGGGAAGAACGCGTCGGAGGCCAGAGTCGCGCCGCGCGCCCGGTCTCCTGCGCGGCCGAGGGCCTGGCGCACCGCCTCGACCCGCGAGGTCTGCCCGCCGCCGAGTCCGACCGTGACGCCGTCGGCGACGATGGCGATCGCGTTGGATCGCACCGCCGCGACCACGCGCCAGGCCAGCTCGAGTTCGGGCCACGCGTCGTCGGCAGGCGTCGTGCCGCTGACCAACTCGGCGCGGCGCAGCGAGCCCGTGATCGCGTCCTCTCGCTGCACCAGGAATCCGCCGGCGATCGATCGGGCCCGCAGCCCCGGCGCGCCGGCGTCGTCCATCGGCAGCTCGAGCAGGCGGAGGTTGGTCTTCTTCGCCAGCGCGGCGCGGGCAGCCGCGTCGAAGCTCGGGGCCACCACGACCTCGAGGAACGTGCTCGCGAGGCGCTCTGCGGTCGCGCCGTCGCACGGCACCGACAGCGCGACGATGCCCCCGAAGGAGCTCTCGGCGTCAGCTTGTTGGGCGCGCGCGTAGACCTCCGCCACCGGCGTGCCGGCCGGCGCCACCGCGGCACCGCACGGCGTCGCGTGCTTGATGACCGCCGCCGCGACCCCGAGGCCGGATAGGCTCCTGACCAGGCCGACGGCCGCGTCGGCGTCGAGCAGGTTGTTATAGCTGAGCGGCTTGCCCTGCAGCTGCACCGCGCTGTCGAGTCCGCCGGCTTCGCCCGTCGCATAGAAGCCCGCGGGCTGGTGCGGGTTCTCGCCGTAGCGCAGCTCGCCCTTGCGATCGCCACCCGACATCCAGAACGTCGGCAACTCGTCGGCCGGGCGGTGCGTGCCGTCGTCGTTCCAGCCGGCGAGGTAGGTCGCGATCGCGGCGTCGTACGCCGCGGTGTGGGCGAAGGCCTTGCGCGAGAGGGCCCGCCGAGTCGCCGCGGTGACGCCCCCGTGCTCGGCGACGTCTCGGGCGATCACCTCATAGTCCGCCGGATCGACGACGACGGCGACGCGCGTCCAGTTCTTCGCCGCGGCCCGGACCATCGTGGGTCCGCCGATGTCGATGTTCTCGATCGCGTCAGCGAAGTTCCGCGACGGATCGGCGATCGTGCGCGCGAACGGGTACAGGTTGACCACCACCAGATCGATCGGCGCGATGGCGTGGCGCGCGAGCTCGGCCTCGTGCTCAGGGTTCGGCATCGCCAGGATGCCGCCGTGGATCTTTGGGTGGAGCGTCTTCACCCGGCCGCCCAGGATCTCCGGGGCCTCGGTGTAATCGCTGACCTTCACCACTGCGACCCCGAGCTCTGCGAGCGCCTTCGCGGTCCCTCCCGTCGACAGCACCTCCACGCGCGTGTCGATGAGCAGCTTCGCGAGTCGCTCGAGTCCGGTTTTGTCGCTCACGCTGACGAGCGCTCGCCTCAGTCCGCAGACGTCGTTCACGCCAGCGGGCTACACCCCCGAGCCTGGCCTGGTCAAGCTCGCCTGCGCGGCGCACCGGCGCCCCGTGCGACGGCGGTCGGTCGGGTGCCTGCGGCGATCCAGCGCGGGCTCACGGCGGCTCAGTCGGAGCCGCGCGCCAGGTACGTCAGCAGCTCCTCGCCCCCGGACTCCTTCAGCTTCATGAGGCCCCGCACCTCGACCTGGCGGATGCGCTCGCGCGTGAGGTTCAGGATCTCGCCGACCTCCTCGAGGGTGATGCCACCCTGCCCCGCGACGTCCAGCGCGCAGCTGTGCTGGAGCTCCCAGACCTCGAGGTCCGGGAAGTTGATCTTGATGCTGCCGGTCGCCGGGTTGACGTCGATGTACAGGTGGTACTTGCAGCTGACGTACGGGCACGGACGCGCCACGTTCGCACACTCACCGCGCGACTTGGGCCGCCAGTAGCTGCGCTCGGGGTACAGCAGCGCGCCGATGCGGAGCTCCTCCTTGGTGAGGCGCCTCATCGCGATCGTCTTGGCACGGACGCGGCGGACGATCGGGCGCGGGTCGCCGTCGGCGTCGTCGTCGACCTCGACGCCACCGCCGTGGATGGCGGAGATGTCCGCGTCGTCGTCGATGTCCTGCTCGGTCTGGTCGTGGACGGTGAGTTCGTGCTTCAGCATGGGGACCCCTGGTGCGTGAGGTGGAGGTGGAGTGGAGGCGAGGGCGAAGGGGATGGGGAGGCGGAGAGCCGAGGCCGGGGTGGCCACGACTCGGATCACAGGAGTTCGGTCGCGCCGGCGGCTCCGCCACCACGGGGGCGGATGGCGTCCTTGGCGTGGAGGATCAGCTTCTCGAGGCGGTGAACGCCCTCGAGCAGCTCCGTCGCGCCGTTGCGGATCGCGGTGAGCTCTTCACCGAGGCGACCACGCGCGTCCGGATCCTGCGCCGCGATGCGCTCGTCGAAGAGGCGGAACAGCTCGCCGAGCGCCTCGTCGAGGGTCTCGATGCTGTCCTTGAAGGTGAGGAACCGAGCTTGGATCTCTTCGATCGTGTAGTGCTCGGCCATCAGCTTCTTGATGGCGTTGATGCGGCGGACCGCGCGGACCGGGTAGATGCCCAGGGATCCGAGGTGCTTGCCCTTGCGACCGACGCGACGCGACCGGGGCACCAAACCGAGCTGCACGTACTTGCGCAGCGTCGCCTCGGTGAACTTCACCTCGCGTGATGCGAACGCGGCCACCAGCTCCTGCGACGTGAGCCCGTCGGGAGTGGAGGCCTCGATCTCACGGAGCTGAGATTCGGTCAGCGCGACTTGCATGACGACGACTCGACGGAGCGGGAGCGGGAGCGGGAGAGCGCGGAGCGTTGCGCGAGGAGAGGGGGAGAACTGCCGGGGCGACAGCGTCGAGGGCTCGTCGGAGGGGAGACGGGCCCGGTGCGTCGGTGGTGGGGGGCATGACGAGTCGTGTCAGGAGAACCGACTCTCAGTGCCCATTTCAATGTATTCCACTGAGTGGATTTTAGGAAGCACTTTCTAATCACGCGGATCAACTTTTTGCACAACACCAACTGACACTGAGTTCAGTGCATGACGACGGCGCGACTCGACCGACGCCTGCGCGTCAAAGCCGTCGCAGCCGCGATTGGAGGCCGTACGCGGCGTTCAGCGATCCGCGCAGGGACACGGCGAGCGGCACGGCACACCGAGGCGGGCGCGCATGCGTTCAGTGACAGCGGCTGTCACACCTGAACGACTCGACAGGTGCGAACAGGTGCGGCGATGGCTCCGACGACGCCGCGATCACTCCAACGACGGGCCCTTCGATCCGAGGCGGATCGTGGGCTTCGTGCCGGCGGTGAACTCGAAGCGGCCGCCGCTGACCCACGGGTTCGCCTCTTCGGCGCGCCAGTCGATCGTGTGCGAGCCCGCGGAGATCGAGCGGGTCGCGCGGGGCTCCACCGCGAACACGCTCGAGCCGTCGATGCGGACCCACGCATAGCGCAGCGGCGCGGACACGCGGAACACGACGTCGAGCTTCGCGGCGGGCGTCGCCGGCGTCGGCTTCTTCGGCTCTTCGGGCTTGGCCGCGGGCTTCCCGGGCTTCGGGGACTTCGCGCCCGGCTTGGGCGCGGGCGCGGGCACGGCCGCAGGCTCGACGGGACTCGTGGGGGTGGCTTCGACGGGGGGCGACACCACCGGCCCGGGCTCTGGCGTCGGCTTCGCAGCCGCGAGTTCGGGCTTGGTGCTCGCTGCCGGATCCGGCGCAACCGCGGGAGCCGGGGCCGGCTCGGGCGTCCGCGGGGACTCGCTTGCCGGCTCGACCGGCTCGACCGGCTCGCGGGCCGGTGCGCTCGCGAGCGTCGCGTCGGCGCGCCTCGACTGCACGAGCTTCGCGACGCCGAAGGCCGACGCGGTGGCGAGCGCCATCGCGCCGCCGATCCCCGCGACCCATGGCCACACGCTGCGGCGCGGGGGCACGCCGATCAGCGTCGAGACTTCGCCCCCAGGCACCGGCGTGCGTCCCTCGCCGTGGGGCGCGGTCGGCTCGCGCGAGCCGTGCGCGGCCGTATGGGTCGGCGCCGTCGGTGCCTCGGTGTCCGCGAGCGCACTGACCCCAGATCGCTCGGGGCGCACGTGCAGCCCCGAGCGCGGCGCGTCCACACCCATGAACCCGCGACACAGCCGCGACAGCTCGCCCTTCGCGTTCCGGTAGCCGGGCCAGGCCTCGAGCATCGCGAGCGCGTCGTCGGCCGTCGGCACGCGGCGGTTCTCGTCGGGCTCGAGCAGCGCGAGTCGCAGCTCGAGGAGCTCGCGCGGAACATCGGGGCGATCGAGCGGCGGGGTCACGCCGCCGAGGATCTGGTGGTAGAGCGCGACCTCGTCCGCCTCGGCACGGAACCGGTCGCCCGCGAGCAGTTCGTGGAGGATTGCCCCCGCGCCGAACAGATCGACCTTCGGCGACTTCGTGCGCCCGGCGAGGTGCTCGGGCGCCATGTAGCGCAGCTTGCCCTTGATGTGTACGCCCGAGGTTTCCTCGGTCGACAGCCGCGCGACGCCGAAGTCGGCGAGCTTCACCTCGCCCGACAGGCTCACCAGCACGTTGTGCGGGGAGATGTCCCGGTGGATGATGCCGAGCTGATGCCCCTCGTGGCGCAGCGTGTGGGCGTACGAGAGGCCCTGCAGCACCTCGCCGATGACATAGCCGACCAGGGACATCGACAGCGCCTGGCCGCTGGCGCGCGCGAGCTGGGAGATCTGCGACAGGTTCAGCCCGTCGACCCACTCCATCACCATGTACATGCGCTCGCCGTCCTGGCCGGCGTCGAACACCTGCACGACGTTCGAGTGCGAGAGCAGCATCGACAGCCGCGCCTCGTCGAGGAACATCTTGCGGTGGCGGTCATTGCCCGCCATCGACGCCGCGATGAACTTGATCGCGACCGACTTGCTGGCGCCGCCGACGAGGTCGCGGCGGCCCATCCACACCTCAGCCATCCCGCCGCTTCCGATGCGGCGGACGAGCTCATAGTCGCCGACACGATGGGGCACGGCCGTTCGAGAGTGGCGCCCGAGGGCCCCGCGCGTCAAGGCGCCTGCGCGGCAGCAGGGCGCCGCGCCGCGGGGGCCTCGCGCCACGGGGACGGCTCGGTCCCGAGCCGCCGACGCCAGGTGACCGGGTCGTAGCGCTCAGGGCCGCCGTACTTGAACGCCTTCTTCTCGTGCTGCCATACGGGCCCGCGGTCGATGCAGCCGTGGAAGCGATCCGTGCGCGTGCAGTAGACGCGGATGTGGAAGTGGTTGTCGTGGGGCAGCGAGTCGGCGGGCTGTCGGAGCACCATGTCGGCGTACTCGATCGCCCACCGCGGACGTTGCTTGCGGCGCGCCCACCCGAGCAGCTTTGCCTTCAAACCCTCGGACACGAACACCCACTGCAGCCTGATCGAGGGATCGACCAGCATCGCCTCGATGAGCTCCCAGTTACGGCGCGCGTCGAACCGTCGATCGGCCCAGATCGGATCGCGGTAGCCGTCCTTGTCCCGCTTGCCGACGTAGGGCACGCCCTCGTCGTCGAACGTCATCATGTCCTCGTCGGGGGGCGGCAGCGGCTTGCCCTTGGCGTCCGTCGTGTAGAACAGCAGGTCGACGTCACGCCCGCTGTGGTGACTGTTGTGCCACTTCGACGGGCCCCCGCGGTTGCGGCTGAAGTCGGCGACGCCGAGCACTGCGCGTCGGTCCGCTGCGTTCACGCGGCCCGCCGCGCGCGCCACCGCGTCGACGATCTCGTCGGTGCCGAACTGGAAGCCGCGGTCCTTCCAGCGCTTCGGCACGCGGAACCCCGGACCCCGCGGCGGGAGCTTCGCGGGGTGACGGATGCGTCCGCGGTTGCTCTTGGCGACCGACACGCTCGAGCCGTCGGTCCAGAGGTTGGGCCCCGCGCACGCGGTCGCCACCCATGCGAGGACACCGAGAGCGAGCCAGCGACGCACGCGTGGATCATGACGCGTCGGACGGGGCGCGCGCCACAAATGTGCGGCCCAACCACGACGAACGCCCGCCCGGAGCGATCCGGACGGGCGTCGTCGTGGGGGCGGAGGCCGACCCGCCTCAGTTCTTCTCTTCGAACTCGGCGTCGATGACCTCGCCGTCGTCCTTGGGCTTGTCGCCCGCGGTCCCGGGTCCCGCGCTGCCGGGGCCCGCCCCTGCCCCGCCGTCGCCCGGCGCCCCGCCGGCCTGGCCGCCCGAGTACATCGCCGTCGCCAGCTTGTGCGACGCGGCGGTGAGCTTCTCGCGGGCGCCGCTGATCTTGTCGGCGTCCCCCGACTCGAGCGCGGTCTTGGCCTCGGTGATCGCCGCCTCGACCTCGGACTTGGCGTCCGCCGGCAGCTTGTCGCCGTTCTCCGCGATGAGCTTCTCGGTCTGGAGCACCATCGCCTCGAGGGCGTTGCTGTTCTCGACCTTCTCGCGGCGCTTCTTGTCCTCGGCCTCGAACGACTTGGCGTCGTCGACCATCCGCTTGATCTCGTCCTCGTTGAGACCCGAACTCGCCGTGATGGTGATCTTCTGCTCGCGACCGGTGGCCTTGTCGCGCGCCGAGACGTTCACGATGCCGTTGGCGTCGATGTCGAACGAGACCTCGATCTGCGGCACGCCGCGCGGGGCCGGCGGGATGCCCTGGAGGCTGAAGCGACCCAGCGTGCGGTTGTCCGGCGCCATCGAGCGCTCGCCCTGCAGCACGTGGACCTCGACCGAGCCCTGGTTGTCGGCCGCCGTGGTGAACGTCTCCGATTTGCGCGTCGGGATCGTCGTGTTGCGCGGGATGAGCGTGGTCATCACGCCGCCCAGCGTCTCGATGCCCAGCGACAGCGGGGTCACGTCGACGAGCACGATGTCGGTGACGTCGCCCGAGAGCACGCCGGCCTGCACCGCAGCGCCCGCCGCCACGACCTCGTCCGGATTGACGCCCTTGCTGGGCTCCTTCTGGAAGAACTCGCGGACCTTCTGCTGGACGAGCGGGATGCGGATCGAACCGCCGACGAGGAGGACCTCGCTGATGTCCTTGATCGTCTTCTTCGCGTCCTCGAGGGCCTTGCGGCACGGCGCCAGGGTCTTCTCGACCAGGTCGCCGACCAGGCTCTCGAACTTCGCCCGCGAGAGCTTGATCTGCATGTGCTTGGGGCCGCTGGCGTCAGCGGTCAAGAACGGCAGGTTGATCTCGGTCTCGGGCGACTGCGACAGCTCGATCTTCGCCTTCTCGGCCGCGTCCTTGAGCCGCTGCATCACGAGCTTGTCGTTGCCGACGTCGATGCCGGTGTCCTTGCGGAACTCCTCGAGCAGCCACCGCGTGACGCGGTCGTCGAAGTCGTCGCCGCCGAGCATCGTGTCGCCGTTGGTCGAGATGACCTCGACGACGTTCTCGGCGACCTCGAGGATCGAGATGTCGAACGTGCCACCGCCGAGGTCGTAGACCGCGATGACCTTCTCCTGCTCGGTGCCCTTGCTGAGGCCGTACGCGAGCGCGGCGGCGGTCGGCTCGTTCACGATGCGCTTGACGTCGAGCCCTGCGATGCGGCCGGCGTCCTTCGTGGCCTGGCGCTGGGCGTCGTTGAAGTACGCCGGCACCGTGATGACCGCGGCGCTCACCGACTCGCCGAGGTAGTCCTCGGCGGCCTTCTTCAGCTTCATGAGCACGCGGGCGCTGATCTCCGGCGGCGGATAGGCCTTGCCACGCACCTCGATGTGCGCATCGCCGTTGGCCGCTCGCACGACGCTGAACGGCATGCGCTTGCGCTCCTCGCCGACCTCGTCGAACTTGCGACCGATGAACCGCTTGGCCGAGAAGATGGTGTTCTCGGGGTTGGTGATCGCCTGACGGCGGGCCTGCTGTCCGACCAGCACGTTGCCGCTCTGCTCGAAGGCCACCACCGACGGGGTGGTGCGGCCACCCTCTTCGTTCGCGATGATCTTGGGCTCCGAGCCCTCCATGACGGCCACGCACGAGTTCGTCGTGCCGAGGTCGATGCCGATGATCTTGCCCATGTCGGTGTGGATGCCTTTCTCTGTGTCGAGACGTCGAAGGAGGGAACTGGTGCCGCGAACGACGGGCGAGCCCGAGGTCCTGGCCGTTGGAAACCCACGGCGGGCCGGGGCGGATGACGTGCGCCGGGAGGGCCCGGCACGCGGCGTCGGGGGCAAAGCTAAGCCGCACCCCGGCCGTGTCAACCCCGCGAGAACCGGCCGCAGCGGCCAGGATTCGGGGTTTGGAGCGACGACGCGGCACGACCCCGACCCCGGGGTCGTGCTGCGCGTTGGGGCTCAGGGGACCGGCGTGGCGCTCTCGGCGATCAGGACCGCCCCGAGGACATCGTGCACGTTGCGGACGTACACGATTTCCATCTCGTTGCGGATTTCCTCGGGGACGTCGATGACGTCCTTCTCGTTGCGCTCCGGCAGGACGATGCGCTTGATGCCGGCGCGGTGCGCCGCCAGCATCTTCTCCTTGATGCCGCCGACGGGCAGCACCAGGCCGCGCAACGTGATCTCGCCGGTCATCGCGACGTCGGGCCGCACGCAGGTCTGCGTGAGCAGCGAGACCAGGGCCGCGAGCATCGCCGTGCCCGCCGACGGACCATCCTTCGGGATGGCGCCGGCCGGGACGTGCACGTGGATGTCGTGCCCCTCCATCACGGCCTTCTCGATGCCGAGCTTCTCGAGGTGGCTCTTGACGTAGCTGAGGGCCGCCTGCGCGGACTCCTTCATCACGTCGCCGAGCTGACCGGTGAGCATCAGGCCGCCCTTGCCCGGCATGCGCGAGGCCTCGACGAACATGATCTCGCCGCCGACCGGCGTCCACGCCAGGCCGGTCGCGACGCCGGGCTCGGCGGTGCGCTCGGACATCTCCGGCATGTACTTCTGCGGGCCGAGGAACTCGGGGATGTCGCCCTTGTCGAGGGCGAATTCCTTGCGCGACTCGTCCTCGACCACCTTCACCGCGATGCCACGGACCACCGCGGACACCTCGCGCTCGAGGTTGCGGACGCCGGCCTCGCGCGTGTAGCTGTCGATGAGCTCGAGCACCGCGTCCTCGGAGAAGCCGATGTTGACGCCGTGGGAGTCGAGCCCGTGCTCGCCGATCTGCTTGGGGATGAGGAAGCGCCGCGCAATCGCGAGCTTCTCCTGCCGCGTGTAGCCGGGCAGCTCGAGGATCTCGAGCCGGTCCTTGAGCGCCGGCGGGATCGGGTCGATGTAGTTCGCCGTGGCGATGAACATCACCCGCGACAGGTCGAACGTGACCTCGAGGTAATGATCGCTGAACGTGTGGTTCTGCTCGGGGTCGAGGACCTCGAGCAGCGCCGACGCCGGGTCACCGCGGAAGTCGTGCCCGAGCTTGTCGATCTCGTCGAGCATGATGACCGGGTTGTTGGTCCCGGCCTTCTTGAGGCCCTGGACGATGCGACCCGGGAGCGAGCCGACGTACGTGCGTCGGTGACCGCGGATCTCGGCCTCGTCGCGCACGCCACCGAGGCTGATGCGCACGAACTTGCGACCGATGGCGCGGGCGATGCTCTTGCCCAGCGAGGTCTTGCCGACGCCCGGTGGGCCCAGCAGGCAGAGGATCGGGCCCTTCTTGCTCGCGTTGAGCTTGAGGACCGCCATGTACTCGAGGATGCGCTTCTTGACCTTCTCGAGGTCGTAGTGGTCCTCGTCGAGGACCGAGCGCACCGTCTTGATGTCGATCTGATCCTCGGTGGACTTGGACCACGGCAGCTCGACGAGCCACTCGAGGTACGTCCGCGTGACCGTGTACTCGGCCGAGGACGGCTGCATCTGCTTGAGGCGGTCGAGCTGCTTGAGGGCGACCTTCTCGGCCTCCTCGGGCATCTTGGCCTCGGCGATCTTCTTCTGGAACTCCTCGACGTCGCCGCTCTCGTCGTCGACCTCGCCGAGCTCGCCCTTGATCGCCTTCAGCTGCTGGCGCAGCACGTACTCGCGCTGGCTGTGGCCCATCTCCTCCTGGACCTGGGAGTTGATGCGCTCGCGGACCTTCAGGATCTCGAGCTGACGGGTGAGCAGCGTGAGGACCTTGCGCAGGCGATCGAGCACGTCGATCGCCTCGAGGACGTCCTGTTTCTCCGCGGGCTCGATGTCGAGGTTGCTGATGACGAGGTCGGCGACCTGGCCCGGATCGCTGACGCTGTCGAGCAGCGCGGCGGCCTCGCGGGGGAGCTCGGGCACCAGCGAGATCAGCTTCTTCGCCGTCTCCTTGATGTTGAGCACGAGCGCCTCGGACTCGACGTCGAGGCGGGGACCGCCGATGTCCCGCAGCTCCGAGACGCGGGCCTGGAGGAACGGCTCGTTCTGGGTGATGTCGTCGATGCGGATGCGCATCACGCCCTGGAGGATCACCGAGTAGTTGTCACGCGCGAGCTTGATGACCTTGAGGATGCGGGCGGCACAGCCGACCCGA
The DNA here is from genome assembly GCA_044344875.1 of Nannocystaceae bacterium. Lineage (GTDB taxonomy): Bacteria > Myxococcota_A > Polyangia > Nannocystales > Nannocystaceae > Xiheibacterium. The sequence continues at coordinate 119,250 of JBIJCC010000004.1, forward strand.
TGCACGTCGCCGTCGGAGGGGTCTTCGACGCGGGCTTCCTTCTGGGTCACGATGCCGATGATCGGTCGCTCCTGCGCGATCGCCTCCTCGACGAGCTTCACGGACTTCGGGCGGCCGACGTCGATGGGGATGATGGAACCGGGGAACAGGACCGAATTGCGCAGGGGCAACAGCGATACGATCTCGGGCAGCTCCGGCGTCTCTTCGGGGGTCTGTTCAGCCATGCGGCGATCCGCGGCAACCGTATCATCGGCGGGGGTGCTGTCAACGGGGGCGAGGGCCCCGAATGCGGCCCCGAATGCGGCCTTTCGTGCGGGTCGAACGACGCGACCTGCTGAGCCGCGGTGCGATCCCCCACACGACGGGCCGCCGCGCGTTCATCGACCTTGCGGACGGGCAACGCGGGACACTAGGCTGAGCACGGTGCCGAATTTCTGCCTGCTCGTCGTCGCGGGCCCCGACCTCGGCCGCCGCATCCCGCTGGGCCAGGACGCCGTGACGATCGGTCGAGGTCCGACCGAGGTGCTCAAGCTCGCCGATACGGCGGTCTCACGTCACCACCTCACCGTGCGGATCACGCAGGATCCGCACGGCCGCCCGCTGCTCGTCGTCGACGAGGTCGCCGGCGTGAACCCGGTGTGGACCCTCGTCGACGGGCAGCGCGTGACCATCGTCCGCGGCCATGCGCTCGCCCTCGGGGGCACGCTGACGCTGGGGAGCACGACTCTGCAACTCGCCGAGGACGCGCCGGTGCTCGCCGCGGGTAGCCCCGAGCCGCGCAGTCGGAGCACGGTGGAGCTCGACGCCCGGCTCGACGCACGCCTCGTCGCGCACCCGAGCGCGCCCTCGCGGCTCGCCGCCCTCGCCTCGCTCGGCGACCGCCTGGCGCGGTGCTCGTCGCTGCAGGCCGTGCTGCGCGAGGCCACGACGTGGGCGATCGGGGCGTTCCCGGCCGCGCGGGCGCTCCTGCTCTCGCCCGACGGCAGCGACATCCTGTCGAGCGCTTCGGACGGGATCGTCAGCGACCTGGCGTTGTCGCGGGCGCTGCTCGAGCGCGTCCGCAACGAGCGGCGGGCGTTCCTCGTGCGTGACATCCAGGCCGAGCCGGATCTCGCCGACCGCCGCTCCGTGCTCATGCGCGGCATCGCGGGCGCCATGGCAGCCCCGGCGAACAACCTCGTGTTCTACATCGAGTGGGGCACGAACGAGGCGGTCCACGGCAGCTACGACGAGGAGACGCTGCTGCTCCTGCTGTGCGCGGCGCACCTGGTGTCCGCGCTCGGCGACAGCGCGAGCGAGCGGTCGCAGCTGAAGGCGGCGGCCTCGGTGCGCCGGACCCCGGCGAAGCCGGCCGCGCGGATGATCGGCACGTCCGCGGCGATGCAGCGGCTGCAGGTCTTCATCGAGCGCGTGGCCGCGAGCCCGGCGACCGTGCTCGTGCGCGGCGAGAGCGGCACCGGCAAGGAGCTCGCCGCCGCGCTCATCCACGGGCTGTCGTCGGTGGCCAACGGACCGTTCGTCGCGATCAACTGCGCGGCGATCCCCGAGCAGCTCCTCGAGAGCGAGCTGTTCGGGCACGAGCGCGGGGCGTTCACCGGCGCGGTCGCCCAGCACGACGGCGTGTTCTCGCGGGCCGACGGCGGTACGCTGTTCCTCGACGAGATCGGCGAGATGAGCCTGTCGACGCAGGCGCGGATGCTGCGTGTGCTCGAGACCCGCTCGTTCACGCGGGTCGGCGGCACCCGCGAGACGACGGTGAGCGTGCGGCTCGTCGCCGCGACGCACCGGGATCTCCGGGCGATGGTCGCCGATGGCAGGTTTCGCGAGGATCTCCTCTACCGCCTCAGCGTGATCCAGACCGAGCTGCCGCCGCTGCGCGACCGGCCCGACGACATCGAGGCGCTCGTGCGCCACTTCGCGGCGCACTTCGGCGAGGAGATCGGTCGACGCGTCGAACGCATCGCCCCGGACGTGCTCGACGTGCTCCGCAGCTATCGCTGGCCGGGCAACATCCGCGAGCTCCGCAACGTGGTCGAGCGCGCGCTGGTGCTCGGCGATGGCACGTCGATCGAGCTCGATGACCTGCCCCCGGAGCTCCTGCACTCGGCTCCGCCGCGCGCGGCCACCGTCGCGGCGGCGCCGCTCGGCACGGTGCGCACGCTCGAGCAGCTCGAGCGCGACGCGATCGCGGCGGCGTTGGATGTGACCGGCGGGAACAAGGCCCGCGCGGCGGCACTGCTCGGCATCGATCGGACGACCCTGTACCGCAAGCTCAAGGATCACGACCTCGGCCGCTGAACCGGGCCCGCCCGAGGGGCGCCGCGGGGCGCCGAGGGATGGGGTCTACTCGTAGCGGCGACGGAGGCGACGGCCCGGGCTGTCGAACAGGTCGTCGTCCTCGAGGTCACCGAGGAGCTCGAGCTCCTCCTTGCCCAGGGCCTCGTCGTCGATCGACAGGGCCTCGCGGCGAAACTCTTCGAAGCTGGTGTAGCTGTGGCGGAAGTAGCTCACGACCGGACCTCCAGGGGGGCCTCGGGTGGGGCCCCGTCAACGGTGGAAAACCCGCGCTACGGGGCCGTAGGACCGGCGCCGCGCGTTAGGTGGTCTGAACGTACGGTGATGTCCTACATGTACGCAAGAATCCGACTCGCCTGGGGGATCGCCCCGCCGGCGCCCCGGTGGTAAGGATGGCCGCCGTGTCGACCCGTCGCCCCGCCCACCCGGGCCCGCGCATCGTCGCGATCAGCAACCAGAAGGGCGGCGAGGGCAAGACCACCACCGCGGTCAACCTCGCCGCGTCGCTGGCCGCGGCCGAGCACCGGGTCCTGCTGCTCGACATGGATCCGCAGGCCAACGCGAGTTCTTCGGTCGGCTACGGCCGCGGTCAGGTCGAGCAGGGCACGTACGAGCTGCTGCTCGGACACGCGACGCTCGCCGACGTGATCAAGAAGACCGAGCTGCCCGCCCTCGACGTCGTGCCGGCATCGGCGGATCTCGCAGGCGCCGAGGTCGAGCTCGTCGGACTCGAGCGACCTCAGCTGATGCTCCGCGGTGCGCTCGCGTCGCTGCGGGAGCCCGGCGGCCCGACGTACGAGTACGTCATCCTCGACTGTCCGCCGAGCCTCGGCATGCTGACGATCAATGCGCTCGTCGTCGCCGACAGCGTGCTCATCCCGATGCAGGCCAAGTACTTCTCGCTCGAGGGCCTGGGCGCGCTGCAGGGCACCATTGCCCAGGTCCGCGCCGCGCTCAACCCGAGTCTCTCGGTCGAGGGCATCCTGTTCTGCATGTTCGATCCTCGCACCAACCTCTCACAGCAGGTGGTGAAGGAAGTCCGGCAACACTTCGCGGGCCTGGTGTACGAGACGATGATCCCGATCAACGTTCGACTGTCCGAGAGCCCGAGCCACGGCAAGCCCGCGCTGCTGTACGACATCGAGAGCCGGGGCGCGCAGGCGTATCTCGAGCTCGCCCGCGAGGTGCTCGCGCGCGCGGAGACCCGCGCGTGAACACCCCGAAGCCCGGCAAGCGCCCTGCCCTCGGTCGCGGCCTCGGGGCCCTGATTCCACCGCCGCCGGCCCCTGCCGCGTCGACGTCGAGCGAACCGCTGCCGCCGCCCGTGCCTGGCATCGCGCGGCAGCTCCCGATCGAGGCGATCGCCCCGAGCCCCGATCAGCCGCGCAAGCGCTTCGACCCCGAGCTGCTCGACGAGCTCGCGGCGAGCATCCGCACCCAGGGCATCATCCAGCCCATCGTCGTCACGCCGATCGCCGCCCCCACGGGTGACGGTGCGCGCTACCTCATCGTCGCCGGCGAGCGGCGGTGGCGGGCGGCGCAGCTCGCCGGTCTGCACGACGTGCCGGTCGTCGTCCGCGACACCGATGATCAGCAGCGGCTCGAGCTCGCGCTGGTCGAGAACCTCCAGCGCGCCGAGCTGAACCCGATCGAAGAGGCGCGGGCATTCCAGGAGCTCATCGCGATCCGCGGCTACACCCAGGAGCAGCTCGCCGAGCGCGTCGGCAAGGATCGCAGCACGGTGGCGAACGTCATGCGGCTGCTGCGGCTGCCCGAGCGCACGCAGGAGATGGTCCGCGACGGCCGGCTGAGCATGGGTCACGCCCGTGCGTTGCTCGGCCTCGACCGCGAGTCGGAGATCGCCGAGGTCGCGAACGAGGCCGTCCACGGCCAGTGGAGCGTCCGCGCCGTGGAACGCGCGGTTCGCGCACGCGCATCCCCGGCCCGCCTGACGGCCCCCGCGGCCGACAACAACGACGCGGATCGGCGCAAGATCATCGTCACGGAGCTCGAGCACCGGCTCCAGCGTCGCCTCGGGGTCCGGGTACGGTTGCGGACCGATCCACGAAAGCGCGGCGCCGGTGCCGTGGAGGTTCCATATTCGAGCCTCGACGAACTCGACCGGCTGCTCCACATCCTCCTCGACGATGCTGGCGATTTCAGCCGATAGTGAATCGGCGAAGATCGATCGATCGTCGAGCTGCATGGACGCGAACGACCCCACGCCCGAGTCCGCCCCACGGCGACGTGCACCGCGGGCGAGCGTGGTGCTGCAGCTGGCGTATCGCAGCGCGAGCCACCTCCTGGTCAGCTACTGCACGAACCTCTCGCGGGGCGGGTTGTTCGTGCCATCGCGGGACCCGCTTCCCCCCGGCACGCACCTGTCGCTCTCCCTGACGATCCCCGGGGACGCCGAGCCGATCGAGCTGCACGCCGAGGTCCGGTGGGTGCGGCAGTTCGATGCCATCGAGGGGCCGGCGGGCATGGGCATCGCGTTCGAGGACATCGACGAGGTCCTCGGCGATCGCGTCGACGCGATCGTCGCCCACTTCGTCCCCCTGCGCGTCGCGTTGGTCGGCGATCACGGCGCGACGCTCGGGCACGTCGCGTCGATCGTCCGCACGCTCGTCTCCTGTGCGACGGACGAGCAGTCGATCGCGCAGGCGGATCCCGAAGAGGTCACCGCGAGTGACCTCGTCGTGGTCGAGATCGGCAGCGACGCCGAGCCAGCCCTCGCGCTGCTGCGGCGCCTCGGCGCCCAACCGCACGCGCCGCCGCGCATCGCCCTGTGCGACGGCCGTAGCGACGTGCGCGCGCGTTGCATCTCGCTCTGTCGCATCGTCGGCACGCCGATCGACCCGGGCGAGCTGCGCGAGGCAGTCCTCGACAGCGTCGCGCAGGTCGACGCCCGTCGCCGCGCGCCGTGAGCCCTGCCTCAGCTCTGGGCGCGGCGTTCGGCCGCCAGCGCGACGTTGGCGAGCAGACACGCGATGGTCGTCGGCCCGACGCCGCCGGGCACGGGCGTGATCGCCGAGGCGCGCTCGGCCGCGGCCGCGTACTCGACGTCGCCGACCAGCCGACCATCCGGGAGGCGGTTCATGCCGACGTCGATGACAACCGCCCCCGGCTTGATCCACGCGCCGCGCACCAGCTCGGGTCGCCCCACCGCGGCGACGACGATGTCCGCCGCCTCGACCTCGGCCCGCAGATCCGCGGTGCGCGAGTGGGCCGTGATCACGGTGGCGTCGGCGTGGAGCAGCAGCTGCGCCATCGGGCGCCCGACGATGTTCGAGCGCCCGATGACCAACGCTCGCCGGCCACGCAGCTCCGCCCCCGCCTCGGCGAGCAGGAGCATGCATCCCTGCGGCGTACACGGCACGAAACGCGGCTGGCCGATCATCAACCGCCCGAGGTTGTCGGGATGGAACCCGTCGACGTCCTTGGCGGGATCGATCGCCAGCAGCACCCGCTCCGTCTCGACGCCGGTGGGCAGCGGGAGTTGGACGAGGATGCCGTCGACGTCGGTGGTGCGGTTGAGCCGCTCCACGAGCTCGAGCAACGCCTCGGTCGACGTCGACGCCGGGAGGTGCTCGTCGAGCGTGCGGATTCCGACCTCGGCCGCGCGCTTGCCCTTGTTTCGCACGTAGATCGCCGACGCCGGATCCTCGCCGACGAGCACGACCGCGAGGGTCGCTTGGACGCCCCGAACGCGGCACTTCTCGACCTTGGCGCGGACGCCGTCGAGCACGGTGGCCGCCATGCGCTTGCCGTCGAGGATGCGCGCGGTCATCCGGCGGACGCCCCGCTCCCGGTACCGCCGCCCGACGTTCCGGACGATCCCGAGGACCCCGACGAGCCCGAGCCGGAATCCCCGCCGCCGCTGCTGCCGCCGCCGGGCTTCGTGCTGCCGTAGCCGTCCTTGTACCAACCGCCGCCCTTCAGGTGGAACGCCGTCGGGGTCAGCTGCCGAGCCAACGGCCCGCCACACGCATCGCAGGTCGCCTTGGGCGGATCGGAGAACCGCTCGATGTGTTCTTCTTCGGCCCCGCAGCGGGCACATCGGTACGCGTACATCGGCATGGGTGTTGCCCGTTTCGGCCGGCACTTTAGGCCGGCCACCGGCCACGTCAAGCACGCTTCGCCGACGCGGAGGCCGCGCGGCACGTCGTGGCCGGCCGCGGCGGACACCCTCGGGCAGCCCCCTCCGACGCCGCCCGGCCCTGCTGCAGGATCACGGGGAGCGCCGCCTGCTATGCTGGACCGTCGATGAGTGTTCTGCGTCGCGCCCCCGCGCTCGCCGCCTGGCTCGCCGCCGCGTGGGCGTACGGCATGGGTACTCCGGTGGCCGCGACCGCGCCCGAGGACGACGACTGGTCCCTCGAACGCAACGCGGCCGATCCAGCACTCGTCGGGCAGCGCTTCGCCAAGCTCCGCCGCAACCCCTTCGACCGGGCCCAGTTCCGGGCCCTCGAGAAGGCGATCGGCCGCGACGCCCTCGAGCGCCGCATCGCGTCCGCCCTCGCGCACGACCCCGGCGACGTCGCCCTTGGCGTTCTCGCGGCGCGCGTGTCGATGCTGCGGGGCAAGCCGGGCGAGGCGGCGGTCCGACTCGCGGCGCTCGAGACCACCGCCGGTCGACGGGCCGGATCGGTATTCGCGCTGCGGATCGACGCGCTCGAGGCGGCCGGTGACGTCGCGGGCGCGGTGAAGGCCCTGCGCGAGCGGTCAGCCTCGGTGGGGCCGAAGCCCCGCGCCGCCCTCCTTGCCCGGGCCCTCGACCTCGCCGAGCAGGGCGGCCAACTCGACCTCGCCCTCGAGCTCGCGCAGCTCCGCGTCGACGCCCGTCCAAGCGAAGCGGCGGCCCAGATCCGACTCGCCCGCATCGCCGCGAAGGCCGGGGACATCGCGCGCGCCGATCGGGCCTTCGCCGCGGCCGAGGCGAGGGCTTCCGGCAAGGAGCGCGACGAGATCGCGATGGAGCGTGCCCGCGCAATGCTCGACGGGGGTGATCCCGGGGCCGCTGCGGCGGCGATCTGGGCCCTGCTCGAGGACTCCGCGCGGGGGAGCGCGGCGACCCGCACCGCGCGCTGGGAGCTGCTCGTCGAGGCCCAGCGCCGCTCGGGAAACGGCGAGTCGATGGTCGTCACGCTCGAGGCGTGGCTGACGAAGCACCCCGACGAGGCCGCGGCCTGGCGCGCGTTGGCGGCGGCGCAGGATCTGGCGGGGCTCGAGTCCCAGGACGCGCGGCGTCGGGCGATCGCGTTGGATCCGCGCGACGAGGACAGCCAAGGCGCGCTCATCGACGCGATCGCGGCGCGTGGCGACGTCGATGGTGCGCTCGCCGAGTACCGGAGGTTCGTCGCGCGCCACCCTCAGGACGTCGAGAGAGGGCTCGCCCTCGCCGGCGGCCTGATGAACGGAGCCGACCGCGAGCGTGGCCTCGCCCTCGCCCGTGAGATCGGCGAGCGGACCGGCCGTCGGGCGCCCGCCCTGACGTCGCTGCTCGAGTTCTACAACCTCGCCGACGAGCCCGAGCTCGCGCTCGGCGTCGCCCGCCGACTGGTGAAGCTCGCGCCGCGATACGCCGAGGTGCAGATCGCCCTCGGCGAACAGCTCTACCAGATGGGGCGGACGCCGGAGGCCCTCGCCGCGTGGGCACGGCTGCCCAAGCTGGTGCGCCCCGCCCACCGCGGGTGGGCCCGACACGCCGAGGTGCTCGGCGAGCACGGCCTCGTGAGCGACGCGGTGGCCTCCCTCAAGGTCGCGATGAAGCTCGCGCCCGACGAGCCCGACTACCTCCGCCTGCGCGCCGTGTTCGCCGAGGAGCAGCGACGTCCCGCGGTGGCCCTCGAGCTGTGGGAGCAGCTGCGGGCGCGGGCGCGGGCGCCGGAGCACAAGCTGCTCCGCGACGAGGCGCGCACGCGGATCGTCGAGCTCTTGGTCGAAGGCGCGGTGCCATCGCGGATCGAGCGCGCCGCCGCGGCGGAGAACGCCGCCCGCATCGCGTTCGAGCGGGCCGAGCCCCTCGGCGACGCCATCGAGGCCGGCCTGTTCCTCGCCGAGCTGCACACGCGCCGCGAGCACTACCCTGCGGCGGTCGCGGTGTACCGCCAGCTGGTTCGCCTGCAGCCCACCGAGCCCGATCGCCTCGCCGACCTCGCCGCGGCGCAGCGCCGCGCAGGACAGCCCGCCGAGGCGATCCAGACCCTCGAAGAGCTACTCGCGCTCGACCCCAGCCGCAAGGGCGAGGTGCTCGCGGAGGTCTCGGAGCTCGCGTTCGAGGCGGGCGACGATGCACGCGCCCTCGAGGCCGCCCACGCCTCCGCGAAGGCGTCGGGGCGCCAGGTCGACGCGCTGGTGCGTCTCGGCGAGCTTCACGAGCGACGGGGCGACCTCGACGCTGCTGCGGCGGCGTACGACGAGGCGATGACCGCGGAGCCGGACGATCTCCGCGCGTACCTGCACCTCGCGGAGCTCGAGGTGACCCGCACGCACGAGGCCCGCGCACGCACGCTCCTCGCGACGGCGCTCGATCGCGGCGGCTCTGCGGAGCTCCTGCGCGACGCCGGGCGCCGGCTGCTCGACCTCGCAGAGGCACAGGGCGACACGCTCGAGGTCCTCGGCCTCGCGCTGCGCCGCACGGTCAAGCAGCCCAAGGCCGACGAGCCCCGCGAGTTCCTGCTGTCGGCCCTCGACCGCGTGCCCGCGGCGCGGTTGGGCGCGTGGATCTCGGCGAACCCGGACGAACAGCGGGCCACGGCGATGCGAACCTCCTTGCTCGGCGCCGTCGAGCGCGGCCCCGTGAGCGTGCGTGCCCGTGCAGCGGACCACCTCGGCGCGCTCGGGCTCCCCGACACCGCGCTGCCGTTGGTCCGCGCTGCGCTGTCGATCACCGCGCCGCGCGACGCGACGCCCACCGTGCGCGACGCCTACGATCGAGCGCGGGTCACCACGCTGCGAGCCGCGGGGGCCCAAGCCGATCCCGCCGCCGCCGATGCCCTCGCCCGCGTCATGGAGGACGGCAGCGCGTCGCGTCCCCTCGTCTATGCCGCGGCGTGGGGACTCGCGGCGATCGGGACCCGCGACGAGGTGTGGAACGACGCCCTCACCGTCGGCGCCGATCCGGTGCTCGCGATGTTGGGCTGCGTCGCGCTCGCTCGGCGCGGCGAATCGGTCGCCGCACCGCTGGTGGTGAAGGTCGGCACGCTCGCCCGCGACTCGCGGTGGGCCGAGGTCCGGCACGCGTGCGCGCTCTCCGAGGCGGCGTTGGTCGGCGACGACGAGATCGAGTCCCTCGCCGCCCTGCGGGATCCCGCCGATCCCATCCTGGCTGCGATCGCAGCATGGCGACGCGGCCGGGTGAAGGGCGACGACCTCGACGTGGACGTCGCGCTGTACTCGACGCTGCTCGGTCCCGCGGGGCTGCAGCGCGACGCCGCCGCAGCCGCGCTGGCGAGCCGCCTTCGGTCCGCGGGCACCGTGACGCCGCTCGATCGCCCGCCCGCCCCGGGCTCTCGGGCGTATGGTCCTGCCTTCGAGCGCTGGCTCGTCACCGTCGTGTCCCCGGGCTTCGAAGCGATCAAGGCGGCGGACATCGGATCCACCGCAGCGATCCGCCGGGCGATGGCTGCAAACGCCGCGGGCAGCCGGGTCGAACGCGCCGCGTTGAAGCGGGCCCAGCGTCCTTGCCCCACGCACGCGGCTGCAGCGTCGAGCGCCCCGACAGCCGCGGCGACGTCGCTGTGTCTCGCGCCGCTGACCGACGAAACCCTGGTGATCGCGCCCACGGCCCGTGATTGACAAGCTCGCCGGTGCGAAGCAGGATGCGGGAGCCATGGACCTGGGCCTCCAGTGCCACGTTTGCGGGCAGCTCAACTTGGTGTCCGCGCAAGCGTGCACCCGCTGCGGCACGATCCTGCAGCCCGCTGCCACGGCGGCGCCCTACCCCGGGTCGAGCCACACCGTGGCGGCGCCGGCCGGCAACACGGCGGTCCGTGACATGCCGATGGCGCCCCCGGCCGCGCGCTTCGATCCTGCGACCGGCCAGCGGATCGACGCGCAGGCGGCGGAGGAGCAACCTCAGGCGCGCACCATGTTCTTCGGGGCGCTGCAGCAGCAGCCGGTGGTCCCGCGGCTGGTCGTCATCAAGGGCGAGGGCGGCGACGGCAACACCTACCACCTCCAGGGCACGACGACCGTGATCGGTCGCTCCGTCGGCGAGATCACGTTCGCCGAAGACCCCTTCCTCAGCCCGCAGCACGCCCGCTTCAGCAGCCAGAATGGACGCCTCTTCGTCCAGGACCTCGGCAGTCAGAACGGCGTGTTCCTGCGGATCAAGAAGCCGACGCCGGTCCGCGACGGTGCGTACATGCTCGTGGGGGAACAGCTGCTCCGGTTGGACCGGCGCCCGTTCTCCGATGGCTCACCGACCGCCGCAGGCACGTATTTCTACGGGAGCCCCCGTCCGACGGGCGCCTTCCGCATCGTGCAGTGCCTCGCCGGTGGCGGTGAGGGACGCATCGCCGCGGCCGAGGGCGGCGTCCTCTCCATGGGCCGCGAGTCCAACACGTTGAACTTCCCCGACGATCGCTTCATCTCCGGGCACCATGCCCGGCTCGACGCCGCCTCCGATCATGACGAGGTCGTGCTCACCGACACCGGCTCGCGCAACGGGACCTTCGTCCGCATCGACGGCGCGCAGGAACTCTTCCACGGCGATTACCTCTTTGTCGGACAGCAGCTCCTGCGCGTCGAGATCGCCTGACGAGTTCCCCAGGAGACGACTTCCGTGATCACGTGTCCGAACTGCGGGAAGGAAAACCAGGACCACTACAAGTTCTGCCTTGGCTGTGGCTCGAAGCTGCCGCAGGTCGGATCGGCGGCCCCGAGCCCTCCGCCGCCGCGTCCCGCCGCGCCCCCGCCACCTCCGCCGCCGTCACCGTCGGCGTCGCGCGCCACCGCAGCGCCCGCGAACCCGATGATTCCCGGCGGTTCCCCGTCGGGCCCGATCGGGGCGCCGCGCTCGCAGGCCCCGCTGACGCCGCCTCCGCCGGCGGGCCCGCCCGTCGGTGGCCCTCCGTTCGGCGGAGCCCCGGGTCCGGTCATGCCTCAGCCACCCCTGCCGCAGCAGCCCATGCCGCAGCAGCCCATGCCGCAGCAGCCCATGCCGCAGCAGCCCATGCCGCAGCAGCCCATGCCGCAGCAGCCCATGCCGCAGCAGCCCATGCCGCAGCAGCCCATGCCGCAGCAGCCCATGCCGCCGCAGCCCACGCCCGTGCAGGCGATCCCGCAGCCGCCGGTTGCGGCCGCGGCACTCCCGATGCAGTTCGGCGTCCCTGAGCCGGTCGCCGTCGGCATCTGCAGCAAGTGCAGCTTCCAGAGCCCGCCCGGCTTCGCGTTCTGCGGGCGGTGCGGCACTCCCCTCGCGCCCGCCGCACCGGTCGCCCCGCCCGCAGACGTCGGCTCCGCGCAGACCGTCTTCGTGGGCAACGCACGGGATCTCGCGATGGCGAGCACGGGGGTCATGGACCCGGTACCGGCGATCCTCGAGGCGCCGCCGGCTCCCGTTTCCCCCGAACCGCCGGTCGAACTCGGCGTCGCCGCGCCGGTCGTCGGTTCCTCCGGGACAGCGCCGGGGAGCGGCCTCGGCCCCTCCCCGATCCCCGCCAGCCCGGGCGTCCCCGTACGCCTCGTGATGCTCGGCCCCGACGGACAGCCGATCGGCGAGCGGGTCCTCGCCGCGGGCGAAGCCATCGACGTGGGCCGCGACGCAGGACCGCCGTGGGACGACGATGCGTACCTCGATCCCCGCCACGCCACGATGCTCGCCGCCGAGGCCGGCGTGCTGATCGAGGACCACGGCTCGCTCAACGGCGTCTTCGTGAAGCTGACCCAGCGCACCGAGCTCCGTACGGGTGATCAGTTCCGCGTCGGGCAGGAACTCCTCGCCTACGAAGAACTCCCGGAGCCGACGCCCACCGACGACGGCACCGAGCGCATGGGCAGCCCGAACCCCGGCTACTGGGGACGCGTCAGCATCCTGGTCGATCCGGCCATGGCTGCGAGCGCCTTCGCGATCGCCGGGGAAGGCATCGGCATCGGCCGCGAGGTCGGCGAGATCACGTTCCCTCAGGACGGCTACGTCTCCGGCCGGCACTGTCGGATCGTCGGCGACGACAACGGCATCTACCTCGAGGATCTGGGTAGCTCGAACGGCACCTACATGCGCGTGCGCAGCGGCCAGGTCGTCCCGTTCGGGAGCCTCGTGCTCATCGGGCAGAAGTTGTTCCAGCTCGAGCGCGCCTAGCGACCGTCGGCCGCGTCGGCCGGCTTGTGCGGTAGACTGCGGGCATGGCTTCGTCGAATCGAGACTGGCGCCGTCCGCTGGTGATCGCATGCATCGCGCTCGGCAGCTGCGGTGACGATGCCGCCGCCGGGGATTCCCGCGGCACGGACAGCAACGCGACCACTCCGACGACGACGGACGCGAGCCTGACGGCGACGACCGCCACCTCCACCCCGGACCCGGACACGTCGACCACGGCCGACGGCAGCTCGAGCGGCGGCGCCGAGACGACAACCGGCGAGGCTGTCTGCCCGCCGTCCCATGCCTGCGTCGCGCTGCCGCCCGGGTGGACCGGGCCCGTACTGTTGCGCGAGTCCACGGACCCCGAGGCGCGGCCCGAGTGCCCCGACGAATACCCGGAGCTCGCCGCCGTCGGTGGCGCCGAGCTGACCGCGTCGACCCCCGAGTGCGACTGCAGTTGCGGCGCACCCAACGGCACGACGTGCGCCCTGGCGACGACCCTCCACTACTGGGGCACGGATCCGACGTGCAGCAACGGCACCCCGCTGCAGTCCTACAACCTGTTCACGACGGTCTGCAACGATCTCAATGCGGTCCTCCCGGCGAACTCGTACTTCCAGGTGGAGCCCGTCGAGGTCGACGGAGGGTCGTGCGCGCCACAGCAGACCGCAGTCGTGGAGCCGCCCATCTACGCCGAGCTCGCATCGACCTGTGGCAGCGCGGAGGTGCTCGAGGGATGCGAGGGCGGCGACGTCTGTGCGCCGAGGGCGAGCGGCGAATCCCTGTGCGTCTGGCAGGACGGCGACTCGGAGTGCCCCGCCGGGTTCGAGGGCGATCGCACTCTGGTGCACCGATCCATCGACGACTCGCGCGCCTGCACCGAGTGCACGTGCGACGATCCCGTGGGTCTCTGCGACACGGCGACGATCACGATGTTCTCGAACGTCTGCAACCCGCCGATCTCCTCCATCCTCGACACGACTGGCGAGTGTGATCTCGGCTCGGCGGGCTCGGTGACGAGGAGCGCGATCTTCGATGTCGGCCAGCCCAACGCGTTCTGCGTCGCGAGCCCGGCGGTCGCCACCGGAACGGCGACGCCGGCCGAGCCCGTGACGATCTGCTGCGCGTCCTGAGCCAGCCGTGGGTTTCAGCCGTCGGCTGCGCGTGGCTGCAGCACCACCGCACGGTCGCCGTACGTGAATGCGGCGGGATACTCGATCACCTCGCCGTCGGAGAAACGCACCGAGACGTCCACGACTCCCGGGCCATCCGCCTCCGGTGTCAGCACGGTGATGAGTTCGTCGCTCTCCACGACGACGCCCTTCGCGGCCTTGGGCCCGACGTACACCACCGGGGCCCCGTGGGAGCGGAAGCCTGAGCCCACGATGCGCAACGGCTCACCGCCGGAGCCGCGGCCGGCCGTGGGAGTGACCCCGGGTGCTGGCGCACACGCGAACAGCCACAGCAGCAACGCGCAGGTATGGCGGAGGTCCATCGCGGACGACGGTACGCGAGGACGACCGCGGGTGTCACCCCGCCCGACCTCCGCCGGACAACTGCCCGGCGGAGGGGGAGACCTGCCGCTCCACCGTCGGCCTGCACGCGCTAGATGAGATCGCGGCGCTGCAGTTCTCGCCGGATCTTGCCAAGAGCCTGTTCCTGGAGCTGTCGGATGCGCTCCCGTGACAGCGAGTACTGCTCGCCGATCTCCTTGAGCGTGAGCTCCTCGTCGGCGCCGAGGCCGAACCGCTTGCGGAGGATGTCCGCCTCGATTGGTCGGAGAGCGCCGATCACCTCCCGCACCTGTTCACTCAGGGCGTCGGCCTCGAGCGTCTCGCCCGGCTGCACGTTCCCCTCGTCCTCGATGAAGTCGATGACCTTGCGACCGTCGGCCTCGGACACGGTGCGATCGAGGCTCACCGGCGCTTCGAGCAGGAGCGTGTCCATCTTCTCGATCTTCGCGGCGGCCAACCCGGTGTGCCGCGCGAGCTCCTCGGCGGTCGGATCGCGCCCCTGGAGGGTCTCCAGCTCGCGCCGCGCCTTCGACACCTTGTGATAGGCATCGATCATGTGCACCGGCAGTCGAACTGCGCGGCCCTTGTCCGCGATGGCCCGCGAGATCGCGTGGCGGATCCACCAGCTGCCGTAGGTCGAGAAGCGGAAGCCCTTGCGGTGATCGAAGCGGTCCACCGCCTTCATCAGGCCGATGTTGCCCTCCTGGATGAGGTCCTGCAGGGGCATGCGGCCGTGGTTGAACCGTCGCGCGATGGACACCACCAAGCGGAGGTTCGACTTCACGAACTGGTTCTTCGCCGTGCGCAGCATCATGGCGCTCTGGCGAACGCGGGCCACGTACTCCTCGAAGGGCTTGCTGCCCCGTCGGGGCGGACGTGCGGCCATGCTGACCCCCTCCCGACCACCGGCTTCGAGGACCTGGAGGTCCGCGAGGATGCGGTCGGCGAGGATGCCGTCGGTGTCGAAGAACGCGAGGGCGACCGCCGCCGTGCGACGATCGAGCTCGAACGTGTCGCGATTGACCTTCGTCTCGCGGTCACGCAACGCCCGCGCCGACCGGCGCAGCGCGGTGAGTTCGGTCGTCGGCTTGGCCTCGTCGACGCCCTGCTCGGCGACGAAATCGGCGATGGGCTCGGCGAACGGGGGATACGACAGGATGCGACGCCAGTGTTCCGAGCGAAGGTCGGCGATCCGAGTCGCCGCGCGCAGCTCCTGCTCGGGGGACATGACACCGAGCCCCGACATCTCACGGAAGTACACGCCGAGCGTCGAATCGCCGTCGTCCTCCCCGCCGCCTTGGGTGCTCGAGGTGCTCGGCTTGGTCGGGGCCGTTTCACGGGGCGTCGCCGCCACCGGCGCCACCGAAGGCGCGGAGCGTCCAGCCGTCCAGCTCCGTGGACGGGAGCGAGCGAGTCGGGGCGGTGAACCGCGGGTGACTTTGCGTGCCATGGCGTACCTCTTGGATGCGGAAACGGCGCTTCGGGATTCGACCGTCGTCGGAGCGTTCGTGTTCCCTTGGGTATTCCCCGTAGGGGGTAAACGATTTCCAGCGGCGTCGAGTTCCGTGGAGGTGCAAGTTGAGCACCGTCGCCTCGCCGTCAAGCTCGACGGCTCCCTAGACAACGTCGGAGCAGGCACTTCGGTTTCACCACGGCACGCCGGCTGTCACACCGCGACACGCCCGTCAGTGCCAAATTGCCTCGAGGGCGCCCGTGCGCCCGGGTTGGCGTTGCCAGCCTGTCAGCGGCGCGCGACGAGCCAGATGTCAGGCGACGTCGCACCGAAGAACCGGCCGCGGGTGTGCCGACTCCCGGACACCTCGAGCACCGTCAAACCGGCGGCTTCGCAGGCTGCGACCAGCTCGTGCACCGCGTACAGGCGCACGTCGTAGATGTGCTCGAACTGGCGGCCGTCTTCGAACACGATCGTGCGCTTCACGTTGATGCGGCTGGAAGGATCGTGGACGTCGACCTCGTCGAGGACGAGGCACCCCTGCCCTTGCCACCACGTTCGTGCGGGCAGGCGCGGCACGACATAGTCGCGGTTGGACACGTGCAGCACCACTCGGCCCGACGGGGCGCACAGATCGCGGAGCGCCTCGAGCACGGTGCGGTTCTGGGCATCGCCGTAGATCCCGAACGTGGTGCCGAGGCACGTGACGAGGTCGAACTGCTCCCCCAGACCGCGATCGCGGACGTCCTGGCACACCCACCGCAGCTTGGGCACCGAGGGGCCGTGGGCCTCGTTCGCGAGCCGCAGCTGCGCCTCCGAGGCGTCGAGCCCGACGGTCCGATGGCCCCGCTCGGAGAACGCGTTGGCGTGGCGGCCCTCGCCGCACCCGACGTCCACGACACTGGCACCCGCGGGCAGCGAAGTGACCGATGCGATGAACTCGACCTCGGCCTGCGCGACCCGATCGGCCCCCGCACGGGTCAACGCCGCGAAGTGGGCCGCGAACACGGACTCCGACCAGTGGCGTGGCCCCGCAGGCGGGAGGGTCTGGCCGGTGATGTACGCAGGGATCTCCCCCGACTGGCGCGCGGACGACGACTCGCGCACCGCGTCCGGTGGCGGCGGCGGGACCAAGGGGCGGGCCGCGGGCGGCCGCGGCGGACCCGGCTCCGGCGCCTCGGCCGGCTCCATCGTCTCGAGGAGATCCGACGACTCCAGCACGTCAGGCTCGGGATCGGCGTCGGCGACCGGGGCCTCGTGCGGCGTCGCAATGACGATCTTGCTCGGGCGCCGCGGCGCCGGGACCTCGGTCTCGACGTCGGCGACGGTGACGATCTCGCCCGAGGTCTGTGTACTCGCGGGGTCGGGATCGGTCGGGACGAGCGTCGTTCCAGTTCGGACCGCCGCCACCTCACGGGCAACGGCCGCGGTGCCGACCGGCTGATCGAAGGGCGGTGGCGGTCCGAGGACCGCAGCATCCCCCGCCGGGATCGGCGGCGGCGAGACCACCGTCTGGGCGCTCGGCGCGGGGGCAATCACCGTGCGGGCCGAGTCCGTCGGCGCGATCGGCTGGGGCACCGCCGGCCCCGGTGGCGGTGGCGGTGGCGGTGGCGGTGTCGGCGGCGGTGGCTGCGGTGCCGGGCCGACCGTGCTGCGCTCGGTCAACGGTGGGATGAACCAGTCGCCCGCGGCCGGCGGCGGGTCGAGCTCGATCTGCAGGGCGCCCTGGGCCGACTCGAGCTTGACCTCGAGCCCGGCCGCCGCGCCCGCGCCAGCGTCGGTGTCGAGATCCGGCCGGGCCCCATGGACGAGCGTCTGCGCGGCGTCGACGTCCTCCTCGCCGACGAGCTCCGCGCTGCGGATCATCGTCGGCATGCTGTCGTACGTGGCCAGAGGGTCGAGCATCGGCGCGCTGGCCGTGGTCACCTCCGCGGACTGACCGAACGCCGCCGCGTTGAGCACCCGATGGAACTGCCCGTCCCAGGCGTCGAGCACCGCCAGCGGCGTCGCCACGACGCGCGCCTCCCCGATCCACGACACCCACTGCTCCCGTGAGGTCGTCCAGGGGTTCACGGGGCGTCGTCCTCCAGGAGGACCTGCCCGAGGCGGAGCGACAGGGGGATGTCGGTCTCGGTCGCGTGCACGCCGGGCTCCGTCAGGACGATGACCGTGCTCCCGAGGTGGAAGACGCCGATCTCGTCGCCCTTGCGCAGGCGGGCCGGCGGATCGCAGCGGTGCACCTGCAGCTCGCGCGGGTGCGGGACGAAGCGGTGGTACGAGCACGTCATGTGCCCGACGCCGAAGGCGGCGACCATCACGACGGCGACGTGACCGTGCCCGGTCTCGAACACGTGGACCATGCGCTCGTTGAGCGCGAACAACCGCGGCACCCGGGCGACGGATGCCGCCGTCACGGGGAGGAGGCGGCCCGGCACCAGGGAGACCCGCAGTGCGAGCGCGTCGCACGGCGCGTGGACGCGGTGGTAGTCGCGTGGGTGGAGGTAGATCGTCGTCGCGATCCCACCGACGAAGCGCTCCGCGAGTTCCTCGTCCGCGAGCAGCTCGCCGATCGTGAACTCCTGCCCCTTGGCGACGACGAGCGTGTCAGCGCGCTCGATCGGGGTGGACTCGCGGAGCTCACCGTCGCAGGGCGAGACCAAGGTCCGAGCGCTGCGGTCAATCGACCGTGCGCCCTTGCGCATCGGCCGGGTGAAGAACGCGTCGAAGCTCTCGAACCCGTCCTCCAGCGCCAGCGGATCGATGTCGCGATCGTTCACGCCGAAGTAGCGCATGTACGCGCCGATGGCGACGCGCCCCATCTTCGGCGGCAGCCGCATCCGCGCAGCCAGCCCCATTGCGCGGCTGACGAGCGTCGCCGCGTAGTCCGGCGACGCGTCGATCACTGCGGCAGCAACCCGCGCACGCCATGGATCGACACGATTGCCCATGAGTTGCGAGGTGAGCCTATCCGAGATGCGGCGGCCCGAGCAAGTGCGGGCGACGGTCGATCGACCTGGTCCCGCGGGGCGACCGGGCAGCGTCAGCCCGCGGGCTCGACCCGCGGTGCTTCGGGCGGGAGCGGCCCGATGCAGCCCACCACCTCCGACACCGAGCCGATGCCGAGCTCCGCCATGCGGGTGCGGAGCTCGTCGAGGACCACCAGCGCCGCGTCGGGCCGGGCGAAGTTCGCGGTCCCGACCTGCACGCAGCACGCCCCGGCCATGATGAACTCCAGGGCATCCTCGCCGCCGAGGATCCCGCCCATCCCGCAGATGGGGAGCTGCGGCAGGGCCGTCGCGACCTGGTGGACCATGCGCAGGGCGACGGGCTTGATCGCGGGCCCGGACAGTCCGCCGTACATCGTCGCGATCCGCGGGCGACGGGTGCGGACGTCGATGGCCATCCCGGTGAGCGTGTTGATGAGCGACACGCCCGCGGCGCCAGCCTGCGCCACGGCGTCGGCCATGGCCACGACGTCGGCGACGTTCGGCGTCAGCTTGACGACGATCGGAAGGTCCGTGACCTCGACGCACGCGCGCGTCAGGCGGTGGGCGACCTCCGGCACGGTGCCGAACTCGATGCCGCCCTTCTTGATGTTGGGGCACGAGATGTTCATCTCGAGCACGTCGATCCCGCGCCCGCGGCCCGCCTCGAGCAGGCGCGCGCACTCGACGTAGCTGGCGAAGTCCTCGCCGAAGAAGTTCACCCAGACGCTGATGCCGAGCTCGGCGAGGAACGGCAGCTTCTCGGCGAGAAACGCCTCCGCGCCGACGTTCTCGAGCCCGATGGAGTTGAGCATCCCCGACGAGGTCTCGCAGATGCGTGGCAGCGGGTTGCCGAAGCGGGGCTTGGGCGAGATGCCCTTCGTGGAGATGCCGGCGAGCCGCCGCAGATCCATGAAGTCGGCGAACTGCTGGCCGTACGCGAAGCAGCCGGACGCGGCGAGGATCGGGTGCGGCAGCTCGAGCTTGCCGAGGCGCGTGCGCAGGTCGACGCTCGTGGGATCGATCGCGGTCGTGCGGGGAATCGCGGTCATGGCCAGCGCACCTGCTTGGCCTCGAAGACGGGCCCGTCGCTGCAACAGTACTGGTACGGCCGCGCACCGTGGACCGGCACCGCGCACCCGAGGCAGACCCCGAAGCCGCAGGCCATCTCCTCCTCGAGGCACAGCCACGTGGGGACGTCGTGGCGCAGGCCGATGTGGCGCACCGCCGCGAGCATCGGCGTCGGTCCGCACGACAGGATCTCGACCGACTCGCCGGCCGCGCGCGCGTCGACGAGGCGCTGCTCGAGCGGCGCAGTGACGAAGCCGCGCGTGCCCACGCTGCCGTCTTCGGTGGCGAGCACCGATCGAACGCCCCACGCCTCGAAGTCTCCGAGGAGCACGAGGTCGTCGCGATTGCGGCCGCCGTAGAACAGCTCGACCTTCGCCGCGTGCCCGCGCAGGCTGGCCTGGCGCGCCTGCAGGTGCAGCGGTGGCAGACCGACGCCGCCCGCGACGAGGAGCTGCGTCACTGCGCCGTCGGCCGTCCGGAACCCACGGCCCAGCGGACCGGTGACGGTGATGCGCGCGCCGACCGGGCTGGCGACGAGACGCGACGTGCCCTGCCCGTACGCCTTCAGCAACACCGCGAAGCGCCCATCGGGCTCCGACCACAGAACGCTGAACGCCCGCGGGTTGAGCAGCTCGCGCCCCCACTCGCCGCGGAGCATCACGAACTGGCCGGCGACGACGTCGCCGAGCGCACCGCCGGACTCACCGACGAGCTCGAGCACGACATAGCCGCCACCGAGGCTTCGGTTCACATCGACGCGCGCGGAGAACTGCGACGGCAAGGCGAGCGCAGTCATAGACGACCGGCGGGTCGGTCGTCCAGCCGGGTGCGTGTGAGCCCCGTCAGCCCCTCGCGAGCGGGCCGCCCGCGGGCGACGCCAGCTCTGCACGCAGGAGTACCGCGTCGTCCGGTGGATGCTCGTAGTACCCGCGGCGCACGCCGACCTCGACGAAGCCAGCGGCGGCGTAGAGGGCCAGCGCCGCGACATTGCGCCGTCCGACCTCGAGCTCGACGCGGACGCATCCCCCGGCGGCCGCATCGCGCAGCACCGCCGCGAGCAGCTGCGCCCCGAGGCCCGATCGACGGGCGCGGGGATCGACCGCGATGCGGAGCAGGTGCGCCTCGTCGACGACGGACCACCAACACGTGAAGCCGAGCACCGAGCCGCCCTCCCCGCCCTCGGCGACGACGACGCGGGCGATCGGTCGCTCGAGTTCCTGGGCGAACATGTCCCGGGTCCACGGCGCCTCGAAGCTGGCCGATTCGACCGCGGCGATCCCGTCGAGGTCGGACACGCCCGCGGGACGCAGACGGGGCGTCATGTCGGCTGCAGCGTCGCGGCGATGGTGTCGAGCACGCCGCGCGCACCGAACAACCCGATCGACGCGTGCGTCGACGTGAGGAAGACGTCGCGCCGCGCGATCCCGGCGGCGTCCGCGGTCTGCTGGACCCACAGGCCGCGTGCAGCGGCGCCGAGCTTGTCGGCCTTGGTGCCGACGACCATCACGCGCACCGCCGCGGGACGGGACGCGAGGAATTCGACCAGGGCCCGATCGCGCTCGTCGAACTCGCGGCGCGCGTCGATGAGCAGCAATGCGAGCCGCAGCGACGCGCGCCGCAGCAGGTAGTCCTCGACCATCTCGGCGAAGCTCTCGCGGACGTCGCGGGAGACCTTGGCGAACCCGTACCCCGGCAGATCGACGCAGCGGGCCTGCAGCGCGGCGTCCTCGGGCCCTCGCAGCGTCCACGTGAACGCGTTGAGCAGCTGGGTGCGCCCCGGCGAGCGGCTGACGCGGGCGAGCGCGCTGCTGTTGGTGAGCGCGTTGATGAGGCTCGACTTGCCGACGTTCGAGCGCCCCGCGACGGCGAATTCGGGGAGCCCCTCGGCCGGCAACGCGGCCCGCGTCGGTGCGCTCCGCTCGAACAGCGCCTCGGTCACCCGCCAGTGTTCACGTGTCATGCCCAACCGGCTTTCCGCCCGCAGACTATACCGACCGGCCGCCGCCGTGTAGCCTGACGACCAGGCAGTGGACGTCTACGGACTCACCGGAGGCATCGGCAGCGGCAAGTCCGCGGTCGCGGACTTGCTCGAACAGTACGGCGTGCCGGTGGTGTCGGCCGACGAGCTCGCGCGCGTGGTCGTGGCCCGCGGCAGCGAGGGCCTCGCCCGGGTCGTCGAGGCGTTCGGCGACGGCGTGCTCGATGATCGCGGGGAGCTCGATCGCCGCAAGATGGCCTCGATCGTGTTCCAGGACCCGGCCAAACGGCAGCAACTCGAGGGCATCCTGCACCCGCGGATCCGCGAGCGCTTCGAGCAGGTGCTCGACGCGATCGAGAAGTCCGGACACGCGGTCGCCGTCTACGAGGTCCCGCTGCTGTTCGAGAAGAACCTCCAGAGCGACATGAAGGCGGTCATCCTCGTGACCGCGGACGAGGGCATCCGCATCGGCCGCGTGTGCGCGCGTGATGGCGTGACCGAGGCGGAGGTCCGCGCGCGCATGGCCGTCCAGCTCCCCGAGGACATCAAGCGCAAGCGCGCCGACTACGTCATCGTCAACGACGGCGGCCCCGACGATCTGCGGCGAGAGGTCGAGTTCCTGCTCGCCCGATTCCTCCGCGTGGGTCCCCTGCGCCCGACCGCCGCGGTGACGCGCCCTCCAGTGCTGCGGCTCGAGACCGGCGCACCGACCGAGACGATGCCCGCCGGCGGCACCGCGCGCCTGTTCGGCTTCCCGCCCGCCGCGCCCCCGGACGACGAATGACCCCGGTCCTCGCCGGCCTCCGCGTCGTCGATGCATCGCGCATGATCCCGGGCGCCGTGCTGGCGCGATCGCTCCTCGCCCTCGGCGCCGAGGTCATCAAGCTCGAGGATCCGCGCGGCGGCGATCCGATGCGTGCGATGCCACCCCTGCGCGCGGGCATCGGCGTGGGCTTTGCGACGTACTACGCCGGGGCGCACTCCGTCGTGGCGCGGCTCGGGACCGAGGCCGGCAACGCGGCCCTGCGGGCGTTGGTCGCCGACGCCGATGTGTTCGTCGAGAGCTTCCGGCCCGGCACGCTCGCGCGCTGGGGCGTGGGCACCGCGGCGCTGCGCGAGCTCTCGCCGCGCCTGGTCACGGTGTCGCTGCCGGGGTTTCCGACCGGCGTCCCGGGCTCCGACGACGTCGCCCACGATCTCAACGCCGTGGCGCGATCGGGCCTGCTCGCGCGCATCGGCGACGGACTCGACACGCCCCGCGTGCAGATCGCCGACGTGACGACCGGGCTGCTCGCGGGGCAGGCCGTGCTCGCGGCGTTGCTGCGCCGCGGGGTGACGGGCGTCGGCATGCACGTCGAGCAACCGCTGTGCGCCGGGGCCCTGCCGCTGGTCGTCTGGCCATGGGCCGACCACCAGGCCTCCGGTGCGATCGGTGCGAGCGATCGCCTCATCGGTGGACGCTGCGCGGCCTACGGGGTGTATCGCTGCGGCGACGGTCGACGGCTCGCCGTCGGCTGCCTCGAGCCGAAGTTCTGGCGCACGCTGTGCGAGTTGCTCGGCGTGCCCGAGCTCGTCGCGGCGGGGCTGCGCGACGACGCGATCGGAGCCGAGGCCATCGCCCGCGTCGCTGCGATCCTCGCGGGTGCACCCGCCCGCGCGTGGCGGGATCGATGCGCGGACGCGGGGCTGCCGGTCGACGTGGTCGTCGATGTCGACGACAGCGAGTCGCCGACTCCGTGGCTGGGACCACTGTCCGAGCACATCCCGATGCCCGCTGGAGCGGACCTCGTGGCCCGAGTTCTCCGCGGGCACCGAGTTCTCCTCGGATCCCGAGTGGTCCGAACCCGCCGTCGAGACCGCGACCGCGATCGAGTGCACGACGCCCGAGCTCGCCCCGGCCCTCGATGCTCCGGCGCGCATCGCCGGGCCGTCGACGATGACACCGCGACGACGACGCGTTCCCTGGGTCCTGGGCCTCACCGTCGCGGCCGCGGCGGGCATCGTCGGGGCGCTGTGGGCCTTCGCTCCCACGCCCCACGCCGCGACCGCGGGCCTCGGATCGCTGCGCGAGCAGGTCCCGGTCGCGCGAGCTGAGCCATCGCCGACGCTTGCAATGCCGTCGGCGCCTCCGCCCATCGAGGCCGCGCCACAGCCCGTGCTCGAGCCGCTGCCGACAGCCGCGCCCGAGCCCCCTGCGCCACCGCCCACGATGCTCGCCCTCGCGACACCGACGGAGCCCGAAGCGCCGCCGGAGCCCGAGCCGTCGCTGATCGTCGAGCCCGACGCGCCGACGCCGAGCGCGGCGGCGAAGCCGAAGCCGAAATCCAAGTCCAAGGCCCAGCGGCGCAAGGCCAAGCCCGCGTCGACCCCGAGCAAGGCCTCGGGCAAGGTCGCCGCCCCTGCCCCGGCCCTCGATGCGACCGCGTTGCTCCGCGAGGCGGAGAAGGCGTTCGCGGAGGGCCGCCATGGCACCGCGCTGCGGAACGCCCAGCGCAGCCTCGCGGCGCGCAACGATCCACGGGCAGCGCGGATCGTCGTGCTCTCGGCGTGCAAGCTCGGGCGGGAAGACGTCGCGCGCGCGAACTTCGAGCGCCTGCCGTTGGGGCAGCGTCGGGGTGTTCGCAACGCATGCAAGGACGCGGGCGTGCGCGTCGGCAGCTGAGGTCAGGCGCGCGCCGTCGATCGGGCGGCGGCGAGGGCCCAGAGCGACGGCAGCAGCAGCACGGTGACGTGTCCGAGCCACAGGTGCACCGGCTGCACGATGGGGCAGTGCAGATACGTGGCCGCGGCGCCGACGGTGGCCGCCGCGGTGGCCACCACGATCGCACGCGGGCCCAGACGATCGCCGTCGCGGGCGAGCCGTTG
This sequence comes from Nannocystaceae bacterium, assembly GCA_044344875.1. Classification (GTDB taxonomy): domain Bacteria; phylum Myxococcota_A; class Polyangia; order Nannocystales; family Nannocystaceae; genus Xiheibacterium. The sequence continues at coordinate 143,716 of JBIJCC010000004.1, forward strand.
CAGGGCGAACCACGCCGGCAGCATGCAGAGCGTGCCGAACAGGAGACACCCCGCGGCATACCCGAAGCGATCGGGCCCGGCGCCGACCAACGACGCGGGGTGATCGTGGTGCGCGGCCGGCAGCGAGGCGAGTCCGACGATCACGAGCACCGGGAGCACCGCCGCCGCCAACGACGACACCGCGTGACGTGGCCGGTGCAGCGGTCGCAGCGTCACCACGGCCGCGCCGAGCAGCGCCACGGCGAGCGCGAGGGCCTCGAGGAGCAAGCGCACCCGCGGGTAGACGCCGAGGTCGGGCCGCGGCGTCGCGAGCAGCACCGCCACCGGAATGACGACCGCCGCGATCAGGCCCACGACGTTGCGGCGCGGCGTCGACCAGCTCCGGCCCCGCGCAGACGCCCGGTCCTCGCGATCGAGCGCCGCGGCCATGTCGGACCACGACGGGCCACCCGAGGTCGGCGCGTGCGCCCGGGGCAGCCGCGGGGCGGCGGCGAGCATCGCGGCACAGGCCGCGCAGCCGTCGACATGGGCGGACGCGTCGGGGCCCCCGACGTCTCCGCCGGACTCCATGCGCCGCTGGATCTCGTCGCAATCCACGTCGGCTAGCTCTCCTCCGAGCCGTATGACGGCCCCCCGTGGACGGTTACGCCGGCGCCCTCGAGGTGCGCGCGCAGCTTGGCATACCCGCGATGCGCTCGCACCTTGACCGCCGTCGGGGTGGCGCCGACGACCTCGGCCACCTCGCGGAACGTGAGTCCCTCGAACCAGTGCAGCATGATGACCTCGCGCTGGGAGTCCGGCAGATCCGCGAGCGCTCGCCGGACGTGATGATCGTCGAGGCCGTCGGCCGCGTCCGTCGGGCCCGCAGTGGGCTCCACGCCGGCCTCGTCGAACTCGTGCTCGGGTTTGCGCCCGAGCCGACGCATGAACTGGCGCCGGAGGCTCAGCGCGATCGTGTACAGCCACGGACGCAGCGCCGAGCCGGGGCGGAAGTCGGCGCGCGCGCGATGCAGGTGCAGGAACGACTGCTGCACGAGATCGAGGGCGTCGTCGTTGCGCAGCCCGCCGCGCACGAACAACTGCCGGAGCCGCGGGGACCACCGCTCGAACAGGCGCGCGAACGCGGTGCGGTCGCCGGCAACGTGCGCCGCCATGAGCTCCTCGTCGCTGGGGTTCGGGGCCAGGCGATGCGGAGGGTACCAGGCCCGCTACAACTCGACCTCGGCCACCAGCGGGAGGTGGTCCGAGGCCTGCCGCGCCACCGCCACGCGCCCTGCGATCACGTCGCCGAGGACGACGTCGCCACGGACGTAGAGTCCGTCGAGGGCCCGGATCGGCGCGTACGCCGGGAACGTGAGCCGCCGGCCCGGCGCCCCGCGGAATCCGACCGGCGCCAGCAGTGCCGGCCCGAGCGTGCCCCACACGTCGTTGAAGTCGCCGCCGACGATGACCGGGGTGCGCTCGTGCAGGCCGGCGAAGGGGTGCTCGCCGAGGAACCGCTGCAGCTGCGTGCGGCGGTCGCCCTCGAGCAGCCCGAGGTGCAGGTTGAAGACGTGAACGGTCCGCGGCCGGCCCCGCACTGGCACGCGGAAGCGGGCATGCAACACGCTGCGGGCCTTGCGGCCCTTCACCGTCACGTCGACGTTGCTGCTCTCGGTCATCGCGAAGCGGCTGAGGATCGCGTTGCCGTACGCGCCCCCCGAGCGCAGGAAGTGGTTCGGGAACCACGTCCGGTGGCGCAGCCCGAGCGCGTCGCCGATGAGGTCGACTTGGCGGTGGCCACTCGAGCGCTTGGCCCCCTCGTCGACCTCCTGCAGCAGCAGGAAGTCCGGCTTGTAGTGGGCCAGGGTCTCGCACACGCGATCGGGCCGGTAGCGCCGATCGAGTCCACCGATGCACTTGTGCACGTTGTACGTGACGACGACCAGGCGCATGGGGCGAGTCGCTCGTGGGCCGCGGCCCGAGGGAGGGCTCAGCTGAGGCCGGTCTTGCTCACCACGCCGCGGAACATGTTGAGCGTGCGCTCGAGGCTCTCGATGACCTCTTCGAGGCTGCGGGCGTCCTGCGAGCGGATCTCGGTGTCGGCGCGCTTGAGCACGCCCTCGGCCTTGGCGATCGCGTCGCGGCCGAAGCTCGTGCCGCTCATGATGCCCTGCACCTGCGGGAACAGCTCGCGGACCTCGGCGATCAGGCGCTCGGCCTGCTGGCGCTGGCGCTCGAACTCCTCGGACGCGCGCACCTCGACCATGTAGTGCTGGCTGTGCTCGACGAGCTTCTGCAGCTCGTCCTCGGTGAGCCCGCTGGTCGCCGTGACGGTGATGCTCTGCTCGTGGCCGGTCTCGAGGTCCTTCGCCGAGACGCTGACGAGGCCGTCCGCCGAGATCGAGAAGGTGACCTCGACCTCGACCTCGCCGCGCGGGGCCTTGCGCAGGCCCGAGAGGATGAACTCGCCGAGCAGCTCGTTCTCGGCGGCCTTGTCGCTCTCGCCCTGCAGCACGAGGATCTTCACCGACGACTGGTAGTCGCGGACGGTCGTGAAGATGTGCGACGCGGACGTCGGCACCGTGCTGTTCTGCTCGATGAGCTTGTGGAAGTAGCCACCGACGATCATGATGCCGAGGCTGTGCGGCGTGACGTCGAGCAGCAGCACGTCGATGCTCTCGTCGACCAGCGCCGCCGCCTGGATCGCGGCGCCGAGCGCCACCACCTCGTCGGGGTGGACGCCCTTGCACGGCTCGAGCCCGAAGAACTCGGCCACCCGGGCCTGCAGCAGCGGCATGCGGGTCATGCCGCCGACGAGGATGACGTCGTCGAGATCACCGCGATCGATGCTCGCCTCGCGCAGGGTCTTCTCGCAGATCATGATCGTGCGATCGACCAGGTCCCGCGTCAGCTCCTCGAGCTCGTCGCGGGTCAGCGTCTCCTGCATGTGGAACGTCTGGCCCGACGGCGTCGTGTAGAGGAACGGCAGGTCGATCAGCGTCTCGCGGGCGACCGACAGCTCGCAGCGGCCCTTCTCGGCCGCGTCCTTGATCCGCTGCATCGCCATGCGGTCGTCGCCGACGTGGACGCCGGTGCGCTCCTCGAACGACTGAGTGAGCCGGTCCATGACGCGCAGGTCGAAGTCCTCGCCGCCGAGGAACGTGTCGCCGGCGGTGGAGACCACCTCGAAGACGCCCTTGCCGATGTCGAGCACCGAGATGTCGAAGGTGCCGCCGCCGAGGTCGTACACGGCGACGCGGCGCTCGAGGTCCTTGCCGAAGCCGTACGCCAGCGCAGCCGCGGTCGGCTCGTTGATGATGCGGATGACGTCGAGGCCGGCGATGCGCCCGGCGTCCTTGGTCGCCTGGCGCTGGTTGTCGTTGAAGTACGCCGGCACCGTGATGACGGCGCGCTCGACGGTGCCGCCGAGGTACTGCTCAGCGATGAGCTTCATCTCCTGCAGGATGAACGCGCTCACCTCGGGGACGCTGTAGACCTGGTCGCGCAGCTTGATCCGGACGTCGCCGTGGGGGCCCTCGACGATGGAGAACGGCGCCGACTGCAGCACGGCGCGCGCCGCGGGGGAGTCCCACCGCCGACCGATCAGCCGCTTGGCGGCGTACACGGTGTTCATCGCGTTGGTCACGGCCTGCCGCTTGGCGATGTGGCCGACCAGGCGCTTGCCGCTCTCCGAGAGCGCGACCATGGACGGGGTGGTCTTGTAGCCACCCTTGTTGGGGATCACCGTGGGCACACCGTCCTCGACGATGGCGACGCAGGTGTTCGTGGTACCCAGATCGATGCCGACGACGTTGTCCATTCGCGGTCTCTCGGCGCGGCTTCAGCCCGCGCGACAGTCCTAGAGGCTAGGGTAACTTGATGGAATTGAGAAGGGCGCGGATCTCTGGATCACCCGGTCGGTGTCGATCGGCGATGCTCGCCTGCTCCCGCGCGGTGTGCTGTTGACCCACCGCGAGGAAGGCTCGCGCGAGCATCACGTGCAGGCGGGCGAGGTCGGACGGACGGCGTTTGTTGGTCCCCGCGATGTCCTCGGCCCGCAGCGCCTCCAGGGCGCCCAGGGCGAATTGCCGGGCCTGGACCTTGTCCTTGGGGGCGATGGCCTCCGCGGCGTGGACGAGGTTGTCGACGGTGGGATGGGCCACCGCCGCCTCGACCAAGAGCGGCACGGCCTCGGCCACTTGGCCGATCTCCCGCAGGGTCATCGCCCGCTCGAACGCCTGGGCGGCCCGTTTCGACCGCGCGACCTCGAGGCAGCGGTTCCAGTTGTCCCGCAGCGTGGCGTCCTGCGGCACGAGCTGCAGCGCCATCCGCCTCGCGTTCGCCGCACGCGCGAGGTTGCCCGCCTGCTCGGCGGCGACCGCCTCCTGAACGTATGCATCGAGCTGCACCCGCATCGCGGCGTCGAGGGCCTCGCGTTGCCGCGCAGCACGACGGGTCGCCCGCTCGTGGCGACGTGCGGCGGCCTCGGCCTCGGCCTGGGCCTCGCGCAGCTCGTTCTGCTGGCGCACGACGTCGTCGACCTGCTTGGCCCGGCGCGCGAGCTCGGCTCGCCGCGCGATCTCGGCGTCGACGAACGGCGCCCGGATCTCGGCCGAGCGCAGCGCCTCGTGGGCCTGGGTCGCGCGACGGAACAGCACCGCGAGGTGCTCGCTGAACGCACCGACGCCCTGCCCGAAGTACGAGTCCGGGTGGAAGTCGCGGCTGACCTCATGGTAGGCGCGACGGATCGTCCGCATGTCGTGGGTCGGCCAGATGCCGAGGATCTCGTAGGGCGAGAGGTCCTCGAGCTTGTCGACGAGCGCCAAGATGCGCTGCTGTTCCTCGATCGAGATCGCGAGCGACGACTGCAGCCGCGGGTCGCGGGCGCCGACGCGGGGCCACGGCGGCGGCGGACCGCCCTCGGCGGCGGGCGCCTCGGACTGACTGGGCTCGGCCTGCGGTGTCGGTGCGGGCGGCGGCGGTGCGGGCGGCGGCGGCTCGGGACGAGTCCGCGCCGCGGCGAGCTGGGCCACGAGCGTCTGACGCTTGCGCTCCGCGACGGCCCCGTTCGCGGGCGGACGGGGCCGCGGCGGCGGCTCCGGCAGCGCGGCGAGCACCTTCACCGCCCCGAGCCGCACGAGCTTCTCGAGCGCCGCCTCGGCCTCCGGCAGCGGGAGCCCGCAGGAGCGCAGCAGATCGGCGACCTTCACCGGCGCATCGAGGCGACTCAGCACGAAGAACTCGCCGGGACTGAGCGGCAGCTCGTGCAGCGGCGTCGACGGCTCGGCCACCACGCGCGAAGAGGGGTCCCACGGCATCGTCGCTGCACCCGAGCTTAGGCGGGTCCGGCCCGGAAGTCAGCGCCCATCACGGGCCGCGCTCGAAATGCCGGGTTGCCCCAGGGTCCCGCGCGGTGCATCTGCCATACTGGCTCGGGTCCCCTTGTCTCGCCTCGTCCTCGCCGGTTGCGCCCTCGCAGCGTCGTTGTCCGCGCCCGGCTGCAAGCGCCCCGCCGCACCACCGGTGCCGCCGCGGGCCGAGCAGGTGCAGCCGAGCAGCGCCGTGCTCGCCGACGCCGATCTGCTGGTCAAGTCGATCGGCGGCCAGGACCTCGCGCTCGTCCGCCAGTGGATGACGCCCGAGCTGCGCAGTCGACTGAGCGTCGAGGCGCTCGACGAGGCCGCCGCGCACCTCGGGCGCGAGTTCGGCCCGGCCGCAGGCGTGCTCGAGGAGCGCACGCACCACGAAGGCAAGCTGCTCTGGTACTCGGGCCTGTGGGTGCACCGCCGCGAGGGCAAGCGGCCCGTGGCCACCGCGGTGCTCTACCAGTTCGCCCTCGACGAGCGGCGCCAGCTCGCGCGCCTGCTCATCCGCGAGCACTGGTTCCTCGAGACCGTGAAGCCGCCCGCGGAGGCCTACCTCCCGGTCACCCGCCTCCACTTCCCCGGCGCCGGCGAGTGGACGATCAGCCACGGCGGTCGCAGCACCTCGACCAACCACCACTACAAGACCGTGGTGCAGCGCTTCGCCTACGACATCGTCGTGAAGAAGAACGGGCGCCGCAAGCAGCCCGGCACTCCGGGCACCGACAACCGCTCGTACTACTGCTACGGCCGCGAGATCCTCGCGCCGGCCGCCGGCACGGTGATCCTCGCGGTCAACGACGTCCGCGAGAACATCCCCGGCCAGGCCGGCGAGAAGGGCGGCAACGGGGTCGTGATCGACCACGGCTTCGGCGAGTTCTCGTCGCTGTGGCACGCGATTCCCGGGACCGTCCGCGTGCAGGTCGGCGACGAGGTCACGCCCGGCCAGGTGATCGCGCAGGCCGGCAACAGCGGCCACAGCAGCGGCCCCCATCTGCACTACCACCTGTCGACCCGCGGCCGCCGCGGGGGCGACTTCGGCCTGCCGGCGCCCTTCGTCGACGTCTGGCAGGACGGCACCTGGCACGAGATGTACGAGCCGACCCGCGGCGACGCGCTGCGCAACGATCCGCCCGCGGGGATCACCCGCCGCGATCAGGCCGCGGGACCGCGCGTCTTCGTCGACTTCTGATCGTCGCTCGCGCGCGGCTGCGGCTCGTCGCGCCGTCGCAGCGCGCGGGGGTGCGCGCGCTCGTAGACGTCGAGCATCGTCCCGAACGTCAGGTGCGTGTACTTCTGCGTGGTCGACAGGCTGGCGTGGCCGAGCATGCTCTGGATCGTCCGCAGGTCGCAGCCGCTCTCGAGCAAGTGCGTGGCGAACGAGTGGCGCAGGCCGTGCGGTGCGATGCGGGCCCGCGCGCCCGTGGCGTCGCAGCGGCGGTAGACCAGCTCTCGGACCATGCGCACGCCGATCCGTCCGCCGCGATCGCCGATCCACAGCGCCTTGGCCGGCGACTTCGGCTGCATCAACGCCGGGCGCACGGCGAGCCACGCGTCGACGGCCGCCTGCGCCGGGGCGCCGAGCGGCACGATGCGATCCTTGCCGCCCTTGCCCCCGACCACGCGGACGCGCAGCTGACCACCTTCACGCTCGAGGTGATCGAGGTCGAGGCCGCAGGCCTCGCTGACGCGCAGGCCCGCGCCGTAGATCACCTCGAGCAGCGCTCGGTCGCGCACGCCCGAGGGTCCCTCCTGCTGCGGCTCGTCGATCATGCGCCCGACGTCGCCGGGCGGCAGCGCGATCGGCAGCCTGCTCCGACGCTTCGGGCTCCCGACGAGCTGCACGTCGTTGTCGGCGCGAAGGCCCTGGCGGCGCAGCCACTCGCCGAAGCTCCGCATGGCCGAGAGCTTCCGCGCGATGGATGTCGAGCCGAGCGTGCGGTGGCGAACCGCCAGCCACGCGCGCACCGTCCGGAGGTCGAGGTCGGCCACCGTGGCGGGTCGGCCGCGCAGCTCGTCGACAAACCGGGCGAAGTCCTCGAGATCACCGCCGTACGCCCGCAGCGTGTGCGGTGAGAGCCGCCGCTGGGTGCGGAGGTGCTCAAGGTACGTCGCTGCGGCCGCGCGCATGCCCACGGTGTACGCCACCGCGGCCACCAACGCCAACTCCCGGCGCACCGCGGCGACGCCACGACCGAAGCGAGATCCGCCCCTCGGATCCCTTGGATCAAGGGCACTCGACGTCGGAGACGACGACCGCGAGCCGCTCCTCGATCACCGCGATCGCCGAGCAATCGTCGGCGCCGAGGTTGGTCTCGCGGGCCTCGACGACGTCGTCGGTCCGGAAGGTCTCGTTGGCCGCGACGGGATCGAGATCGGCGATCGTCGTCCGCGACACGTCGAGATCCGTGAGGATCTCCAGGGTCTCCACGCCGGCGAGGGACACCAGGGGGTTGCCCGCGAGCTTGGCCTGCACGAGGCCGGGGAAGTTGGCGAGCACCGCGATCGAGGGGATCGCGTTGTCCTCCGCCTGCAGCGCCTCGAGCAGGACCAGCGGCGCCAGCCCCGAGAGATCCGCGGCCCCCGTGCGGCTGATCTTCACCGTCTGCAGCGTCGGCGCCAGGCCCAGATCGTCGACCGCCTGGGCCGAGAGCGCCGTGTCGTCGAGCTCGACGGCCTCGATGCTCGGCAGGTCGGCCAGGAACGCCAGGGAGTCCGCCCTGCCCTTCTCGAACGACAGCCGGCGGAAGACCGTGCGACCCGCCAGCGGCGAGAGGTCGAGCGCGACGTCGGTGCCACCGACGATGAGCGCGCCGAGCAGCGGCAGCGTGCCGACCGGACCGAAGTCGGTGACGGGGTTGTTGCGCACGTCGATCTCACGCATCTCCGGCAGGCCGGTGACCGCGGAGAGATCGTCGACATCGTTGTTCGCCAGCGCAAGCCGCCGCAAGCTGACCAGCGACTGCACCCCGGCCAGCGACGTCACCTGATTGCCGCCGAGATCGAGCACGGTCAGCAGCGCGAGTCCGTCGACCGGCGCGGTGCTCGTCACCGCGTTCTCCTGGGCGACGAGACGATCGAGGCTGAGCATCCCCTCGATGCCCTCGAGGTCGACCAGGGCGTTGCGCGAGGCCTCGATCGACACCATCTGCGTGGCGGCGCGCAGGGGCGCCAGGCTCTCGATCGCGTTGCCCTCGAGGTCGGCGAAGTGCAGCGCCTCGTGCTCGGCCAACGGCGCGAGGTCGGAGATTTCGTTGTCGGACAGGTCGACGGAGAACAGCGCCTTCATCTCCGCCAAGGCGTCGATCGATCGCAGCTCGTTCTTCTGCAGGACGATCCCCGTCAGCGCCGTCAGGGTCGACAACGGCGAGACGTCCGCGATGCCGTTCGCGCCGAGATCGACGTACTCGAGCGAGGTCAGCGTCGCCAGGGGCGAGACGTCCTCGATGCCGTTGCCATCGAGCACGAGGATCCGCAGGCTCGTCAGCTCGCCGAGCACGGAGAGGTCGGTCACCGCGTTGCCACTGAGCTGCAGCTCCTCGAGCAGCGGGAGGTTGCGCAGCGGCTCGAGGTCACTGATCGCGTTGCCGCTCAGGCCCAGGCTCTGGAGGCTCTGGGCGCACTCGAGCCCGCGGAGGTCGGTGATGCCGAGGTCCGGCGCGCGCAGGCCGGGCAGCTTGCGCAGCTCCTCGGCGAGGATGACCTTGGGCGGCTCCTCCTCGGCGTCCTCGGGCGGCTCGGGCTGGGGCAGGATCTCCTCGAGCAGCGCTCGCAGGGCCTCGTCCGGGACCTCGACCTCGCCGACGCAGAGCTCGAGATCGTCGCCGTCGCCGATGCTCCCCGGCGGGGGATCGCCGCCCCGACAGGCGCCGACGGCGGCGAGCGCCACCGAGAGCAGACCGAGCGACGGGGTTCGGGCCGACACGCGGGAGGAACGTAGCACGGCCGCGGTCAGACGGGGACCGGCAGCAGCGTCGAGCCCACCAGGCGCCGCTGCAGGTCCTCCTTGTCGGCCTCCTGGATCCCGTAGTCGCCGATGAGCACGATGTGCCCACGGAACCCGTGACGCTGGTGGAAGTCGACCAGCTCGTCCATCGCCGCGTGCAGCGTGTCCTTCTCGGTATGCCGGTTGGGCACGAGCGCGAGGTACATCGTCAGGTCCGGCGGCACGATCTCGGTGATCTCCGTGTGGACACGGATGACGTTGCCCTCGATCGACGACGGACGGATCGAGTCACGCGTGACCTTGTAGACCGCCTCGCGCTGGACGGTGCGCGTCATGTGGAACACGACGATCTGGCGGTACGGGATGCCGCTGGCCTTGCTCTGGGCCCGGGCGATCTCGACGGCATGGTGGAGCAGCCGACCGATGCGCACGCCGCCGACGGCGACCACGATCGTGCGGTCCTCGGTCTCGAGCGCCTCACTCTCGACGGTGTCGATGACGCGTCGGAAGTACGAGTGAGCCGCGCGCAGCAGCGGCCGATGGTTGTAGCCGAGGAGGATCGCACCCACGGCGACGGCCGCCGTGACCAACAGCGCCCGCAGATCGCGGATCTGCTCGCCGAACCGGTCGTACAGGCCGAGCAGCGCGAACGACAGGAACGCCAGGCCGAACACCGCGGCCAGCGGCAGGCTGACGCCGCCGATCGTCACGTTGAACGGCGCGCGATAGACCCGACGATCGTTGGCCTTGAACTTCCGCAGCAGGATGAACGCGACGACGCCCGAGAACATCACCAGGCCGAACGACGCGCCGTACCAACGCTCGAGCACCTCGATGTCCGCCTCGCCCTCCCAGCACAGGGCGAAGATCGACACGAAGAACATGAGGTTGATCCGCGAGAAGACGCCGCGCTCGTTCGGGTCGAGCAGCGCGCGCGGCAGCAGGTTGTCGCGGGCCATCGTGACCCAGAGGCCGCGGGCGCCGGCGAACCCCGTGTTGGTCGCGCCGATGAGCATCAGCGCGGCGCTGGTGACGATCACCACGCTCCAGATCGAGCCGAGCAGCTCGACGCCGGTGACGCCGGTGACGGCGGTCTTGCCCAGCTCGGCGACGAGGTAGCCGGCGGCGCCGAGCAGCTGCGACGGCGACAGCACCATGAACACCAGCACCGAGGTCAGCCCGCCGACCACGAGCAGGGTCAGGAGCATCACCCGGTAGATCTTGCGGATGTCACGACGCGGGCGCTCGAGCTCCTCGGGGATGTTCATCACCGACTCGACGCCGGAGGCGCCGAGGATCGACGAGCCCAGGGCGACCGGCACCAGCGCGGCGCCGAGGGTCAGGAAGCCCGGGAGGTGGCGGGCACCGTGGCTGCCAGCGCTCGCCGCGGTATCCACGGACTCCGGCACGCCGTGGAGGAACAGGTCGACGCGGAGGCCGTGCATCAACACGTAGATGACCCCGAAGCCGAGCGTGATGCCCATCACCGCGAGGTTGATGAGGAAGATCGTCTTGCTCACCTGCACGCTCTCGTGGAGCCCGTAGTTGTTGAGCGAGAACAGCAGCACCAACGGCGGCAGCATCACGACGACGGCGCGCGGGAAGATCGGCGTCAGGGCGATGGCCGCGACCGTGGTCAGGAGCACCGTCGGCAGGGTCGCGCGCCAGCGGCCGGGCATCACCCACATGGCGAAGCCGATCGCCGGCAGCGTCGCCAGGCAGATCGCCGCCACCGTGTGTCCCCCGTGCCCGCCGCCGACGAGCGACAGCACGTAGTCGCTGAAGGACAGCAGGCTGACGATCGCGGTCGCGACATACGAGAACGAGATCGTGACGCCCACCGACGCCGCAGCGACGACTGCCAGCTTCCCCAGGTGGCTGAGGGCGTAGCGGGTCATCACGTAGGTGCCGCCGTTCGACAGCGTCAGCAACACCGCCTCGACGTAGATCGGCGCGAGGACGAACAGCAGCGCGTACAGACCGATCTGGAACAGCGGCGTCGTGTAGCCGACACCCGCGACGATCAACGCGCCGGACGAGTAGTACGGCGAGGTCAGCGGATCGGGCCCGACCAGGAACAACCCCTCGCGCCAGCTCAGCTTGGCGCGTTGGGGGGGCTCCGTTGCCGTTGCGGCCGACTCGGTCATCGCGGCGCCGGGTTATGCACCCGCGGGCGAATCCCCGCAACCGCCCCGGCGCGCGTGGACCGAGCGGTGGGACCTCGGCCCACCGCCCGATCACGCCGCAGCTGCGCTCGGCTCACGGCGACGGCGGGGTCGCCGGTTCGGGCTTCGCCGGGGGCTTGGGCGCCGGCTTGTCCTTCTCGGTCGCCGGCTTGTCCTTCGCGGCTCCACCCGGGGCGGGCGTCGTCCCACCCGTCGGAGCGGCGGGCGTCTCCTTCGGGGCCGGGGCGCCCTTGAACAGCTCGCCGCGATCCTTGTGGATCTGCTTGTAGCTCATGTCCGAGATGACATAGAACCACTCGCCGAAGCGCGCCTGCAGCTGCTTCGCCCGATCCTGACCGCGCACGCTCGGCTTCGCCGGCTTGCCGTCCTCGGGCTCCTCGACCGGGGCCTCCTCGCCCTTGTCCATCGACGGGTCGTAGGCGACCTCGACGAACATGTAGCGGTTGGCGGCCTTCTCGTCCTTCTCGCCGTCGATCTCGGGCGTCGTCGGCTCGTCGGGTGCCTCGTCGTCGGCGCCCGCGGTCAGGGCGAGTCCCGACTCGTACGTGATCTCGCCGAAGTAGAGGCTGAACACGATGCCGTCCTTGGTGACGACCCGCGCCTCGCCCTCGTTGCCGAACAGCCGCGCGCCGTCGGGCGTCACGAAGAAGCCCTTGGACTGCAGGGCCTGCAGCGTGAGCGGCTTGGGCCGCGGACGGACGCCGACGATCTTGATGCTCGAGATCGCCGTGATCATCTGCCGAACCTTGGCGCTGTCGACGATCTTGCCCTCGGGGGCCTCGACGCCGGGCTCCGCGACCCACTCGTCCTTGCCGTCGACCGACGTCAGGTTCGCGCGCACCGGCGAGCTGCCGGTGACCTTGCCCTGCTGCTCATCGACCGTGTACGGGTCGTAGAGCATCGTGACGATCTCGTCGCGCTTGACCTTGAGCAGGTCCTTCTCGATCCAGTCGGTGAAGTTGGTCGAGATGTCGAGCTCGAGGCGCGCGCCGTAGACCCGCTTCTCCTCGGGTGCGCGCACGTAGAAGAAGCCCTGCTTCTCGGGGATCTCCTTGCCGACGATGATGGCCACCAGCGTCGCGCCCGAGGCGTCCTTGATGGTGATGTGCTTGCCCTTCTCGTCGCCCTTGCCATCGGCCGACTCGGGGTCGAGCACGCCGTACTGGCCGTGCTCCGCCGCGTTGTCGCCGTAGTAGAGGTCCTTCTTCACGTCGATGAACGACGCCGCCGCCTTGCCCATGCGCTCGGTGCCGTCGGCCGGGTAGTCGTTGTGGCTGGGGATGACCCAGCGGCCCGACTTCTGCTCGACGGCGAAGCGCATGACCTTCGCGGCCTTGTCGTCCCAGCTCACCACCTCGAGGGCGGTGGCGAGGGTCGGGTCGGAGAAGCCCGGGAACAGCGGCGCGCCGGTGTCCTCGAAGCTCGCGGCGGCCACGTCACGCGGCCGCATGTTCCACGCCAGGCCCACGCTTCCGAGCGCAAGCGCGACCATGATGACGGTTGTGCGATTCATGCGCCCTCTCCTTCCTTGCGCGAGCCCGCGGCGCCCTTGCGTCGGGTCGTCGGGATCGCGTCGTGCTCACGCCTGCGCTTGCGCAGGTAGATGAAGCCACCGAGCAGCAGCGCCGGCACCGGCGGCAGCAGCACCGAGGCGATGCGGATGCGATCCTCGATCTCGCGGGACTGCCGTTGGTAGCGGGTCTCGACCTTGCCGACGGCCTTGGCCTTCTCGCGCTCGATCGACTCGGTGCGCGCCTGCAGCCGCCGGTTCTCGGCCTGCTCGGCGCTCTTCAGCATGATCTGCTTGGTCGTCTCGTCGAGGTCGCCGCGCTGCTCGATCGCGTCGACCGCCGCCTCGAGCGACTTCTTCGCCTCCTCGAGCTCGGCCTCGGCCGACTTGTTGGCCTCCTCGGTCTGCGCCTCGCGGGCGGCCCGCTCCTCCTTCTTGAGGTCGTCGACCGTGGCGAGCCGCCGGTACTTGGCCTTGCGCTTGCGCAGCTCGACGAAGCGGTCGTCGCCGATGAGCCCGTCGACGACGTTGAGAAGGAACGTGACGTTGTCGAAGCGCACGTCGTCGAGGCCGTCGGCGTCGACGTCACCGCCGCGCTCGTGCATCGCGTAGAAGTTGTTCCCGAACAGATCGAGGTCGGCGATGACCACGACGTTGCGGTCCTTCTTCTCGCCGTCGGCGCCGCCCTTGATGCGCGCGGCCATCACCTTGGGCTTGCCGTCGGGCGGCACGACCGTGAGCCGGCCGTCCTCGAGCTTGCCCGGGCGCGGCGGCATCGGGCCCTGGATGCCGAACAGCGGGTGCCGCTGCACCATCGCCTCGAACAGCGCCCAGCCGGTCGTCGGTCCGGTCTCGAGCAGCGGCGTGAACTTGTCCTGCCAGCCGGCCGCGGGCTTCAGCTCGCCGCCGAACATCAGCACGATCTCGGTGAGGCCGTCGACCGAGGCATCCTTGCCGACGAAGCTGTTGCTGCCGTCCTGCCGCGGCCCGACGAACACGATCTGCTTGGGCACCTGCTCGAGCGTCGGGTGCGGGTTGTAGGAATCCGAGAGGATCTTCTCGTCCTCCCAGTCCACGCCGATGTCGCGCAGGAACCCGGCGTAGTCGCCCTTCGGCTCGGCCGGGGGACCACCGCCGCCGCCACCGAACATGTTGTTCTGCTGGCCGGGCGGCGGGAGCTTCTCTTCCTTCGGCGACGTGCGGATGTCGAACAGCGGGAACGGATCGACCGTGAGCAGCGCGGGTCGTCCGGCCTCGACGTAGGCGCGGACGTTGTCGAGCTCGTCCTGGGCGCAGCTCGGCAGCTGCGGCACGAACAGCACGTCGACGTCCTCGGGGACCGGCTGCTTGGGATTCAGCGAGCGGACCTCGTACTGCTTGCGCAGCTCCTCGACGATGCGCCACGCCGGCTGCTGGCTCTTACTCTGCAGATCGAAGTTGCCCATGATCGTCGCATCCGTGCGCCAGATGCCGACGACCTTCTTCTTGTCCTGCGTGACGACGCGCAGCGCCCGGGCGATCTCGTACTCGACCGACAGACCGCGATCGAGGAAGCCGATGATCTCCTCGCGCGGGCCCGACACGAAGGCCAGGCCCATGAACGTCTCCATCTCCTCGAGCCGACCGCCCTCGCGGTCGACCAGCGGGCGCGGCATGATGTTCCACTTCTCCATGGCCTCCTCGGCCTCGGGCGAGTGGAGCTCGGGCTCGATGATGCGCACGGTGAGGCCCTGGCCGCCCTGCGCCTCCATCTCGCGCAGAAGGTTGAGCAGGCGCAGGCGGATCTCGACGTACTCGCGCGGGACCTCGCGCGAGACGAACGCGTGCACGACCACCGGGCGCTCGACCGCGATGCTGCGGATGAGGTCTTCGGTCGCGGGCGTCAGCTTGGACAGGCCCTCGGACGTGATGTCGGCGCGCGACCGGGCGCGCGTCGCCGCGTAGCCCAGCGAACCGACGGTGACGGCCAGGGCGCAGAAACGAATCAGGCGGTGATGACGGACATGGAGCGCCATGACTACCAGTGCCTCCTTCCGAGCAGGAACGCGCAGAGATACAGCAGCACGGATGCGCCGCCGGCGAAGTAGAGGACGTCGCCGAGCCGGACGATGCCTTCGCCGAAGCTGGCGAAGTGGGCGTCGACGGCCAGCGACTCGAACGCGTCGACGAAGCGGTTGTCGCCGCCCTCCTCGTGCAGCCACGGGAGCAGCGACGGGAGCCAGAACGCGAGCCCGACGACGGCACCGAGGCCGCCGGCGAAGGCCGCCCCGGCGATGTCGCCGCTGCGGACCACGAACCAGCCGAGGGCGAAGAGCAGGCCGAGGATCGCGGTGCCGAGCATGCCGGCCGCCCACGGCTCGCTGCCGGCGAACACGAGGCCCGCGCAGCCGAGCGCACCGAGGATGAACGCCACCGTCGCGTTGGTGGTGAACATCGACGCCACGAGGCCGACCGCGCAGAACAGCGCGCCCATCATCCAGTAGCCGAGGTACGTCGAGACCATCAGGCCCGGGTCGGGGTCACCGAGGTACGCGAGCACGGCCACGTGCGCGACCGAGAAGCCGAGCGACACGGTGAACATGCCGAGCACGCCGAGGTACTTGCCGAGCACCACCTCGCCGTCACGCACGGGCGACGTCAGGAGGATCTCGTCGGTGCCGCCGCGGCGCTCGTCGGCCCACGCGCCCATCGTCACCGCGGGCACGAAGAACATGAGGATCGCGGGCATGAGCTTGTTCAGCTCGGCGAGGTCCGCGAGGTTGCGGGCGAAGAAGCCCTCCTGCATGAACGCCGCGGCCGCCGTGGTCGCGATGAACAGCGTGAGGAACACGTAGCCCGTGGGGTTGCCGAGGTACTGGCGGAGGTCCTTGCGGACGATCGCCGAGACCACGTTGAAGTCGATGCCGAACATCACGCCACCTCCTTCGCGGCGCCCTTGGTGCCGGTGAGCTCGTAGAAGCGCGCCTCGATCCCGCGGGATCCGGCGAGCTCGTCCTTGGTGCCCGTGAACACGATGCGCCCGTCGTGGACCATCACCACCGTGTCCGCGACCGCGTCGACCTCCTGCAGGATGTGGGTCGACAGCAGGATCGTCTTGTCCTTGCCGAGCTCGCGGATCAGCGCTCGCACGTCGCGGATCTGCAGCGGGTCGAGGCCCGAGGTCGGCTCGTCGAGGATGAGCACCTCCGGGTCGTGCAGCAGCGCCTGGGCCATGCCGACGCGCTGGCGGTAGCCCTTCGACAGCTTGTGGATGGGCTTGTGCAGCACCGAGCCGATCGCACAGCGCTCGACCACACGATCGATGCGCTTGGCCGCGTCGTCGAGGCGGCGCAGATCGACGAAGAACTGCAGCGACTCGGCGGGCGTCATGTCCCGGTACAACGGGCCGCTCTCGGGCAGGTAGCCGAGCTTGCGGGCGAGCTCGATGCGCGCGACGTGGTCGGTGGGATCGAGGCCGAGCACCTCGACGCGACCGACGGTCGGGGCGAGGTAGCCGGTCAGGATCCGCATCGTCGTCGACTTGCCCGCCCCGTTCACGCCGAGGAAGGCCGCCACCGTGCCCTTGCGAACCTGGAACGACACGTCGGTCAATGCCGCGAAGTCGCCATAGGATTTCGAGATCTTCTCGGCCCGGATCGTCACGGGCCGCGCTGCGCTGTCCGTTTCGGTCATCGCCCCTCCTCAGGGTTTGTCGACACCCAACTGCCGTTGCCCAGCCGCTGCGAGGCTCGCAGGACCAGGGCCGGCTCCCCGACGTGGGCCGGACGGAGACCGTTCGGCACGCGTATTGCGCGGCAAGCGCATGGGGGTTGGGCGGGCGTCAGTGTGGTTTGACGTGCTCCGGAGCGCAAGCCCCCCCAACGGCCATCCGCTGCCCGAGCGCCAAATGCTCGGCCGGCGCCGCCGCCGTGGCATAAGTCGGGCACCCATGCTGCGCTCGCGCGTTCGCCACGCCGCCCTTGCGATCCTCTCCTGCGCCGGTCCCTTGGTCCGGCTCGCCCCGATTGGTCTCGGGGCGATCGGTCTCGGGGCGGCGGCGTGCCGCGATCCCGCGACGGTCGAGCCCGCACCCGCCCCTTCGGCCACGGCTGCGACGGCGGCGCCCGCCGACCCGAGCATCGCGAAGCCTGCCCCCGCGGCCGACCCGGCGCCGGCCAAGGCCGAGGCGCCCGAACCTGCCGCCCCCACCGAGCCCAAGTCGGCGAGCGCCACGGGCCCCACGGGGCTCGTGCCCCTCACCGACGCGCAGCGCACTGCGTTCATGGCGGGCGACGCCGACGATCCGATCCCCGTCGAGATCCACTACGTCCAGAGCAACGAGACGCGCCACGATCTCTACTTCGACTTCATCGCGAACAAGGGCGGCGCGTACGTCGGCGTCGGCTCCGACATGAACTTCACGATGATGGCGGTGCAGCGGGCCGAGTTCGCGTTCTTGATGGACATCGACTATCGCGTCGTCGACCTGCAGCGCATGTACCAGGTGCTGGTGCTCGCCCACGACACCCCGCGGGCCTTGGTCGACGCGTGGCACAAGAAGAACGAAGCAACGACGCGCGCGACCCTGGAGGAGGCCTTCGCTTCACTCGACGAGAAGGCACGTGGCCGCCTGCTCCGTGGCTTCGCGACCGCCCGCGAGACCGTGTACCGCCACCTCGAGCGGGTCATCGCCCGCAATCGCGACGGCAAGCCGACGACGTGGCTGTCCGACCCCGACAACTACGCCCACGTCCGCGCGATGTACCAGGCCGGCCGCGTCCGCATGATGCCGGGCAACCTCGCGGGCGACCGTAGCCTGAAGACCGTGGGCGAGGTGTGCAAGGCCCTCGGCGTGACGGTCCAGGCCTTCTACATGAGCAACGCCGAGGAGTACTTCAAGTATATCCCGTCGTTCGTCGACAGCGTGTCGGCGCTGCCGTCGACCGAGACCAGCATGGTGCTGCGGACCATCTACAGCAAGAAGTGGGTGCACGCCGATCTGTGGGCGTACCAAGTCCAGCCGCTCGACGACTTCCGTGCGCGACTGGCCGACAAGAAGAACCGCTCGCGCAACCCGATGCTCCGCTACGCGGAGATCGACGGCAAGCTGGACAAGGACACCGGCCGCGAAGGCCTGACGTTGGTCGCGCTCCAGCGCCCGTAGGGAGCCCATGATACCGACGCCAGCCCTCGACCGCCGCCCGCTGTACGATGCGTTCCTCGTCGCGACGATGGTCGCGTTCGCGGCGACGTCGTTCCTCTTCGATCGCGCTGCCGCCCTCGATCTCGTCGCGGCGGACAGCGCCGATCCGTTCGGACGCATGCTCTGGCAGTTCGGGACCCGCTACGACCCGTTGGTCGCCCAGAATCCGCTGTTCCTGCGGGTGATGTCGGGCATCTCCGCGTTCGCGTTCGGACCGTTCTACCTCTGGGCCGCGCGCGCGCTGTGGCGCGGCGACCTGCGCCTGAGGGTCCCGGCGCTGGTCTACGCGTGCGCCATGTCGTACTCGATGGTGGTTCACGTGGCCGTCGAGTTCCTCGGCGATCTCCCACCGACCGACACGCTGATCTTCGCGTTGGTCTACGCGCCCTACTGCGCGCTCCCGGCGGCCCTGCTCGCCCGCGTCGGCGTGCGCTCGCTGCCGCAGCAGCACCACGCCTGAGTCGCTACTCGAGCCTCGGCGCGCCCAGCTCGCCGAACACGTCGGCACCGCCGGCCGTGACGACGACGATGTCCTCGAGCCGCACGCCGAACTCCCCGGCCACGTAGATGCCTGGCTCGTCGGACATCGTCATGCCCGCGGCGAGCACGGTTGGCGTCCCACCCGCGAGGTACGGTGGCTCGTGGACCTCGAGACCGATGCCGTGGCCGAGGCGGTGTGTGAAGTAGCGATCATCCGCGCCGTAGCCGGCCTCGGCCATCACGGCACGCGCGACCGCATCGATGGCGCCGGTCGTCACGCCGGGTCGAATCGCGGCGAGCGCCGCACGTTGGGCCGCCGCCACCGTGTCCCATGCGCGTCGCAATGCCGCGCTCGGATCGCCCACGACGAAGGTGCGCGAGATGTCGGATCGATAGCCGTGGAGCGATCCTCCGGTGTCGATCAGCACCGCGTCACCGGGCCGCACCTCGCGGGACTCGGCGGTGCCGTGGGGGAACGACGCGGCGGGCCCGACCAGCGCGAGGACCCACGGATCCTCGAGGCCGGCGCGGCGCAGCGCCTGCTCGACCCACCCCTGGATCTCCGACTGCGGCGTCCCCACCACGACGCGCCGCCGCACCGCCGCGATCGCCTGCTGCGTCGCCTCGTTGGCGGTCCGCAGCCGGGCGAGCTCGGCGGGGCGCTTGATGATGCGGCACGGCCCGACCGCGACGTCCTCACGGACCCAGCGTGCCGTCGGCCACGCGCGCTCGAGCCCGGCGGCGACGAACTGCCGCATCGTCGGATCGACCGCGATGCGCTGGCCGTGCAGGCCCGCGAGCCCGGAGCCCGCGCGGGCGAACGGGTCCTCGTGCTCGCGCCACAGCAGTAGCTCGTGATCGGCGACCCGCTCGAGCACGGTGCGTCGCTCGAACGCGGGGCACAGGATCACCGGCGGCCCCTCGCGGGGCAGCACCAGCAGGAACGGTCGCTCGGACCGCCCCCACGACGGCCCGCCCACGTAGCTCATGTTGGGCCCGGGCTCGAGGACGATGGCTGCGAGGTCGAGCTCGACCAGCCGAGCGCGGACCGCCGCGCGGTGCTCGGCCCACTCGGCAGCGTCGGGCGCCTGCACGCCGTCGCACAGCCCCTGCAGCTCGGCGAATGCGTCGAGCTCGGCGTCGGTCGTGACCAGGCCGCCAACCGCGGACCCGGGGCGCGGGACCGCCGATGGACGTCGCGCGGCACACGACAACGCCGCACCTCCGAGGCCCAGCAATGCGGCCCTTCGACTCCACCCCACCATCACATCGACGCCAGGAGCCGCGCCTTCTGCTGGGCGAACTCCTCGTCCGTGAGCAAGCCGGCGATGCGCAGCTCGTTGAGTCGCTCGAGCTGCTGCGCGAGCTCGTCCATGCTCCGCACCGGCGCGGGCGCGTGGGCGGCGACGGGCGGCTGCTGCGGATACGGCTGGCCGTGCATGTACTGCGGCTGCATCGCGCCCGGGTGCGCGTGCGAGGGGTGCACCGTCGGCGGAGGGTATGGCGGCGGATATGGGTAGCCGGCCGGAGGCGGATACCCTGCCGGAGGCAGCATGTTCACGACGACGCCCGGGTTCAACGCATGGCCGTTGTAGCGGCGGTTGAACTCGTCCTGGTCCATCAACGCGAGCACGAAGAAGTCGATCACGCCCAGGATCGCGGGGATGAACGTGAAGCTGAAGATGAGGTACGCGATTCCGGCCCCGATGCGCCCGAGGTAGAACTTGTGGACGCCGATGGTGCCCATGAAGAGGGCGAGGATCGCCGCGGTGCTCTTGTCCTTCATGCCGCTCCCCAGTGTTGCTGACGATCCGCGAGCGTCATCGAGGCCGGGGTCCCGATCGCGTCGCCGTACTGCAGACGATAGACCCACTCGCCGCTGTCGAGATCGAGGTCCTCGACGATCGCTCCAGAGTCCTTCATCGCGACCAAGGTCTCGACCAAGGCGCGATCGGTCCACCGCAGCTGCGCGAGCAGGCCCTCGAAGGTCGTCGTGCCCCGTGCGAGGACGGCGTGGACCCGACGCGTCCGCTCGGCCAGCACGTGGGGATCGACCTGGGGCGCCGGAGTCGGCGTCGGCACCGAGACGCTGGCCTTGCGCAGCCCCAGCAGCGCCACGCCGCCGCCGAAGGTCAACATGCCGCCGAACAGCACCGCCCCGATGAAGCCCGAGGAGAGGACCACCGCGAAGAGGGCCCCGAGCGCCGCGAGCCCGAGGCCTCCGACGATCATCGCGGCGGGGGAGACCGGCAGGCGCTGCACGAAGGCCGCGAGGGTGTCCTCGGGACGGATCGCGGGCAGCTGCCCGGTCGGGACGCGCGCGAGCGCACCGCCGGGGGCGGCGGCCGGGTGCCGAGCGGCTCCCCAGAGTTCGGCGACGCTATGTCGGGCCACGGTTGGAGGCTAGCACTGGCCCCGTACTCGCGGGACCGCGGCGGTGTTCCACGCGGGCGAAGCCGCCACCGTCCGACGGGTCGCTTGGCCGCGCGGCGCGCATCGCCCGGACGCACCTCGCTCGATCTCGCTCCGGCGCGACGCGGTGATCGCCGAGGCGATCCAAGTCACACGACGCGCCTTGCACCGGCCTGGCTCGCTCGTGGAAACCACTGTGCTTCGCCTGACGTTTCGTGTCCGGTATGCGAGCGCCACCGGCTCGACTCCACCCGGCGAAGGATCAGCGAGGTCAATTCCCCTGCGCGCGCCGCTGAATCGCTCGCTCGACACGGCCGTCTCTCGTGGCCCGCCTCGGGCACCGCCTCGGGCATCAGTGGTCGCCGTGAAATCAGCGACGCGACCTGTGACGTGCCTTCCCCCTCTGATAGTGTCACCCTGCCTCGTCCCATGCACCGTAACCATCGACGGCTTGGACTCTCTCTCGCGTTCGCCGGCGCAACGATGCTCGGGGGCTGCGACGCGCTGCAACCGGGCGGCGCGCTGCTCTACGTGTTCTCCACCCACCACGCGACGCCGGAAGACGGGACGTTCCCGGATCGCGGCGAGGGCAATCAGCCGCGAGTGTTCGAGTCCGACGCGGGCTGGAACATCACGCTGGTCGAGTCCTTCGTCACGATCGAACAGGTGACCCTGGTGTCCTGCAGCGGCAACGAGCACCCGCTGAACATGTTCTGGGGGCCCTGCCCCGAAGACCTCCGCGTCGAAGATCTCCAGACATTGACGGTCGCGGGGCGCAAGGTCGATCCCGGCGACTACTGCGAGCTCGTCGTCGACTACGGCCAGTACACGATGCCGGTCATCGAACCGGGCAGCCAGGACACCCGGCACACGGTCCCGCAGAACGATGCGGTCGACGGCACCACGGTGTACCTGCGGGGCGGCGCAGCGCTGCCCGGCCAGGAGGTCCCCCTGGAGTTCGAGCTCCGCGGTACCCAGAGTCAGCGCGTGTCGCTCGACCTGAGCACCGTCGAGGATGGCACGCCGCTCACGATCGATCACACCGAGGACTTCCCGAAGGAGCTGACGATCTCGAAGACCTACGATCGGTTCTTCGACGGGATCGACTTCTCGGGCTACGACAAGCGGGCGCTCGAGGACGAACTCACCGCGGTGCTCGAAGACGAGACCCGCGTGCAGGTCGGCCAAGAGGTCCTGATCGACCCGCAGTAGCGGCGGGTCGTCCGGCAGGTCAGTCCGGCAGGTCGGTGAGCGAAGGGAGGCCGGAGGGCTCGCGCGGTGCGTCGCGACCGTCGGGCCGGTCCCGCGGTGCCTCTCGGCCGTCGGGTCGGCCGCCCGGGACGTCGGGCGCAGGCTGACCCGGGTCGTCGTAGAGGTCGAGCAGTACATCGCCGGAGGGCTGCGCCCCCACGATCGCCTCGTCCACGGGCTCGGTCCCGGGGACGAAGAACTCCTCGAGGGTCTGGAGTTCGCCCTCGGGCGGGGCGAGCAGGCCCGTCGCCGCGTCGATGCGCCGGACCGAGACCGTCGCTGGCGGCGTGAAGTCCCGCCCGGGGCCGGTCTCTGCGGCCTTCACCGCATCGACCCAGATGGGGGCCGCCGCGCGACCACCGGTCTCGGCCTTCCCCAGCGGACGCGGCCGATCGAAGCCGACCCAGGCGACCGCGACGGTCCGCGGCGTGAACCCGGCGAACCACGCGTCGTGGTGATCCGCGGACGTGCCGGTCTTGCCCGCCACCGGTCGACCGAGCGCCTTGGCCCTCGTCCCCGTGCCCACCTGAACGACGGACGTCATCATGCTCGTCAGCACGAACGCGACCTCGGGGGCGATGACCTGCGCATCGGCGGGGTCAGGCACCACGACGCGACCGTCGGCGAACGAGATCCGCCGGATGATCGCAGGTGCGCGCCGGCTCCCCCCTCGCGCGAGGGTCATGTAGCCGCCGAGCAGCTCGAGCGGCGTCACCTCGCCGGTCCCGAGCGCGATCGACAGGTCATCGGGCTGTCGCGACGTGATGCCCGCGCGCTGGGCGAAGTCCTTCACCACGTCGATGCCGATGCGATCGACCAGCTTGATCGCGATGGTGTTGACCGACTGCGCCAACGCCACCCGCAGGCGGATGTCGCCGCGATAGACGTCGGCCTCGAAGTTGGTCGGCCGCCACTTCTCGTAGATCTCGGGCGAGTCGGAGACGAGCGTCGCGGCCGAGAACTGCTTCGACTCGATCGCCGCGCCGTACACGAACGGCTTGAACGCCGAGCCGGGCTGGCGGGCAGCGCGGGCCGCTCGGTTGAACTCGCCGGTGGCGTAGTGCGAGCCGCCGATCATCGCGACGACCTCACCGGTGTCGACGTCGGCGACGACCACCGACGCCTCGGGGCCTTCTGCGAGCTCGGCGAGCGCGAGGCCCCCCGGCGCGGGCGAGCCCTCGGCCCCGGCCGCCATCGCGATCCGCACGTCGATCGCCGCGCCCTCGGGGAACTGCGTCGCGAGGGACACGTCGGGCTCGGCGTATCGGGAGCCCGCGGCCACGCGGACGAACACCCGGCGCGAACCGATCGTCGCCGTGACGCCGCCCTGCAGCGACGGGTCCGGAGCCTCGACGATCGCCAGGTACGTCTCGCCGACGGCGATCGGCGCGTCGCCGTGCATCTGGGCCTGCGCGCGCACCTTCGCCTTCGCCGGCGCGAGCTTGTGCCCGTACCCCTGGCGGACGTCGAGCGCTCGCAGGCCGTCGAGGAGCGCCGCCCGAGCGGCGCGCTGCATCGGCAGCGACACCGTGGTCTCGATCCGGGCGCCGAGGTACGGCAGCGCATCGGCGCCGTACTCGGCCTCGAGCCGGGAGCGGACCTCGTCGACGAACTCCTCGGCGCCGGGCTCGATGCGGGGCCGCGCCGACTCCGGCGCGAGCCCCAGGCCGCCCTCGAGGAACGGTCGGACCTCCTCGGCGGTGGCGAGCTGATGGCTCACCATTTGGTTGAGGACGAAGGTCTGCCGACGCTTCGCATGGTCGGGGTCACGCAGCGGCGAGTCGCGTCCGGGCGCCTTGGGCAGCGTCGCGAGCAACGCCGCCTGGCCGAGATCGATCTCGCGGACGCTCTTGCCGAAGTAGAATCGCGACGCCTCTTCGATGCCGTAGCGCCCATGACCGAGGTAGATCTCGTTGAGGTACAGCTCGAGGATCTCGCGCTTGGTGAACGCCTGCTCGAGGCGGCGCGCGAGCACGAGTTCTTGCACTTTGCGCTCGAGCGTCCGCTCGTCCGACAGCAAGAAGATCTTCACGACCTGCTGGGTGATCGTGGACGCGCCTTGACGGACCTCCCCCGCGCGAAGATTGACGACGAGCGCGCGCACCATCCCGAGCACGTCCATGCCCTCGTGGTGGAAGAAGTCGGCGTCCTCCGCGGCGAGGAACGCACTCTCGACGTGGCTCGGGATGTCGGCGTAGCGGATCAGCGTGCGCCGCTGCGTGTAGATCTCGCCGATGACCTCGCCGTCGCGGCTGAGGATGCGAGTGACCTGGGGCGGACGGTAGTTCCGCAGGCCCTCCTCGTCGAAGTCCTTGATCCCGCGGGCATACCACCAGAACACGCCGGCGACGGTCGCGACGCTGGCGAGCGCGCCGAGTGCGAAGAGCACGGCGAGGACGGCGAGGACCTTCTTGGCGCGCGAGGGCGGCATCGTCTTGCGCGGCGGCGCGGCGAGGGGCCACGCATCGTACCGCGGCCACGGCCCCTGGCGAGGATCGTGACCACCCGAGGGGCCGTTCACCACGGCATGCGCCCCGCCACGCCCGCCAGCACCAGTCCCGCCCCACGCACGAGGGACCCGCCGTCGGCGCCGGACCGCGGATCCACCCGCGTCCCAAAGGTCCACCCGGCCATCGCATCGACGTCGAGCCACCGCAGCACGGGCACCCGGAGTTCGAGCTGCGCAAGCGTCCCCGAGGCGCGCGGCTCGAACCCATGGCGGTCGCCGCGGTGGGCGAAGCGGGCGAACAAGCCGACGCGACGCAGATCCGCCCCGACGACGAGGGCGAAGGTGTGCCCGAGGGTGCCGGGACGGGCGCGGTACTCGACCCGCGCCTGCGCGCCGCGGGCGTGCGAGAACCGCAGCGCCCCCATGCCGCCGACCCCGGCGGGGATGTTGCCGCGGACCCATGCGTACTTCGGCAGCGCCGCGTCGACATCCGCGGGGACCGACGATGCGGTCCCGAGCAGTGGGCCTTGCCAGCGCGTCGCGCCGTAGAACACGTCGAAGTACGCGGGGTCGTAGCCCGAACTTCCCACCGTGAGCTCCGCGGTGGCGCCGAGCTCGACGTCGCGGCGGCGGCCGAGGCGGCCCTCGGCATCGGCGCCGAGGTGCAAGCCGCGGCCGAGGCCGCCCACCATGTCGAGGTCGAGGTAGGGACCGGCGCTCCATCGCCAACGATCGGTGGCGCGGTACTCGAGCTCCACGGAGCCAGCCACGACGCCGCGCGGCCCGGCGCTCCGCAATCGTCCACCGCGTCCGAGCTCGAACGCCGTGGGATCGCCAGCGTCGACGACCAGCCGCCGTGGCGCGGTCGGATCGCCCACGACGGACGCCCCGAGCCCCGCGCCCGCCCAGCGCCCCTGCACGCGCGCGCCGAGGATCTGCGAGCCCGCGAGGTCGCCGGCGAGCGCCTGCACGACGACCGACGCGGGTTGATCGAGCAGGGAGCCGCGGATCTCCGCGAGCGCCTCGAGACCGCTGCGCCGCCGATCGATGTCGAGTCCGTTCGCCCAGCCGCGCACGAGGCTACCGTGACCGAGCACGACGTCGCGTTGGACACCGAGCACGACCTCGACGTGGGCGTGCCCGCGACGACCGATGGCGTGGTCGTCCCGGTATTCGAGCAGGCGGATGACCGCGAGGTAATCGCCGACCTCGTCCCAGTCGCGCAGGCGCAGGGGTCCGCGGTCGTCGGGCGCGCGGTCGAACAGCCGAAGGCGCAGGGGCACGGCGAATCCGAGGCGCAAAGGCGCGATCGAACGCAGGTCCAGCGCGACGCCGGGTTCGACCACCGCCGCAGGGTCCTCGGCGATCACACCGAAGCTCAGACCGAGCCGCGCGTGGCCGTGGACGCGGCCCCGCGAAGGGGGCCGCAGCGGCGCGCTCGCATCGACGATCACCTCGCCGGCACCGACGCGCGCGATCGCAGGCAGCGGAGATCTCGATGGGGGCGTCGCGAGCAACGCGGCCAGCGCGACGGCCGTGGTCACCACGTCTCGCCTTCCGGTCCGAGCGTCTCCTCCATCGCAGGTCGCCCCGGCGCGTCCGCCTCGGCCGGATCCTCAGCGCTCGGGCTCCAGCGCACGCGCGGCGGCGGATCGCTCGGCGCGTCGGCGGCGGCTTCGTCGCCCGACTCGGGGCTCGCCTGGCCGTCGCCGAGCAGGCCGCTCAACGCCCGCTGCCCGCCCTGCGCGGCGAGCAGCGCGTCGATCTCGGCCAGGCATGCGCCCTCGCTCCCGCGATCGTTGCCGTCGAACTGCAGTGGCACATCACGCCATGCGAGGTACTCCTCCTCCGAAAGTCGGTTGCGCTCGCGCATGATCGACAGGATGCGCGCGAGCTTGACCTGCATGGACGGGCTCGGGCCTCCGCGGCAGTAGTGGACGTGCCGACGCACCGGACTCGGCAACATCAACGCGAGATACGCCGCTTCGGGCGGGGTGAGTTCCTCGGGGTACTTGCCGAAATAGTGTCGGGCCGCCCGCGTGATCCCGTAGACGCCAGGACCGAACTCGATCACGTTGAGATAGATCTCCATGATCCGTTCCTTGCTCAGCGCAGTCTCGACCCACCACGTGAGGAACAGCTCCTGGAACTTCCGCGACAGCGTGCGTTCGTGTGAGAGCAGCACGTTCTTCACCATCTGCATGGTGATCGTCGATGCCCCGAGCCGAACCTTGCCGGCCGCGAGGTTGCGCTGCATCGCCGTCCGGAACTGCGAGGGCAGGAACCCGCGGTGGCGCCAGAACCCCCCATCCTCTGTGGTGAGCACCGCCTGGACCATGTAGGGCGAGATCTGCTGCAGCGGGGTGAACGACCCGGAGTGCGAGAACAGCTGGACCGAGCGTTGCCGGCCGTCGCGCATCGTGACGCGGTGCGTGAACCCGCCGGCGAGGCGCTCGGTGGACGCGTGCGCGGGGACCTGCTTCGCGACGCAGTCCCAGATGCCGACCCGCCCATCGAGCACCATGCGATCGAGATCGGAGTAGTCGGCATCGAATCGGACATCGAGATCGAACTCGCCGTCGAGAACGAAGCCCTGGAGGCTCGGGACGAACTCGACCGGGATCGCGTCGAGCACCGCCTGGCATGGCACCGGCGGCACGCGGGCGTGGGTGCGGTAGCGACGGTGGCGGCGTTCCGGAGGATGAAGGAGATCAGCCGTGATCTCGAGCTGGATGCCCTCGCGTTCGACGACCGCGCGATCGACCTTCACCCGATGGGCGGCGGGATCGACCTCCGCAGAGAATCCGAGATCGAAGCCGAGGTCTCGGACGGGGTCCTTCGCGAGCATCGGATGATCGACGTTGAGTCCATCGAGCGAGACCTCGCCTTGCACGCGCGCGATGCCGCCGCCGAACACCACGCCGAGGCGGCCGCCCACCGTCGCGTGCTCCGACTCGATCAGCGGAAGGCCCTTCAGAACCTGGGGGACGCGACCCAGCTCGAACTCCGCCATGTCGACCCAGAGCGAGCCGGCGGAGAGATCCCGGCGGACGCGTCCCGCCACAGACCACAGCCGCGCGTCGGCACCGACCTCGTCCGCGCGATCCGAGAAGCCGCCGGCGAGGTCGACGGCGACTTCACTAATCGCAGCGTCCGCGAGCTCGACCCAGCCGTCGACGCCGGATACGGCGATCTCCGGGGTCACCGGCGCACCGACCCCATCGAGGCGGACTCGCACGGGGAACGATGGGCGGAGCCCAGCATCCGTGCGCTCGGTGTCGATGTGCGCGCGCAGCCGCTCAGCGGTGACGAGCGGCGAGTTTCGCAGTTGAACGCGCACGTCGGCGAGTTCGACGTCTGCGCTCCAGTCCGACGGGTCGATCGCGGCCGTCGTGCGCAGCTCCGCGTGTCGCACCCTCGCGTCCCCGTCGGGATCGTCGACGACGATCCAGACATCCCGCAGCAGAACGCTGTCCACCGCGATCTCTACGCGACGTCGCTCGGTCGTCGGCTCCTCGCGGTCGCGCTCGCCGCCCCTCGCCCTCCGGACGAGATCCGTCAGCGCTTCACGGGAGCCCTCGATCCGACCGCCGTCGACGGCCACCGCGACGACGCGGAGCCGGCCGTCCCACCATGCTGCAGGATCGAGCTGCACGTCGATCGCGTCGATCCGCACGAGCGGCGACTCGCCGTCACCGATCGCGACGCCGGAGATGCCGACGTGATCGACACCGAGTTCGACCGCGTCGATGACGACCGGGA
This sequence comes from Nannocystaceae bacterium, assembly GCA_044344875.1. GTDB lineage: Bacteria > Myxococcota_A > Polyangia > Nannocystales > Nannocystaceae > Xiheibacterium. Next base: position 172,239 of record JBIJCC010000004.1, read on the forward strand.
GATCGAGTCTCGCCTCGAGTTTCTCGACGAGGGTGCGGTGGGCCCAGGTGCGGGCCCAGCCAGGCGCGAGCAGGGCGCCCACCGTGGCGACGACCACCCAGAACCCGACGGCGCCGAGCAGCCAGATCCACGCCCGAGACGCGGGCTTGGGTGGTGGTGAGCGCCGCATGTCGTCGATCCGTCCGCCGGCTCCAGACTACTCGCTTCACCGTGGGCCGAGGAACTACGCGCGACGCCCCTGACCTCGATTCCCAGGGAGTACGAACGCGAGCGGCGACCCGAGGGGGTCGCCGCAGCGGGGAACGCACGTGCCGTCGCTAACTCGCGCCGCCGCACTGGATCGCGAAGAACAGCTTGCCCGAGTGTGCGTCGTTGCTGTAGCTGCCGGCGCCGATCATGAACAAGCCGTCGTTCTCGATGCTGTACTCCAGCGAGACCAACGACTTGCTGCCGTCACGGCTCGACAGGTCGGCGTGCAGCTTGAGCCGCTTTTCGTCGCCCCCCATCAGGGTGAGACCGAGCCGGTGACCACTGGTGAACGACGAGTCGGTCTTGGTGTCGAGGGCGAGCTTGACCGCCTTGCGCTCGATCAAATGGAAGCCCTTGTAGGCCGCGAACTCGTCGTTCTGCAGCGAGGGCTTCATGAACTCCAGCTCCGGCGGGATCGTCCCGTCGCCGTCCTTCGACATCAGGACCGTGGTGACCTGGCAGTTCGCCTTCGTCACCGCGGCCTGGGCGTCGATGGGCGCCACCGCGACGGCGATGAACGCGGTCATCGGCGCCAGCACGGCGGCGAGGACGGGGGCGAGCAGACGGGACTTGGGGCTACGGTGCGTCATAGCGAGCGTTCACTCTTCTGCGTGGCGGCATCTTCTTCGACGTAGAGCACGGTCACGACGCCGGTGTGCGAGATTCGGCCTTGTTTCCCACCGAACTCGATGCCATGGATCTCGGCGTCGGCCGCCCGAGGGGAAGGGAAAGCCTCGGCGATCGCCGGGGCGGGCGTCGGGGCCGGGGCGCCCTCGGCCTCGCGCGGAGCGGGCTCCGCGGACCTCGGCACAGACGCCACCGTCGGTTCTTGATTCACCGGGTCGGGCTCACCGTTCTGGAGGGCGATGACGGCCACCGCCGCCGCCGCGACGGCCGCGAAGGCAGGCACGCGGAACGGGCGAACCGCCGACCACACCCGCTGCCAGAACGAGGCCGGGGCCTCGACGGGCCGGGCGTCCTGCGCGATGGTTCGGTCGATCTCGTCCCAGATCTGCTCGAACCGAGCGCGCGGAACCTCGGCGGCCCGCATCTCCATGCTCCGCCCGACCAGGTCGCGCATGAGCGTCATCTGGTCGAGGTGCGTCCGAAGCTCCGCGTCGGCGTCGATCGAGCGGGCCATCCGTTCGGCCTCCGCCCCCTCGAGTTCGCCGTCGAAGAAGGCCTGGAGGTCACCGGCCCGGGTCGGGATGTCGTTCTCGTAGTTCATGGCAGCGCGGCCTCGGTCTGGGGTTCTCCAGCGGCGTCTTCGCTGGGTTCGGGCAGGTGCTCGAGTCGTTCTCGCAACAGTTTCTGCATGTTGCGGCGGGCGTGGAAGAGACGACTCATGATGGTGCCCTTGGAACAGTTCATGGCCTTCGCCATGTCGGCATAGGACAAACCCTGGAGCTCTCGCATCACGATGACGGCGCGATGCTTGTCGCTCAGGTACTTCAGGCTGTCTTCGACGGCGGCGAGTATCTCCTTGTTCTCTACCGCCTCACCGGGACTGCCCAAAACCGACGCGGGCAACGCATCGACTGGAGAACTCTCCGGATCACCGTCGTGGCGCAGCTTGTCGTCGAACTCCACGTCCTTCTTGCGCGTGTTGCGGCGCAGGTAGTCGATGCAGAGGTTGGCGGTGATCCGATAGAGCCACGTGTAGAAGCTCGACTGCCCCTCGAAGTTGGGCAGGTAGCGGAACACCTTGATGAAGGCGTCTTGCACGACATCCAGGGCGTCCTCTTGGTTGCGCAAGAACCCGTAGGCCACCGCGTACACCTTGCGCTCGTAGCGCTCGAAGAGGAGCTGGAAGGCGCGCCGATCGCCGCTCTTCGCGGCTTCGACCAACGTGTGGTCGTCGGCATCGGTGGGGACCACGAATGTTCGTCCTTCGACGGCCGCCTGGGCCGCCCATTCAGGCACCTGGCCCCCTCGCCGGCCCAGCACCGCTGGAACGAGGATCGACCATGACGCGTGCGCGCCCGCCGGTTATACCTTTGACCGAGGCCGGCTGTGCACCCCCGTTCGCCGAAGCAGGATCAAAGGTGAACGAGGGCGCGCAGTTGCGACGTCTGCTGGACCGCGTCCGCTGGGTCGCGGCGGGGCGCGCTGGCCTCGCAGCGCTGATCGACGCCGCCTTGGCGGCTTCCGCCCTGGCCGTCGTCGCGGCGGCCGGCGCCGCCTGGACCCTCCGGGGCGACGTCGCCGCCCAGCTCTGGACCCTGGCTTCGGCCGGCACCGGTGTCCTCGCGCTCGCGTTCGCGGCACGCCGTTTCGCCGCGGTCGCCGGCACGCGCGAGCGGACAGCGGCGACCATCGCGGGCGCGACCGGCGAGCTCGGCCGCCCCCCGGATCCCCTCGATGGCGCGCTGCGGCACGAACTCCGTGGGGCGTTCGATCTCCTCGAGGGCCGCGGCCGCGCCGGATCGGCGGAGCTGCGAGGGGCGTACATCGGCGATGTCGAGCGACGCCTCTCCGCCCGCCGAATCCGCCCGGGAGCCGCCCTCGGCCGCGCTCGTATGGCCCGTCGCCTGTCCATGGCGCTCGTCATTCTCGCGACCCTCCTCTTCGCGAGCCGGTTCGACGCTTGGACGACGGGGTTCGATCGCTTCCGGCACGGCATCGACGCCCGCGAGCCGCCGCCGCCCCAGCCGGTCTGGTCCGCGCTCTCGCTCGAACTCACCTACCCGGAGCACACGGGGCGGCCGCAGCGGACCGTTCCCAACCCCAGCGGCGCGCTGCGTGCCCCCGCCGGCACGCGGGTCCACCTCTCGCTCACGCCGCGCGTGGTGGCCAACGCGGGTGCGGTCGTCGTCGCCTACGATCCCGACGAGCTCAGCCGCGCGCCCGCCTCGGAGCGCGCGCCGCTGTCGGCGGGGCCCGAGGGGACGCTGCAGGGCGAGTTCGTGGTCCGTGGCTCCGGGAGCTGGACCGTCGTCCTCGGAGAAGAAGAGGACGCGCATCGATCGGCGGCGCTGCCGGTCGAGCTCGAACCGGATCGCGCCCCCGAGATCGAGGTCCTTCCGCTCTCCCCCGCCGAGCAGAGCGTGCGCGACGACGACGAGGTCGTCATCCGCTGGAACGCGCAGGACGACTTCGGCGTCGCCGCGGTGGAGCTCGTCTACCAGCTCGGCGACGGCACGACCCACCGACTCCCGACGCAGCACCCGCCCTCCGCAACGCGGACGTGGCGGACCCATACGGCTTGGGACATCTCCACGATCCCCGGCGCGGCGCGTGACGAGGTGCTGTACTGGCTGGAGGTCGTCGACAACGACCCCGGCCTCGGCTTGGTGCCCCTGCCCGACGGGCCGGGGAAGCGAACGAAGTCGGCGACCATGCGCCTGCAGGTCGAGGACGAGCAAGCCGAGCACGCCGAGAACATCGCGAGCCTCCGCGAGCTCCGCGACGCGGCCGTCGACGCCTTGGCCGCACGGATGCTCACGCCGGCGTTCACCGACGACGAAACGTCGCTCACGCCACGCGTCGAGGCGGCACGGAGCCTACTCGCCCAGATCGAAGCGCTCCTGACCGGCATGGCCGCGACGGTGGATGCGATCTCGGTCGACGCACTGGCGCAAGATCGCGACGCCAAGACGCTCGCCGGGATCCATGCGCGCCTGCTTGCGATCCATCGGAAGGAATCGGCGGCCCACGCCGCGCTCGTGCCAGGGCTGGAGATCGACGATCCGCCGCGCGCGACGGCGGAGCTCGGCCGCATCTCACCGGTGCACGCTCAGATGCGCGTGGCGCTGGAGGACGAGATCATCCGACTCGACGACATGGTCGACGGCATGCTGCTCGAGCGCCTCGAAGCCCTCGTCGCGCGCCTCGAGGCGACCCAGCGCAAGCTCATCGAGTTGCTCGAGGCCCTGCAGGCCGGCGACGAGACGGTGCGCGATCAGATCGAGCAGCTCGAGCAGAGGCGCCGCGAGGATCTGCGCCGCCTCTCGGAGATTCGCGCGCAGCTGCGCGACGAACTCGAGCAGGAGTACATGAACTCCGACGCGTTCGCGATCTTGGAGCAGATGGCAGCCGACGAGGAGTTGCAGGCGATGCTCCAACGTGGCGAGGTCGACCGCGCGTTGGAGCGCGCGCGTGGGGAGCTCGACGACGTGTCGCGGATGCGCGACCAGGTGCAGCAGCAGGCCGGCGAGGGCGGGCCCGCGAGCCCCCTGTCGGAGGAGGAGCGCAAGCGCATCGAGCTGCTGCGCGAGCTCAGCCGGCTGCAGGACGAAGAGGGAGCGCTGCGCAATCGGACCGGGGAGCTGCAGCGGAACTGGCGCGAGGCAGTGGCCGATCGGAAGGCCTCGGCCGCCGATGCCGACGCAGCCCGCAAGCGCGGCGCGGCCATTCGCGAGATGCTGGAGGAGATCAACGACGCGCGGCTGGGCCGCGAAGCCCGACGCGGGCTCGAGGACGCCACTGCAGCGCTCGATCGACTCGAGCAGGCGAGCAGCGCAGGCGAGCCGTCGGCCCTCGAGCTCGCCGACGCCGCCGATGCGGCGCTCGACGGGATCACGCGGGCGCTCTCGGGGGCCGAGCGGCGCGAGCAGGAGGGCAAGTCGCTCGAGCGCGCCCAGGGCCGCGCCGAGGCGCTGCGCGACGAGCTCGACGGCAAACTCCCGTCGGTGACCGAGGTGCTGCCCGACGCCGAGCGCAAGGAGTTCGACGCGCTCGGGGAACGCCAGCAGGGGCTGCGTGACCGCGCCGCCGAGGTGCTTCGCGGCGAGCTCGGGGATCTGCTCCCGCCCGCGGGACGCCAAGGCATGCGGCGCGCCGACTCCGGCATGGGCCGCAGCAGCCGCGCGCTCGACCAGAAGACCCCGCGCGAGGCAATCGGTGGCCAGGGTCAGGCGTGGCAGGGCTTGCAAGACGCGATCGACAGCCTCCGACGCGGGCCGCCGCCGCCCCCCGCGGGCGCGAGCGGTGATGCGTCGACGGAGGCCGAGCGGGATCGCACGCTCCGCGACGCCCTGCTCGACGCGATGCGAGAGGACGCCCCGACCGGGTTCGTCGACCCGGTCCGCCGCTACTACGAGGAGCTGCTCCGATGACCCGCCGACACCGCCGCGCCTGCGTCGCCGTCCTCGCCTGCCTGCTCGGTGCGACGTCGAGCGCCCGCGCGGACGACGACGTGTCCGAGGTCGACGCCGCACTCGGGCGCTGGGATGTGACCGCCGCGACACGGGCCCTCGGCGAGGTGGCCGAAGGCAACGAGAAGCAGGTGAAGCTCGCGGTCGTGGCGATCTACGAGGGTCGATACGCGGACGCCGAGCAGATCCTCGCGGAGGCGATCGCCCAGGGCGGGCTCGACGGTACCGACGCGATCGCCGAGGAGGCGCGGCACTACCTCGCGCTCGCCCGCGGCGCGCAGAAGGCCCTGGGCGCCGCGGTCACGCTCACCAGCCCCGACGGTCACGTGCAGGCCGTGTTCGCCGACGCCAAGGATGCCGTGCTCGCGCCGTACCTGTTCGAGGCGATGGCCAAGGCGCGCGCGATCCTCGGGACCGAGCTCGGTGTGCTGCCAGACCACGCGGTTCGCTTCGAGTTCCTCGACGATCCGACCAAGCTCGCGATGGTCACCCCGTTGACGATCGCGAACATCCGCACCACCGGAACGGTGGGCGTGACCAAGCACCGACGGGTCGTGATGATCACGCCGCGCGTCATGGTCCACGGCTATGGCTGGCTCGACACCGCGGTGCACGAGTACGTGCACTACCTGCTGACGCTGCGCACCGGCAACCTCGCTCCGGTGTGGCTGCAAGAGGGCCTGGCGAAGCTCTACGAGACCCGCTGGCGCCGCGAGACCCCCGAGCCGCTGGATCCCGCCGTGGCGTTCCGGCTGCACCAGGCGATCGTACGCGACGACCTCGTCACGCTCGAAGAGATGTACCCGTCGGTGGCGATGCTGCCCTCCGCCGAGCTGGCCGCCCTCGCCTACGCCGAGGTCGAGACGATGCTCGCACTGCTCCGCGAGCGCCGCGGCACCGTGGGGATCACCACTCTGCTCGACCGCGTCCTCGCCGGGGACGACGCCAAGACCGCGCTGGCCACGGCATGGGGTGACGAGTTCGCGGCGTTCGAGACCGAGTGGAAGCGCGTCACGAAGACCCGCACCGCCAAGGGGCGCGACGGGGCGATCGACACCCCGAAGTTCAAGGAGGGCGATGCCGATCCGGACGAGATCGGGGACGTGTTCTCCGAGCTCGGCGGCGGCAAGGCCCGCCAGCACGCGCGCCTCGGCGCGCTGCTCCAGTCACGCGACCACCTCGAGGCGGCGGCGCTGCAGTACGAGAAGGCGCGTGCGGTCGACGCCCGTGCGCGCAAGGACCCGACGCTCTCGCGGCGGCTCGGCAAGCTCTACGTCGAGCTCGAGCGCTGGCGCGAGGCGGTCGAGCTCCTCGCGATCGCGGCGGCCGAGGCCCCCGACGACGCGAACCTCGCGGCCGCCCAGACCCGGGCGCTGCTGCGCGCCGGGCAGCGCGGGCCCGCGCTCGAGGCCGCCGACCGCACGCTGCGCAACAACCCGTTCGTGCCCACGCTCCACTGCGACCTCGCCGAGCTCGCGACCGACCCCGCCGTCGTCACCCGCGAGCGCGGGCTCTGTCGCCCGTAGCCCGCCGCAGCTACGCGACCGCCGAGACGCGCACGCGCTGGACCGGATCGTTGGATCCACGGGTCGGCTCGCGCTGCGGCGGCGCCGCCCGGACGAACGAGCTGTCGATCTGCCGCAGCAACCGGCGCAGGCTCTTGCACACCGGCGCGGCCTGGCGCACGACGACGCCGACCTGGAACCCCGCCTCACGCGGACCGATGCGATCGAGCACGAGCCGGACATCGCCGATGACCGCCTGGATCTCGCCGTCGGCGCCCGCCTGCGGCTGGGCCTCGACGTCGAAGAACACATGGGCCAGCCGACACAGGGCCCGGGCCGCGAGCGCCTCGTCGAGCGCCGGCACGCAGCGACCGGTGATGATCTCGGCGTGGCGCAGCAAGAACGCGCCGAGTACGTCGGGCGTCTGCGCGAGCCGGGCGAGCTTCTCGACGACCTCCGGGTGCGCGAGCGCGACCATGCGATCGAGCTCGGGCGCGTCGGTCGTCGTGCGGGCGGTCCCGGCGAAGATGCCCTCCCATCGACCGACGATCGTGCGGGCTGATCGCGTGATGCCGTGCACCCACGTCGCCTCGGCGTCGCGCCACGTCAGCATGGCATGCACTGCGTCGGCCCCGACCACGCCGCCCGCGGTGGCGTGCACCGGCTGGCCGGCCTCGAAGAAGACGACGCCGCTGCGCTCGGGTCGGGTGCTCGTCGCCGCGACCCGCAGGTGGAGCACGCCGTCATGCGCCGCGGCGCAGTGGAGTGAGAGCAGCTGCGCCGTGGGCACCCCGGTGCACGAGCCCGAGAACCCGGCGTCGGCGGTCGGCGTACGCAACACCTGGATCACCGCGTCGACGTCGAACGGCTTCACCAGGATCGCCGCGGCGCCGAGGTGACACGCAGACGCGACCTTCGCCTCGTCGGCGCGATGCGTGATGCCGATGAGCGGCACGCCGTCGAAGCGGCGCTCGACCTCACCGACGACCTGCGCGGTGACGTCCTCGTCGGCGTCGAGGTCCAGGACGACCGCGTCGATGGTCGTGGTCGCGAGCAGACGCTCGACGTCTCCCGATGTGGAGGAGATGAGCTCCACGACCCCAGGGCTGGCCTGCGCGACGAGGTGGGCGGTGTGGCCGGTGTCGGCATCGACAATCAGGATCCTGGGCGCGTGGTTCATGTCGCGGTTCCTCGGCTCGTTCCCGGATGTGCATCGGCCGCAGGCGGCGACGGTTGAGGCGCGAAGGGTGTCCCGAAAACGCACGAGCGCGACGGCGCGGGTGGCATCGGTCTTGCTCGATGGGTCCCTCGCATGCGTCCCCGTGTCACGACGTCGCCAGGTGAGGCGTCCTCCTCGCGTCCCACCGCGGACGGACCCCGGGTCTGGGCGTTCGGAGGCGGCAAGGGCGGTGTCGGCAAGAGCGTCGTCGCGTGCAACGTGGCGGTCCGCATGGCCCAACTGGGCCAACGCGTCGTCCTCGTCGACGGCGACCTCGGCGGGGCGAACCTCGACACGCTGCTCGGCTGCGCTCGACCGCCGCGCACGCTCTCGCACTTCTTCGACCGCAGCGCCGCCACCCTCGCCGAGATCGCCACGCCCACCGGCGTGGATGGCTTGACGCTCGTGGCCGGCGACGGCGAGTGCCTGGGATCGGCCAACCCCGTCCATGCGCAGAAGCAGAAGCTGATCCGACACATTCGCACCCTCCCCTGCGACCTCGTCGTGGTCGATCTCGGGGCCGGCACCAGCTTCAACACGTTGGATCTCTACCTCGCCGCGGACGTCGGCGTCGTCGTCACCACGGGCGAGCCGACGAGCCTGCAGAACTGCTTCGCCTTCATCAAGACCGCGACGCTCCGCGACGTCGAGCAACGCACCGGCGTACAGCGTCGCGACCACGACGAGGGCTCCCTGCGTCGCATGGGCAACGAGGGCGCGGACGTCCGGGCGGCGTTGCATCGCGCGACGTCGCTGGTGGTCAACCGCACCTCTCCTGCCGAAGCGCGCCGCGTCGCCAACCTCTTGCACGATCTCGCGGGGCGATTCCTCGGCGGCCAGGTGCGATTGGCCGCCTCGATCGCCGACGATCCCGCGGTCGGACGCTCGATCCGCCAGTCGCGGCCGCTGTGCGTCGTCGAGCCGACGGCGCGCGCCGCCACGGACATCGACGCCCTGGCGCGCGAGCTGTGGCGCGGGCCCGCCATCGATACCGTCGCCCGCGCCGGCGTGAACGAAGAGATCGACCACGACGGCCAGCGGCTCCACGTGCAGACCGAGGATCTCGGGTCGCCGCAGTGCGCGGTGCGGACCCAGGTGTTCCGGCCCGACGGCAGCGTCGTCTTCACGCGGCGCACGCCCTACGTCGACGCGTTCTTCGAGCGGCTCGCGGCGGTCCCCGCCGATCGGGTTCGGTACCACCACGTCGCGATCATCCGGGCTCTGCGGGCCGGTCGCGTCGATCCCCTGAGGAAGTCGGCATGATCGGATCGTGGCTCGTGGCGTCGGTGATGTGCGGTGGGGCGATCGGTTCGGTCGGGCCCGCCGAGAAGCTGGAGGTCAGCGCCAGCATCCTGGCGGGGACCGGCATCAGCTTGGCGGGCGTGGCCCGGAAGACCTATGCGTCGCGTTCGCCCACGTTCTTGCTGGCGGAGGTCGGCTTCGTCCACCCGCAGCTGCAGTGGCTGGAGTTCGCGCCGACCATCGCCCTCGAGGTCGAGGGGCGCATCGGCGTTGGCCTGATGCCGAAGCTCCGCGCGCGGCTTCCGGGCAAGCGCGTCCGGGTCTGGGCCGTCGGCGCGCTGCCGATCTTCTTCGCGCCGTACAGCCTGCTCGGCGTCCAGGGCGGGGTCGGCCTCTCGGTCGCGCTGCACCCCCGGGTGGCGCTCATGGCCGAGTTCACCGGCACGGGCTACGTGTGGGGCAGCGACCTGATGAAGGGCGCCGCGCTCGCGAAGCTGGATCAGACCTTCGGCGTGAGGATGAACTTCTGATGGATCGCGCCTCGACCCTGCTCGCCACGATCGGCCTCGCTCTGCTCGCTACCACGGGCTGTCGGCCCGCCCAGTGCCTGCGCGACTCCGACTGCAACCCCGGCTATGAGTGTCTCGCGGTCGAGTGCACGCAGAAGCCGGTCGACACCGATGCGACGACCTCGAGCACGACGATCGCGACGACCACCGGCGACGCGACGACCACCGGCGACGTGACGACCACTGGCGACGCGACGACCTCGACCACCGGCGACAGCTCGACCACCGGCGACAGCTCGACCACCGGCGACAGCTCGACCTCCGACGACAGCTCGACCTCCGGCGACAGCTCGACCTCCGGCGACAGCTCGACCACCGGCGACAGCTCGACCTCCGGCGACAGCTCGACCTCCGGCGACGCGAGCTCGGACAGCGGCGGTGCCTCGAGCGACACGGGCGGTTCCGACACAGGGTCGTCCGATGGCACGACCTCCGACGCGACGGGATCGAGCGGCCTTTCGGACACCGACATCGGCACCGACGCCGGCACCTCGACCGATGCGACGACGGGCACCGACACGGGCGGTTCGTCGAGCGACTCGGGTGCCATCGCGATCACCGTCGGCGGGTGAGTCCGACCGGCACGGCGGCCCACAGCAGGCCCGACACGGGCCGCACGATCGTTGGCGTCAGACCATTGACCCCCCGGTCCGACCATCGAATAGTAGCTCGCAATGGGACTCGCCGCCGATCACATGCTGCGCGGGGCCTCGGTGCTGATCGTCGACGATCACGAGCCGCACCGGACCCTGCTCGCGAATTACCTCGGCGCCCTGGGATGCGCGTGCAAGACGGCCGGCGGCGGGAACGAGGCCCTGGCCTCCATCGCGCAGCATGCCTTCGACCTCATCCTGCTCGACCTCCGCATGGACGACCTCGACGGCATGGAGGTCCTCAAGCGGGCCCGCGCCTCGGGCTTCAGCCGCGACTGCATCATGATGTCCGCCGAGGGGACCATCTCCCACGCGGTCGAGGCGATCCGGCTCGGGGCCACGGACTTCCTGGTGAAGCCGTTCGAGCTCGACCAGCTCCACGAGCTGGTGCGTCGGGTCCTTGGCGCCCGCTCGCCGGCGGCCCGCAACGAGCGGGATCCCCGGCTGCTGTGGCGCGACAAGTTCGCCCCCGATCTCATCGGGGAGGCCCCGGTGCTGCGCGAGGTGTTCCTCGTGCTCGAGCGCATCGCCCACACCGACTGCACCGTGCTCATCCTCGGCGAGAGCGGCACCGGCAAGGAGCTCGTCGCCCGCGCGCTGCACGAGGCGTCGCAGCGGGTGAAGAAGGCGTTCGTCCCGGTCAACTGCGGGGCGATCCCGGAGACGCTGATCGAGAGCGAGCTGTTCGGCCACGCCAAGGGGGCGTTCTCGGGCGCGAGCTCGTCGCGCGACGGTCGCTTCGCGGTCGCCGACGGCGGCACGCTGTTCCTCGACGAGATCGGCGAGATGTCGCTCGCGGTGCAGGTCAAGTTCCTGCGCGTGCTGCAGGAGCAGGAGTACGTGCCGGTCGGCGAGACACGGCCGCGCAAGTGCGACGTCCGCATCGTCGCGGCGACCAACCGCAACCTCGAGGAGATGGCCGAGGCCGGGACGTTCCGCGAGGATCTGTACTACCGGCTCAACCTCATCCCACTGCACCTGCCGCCGCTGCGGGAGCGTCGGGAGGACATCCCTGCCCTGCTGCGCCACTTCCTCGACCTGCAGACCAAACGCCGCAATTCGCGGGTCGGGGCGATCGGCGACGAGGCGATGGACGCCCTGTGTCGCTATGCGTGGCCGGGCAACGTCCGCGAGCTCGAGAACGCGATCGAGCGCATGACGCTGCTGCACTCCGGCAACGGCGTGCTCACGGTCACGGATCTCCCGGCGAAGATCCTCCGCGAGGCGCGGCGCGATCTGGTGGCGCTCACCGCGGTCGACCTCGATCCCAGCGCATCGTCGTCCGACGCCCGCCTCGAGCCGAGCGCGAGCAGCCCGCGGATGCGCCTGGCCGACGACGGGCCGATCGCGCCCGCGGTCCCGAGCCCGATCGAACTCGTCGACTCCGTGCCGATCGAGCTGTCGCCCCACCCGCGGGTGCTCGCGGCGCCCGAGGACTTCCTGCTCCCCGACGAGGGGCTGGACCTGCGCCGCAGCGTCGAGGCCTTCGAGAACAACCTCATCGATCAGGCGCTCGCGCGCACCGGCGGGAACAAGAACCAGGCGTCGATGCTGCTCGGCCTGAACCGGACCACGCTGGTCGAGAAGCTGCGCAAGCGGACGCGGCGCGGCGACGCCACCGGCGACCCGGTGCCGTGACGGGTCGCATGCGCGACGGCGGGCGTCCATCGGCACGGAGGTTGCTCTAACGGCCCGCGTGGGCCTCGGCGTCAAATCCCTCGCGCTGCTGCTCGTCGTCTCCTCCCCCGTGGCGGCGCGCGTCCCCGGGAAGCGCCGCACACCAGCGCCCGCGAGCGTCCCGGCCACGGCCCACGTCACCGGCATGCTCCGCGAGGAGGTGCTCGAGCTGCCGCTGGGCGCCACGCCGACGAACCACCAGGTCCGCGCGCTGCCCGGCACCCTCGGGTTCGAGATCCAGCTGGCGGTGCCGCCCGAGGCGGTCGCGGCGGCACTCGACGCCCTGCCCGCGCCGTGGCGCGCGGAGGTCCGAGCGCTGGAGGGTGGCGTTCGCATCCGCGTCGTCCACACCCGGCCGGGCGTGGCGTTCGCGACGTCGCGCAGCGGTGCCACGCTCCGCGTCGCCTACGGCATCGCCGACGAGCAGACCCGCCTGCGGGCGTTCGCGACGATGGTCCGCCTGCCGCTGCCCGAGCCCGAGGATCTCGGCGCCGAGCTCGAGGTGTGGCAGGACGCCGAGCGGCAGATGGCCAGCGGCGATCTCCCCGAGGCCAAGCGCCTGTGGGAGCGCCTCGCCGAGGTCCCGCGCCTCGCCGACCTCGCGGCCCTGCGCGTCGCCGAGCTGTACATCGCCAGCGGTCACATCAACGAGGCGCTGTCGCAGCTGCGCGCCGTCTCGCGCAACCACCCGCGCTCGGCGGGCGCCGCCCTCGCTCGCCTCGACGTGCTCCACCTCGAGACGCTCATCGGGGGCGCCAAGCCGACGCTCGCGCAGATCGACATCGCCGCGGCCGTCATCGATCGCGCTGGCTTCGACGAGTTCGCGGCGCTGCGGGCCTCGATGGTGCTCCGCGACCTCGGGAACTCCACCGCGGCGCTGTCGCGGATCCCCGACGCGGCCCCGCTGCCCGAGCTCTGGCGGCTGGCCGCGGAGTCGCTGCGTCAGGACCTCGTCGCCGACGCCCTGATCGGTCCCGCGCTGCGCGGCGATCCCCGCGGCACCGCCATCGCGTGGGAGCGTTGGTCCGCGCAGGCCGAGCACCTCGACGACCGCGACATCGTCACCGACGTCGTGAGCGAGGCGCACGAGCGGCTCGGCCTGTTCGAGACCGCACTGCCGATGCTGCAGCAGCACCTGCGCAAGATCGCGAGCGCCGCGGACGAGGCGGATCTCGTCGGCCGCGTGGCCCATGCGTACCGCATGCTCGGCGACGTCGAGCGGGCGAGCTTCGCCATCGACTTCCAGCTCGGGGCCCACGCCGACGCCCCCGGGCTCCACGCCGAGATCGAGGCGCTCGCGATCACCAAGTGCGCGACCGAGGGCCTGCCGGCGGCGCGGACGTGGCTCGCAGCCGCCCGCAAGCGGGCCGCCTCCGCGGCCACATCGCAGGCGATCGACGCGATCGACGACGAGCTGGTCCTCGGCTGGGGGACGCCGGCTCAGATCGTGCATTCCCTGGGTTCGAGCGACGGCAGCACGACCATGAACCCCGCCACCCCCGACACCGAGCTCGCCATCCGCAACGCGCGGGCCCTCGCCGTGGCCCTGGTCCGCGTCGGTCGTCATGCGCCTGCCGCCGAGATGCTCCGCAACCTCGCCGGACGCACCGAGGATCCGAACGAGCGCGACCGTCTGTCGTACTACCTCGGCGTCGCCGAGCAGGGCCTCGGCCGCCACGACGACGCCCAGGCGATCTTCCGCCACATCTCCACGCACGGCACGACCTTCGGCCAGCTGGCGATCACGCGGCTGCAGGAGCAGCGGCTGGCGAACACCGTCAAGGTCCTGTCGAGCGCCGAGGGGAGCGTCACGCCGTGAGCGAGCGTCGCATGCTCGCGATCGACGCGACGCCGCTGTCGGGTCTCGACCGCCTGTCGCAACACCTCGCCTTCCACGGCGAGCGTCAGGCCGTGCTCGCCGGCAACCTCGCGAACCTCGACACGCCCGGGTTCCGCCCGCGCGACCTCCAGTTCGAGGAGCGGTTCGACCGCGTCATCGCCGAGAACGGCGTGCAGCGCTCGATGTCGTTCGAGACCGAGACCCTCACCCGCGACGACGAGGTCCCGGACGCCGACGGCAACTCGGTGTCGCTCGAGGGTCAGATCGCGCACATGGACGAGAACAACCTGCAGTACCGCTCGATCGCCGAGCTGCTGTCGCGACGCATCGGCCTGCTCCGCTACGCGGCCAACGACGGCCGAGGATGAGTTCACGATGACCCTGCTCCGAACCATGGATCTCACCGCGAGCGGCATGGCCGCCCAGCGCACGCGCATGAACGTCGCGGCGATGAACCTGGCCAACCGCTCGACCACGCGCACCGAGGAGGGCGGGCCGTACCGTCGTCGCGAGGTCGTGCTCGAGACGGTGCCGATGGACCGCAGCTTCGGCGCGGCGCTGGAGGGCGCGATGCAGCCCGGCCGCGAGAGCCCGGCCCTCGGGGTGCGGGTCCAGAACGTGATCGAGACCAACGACCCGCCGATGCTCGTGTACGACCCCGGCCACCCGGACGCCGACGCGGCCGGCTACGTCGCCATGCCGAAGGTCGACGGGATCGCCGAGATGGTCGATCTCATGGGCGCGGCGCGGGCCTACGAGGCCGGCACCAGCGTCCTGTCCACGGTGCGCCAGATGGCCGACCAAGCCCTGAGGATCGGTCGATGAAGCTCGAAGGCGTACGCGACGTCCGGGCCCTGGCCATCGACACCGACTCGCCCGCCGCGGCGCGCGAGGCCTCGGTCGACTTCGGCGCGCGGCTGCACGCGGCGATGACCGACCTCGAGAACACGACGACGAAGGCCGATGTCGCCGGCGAGGGGCTCGTCACCGGCGAGGTCGACATCCACGAAGCGATGGTCGCGATGGAGAAGGCCGACCTGGTGTTGCGCGTCGCGGGCACGGTCCGCAACAAAGTGGTCGACGCCTATCAGCAGCTCATGCAGGCCGGTGGGGGCTGACGCGCGATGGGAGCACTGACCAAGACCCTGACGCAGATCCGCGAGCTGTGGGGGCGCATGGGTGCCCGCGCTCGCGCGGCGTTGGTGTCGGTGGCCGTCCTCGGCGTGGTCGCGGCGGGCATCGTCGCGATGATCGGCGGCGCGCCCAAGCGGGTGCTGTTCTCGGGGCTCGACCCCAAGGACGCCGCCGCCGTGGTCGCTGCGCTCGAGGCGGCAAAGATCCCCTACGAGCTCGGCGCGGGCGGGACGATGGTCGAGGTCCCCGGCGCGGACGTCGATCGGGCGCGACTCATGCTCGCCGAGCAGAACCTCCCCGCCACCGGCAACGTCGGCTTCGAGCTCTTCGCGGAGCAGAGCTTCGGGCTCACCGAGTTCGCGCAGAAGGTGAACTATCGCCGCGCGCTGCAGGGCGAGCTCGAGCGCACCATCGGCGCGCTCGACCCGATCGCCGGAGTACGCGTGCACATCACCCAGCCCGACCGCGCGGTGTTCGAGGACGAGAAGCAGGCGCCGACCGCCTCGGTCACCGTCGACCTGCGTCCGGGCCGGCCGCTGGGCGATCGTCAGGTCGGGGCGATCCGCCACCTCGTCGCCGCCGCGGTCGAGGGGCTGGACCCGGGCGACGTCACCGTCGTGACGACCGACGGCACGCTGCTCAGCCGCGGCGGCGCCGACGAAGACGCGGCCGCAGCGCTGGACCACGAGGTCGATCTCGAGCGGGATCTCGAGCGCCGCATCGCGCGGCTGCTCGAGCGCACCGTCGGCATCGACGGCGTCGAGGTCACGGTCGCCGCAGAGATGGACTTCTCGCAGACCGACACGACCGAGGAGAGCTACGACCCGGAGCAGAGCGCGGTCCGCAGCGAGGCGCTGCAGGAGTCCCACGAGGGTGCGGGCAGCGGTTCGTCCGCCTCCGGGACCGCCGGCGCGGCGTCGAACGCCCCGGGCGCGACGCCCGGAGCCCCCGGGGGCGGCGACAGCTCGAGCCGCACGGTGCGGTCGCGCAACTTCGAGATCAATCGAACGGTCGTGCACACCGTCGGGGCCAAGGCGACGGTCAAGCGCCTGACGGTTGCCGTCCTCGTCGACGGACACTACACGACCCCCGAGGGCGCGACCGAACCCGTGTATGCACCCCGCACCGAGGCGGAGCTCGCCGAGCTGCAGGCCGTGGTCGAGAACGCCATGGGCTTCAACTCGGCGCGCGGCGATCGGGTGAAGATCTCGAGCGCGCCGTTCCGCGATCGTCTCGATCCCGAGTCGGTCGCGGCGTCGCCCGTGGGCACACCCCCGTGGATGTTCGCGGCCGCGGCCGGTGGCGCCGGCGTCCTGGGCCTCGCGGCGTGGATGTTCCTGCGACGCAAGCGCGCGCGCGCCCTGACCCCCGAGGTGTTGAGCCTGCCGGCCCGCGTCAGCGAGGTCGAGGGTGCGATCGCCCGCGTCGACGCCGGCCAGCCCGCCGCGCTGCCGGGCCAGGGCGCGGCCGCGGCATTGCCCGAGGGTCGCGACGCCGCCCGCGAGCGCGCGCTCGCCCTGGCGTCGTCCGACCCCGAGCGCACCGCCGACATCATCCGCGGCTGGCTCCGCACCGATCAGCCCGCCTGAACCATCGCGCGTTCGTGACCCGCTGCCCGAGGTAACTCCCCGTGTCGGAACGTCAGCTCACCGGAACCGAGAAGAGCGTGGTCCTGCTGCTGAGCCTCGGCGAGGCTCAGGCCGCGAGCATCCTGCACTACCTCGACGAGTCGAACGTCCGGCAGCTGTCGGAGTGCATCGAGAAGATGAGCGCCGTGTCGCTGGGCCAGGCCGAGGCCGTGTTCGCGGCGTTCGACGCCGAGCACCGCGGCAACGCGATCGCCCTGGGCTCCGGTGCCCGCCGGATGCGCCGGATCGCCAGTCGCGTGCTCGGCCAGGAGAAGGCCGAGGATCTGCTGGCGAAGGAGGTCGAGGCCCCGCAGCCGCTGCGACTGCTCAACCGCATCGACCCCGAGACCCTCGCGAGCCTGCTCGGCAAGGAGCACGCGCAGTCGCTCGCGGCCCTGCTCGCCCACGTCGACGTCGACAAGGCGGCGGCGGTCCTCGGCCACCTCCCGCAGGACGTGCAGGTCGACGTGGTCCGGCGCATGGCCAACCTCGAGTCGATCCCGCACACGACGATCCAGGAGGCCGAGCGCGCGCTGCGTGACGAGCTCGCGCTGGTGAGCGAGGCCAAGGTCGCCAACGTCGACGGCATGAAGCGCGCGGCCGAGTTGGTCTCGCGGCTCAAGGGGGCGATCGGCGAGAAGCTCATCGAGGCCATCGACGAGGGCGACGAGGAGCTCGCGGTCGCGATCAAGCGGGCGATGTTCACCTTCGAGGACCTCATCAAGGTCGAGAGCCGCGACATGCAGACCGTCCTCAAGGAGGTCTCGACCGAGCAGCTCCGCGCGGCGCTCAAGACCGCGACGCCCGAGCTCCGCGCCCACATCCTGGGCGCGATGAGCCGACGCGCCGCAGAGATGTTGATGGACGATCTCGACAGCATGGGGCCCGTCAAGCTCTCGGCGGTCGAGGAGGCCCAGTCCGCGGTCGTCGAGGTGGCGCTGGCGCTGCAGCGCGACGGCAAGATCACCATCGCCGGCGCCGGCGGTGAGGAGATGGTGTGACCCGCGGCCGCTACGAGCCCCCGTCGGCGTCCTCGTCGACCGACGATGCCGCGCCTGGCGGGGTCGCACCGTTCGCGTTCAAGCGGGCGACGCACGGCGAGATCCTGCCGTGGGTGCTCGGCGAGGCGGCCGCCAATTCGATGCCGCCGACCCAGGCGCCGTCGGACGAAGAGCTCGCCGAGCTGCGCGCCGCAGCGCAGCGCGAGGGTCTCGCCGCGGGGCGGGCTGACGCCCAGCGCGAGCTCGCGGCCATGCGCGAGGCGTTCCTCGACGACGCGCGCGCCTCGCTGGGCGAGCTGGCGTCGGTGCGCGCGTCGATGATCGAATCGTGCCGCGCCGAGCTGAGCGAGCTCGCGTTGGCGATCGCGGAGGCCGTCGTGCAGCGCGAGATCGCCGAGGGACGCGGCGGCATCGAGGTGTTCCTCGGCCAGGCGCTGCTGGAGATGGATCCCCACGAGCGCTGCACGATCTCGATCGCCGAGTCGGACGCGCCCAACGTCGTCGAGTGGGCGGCGGCGGCGTGGCCCGGAGCCCTGGTGCGCGCCGATCCGTCGCTGCGCGCGGGCGAGCTGCGCGTCGAGGCCCAGACCGGCAACATCGAGGTCTCGCACGCCAAGCGCCTCGAGCGGATCCGCCGGCTCGTGCTGGGTGGAGGCGAGGCCCCGTGAACCCCGGCTTCGGACCGCTGTCGCGCACCGATCCTGCGGCGCTCCGCGAGCAGCTGCGGGTGCGCGTGCAGGGCTGCGTCACGGCGGTCATCGGCCTCGTGGTCGAGGGCACGTGCGCCCACGCGAGCGTCGGTCACCTCGTCGAGATCCGGACGGCGCACGGCGAGCTGCCCGCGGAGGTGATCGGCCTGCGCGACGGCAAGGTCCTGGCGATCCCGTTGGGCGACGTGCGGGGCATCGGCATCGGCGATCCGATCGTCGCACGCCGGGGCAACGCGCAGCTGCTGTGCGGCGATGGGCTGCTGGGGCGCGTCATCGATCCTCGCGGGCTGCCGATCGACGACCGCGGCCCGATCCTCGGGGCGCTCGCGGGCCAGCCGTTGTACGCGGACGCCGGCAACCCGCTGCGGCGGCGCCTGCTCGACGAGGCGTGTCCGGTGGGCATCCGCGCCATCGACGGCCCGCTGGCGCTCGGCCGCGGGCAACGCATCGGCATCATGGCCGGCGCTGGCGTCGGCAAGAGCCGACTGCTCGCCGACATGGTCACCGGTTGCAAGGCCGACATCGCCGTCGTCGCGCTCATCGGCGAGCGCGGCCGCGAGGTGGGCGAGTTCCTCGAGCGCACGCTCGACGCCGAGGCCCGCGCCCGCACCGTGGCGGTCGTGGCGACCTCGGATCAGTCGCCGCTGCTCCGCATGCGCGGGGCCTTCGCCGCCACCGCGGTCGCGGAGCACTTCTGTCAGCGCGGCGCGGACGTCCTGCTGGTCATGGACAGCCTGACGCGGTTCGCGATGGCCCAACGCGAGATCGGCCTGTCGGCGGGCGAGCCCCCGGCGACCCGCGGCTACACCCCGTCGGTGTTCGCCCTGCTGCCGCGGCTGCTCGAGCGCGCGGGACGGTTCGAGCGGGGCTCGATCACGGGCATCTACACGGTGCTCGTCGAGGGCGACGACCTGTCGGATCCCGTGGGGGATGCCGCGCGATCGATCCTCGATGGGCACATCGTGTTGTCGCGCAACCTCGCCTCGCGCGGGCACTTCCCCGCGATCGACGTGCTCGCGTCGGTGTCGCGCGTCATCGACTCGGTGGTGCCGCCCCAGCGCGCGGCGGCGGCGGCGTCGCTGCGTCGACTGCTCGCCGATCTCGCCGAGGTCGAAGAGCTCGTGGCGCTGGGCGCCTACGTCTCCGGGAGCAACCCGGCGCTCGATCGCGCGTTGGCCCGCAAGGCCGACGTGCTCGCGTTCCTCCGCCAGGGACCGGGGCAGGCGGTCGCCGTCGATCAGACCGCGCGGCTCATGGCGCAGCTCGTCGAGGGCATCTCGTGATCGCGCGGCGGCGACGGCTCGAGCGCGTGCGCAGCCGCCAGCGCGACGAGGCCCGCGCGGGGGCGATCCGGGCCGAGGGCGCGGCGAGGCTGGCGGTCCGTGACCAGGACGAGGCCGAGCAGGCGTACTTCACCACCGCGATCGCGGGCGCGACCGCCTCCGAGCTCGAGCAGGCCATGGCCGCCGTCGCGGGATCGATCCAGGCGGTGAACGCCGCGCAGGAGCGCTGCACCGCGGCCCAGGGCCGCATCGAGGCCGCCTCGCGCGCGTGGCAACGGGCGGACGTCGCCCTGGCCCAGGCGAAGGCGCTGCGGGAGGTGCAGGCCCGGCGCCACGAGGCCCGCGAGCACGACGAACACGCTGCACGGAGGAAACGATGAGACGACTGCTGTGGATCTGCCTCGTCGCGGGCTGCAACCAGAGCGCGCGGGCCCAGGCCGAGCCGGAACCGGCCGAGGCGCCGGAGGTCGCCGGGGAGTCGAGCGGGGGTGCGGACGCTGGGGGTGACGCGCTCGGGGACGAGGAATTCGAGGGCGCGGCGCCGACGGACGTCGACGCGGAGGTGCAGGCTGCGGCCGCGGCGAAGGTCGATGCTGCGATTGCGGCGGCGAAGGACCGCGGCGAGCAGGATCGCCTCGCGATCGCGCAACAACGCAACGAGCTCGCGGCCACGAGCGCAGAGCTCGATGCGCGGCTCGCTTCGATCGCGTCGCTCGAGGGCCGCATCGACGAGCTGCTCGGGGCGGGCAAGGTGGAGCGCGAGCACCGACGCGAGCGGGTCGATTTGCTGGCGAACTTGATCGCCACGATGTCGCCGCAGGCGGCGGCGACGATGTTGGCGCAGATGTCCGACGCGCAGGCGCAGGATCTGTTGTTCTCGGTCGCGCAGGCGGACAAGCGCAAGGCGGCGAAGTTGATTGCGACGATGCCACCGGAGCGCGCGGCGGCGATTGGGCAGCGGTATTTGACGCGGGATCCGGCGTCGCCCGAGTCGCTCGTGCCGACGACGCCGCCGCCTGCGGGTGGGGTGGCGACGGCGGCGGATGGGCCCGCGGCAGCACCGGGGGAGCCGAAGGCCGAGCCGGGGGCGAAAGAGCCGAAGGCAGCGGGCGAGCCGGCCGCCGCGGACGAGCCGAAGGCGGCGGACGGGTCGAAGGCGGCGGGCGAGGAGGTGCCGCCGTGAGCGAGGCGGTGGGGATTCGGGGGGCGAGGGTCGCGGCCGAGCCGGAACGCGGGGGCGGACGCGCGCAGGAGGAGACCGGGGGCGGACGGTTCGGAGACGTGTTGGAGCGGTCGATGGAGCGGATCGATCGGGCGGGGCGGGAGGAGGAGGACGCGGGGGAGTCGGTGGTGGGGGAGCCGGTGGGGGAGCCGGTGGTGGAGCCGGTGGTGGAGCCGGTGGTGGAGCCGGTGGTGGAGCCGGTGGTGGTGGAGGCGGTGGTGGGGGAGCCGGTGGTGGTGGCCGAGGTGCCAGAGGTGGGCACGGACACGTTCACGTTCACGTCCACGTCCACGTCCACGTCCACGTCCACGTTCACGTTCACGTCCACGTCCACGTCCACGTCCACGTCCACGTCCACGTCCACGTCCACGGCTGCGGCCACGGCCACGGCCACGGCTGCGGCTGCGGCTGCGGCTGCGTCCACGGCTGGGTCCGCGGTTGGGGTGGAGGGGGAATCGTTGGTGTCGGTGGCGGGGAATGATGATGCGGAGCCGGGAAGCCTGCGGGCCCCGGAGTCGACTGGAGTGAGCGAGGGGACGAGCGTGCGGGACGGTGGCGCGTTGCGGCAGGCTGTGGTCGCGCTGCCGTCGGAGGCCGTGCTCGAGGGGATGGCGGAGGCGGCGGGCAGCGCTGAGGCGATGGGCGCTCCGACGCCGAGCGCCGCGTCGACGCCGAGCGTGGGGATGGTGACGAATGTTGGGGTGGCGCCGGAGTCAGGGGTGACGCAGCGGGCGGTGTCGACGACGCCGGTGCAGCTGTCGCGGGCCGAGGATTTGACGGCGGCGATCGAGCGGATGCGGCCGATTCCGCAGGGCGGCGCGATGCTCGAGGTGGAGGCGCCGGGGTTGGGGGCGATTCGCCTGCACGTGGCGATGCAGGGCGAGACGGTCCAGATTCGCATTCATGTGCAGGGCGGAACGGACGCGGTGTCGTGGTTCGCGCGCGAGCACGACGGGCTGTGTTCGGCGGCGCGGCAGGCTGTGCCCGAGAGCGCGGGCGTCGAGCTGCAGTTGCACTGTGGGGCGGACGATCGGCGCGGAGGATCGTCGGCGCGCGGGCGTGACGACGAGGACGTCATCGTGAGCGCGCCGGCGCGGACGGTGGCCAAGATGGTGACGCCGGGGATCTCGACGTCGCGGTCGCTCGTCGATGTGATCGCGTGACCGTGGGCGCGGCGCGCTGCGGGAGCCCGCGGCGGGCCGCCGGGGCGACGGGGATGGCACGGAGGTTGAAGTGACGAGGGCTTGGGCAACGCCCGCGACGCCATGGATCCCACCTCCTCGACCACCAGCACCGCGGGCCTCGGCACCGCAGGACTCCAACCCGCCGGCGCTCCGCTCGGCAACGCCCTGGGGAAGGACGACTTCCTCAAGCTGTTGATGGCGCAGATCCAGTTCCAGGATCCGATGAGCCCGATGGCGGATCACGAGTTCGTCGCCCAGCTCGCCACGTTCTCGGGGCTCGAGCAGCAGATGTTGGCCAACGATCGTCTCGGCGAACTGCAGCTCGCGCAGCTCAGCACGGGCAACGCCCAGCTCGCCGGGTTCATCGGCGAGAACGTCGTCGCCCGGGGCGATACGATGACGTTGGGCACCGGGCCGGTGCCGCCGCTGTCGGTGCAGGTCGACGGCGCCGCGGCGAACGTCAAGGTCACGGTGCGCGACGCGGCGGGCAGCATCGTGTCGACGATGGACGCGGGCGCGCGGCCTGCGGGGCAGCACGACATCGCGTGGCCGGGGACCGGGCTCGACGGACAACCGCTGCCTGCCGGCGACTACACCATCTCCGTCGAGGCCGTCGACGCCCAGGGCGAGCCCGTCACCGCGTCGCCGCTGGTCAGCGGTGTCATCACCGGCGTGTCGTTCGAGAACGGCTTCGCCGAGCTGCTGGTCGGATCGCGACGCATCCAGCCCGCCGACATCCTGTCGGTCGGCGACGCGCCCGCCCCGTCGACTCCCAATCCCACGCCCAATCCCACGCCAACGCCCGCGCCCTCCGGCGGCCTCGGCGGCTAACCACTCGATCGTCCACCCAAGAGAGCGAAGCGCACCATGTCGATCACCTCAGCGATGTACAACGGCGCGGCCGGACTCGGCAGCCACTCCGACGCGATGGGAGTCATCAGTGACAACATCGCCAACGTCAACACCGTCGGGTTCCGCTCGTCGCGGGCGAACTTCTCCGACGTCCTGGGCGGCATGCTCGCCGGATCACGCACCGGCGCCGGCAGCATGATCGGGAGCGTCCAGACCATGTTCCGCGAGGGGTCGCTCCTCGGCACCGGCAACGCCACCGATCTGGCGATCGGCGGCAATGGCTTCTTCATGGTCAACGGCGCCGTCAACGGGATCGACGGCACGTACTTCACCCGCGCCGGTCAGTTCCAGATGGACGAAAGTGGCATGCTGGTGAACGCGGCGGGCCTGCGCGTGCAGGGCTACGGGCTCGACCCCTCGGGCAACCCGGGCTCGACCCTCGGCGACCTGCAGATCGACAGCGGCACGCTGCCGCCGGTCGCGACCACCTCGGTCGGCCTCGACGCGAACCTCGACGCGGCACAGGCCGTCGACCCCACGCCGTTCGACATCAATGACCCCGGGGCGACGAGCGACTACCAGACCTCGGCGACGGTCTACGATTCGCTGGGCAACGCCCACCAGCTGACGATGTTCTTCAAGAAACTGCAGGACGCGCCCACGGGCCAGTGGGAGGTGCACGTGGCCACGGCCGGCGCCGACGTCGATCCGGCCGTCGCCCAGGACTTCACGGCGCTCGGCACCGGCACGCTCGACTTCGACACCGCCGGCGCCCTGTCGGCATCGTCGTTGAGCAGCGTCAACGTGCAGTGGGCCGGCGCCGCCGCGGCGACGATCAACCTCGATCTGGGCAACGCCACCGGCGCGGGTGGCAACGGGGTCGACGGCGTCACCAGCTACGCGGGCGCCTCGTCCGCGAGCTTCCTCGAGCAGGACGGCTCGGGCACCGGCGAGCTCGCCGACTTCGAGATCCGCCCCGACGGCACCGTCGAGGGTCGCTACACCAACGGCGAGACCCGATCGCTCGGCCAGGTCGCGACCGCGACCTTCGCCAACGTCGAGGGCCTCGAGCGCCAGGGCAGCGCCCTGTTCCGCGCCACCGGCGAGTCGCGCGACCCGCTGGTCGGCATCCCCGGCACCAACGGCCACGGCGACATCCTGGCGGGCACCCTCGAGGGCTCCAACGTCGATCTCGCGCAGGAGTTCGTGACCATGATCGCGGTCCAGCGCGGGTTCCAGAGCAACTCGCGATCGATCACCACCGCCGACGAGATGTTGTCGGAGCTGGTGAACCTGAAGCGTTAGTCCACCGCGGCGCTCGACCTCGGGGCCGGCATCGGCCCCGCGCGCCAACACGCCGGGCGACGGCGCTCCCCACCTCCGGGGAGCGCCGTC
>JBIJCC010000043.1:0-76747 GCA_044344875.1 Nannocystaceae bacterium
AGAAGAACTGGGCCATGCCCATCAAAGACTGGGGCCGCGCCCTCCACCAGTTCGCGATCCACTTCGAAGGGCGACTCCCCGTCTGACGCCGAGCCGGACGCCTACACAAAAAATCGGACAGGCTCCGCCCGACGCGCCGCGCCGTGGCCGAGGGCTCGACGCACCCACGCGTGTCGATGGCAGCCGTGAGTTCGCACCGCGTCGCAGCGTTGTGATCTACAGTCAGCGAGTGACCCCGCCGGTGCGCACGCGTTGGATCGACCGAGTCCTCGGCATCGCCGTGGGCTCGCTCGTCACGGCGTGGTTCCTGCGGCGCGATCCGGAGCCGATGGACGCGGTGGAGGCCGCCGAGCCGGTGGTCGCGCCGGCCGCGGCCGTCCGGCCAACGCCCGAGCCGATCCCCGTGGCGGTCGCGGCGGCGACGCTCCGCGCCGCGGAGCCGATGCACGCCGCGGCGCCGGTCGCCACCGCGGAGGTGCGCACCGTCGTGGAGCCGATCGTCGACGCGGAGCCATCGCGCATTGAGGCGGAGCCATCGCGCATCGACGCGGAGCCGTCGCGCACGGCGAGCGACGCCGCGTCTCGGTCACCGGACCCCGATCGAACACCGCCCGGCGACGCGCCGTTGCTCCCCCTGCCGCGCATGCCCGGCGACACGCGGCTATCGAGCTCGGCGCGCTTCGACGCCGCCACCGAGTCGTGGATCCTGAAGGCCGCGTTCCGCGTCCACGCCCGCGACCACCACGTGCTCGCGTTCTATCGCAAGGCGCTCGCCGACCAGGGCCTGACGGTGACGCACTCCGAGGATCCGCCGACGGCCGACGGCGCGGTCAAGACCTACCTGCACGGCAAGAGCGCGCGCGTCCATGCCCAGGTCGGCATCTTGCCGCGCACCGATGCCCTCGAGACCCGCGTGTGGATCCTGTGGCGCAGTCGCGACTGACGGAATGCGCCGGGCGATCGGGGCGTCACCACGGGATGCCGCGCACGCCCTGGCTCCGGTGCGCCGCGATCGCGATGGGTCTCGCGGCGGCGTGCGGCGGTGAGTCGTCGGTCGTCGAGCCTCCGATGGCGACGTCTGCCGTGTGTCCGCCGGGTCCGATCGTCGAGGCCTTCGCCCCGGGGGCAGACGCGGCGCTCGAGACCGGGGTGGCCTTCGGACTCGAGCCGTCGGGCCCGATCCTCGCCGACGACACGCGGCTGTCGGCCCACCGTGCCCGGGTCTCGGCCCTCCACGGCGGCGCCGGCGATCCGTGGCGCGACGGGGTCACCAGCGACGCGGCCCTCGCCGATGCGCGGCGGCGCCTGGCGTCGTTCGACGGGGAGCTGCGGGCTGGCGAGATCGTCGAGCAGGATCGCGGGGCGATCGCGGCCGCGATCGCGATCGTCGAGCGGGCCTCCGCCGTCGACCATGCGCGGCTGGTCGTGACCGAGACCCAGATGTTCTGCGCGCCGGCCGACGGCGGGTTCCTCCGCCTGCCCGAGCGCGACGCGAGCTTCGATCGCAACGCCTGCACGAGCGTCCACCCGGGTGAAATCCTGCGCGTGCTCGCCCGCGGCGACAACGGCCGCTGGTTGCTCGTCGATGCCGGCCACACCGAGGGCTGGGTCCGGCCCGACGGCCTCGGCGATCGCCTCACGGAGGACGAGCGGATCGCGTGGCGCAGCGCGCCGAAGGTGTGGTCCCTCGCTGACGACGTGCGCAGCCAGGCCGGCGTGCCGATGCGGCTCGGCGTCGGCTGGCCCGTCGTGTCACGCACGCCCGAGGCGATCACCGTGCACGTCGCGACGCCGTCGGGCGTGGTCGAGGATGCCCTCGCCGCGGACGCGGCGGTCACCGTCGGCTTCGCGCCCCTGCGGCGCGCCGACGTGTTGCGGGCCGCCCTCGCGCAGATCGGCGCGCCGTACGGCTGGGGTGGCCGCGGCGGCGCCCGCGATTGCTCGCAGTTCCTCCGCGACACCTTCGCCCCGTTCGGCGTCGCGCTCCCGCGTCACTCGAGCGTGCAGGCGCAGGCTGGCTTCACGACGATCGATGTCGCGGGCTGGTCCGCCGCCGACAAGCTCGCCGCGATCGACCGCGCCAGCGCCGATGGTCTCGTGCTCGAGTACATGCCGGGCCACATCATGCTCGACGTCGGCGCGGCCGACGGCCGGCGCTGGTCGATCTCGGCGATCGCCGAGTTCCTCGTCCCGTGCCCCGATGGCGGCGAGACCGTGCACCGGCTCGATCGCGTGGCGCTGACCGACCTCGAACTCGGTCGTGGCAGCAGCCGCGGGGCGTTCATCGATCGCATCACCACGCTGGCAGTGTTCGGGCCCTAGCCCGGCGCCGTCCCCCGTCCTGGGGGAGCCGCTTGGCGGACTCGAACCGCCGACCTACTGATTACGAATCAGTTGCTCTACCGACTGAGCTAAAGCGGCCTGCAAGGGCCGGGAATGTAGCGGCGTGACCCGGCGACGTCAACAGCGAGCCGCGCGGCGCCGCTTCAGGGCTTCCACCGGAAGCCGCGCGGGTCGCCGCCCCCTGGGACGGAGCCGGAGTCGGAGCCCCCGAGCCGGATGAGGACCTCGCCGCGCAGGGCTTCGGGCTCGATCCAGCCGACCGCGCGCGAGTCGCAACAGCGGCCCTCGTCGCGGTTGTCGGCGAGCACGAGGTAGCCGGGGGCCTCGAACTCCTCGCCGAGGCGCGCGTGCCCGAGGGTGAGGCGCCGCCAGTCGGGCGAGGCGGTGCCGCGATCGATGACCAGGTAGCGCCGCTCGCCGCCCTGCTCCCACAGCGCGCGGCGCGGCCCTTCGTCCCCGGAGGTCTCGCGCAGGCGGACCGCGACGGGGCTGCCCTCTTTCTGCTCGATGCGCTGGCCGTCGACGACGAGGCCGAGGCCGTCGCGATCGTCGACGAAGCTGACGCGATCTCCGGGCATCGCGAGCACGCGCCCCACGCGGTACGCCTGCACGGTGCCGATGCCGGCGTCGGCGCGGGCCTGGACCCGCTGCCAGTTCTCGTCGAGGGCGTCGCCGAACTCGTCGGGATCGACGACTGCGGTGTTGCGGAGGTCGCGGGCGGGGGTCCGGCGCGCGTCGGGCAAATCGTTGCCGTCGTCGCGGCGCGATCGCGGCGCGTCGGGCTCGGGCGGCGTCGCGGTCGCCGGCGAGCTCGCGCTCGGCAGGTTGGTCGCGTACACGACGACGTCGCCGCGCTCGATCGACCAGCGCCCGCGCACGAGCAGCACGTGCTCACCGTCGACGAGCGTCGGGGCCATGCCGTCGCCGTGGACGCGCACCACCGTCGCGAACGCGACGCGCAGCCCGACGAGCGTGAGACCGCCGACCAGCACACCCCACGCGAGGCGCTTGGACCAGGTCCGACCGGTGGGGGTCGCCTCGGGCTCAGGGGGACGTCGGGCCATGCTTCGCCGTCGGCAGTGCGCCGCGCAGTGCGGCGACATCTTCGGCGATGCGGCGGGCGTCGCCAAAGAAGCTGCGGATCCCCGCGAGCCCCCAGGCGCCCGCCGCGAGGCAGGCGGCGGCGTTGTCGGCATCGACCCCGCCCAGGGCGAGGATCCGGGCACCGGGGGCCTGTGCCACCTGCGCCAGGACCTCGAGCCCGAGGGCGACGGTCGCGACGGGCTTGGCCGTGTACGGGGTGAAGATCGGCGCCAGCACGCTGAACGTGCACGCGTCGTGCTCCGCGGTCGCGCCGTGGATCGAGCGGCCGATCCACGCGAACGCGCCGAGCCGCGTCCGTGCGCGGCGCAGCGCCGACAGGTCGGGGTCGCCACGCAGGACGACGCCGGCGAGTCTGAGGCGCGCGACCTCGACGGCCGCCGCCTCGAGGTCCGTCGCGGCGGCGCCGAGGACGACCGGGATGCCCCGCGTCCGGGCCCGCTCGAGCACCGCGGCGCAGCGCTCGACCACGGCCCCAGGCGCCGCGCCGGGCGTCCGGATCCACAGTCCGACGTCGCCGCGATCGGGCGACCAGGCGTCGACCGCGGAAGCGTCCGGAATTCCCACCGGCGGCGTGATCGCCCACAGTCGGGGCGGGTCGACCTCCGTCGCTCGCGGCGGCGTGGTCACTCGATCGCGCCGGTCGTCGGACTCGAGGGCGACGCGTACCCGCGCACGGGCATCCGCCCCGCGAGGTAGGCGAGGCGACCTGCGGCGATGCCGAGGCGCATGGCCGCGGCCATCTGCACCGGGTGCTTGGCCTCGGCGATCGCGGTGTTCATGAGGACGGCGGTGCACCCGAGCTCGAGCGCGACTGCGGCGTCGCTCGCCGTGCCCACGCCCGCGTCGACGATGACCGGCACGCCGACGCTCTCGGCGATGAGGCGGATGTTGTGCGGGTTGCGGATGCCCATGCCGCTGCCGATGGGCGCCGCCAACGGCATCACCGCGGCGCAGCCCATGTCCGCGAGCTTGCGGCACACGATCGGGTCGTCCGACACGTACGGCAGCACGGTGAAGCCTTCGTCGAGGAGGATCTTCGCGGCGCGCAGGGTCTCCTCGTTGTCGGGCAGGAGCGTCCGCGGATCGCCGATGACCTCGAGCTTGACGAGATCCGCGATGCCGAGCTCGCGGGCGAGCCGGAGCGTTCGCACCGCGTCCTCGGCGGTGTAGCAGCCCGCGGTGTTGGGCAGCAGCGTGTATCGGTCGCGATCGATCCACCCGAGGAGGTTGTCCTTGGCCTTCAGATCGACGCGGCGCAACGCGACCGTCACGATCTCGGCGCCGCTGGCGTCGAGGGCGGCCTTGGTCTCTGCGGCGTCCTTGTACTTACCGGTGCCGACGATGAGGCGCGACCGCCACGTGCGTCCGGCGAGGGTCCAGGTGTCTGCGGCGTGCTCGTCCATCGTCAGCCTCCTCCTACGAACGTGACCACCTCGAGGCGGTCGCCGGCCTCGAGCACGCACGCGGCGTACTCGGAGCGCGGGACGATCTCGAGGTTGCGTTCCACCGCGACCGTCCGTGGGTCGAGGGCCAGCTCGCGCAGGAGGTCGGCGAGGCTGGAGCCGCTCGCGATCGCACGGGTCTCGCCGTTGATCACCACGTCGGGCACGGCGCTCTGATACCACGGGGGCCGCCGGCCGGCCGGGGCATGCCGCGCCGCGGCCCGGGCGCCATGCGGCGAAACGCTACGCTCTCGCGTCTGTTGCATCCGCCACTGTGTGGGTTTCGCAACAGCCGATCTCCGGGGCCATTCGCTGGAGCCGGCAGCACTTGTTCAGTGATTCCAGGAACCTTCGCTACCGCGGCGGAAGTGTGGCCCATGGCACGCCCCGTGCTCTACCCCCTGGACATGGCGATGACGATCGACTCCCGGCCCCACACGATTCCCCTCGAGCGCATGACCACGGGGGACGTCCTGAGCTGCGTCGAACCGTTCACCGCGGCGCGGCCCCAGGAGATCGAGGTGCTCGCGCAGGCGGCGGTTCGGATCCGCAAGCCCGCGGGCGCCCCCATCCTCGAGGAGGGCCACACCCCCGATGGCCTCTACATCGTGCTGCGTGGCCGTGTGAACCTGGTCCGCGCCGGCGAGGGCCACCGCGACCTGATCCTGATGAGCGTCGGCCCCGGCGACGTCCTCGGCGAGACCTGTGCCTTCGATCGCACGCTCAACGCCACCGCGGCGCTGGCCGCCGTGCCGGTCGAGGTGCTCCGGATCCCCGCCGACGTCCTCGCCGCCCACCTCCGCCGCGAGCCCGAGACCATGATGCGGCTCATGCAGCTGATGACCGACAAGCTCCGCGACATCGAGAGCGTTGCCTCGTCGCTGGCCCTGTACGACGTCGAGGAACGCCTGCGTCGCACGCTCGTCCGCCTCGCGCAGCGCCAGGGTCGCCGCTCGTCGACCGCCGCCGGCTCGTCGGGGTGGATCCTCGCCCCGGTGCCGACCCAGTCCGAGCTCGCCCGCATGGTCGGCTCGTGCCGCGAGACCGTGTCGCGGACCCTCTCGGCGATGGCCCGCGACGGTCTGGTCAGCTCGAGCGGCCGGCGCATGATCCTCGACCCCCGGCTCCTCGAGGCTGCTGCCTGAGGCCGGCTCCGCGCGGGAATGCCCGCGGTGGCCCGGGCGTCCGGACCCCGTGCAGCCCCGTGGTATAAGCCCCGAGTTGAAGCACGACGCGGCCACCGAGCTCGGCGCCTCGACGGCCCCGCTGACGGTCCGCCCGACCTTCGCGCGCATCGACACCTCGGTGCTGGTCCACAACCTCGGTGTCGTCGGTGCCCACGTCGGCCCGGCGTGCCGCGTCCTCGCGGTGGTGAAGGCCGACGGCTACGGCCACGGTGCGACGGCGGCTGCCCACGCGTTCGTCGACGCGGGTGCCTGGGGCCTGGCGGTCAGCCTCGTCGAGGAGGGCGTCGAGCTCCGCGAGGGCGGCATCTTCGCGCCGGTCGTCGTGCTCGGCGGAGTCCCGCCGACCGCTGCGGACGTCATCGTCCATCGCCAGCTCCGGCCCGTGGTGTGGTCGGTCGATCACCTCGAGATGCTCGGCGCGGCGGTCACCCGCGCCGGCGCGCGGCCGCTGCCGGTCCACCTCAAGATCGACACCGGCATGTCGCGACTCGGGCTGCTGCCCCGGGATCTCGGCCCGGTGCTCGATTGGCTCGCCCGCGATGCCGGACGCACCATCGATCTCGAGGGCGTCATGACGCACCTGGCGTGCGCCGACGATCCCGATGACCAGCTGTCGAATGCGCGGCAGCTCTCGAGCTTCACCGACTGCCTCGGCACCATCGCCGCCGCCGGCCAGCAGCCGCGCCTGCGCCACGTGTGCAACTCCGCCGGGTTGGTCCGCTTCGGTGGCGCGCACTACGACATGGTCCGCCCCGGCATCGCGCTCTACGGCGCGGCCTCGGGGGCCGACGTCGAACTCGACGGGCTGCAGCTGGCGATGTCGATGCACGCGCGCGTGCTCGGCATCCGCGAGCTCCCGGCGGGCGTGCGCGTCTCCTACGGCGGGCGCGTGCAGCTGACCCGCGACTCCCGTGTCGCGATCGTCCCGGTCGGCTACGGCGACGGCTACCCGCGGGCGATGTCGGGGCGGGCGCAGATGTTGGTCCGCGGCCACCGCTGCAACGTGCTCGGGACGATCACGATGGACGTGTGCATGCTCGACGTGACCGACCTCCCCGATGTCCGCGTCGGCGAGGAGGTCACGCTGCTCGGGCGCCAGGGCCTCGATCGCATCGACCTCTACGAGCTGGCGCAGTGGGCCAACACGGTGCCGTACGAGATCACGTGCGGCTTCTCGAAGCGCGTGCCCCGGCGCTACGCCTGAGGCCGCGGCCGCATCACTTGGGGATGACGGCGTCCGCCGGTGGGGCCTCGGCCGGTGCGTCCGCGGGCGGGGTGGCGCAGGTCTCGGCGCCGACGTAGTCCGGGTGGCACGGATCGGTGATCTGCTGGGTCTCGCTGCCGTCGGGGCAGGTCTCGGCGCCGACGTAGTCCGGGTCGCACGGATCGCCGATTTCCTGCTGCGCGACGTCGGGCTGCGGGGTGCCGGTGCCACCGGACGCGGTCTTGCGCCAGTCGACCTTGATCTTGCTGAAGGTCATGCCGTTGACCGGATCGAAGTCGCGGGACTCGCCCTCGATCTCCGCGAGGTAGCCGGCGGTCGAGAACAGTGCGGTCGACTTGCCCTCGCTCTCGTTCTTGCGGCTGCCGTCCTCGGTGGTGATGGTCTCGTTGCGCTTGAACGCGATGACGAGGCGGACGAGGTCCTCCTTGCGCTCGTCGTCCCGATACATCCCGTCGACGCGCGTCTCGACCTTGCCCACCACGTAGCGCCCGAGCTTGCCTTCGCGGCCGCGCTTCTCGTCCTCGTCCCAGGTCTCCTTGTCCTTCACCGCGTGGCCCGGCACGACGAGGAACGCCCGCTCGAGCCCGCGGAGCACCACGTCGATGAACTGCTTGTCGATGTCCGACAGCTCCTGCGGCGGCGTCGGCATGTACACGATCTCACCGTTGGACTTGACGTTGAACGACACGTTCATGCCCTGCAGTCGAGCGATGGCGTCGCGCGTGAACTCTTCGGGCGATATCGGGGCCGACGGCGGCAGGCCCCACTTGAGATCGATGTTCGCGAAGGTCGCCCGCAGCAACGTGCCGCCGCGGGTCTCGTCCTCACCGACGACGGTGAGCTTCACGTCGCACTCGAGGGCCTGGCTGATGTTGCCGCCATCGACGGCCTGCGTGTTTCCGATGCGCAGGTGCCCGGAGTACGCGGCGCCCGGCACGAGGTCGTAGGTCATCGTCACGCCGGCGGCGGGGACCTCGACCTTCTGTAGGCCCTTGGGGCCGCAAGATGCGACGGCGGTGAGCAGGCCGAGGGCGAGGGCGATCAACGAGGCGCGGCGGAGCATCGGGCCGAAGGTTAGGCAGCGCCGTCGGCGACCACAACCGCGCGCGACGGGAGCAGGATCACGCGCGGCTGGTCCCACGGCGCTGGCGCGGCTGGTCCCACGCTGGCGCGGATGGGGGCGCCCCGCTCACGGGGCTTCGGTCGGCTCGGGCCAGAGCGGATCGTCACCGGGGAGCACCGTCGCCTCGGCCTCGCGGCGGCGCTCGGCCTGCTCCGCCTTGCGTCGCTCGACCTCAGGGTCGGGGGGCCCGATCGGGCGCTCCTGCGTGAACTGCAGGCCCTCGGCGCGGTGACTGTCGCGCACGTGCACCACCGGCGAGCGCTCCAGGGAAAGCGGCAGGTAACCCGTCCAGCCCGCGGGCATGCTCGGCCCGACCCAGTCGAACATCCACCGCGCATCGAGGGGCGCCAGGTTCACGCAGCCGTGCGACCGGCGGTTGCCGAATCGATCGTGCCAGTACGCGCCGTGCAGGGCGTTGTGGCCCTGGAACAGCAGGACCCACGGCACGCCCTGGACCATGTAGGGCTTGTCCTCGTAGTCCTGGTTGGCCATGTCCATGCTCGCGACCTTGGCCCAGATCGGATAGTTGCCGAGCGGCGTGGGCGAGCTGCGGCCCGAAGCGATGAGCGTCGCGAACACCGGCGTGTCGCCGCGGTAGGCGACGAGGACCTGCTCTCCGACGTCGACGTCGATCCACTGGTCGTTGCCCGTCGTGCGCACGCGATCGTCGTCGAGGACGCCGGGCGGCGGCGCGACGACGATGACTTCGTTGAGGTCGTCGGCGGCGATCCACTCGCCCTCGGCGATCCGCCACCACTGCGGTCGGACGTCGCTCGAGCCCTCGAGTAGCGCGACGCGCTCGCGTCGACCGAGCGTGCGGACCTTCGCCGCGTCGGCCCGCGCCTCGGCGCGCACGACGGTCTTCTCGTCGGTCGTCCATGCGAACGCGGGCCCGACCGCGATGCCGTCGAGCGCGACGCCCTGCCACGTCGATCCCTCGCCCATCCACCCCATGCCCTCGCGGGGGACCAGCGCGCCGTGTTGGGTCTCGATGTACGAGGCGCCGTCGACGTCGACGCTGCGACGCACGACCATGCTCATGCTCTTGGTGAGCTCGCGGCGGATGATGCCCGCGCGCACGTCGGCGACGCTGGCGTACTCGGCGACGCCGTCGTTGCGCACGATCGCGTAGCTGTGCGGCAGTCGACGGCCCGACAGGGGCGGACCGGCGAGCCCCGGATCCGGTGCGGTCGCGGTGGTCTTCACGTGCTCGGAGCACACGAACCCGAACGGCCGCACCGCGTACCAGGGCTTGCCCTTGCAGCCCTCCTTGTCGCGGCTCTCGACGGTGCCGCGGACGGCGAGGCGAGTGCCGCCGGCGATCGTCGCGATGCGCTTGTGCGGCACCCACGGGCGACCGCGGATCACCGTCTCGCTGTGGCGGGCCTCGACGAACGCGACCTCCGACGGGGTGATGACGACGTCGGGATGCCCCGCGAGCGCCGTCGGCTCGAGTCCGCCGAGCTGGGCGAGGGTCTGCAGGGCGAGTAGCGATGCGATCCACATGTCGAGGGAACTCGGGATGTCGAGGGAACCCGGGGACGTCCGCGGGCGGACCTTAGCACCGCTCCGGTGGTCGGACGACGCGCCAGCGACCGCGCCTTGTTCCGCGGTTCCCCGTCAGGCGATCACCGTCAGGCGATCGCGGGGGCCCGCCGCCTTGCCGCGCCGGCGCGCCTGCGCAGCTTCGTCGCCGTACACCCAGGTCCGTGAGGGTGGACCGAGCTCCGCGAAGGCGCGGACCCAGGCGCGGTAGCTTCCGCCGGCCTGGGTCGCCGCGAGCGCAGCGTGGCCGCCTTCGGCGCCGTGGCGCGCGAGCAGCCACTCGACGTGGGCCCACTTCGGCGACTGCGGGCGCATCGTCGCGGCGCCCCGGAGGCCGCGCGCGATCGCAGAGAGCCGGGCCTCGGCCGCGGAGACGCCGACGAAGTCCTGGCCATCCAACGGCGTGTTGCGCTTGGCGACGAACGTCGAGATGCCGAGCGTGATCCGGGTGATGCGCGACAGCTCGCGGATGAACGCGATGAGCTCGTCGGCGTCGGCGTCGGTCTCGGTCGGGACGCCGATCATCTGGTAAATCTTGAGCCCGCGGAGCCGCCCGTTGGCGCGCACGAGCTCGGCGGCGCGCAGCAGCGACTCGGCGTCGATCTTGCGCACGAGCAGCGCCCGGAGGCGCTCGCTGATCCCGTCGGAGGCGACGGTGATCTGGCGATAGCCGCCGCGCGACAGCGCGTCGAGCAGCTGCGGCGTGAGTCGATCGGCGCGGAGGCTCGACACACCCACGCCGCGGCCCGACTCGACGATCTTCGCCACCATCGGCTCGAGTTCGGGGTGATCGGTCACGGCGGCGCCGACGAGGCCCACGCGCTTGGCGTGGTCGGGGATGAGACCGAGCGGCAGCGCCGCGTCGAGGATCCGCATGCCGCCGGTGCTCGGGCCCCGCATCACGCAGAAGGTGCAACGCCGCGAGCAGCCGCGCTCGGGCTCGATGAGGAACATGTCGGAGAGCTCGGTGTGCGGCGTGGTGATCGCCGAGTAGGCCGGCAGCAGCTCGTGCGGCGCGGAGGCGCAGGCGGGCAGGGCAGCGATGCGCCCCGGCTCGATCTCACCGAGCGCGCTGTGGGGCAGCCCCGC
This sequence comes from Nannocystaceae bacterium, assembly GCA_044344875.1. Lineage (GTDB taxonomy): Bacteria > Myxococcota_A > Polyangia > Nannocystales > Nannocystaceae > Xiheibacterium. Next base: position 11,059 of record JBIJCC010000043.1, read on the forward strand.
GATCCGCGTCAGCGCGTCGTCGCGGTCGACCCCCGCGGCGAGGCGACGGATCGCCTCGGGCAGCAGCGCCTCGGCCTCGCCGCTGATGAGCACGTCGACGAACGGCAGCAGTGAGGCGGGGTTGGTGTCGGTCAGCGGACCGCCGGCGACGATGATCGGATCGCGGGCGCGTCGCTGCGAGGCGAGCAGCGGGATCCCGGCGGCGTGGAGCATGCGGATCAGCCCGGCGATCTCGAGCTCGTACGCGACCGACACGCCGATGATCGGATAGTCCGACAACGGGCGCATCGCCTCGTAGCTGAGGATCGGCTCGGGCGGCGGCGGCCACTGCAGCGCGTGGCGATCCCAGCCGTCGGGGAGGAACGCGCGGTGGCAGCCGATGCCCTCGGCCCAGAGAATGCGATAGAGCGTCTGGAAGCCCAGACTCGACATCCCGACGTTGTACGGGCTCGGGTACGCCAGGCAGAACATCGACGGCTGATCGATGCCGAGCGTCCCGACCTCGTCGGCGAGGCGGCGTTGGATCGCCGCCCGCACCGCGCTTGCTGGCACCGCCAAGCGGGCCTCAGAAGCGCAGCGTCGCCGAAGCGCCGCCGCCCCGCGGTAGGGCCGACGGGCCGACACCGACGAGCTGCACGCGGCGGAGCGCCGCCTCGTCGTCGGCGTTCTTCTTGGCGCCCTTCTTGCGCTTGGCGTGGACCACGAGCAGGGCGACACCGGTGACCAGCATCGCGCCGCCAGCCGTGAAGAGCACGATGGTCGCCGCGTTGTTGCGCGGGAGCTTGTTGCGGTCGAGATCGAAGACCTCGTCGTCCGCGTAGTCGCCCTCGGGGAAGCCGGTCGCGCCCGGCGACGCGAGGTCGGCGAGGTCGTTGGCCTTCTTGTTGGCCAGGGCGAGGCTGACGGCCCCGCCGATGATCGCGGCGCCGCCGAGGCCCGTGAGCAGGGCGCCGCTGATGAGCAGCGGGCTCGCCCGCTTCGCGTCCTTCGCGTCGCGCTCGCGCTCGATGGTGTCCTCGCGCTCGCTCCGCTTGCTGCTCAGGATCGGCGAGTCTTCCTCGTCGTCCTCGGTCACCGTCGACGTCGTCGGCGTCGTGGTCGTGGGCGTCGGCGCCACGTTGGCGCAGCCGCTGCGGTCGATCTCCATGATCTTGACCTGGGCCTCGCCGCGGTTCGGATCGTCCGCGACCAGATCCAAGAACCGCTGGAACGCGGCGCGGGCCTTCACGCAATCGCCGACGCCATAGGCCGCCGTGCCGATGTTGAAGTTGAACTTGTGCCGCTCGGGCGTGTAGTTGTTGTAGGCGTCCTCGAACCGGTTGAGGGCCGTGGCGTTGTCACCCGCCTCGATGGCGGCGAGGCCCTCGCCGAAGAGCTGCTTGGCGCGCTCGAGTTTCTGCTCGGGGGTCATCGAAGCCGGATCCGCGCCGGGCGATGCCGGCGGTGGCGCGGCAAGGGCAACCGTCGGGATCGACAACGTCGTCGCGAGGACGAGGCTCAGGCTCTTCGCAAGGGGCGTGGAACGCATGGAGGGACAACCTCAGGGGGAAATGGGATCAGCCGAACGGGTCGACGGTCTTGGGCTTGCCACCGCCCGCGGGCGGCTTGCCGCCGCCGCCGGAAGGCTTCTTCGGCTTCTTCGGCTTGGGCTTGGCGGCGGGCTTCGGGGCGGCGGCGGCCGGGGGCGTCGCCGCGTCGGTCCCGACGGCGGGGGTGCCGGGCGCGCCAGGTGTGCCCGGGGCGCCAGGTGTGCCCGGGGCGCCAGGTGTGCCCGGGGCGACGGGCGTGCCGGGGGCACCGGCGACGGGGGTGCCGGGCGCGGCGGGCGTTCCGGGAGCTCCGGCGACCGGCGTTCCCGGGGCCACGGGGGTGCCGGGCGCGGTGGCGACACCGGGGGCCGGCGTCGCGCCGGGGGTCGGGGGCGGCTGAGCAGCGGCGGGCGCGGGCTCCGTCGCCGCGGGCGCGGCCGCGACGACCGGGGCCGGCGTCGGCTCGGGCCGCAGCATGTACATGCCCGCCACCACGGCGCCGAGGATCACGATGCCACCGCCGATGCCGAGCCCGATCCCGAGGCCGCCGCCGGACTTCTGCGGCGGCGCATCGTAGGCCTGGCCGTGCATGTGCACGCCCGGGTCGATCGGTGCGGTCGGCATCGGGCCGATCGTCGTGCCGCCGGGAACGGCGACCGGTTCAGGGACCGGCTCCGGTTCGGGCATCGTCGGCGTCATCGCCAACTCGTCTACGAGTTGGCCGAGCAGGTCGTCGAACGCGTCGGCGTCTCGTCTGGCTTGGTTCACGGGACGTTCGTCCTTTGCTCCCGAACTGGCGCGGGAATATTAGCCCTTGGGCGTGGCATGGGACAAGGGATCGGGCGCGATGGTGGGCGAGAGTTCGTCACGGGGCCGAGCCGAGGTCGGCTTCGGTTGCACGGACGGCCGATGGGGAAGTGCCCACGATCGATCGGTCGTCGAGCCCACGGGTGAGGGCTCGAATCAGACATGATACACGGCGGCGCAGCTCTGCGAAATCGGCTGCGTGTTTTGCTGACGGCGGTTGGGTCGGGTCGTGAGCTTTACCGGTGTGCGCCGGCGACGTACTCGTGCGGCCGTGCGTGGTCGTTGGGGTCGACTGCGGGGCCACGGACCAGAGGGTCGAGGTGCGCTCGTCCATGTAGAGGCCACGGCTCACCTCGAGCTGTAACGCGTGCAGCCCATCGGTGGGTCTCCCGAAGCGGTGCACCAGCTCGCCGCCGTGGTACGGATCGTTGAGCCGCACACGCAGGCGCGGCCGGGAGTGGGCCTGCCCCTGCGACCGTCGCGTCGCATCGACGACGTCGTGGCTCTCGTCGACGTCCGGGGATGCATCGCCGAGCGCATCGAGCGCCAACGCCTCGATGTCACGGGCGCACGAGGTGTTGGCCAGGGTTCCGAGGACGAGATCCACCCCGACGCTGCACGGCATGCTGTGGGCGTCGAGGAGGATGGCGTAGCCGAAGCGACGGCGGCGGCGCTCGAGGAGGATCTCGAGCGCGCGGTAGTAGGGCTCGTGGAAGTGGTCGATGCGCGCCTGGAACTCGGCGTAGCGCAGCGGCTTGGTCAGCAGCGGCACGTTGCCGAGGGCCTGGGCCCACACCACGCCACGGCCAGGTCGCATCGGGTCCCCGTGCGCCGGCGCCGACTCTGCGCCGCTCCCGGGGTTCGGCAGGCCGGGGCGACGACGCGGCCGCGGGGCCGGGTGATCGGGGACGATCGCACTCGAGATGTCGTCCCCGGCGCGGTTGAGATCGACCAGCAGCCGCGAGTACACCGCCTCGATGCAGGCGGCGCCGTGCTCGGCCGCACCGACGTACAGCGACTGCACCTCGAAGTCGGCGTTGCGCGCGAAGTCGGCGGCGGGCGGTGGTCCGAGCTCGGCGGGCCACGCGAGACCGACGTGGGGGAAGCTGACGACGACCGGGCTCCACCGGGCGGCGGCGTGGAAGCGCCAGGGCAGGGGACGATCCGGCGCGAGGCCGACGTCGCGCGCGTCGATGCGCTCCGCCGCAGCGTCATCGCTGGACGGAGGGTCGCGCGGGGCGAACTGTCGGCGTTGGGGCACGCGCGCGCAGCATAGCAGTCGGGCCCCGTCGCGCGCGCACGGCCCGACGATGGGCGAACGCGGCGTCGAGGTCACCTCCGAGGCGGCGTGTTCGCGGGGTTCCACACCGAACCCCGGGCCAGGCCGAGCTGCAGGCCCAGGCCGAAGCCGAGGACGAACGCACCCGAGTCGACGCCCGTGCGCGCGCCGACCGAGATCTGTGAACCACGGCGGAACCCGAACGCGTACCCGGCGTGCCCGATCGCGCGGTAGCCGATGCGCGCCGGATCGACGCCATCGGGCAGGTCGTCGCGGTCTCTCCCACTGACGCCGCCGCGCACGCCGGCAAACCACTGCCCGGCGTAGTCGTGGAACTTGGTGTGCAAGAAACGGGTGTACGTCGCGCCCGTGTCGGTGGTGAACCCGCGGATCCCGATCACGTCGTACCAGAGGCGCGTGTCGAGGATGACCTGGCGCTCGAGTCCAAACTGGAGGCCCACGTCGAGCTGCACGAACGGCGCACCGACGCCATCGCCGCGGCGCAGGAAATCCTTCTGGCCGATGGGCGCGTCGTAGAGGAAGCCCGCGCGGACCCGGATGCCGCGGGGGCGATCCACATACGACGGGTCCTCGACGACGCTGCGCAGGCGGTGGAGCAGGCGCGCGCCGGCGCGACGGGCGAGCAGCCCGCGCGTGCGCAACACGGCGAGCACCGCGGAGGTCCGCGGCCACGCGCTGAAGGTGTTCGAGCGCCGGTAGATCGCGTCGCGCAGCACCCGTCGATCCTCGGGCGACGGATCCTTGGCGAGGATGTTCTCCTGCCGCAGCGCGTCGATCACCGCGTCGACCATGAGGTCGCTGCCGCGGTTGAGGTAGCGGCCGTAGCCGAGGCCGCCGGCTGGCACCACGTCCAACGCGAAGCGCGTGTCGGAGAGGTTGCTCTGTTGCCCGTCGCCGAAGTCGTCGACGCCGACGTGCACGACGCGTTGCGACACGCCGAGCTCGCCGAAGGCGTGGACGTCGGTGCGACCGAAGTACACGTGGGCCTCGCCGGCGCCCTGCAAGGCCTGGCCGACGTACAGCGTGTTGCCGGTGTCCTCGCCCATCTCGGGCGCCGCGGTCACGTCGCCGTTGCGCACGCGGCCCGACAGCTCGCTGCGCACCGACCAGCCCCACCGATGGCGCTCGTCGAGGTAGCGGGCCCGCACCGCGAGGCCGCCGTCGGCGAGCACGGGTTGCTGACTCGACAGCGTGTTCACGCCGAGGTCGAGGCGGCCGAGCACGAAGATGAAGTCGCGCTCGCGCGCGCGGAGGTTGGCCGGCAGCGCCTTGTCGGTGCGCGTCGGATCTTCCTCGTCCTCGGAGGCGACGCTGGCCTCGCCCATGGTCCCGAGCTGCGGGCCGTTCAGCAGCACGTCGTCGCCGCCGGCGGTGACGGCGACGCCGCCCAAGCGCGCGTCCTCGCGGGGCTTGGCCCCGAGCGCGCCGAGGGCCGCGGCCGCGTCGCGGCGCACGAACTCGTCGAGGCTGCGGTCGCCGTAGATCCGCTGCAGCGGCTCGATCGCCCGGGGGTCGCCGATCTTCCCGAGTCCCTCGATCGCGATCGAGAGTACGGCGTCATAGCGCTCGGTCTCCACGATCTCGACGAGGGCATCGACCGCGTCCTTGTCCCTTCGCTCGCCGAGCTCGGCGGCGATCTCCCGTCGACGCTTGCGCCACTCGGCGTCGTCCATGCCGGTCGGCCGCGCGCGCAGGACCTCGAGATCCGACGGCGCCTCCGCGGCGGGGCCAGCCGTCGCCGCGACGGGGAGCAGGCAACCGAGGACGACGGCGAGGGCTGCGGCGCGGGACGAGCGGCGCAGGGGAATCCGCCGGACCATCAAGGATCCAGTCTCCCGCAGTAGCCGATGACGCCCTCGATGTTGGCGGCCGCCGGGTTGGGATCGTCCATCTGCGTCTGCTCGGGGTCGATCTGCGAGAGGTCGGGGCAGCGGGTCTCCGCGATGCACGTCAGCACGGTGTCGCCGAGGGACGCCTCGCTGTTCTCGACCTCGTCGAGACACAACTCGAAGGTCGTCGGTGCGTCGGGGTCGTCGCCCGGCTCGTCCTGCGTGTTGATCACGCCGCAGGCCGCGAGCTTCATGCACGCGTCCCACGAGGTGAACTCGTCGATGTCGGGGGCGTCGCAGCCGAGGACCAGGCCTGCCGGGTCGGCGCAGGGATCGTAGTAGCCCTGCTGTGCCCCGCTGCACGCGGCGAGCACGGCGGCAGACGACGCGAGGACGACAAGGGGGACGCGCCGTCGAAGCATCAACGCTCTCCACGTTAGCGAGGCGGTCGCGCCGCCGTCAAACTGGGCGAGCGACCTCACGTGCGGGGTTGGGCGGCCCCATGGGGAAAGCTCCCACCGAATTTCGACGCCGCGATGATCGACACGGAAATGCGGCGGTCCCCAGGGTCTGACGACTCGGACCGGCAAGACCACGCGTCGACCCGCGCGCCCCCGAGGCTTCGGCCGAGGGTGGGGCGACGAAGGTGGCCTCCCGTCCTCCTCATCGCGTGTGGCGAGCGACCGCTCGGAGATCCCGGGCGGTCGCGTTTTTTCGTGGCCGTGAAACGAAGAAACCCGCCTCGCGGGCGGGTCCTTCGTCTCTTCTCTTGGTGACCCCACCGGGGCTCGAACCCGGGTTTCGGGGATGAGAACCCCGCGTCCTAACCGCTAGACTATGGGGCCAGCGGGTGCAGCGTCTGGTCGCCGCGTGATGAAGTGGTTCGGGGACAAGGATTCGAACCTTGATAGTCGGTACCAGAAACCGAAGTCCTACCGTTAGACGATCCCCGACCGTGTGCTCGTGTGGGTGCGAAAGATGCTCAAGGTGACGCCGGCTGTCAAGACGTCGTTCGCGTTGCCGAGCGCACGCCGGTAGAGCGCGTCGGAGACGGGGCTGCGACGTGCGCGGCCCCGCTTCGGGTAGGCTGCGCGCATGTCGTGCGCCGAAATTTCCACCCCGGTCGATCCGCGCCCCCGGCTGGGCCGTGCCCGCGCGGTCGCGCTGCGGGTGCTGATCCCCCTCGTGGCGATCGCCTCGGGGTGCCCGCGTCCCGCGGACCCGCCGGTGGAGCCCGAGGTCACGGCGGTGGACACGTCGCCCGCGGTCGAACGGCGCCTGCCCGAGGCCGGGACCGATCCCGCGGTCGCCGTCGGGATCCACGGCGCGGTGTCCAGCGCCGAGGCCCACGCGAGCCGGGTCGGCCTCGAGGTCCTGCGCCAGGGTGGCAACGCGATCGATGCCGCGGTCGCCGTCGGCTTCGCGCTCGCGGTGACCCATCCCTCGGCTGGCAACATCGGTGGCGGCGGCTTCATGGTGGTTCGCCTCGCCGACGGCACCACTGCCGCGTTCGACTACCGCGAGCGCGCACCGTCGGCGGCCACGCGCGACATGTTCCTCGACGCCAAGGGCGAGCCCACCGACGAGCGCCTCGTCGGCGCCAAGGCGGCCGGCATCCCCGGCACCGTCGCCGGCCTCGCGATGGCCCACGAGCGCTTCGGCTCGCGACCGTGGAAGTCGCTGCTCGAGCCCGCCATCGCCCTGGCGAAGGACGGGCACACGCTCGATCGCTGGCACGCCGAGGACCTGACGAACGCCTTCGAGCGCATGACGAAGAAGCAGCTCGGCGCCGCGGCGGCCTACTACGTCGGCGCGGACGGCAAGCCGCTGCCCGAGGGCGCGACGTGGCGCCAGCCCGAGCTCGCGGTGACGTTGCAGCGCATCGCCGACGGCGGCGCGAAGGCCTTCTACGAGGGCCCGCTCGCCGAGACGCTCGCGACCGAGGTGCGCAAGGCCGGCGGCATCTGGACCGCGGCCGATCTCGCCGACTACCGCGCCGTCCAGCGCGAACCGATCGTCTTCGACTACCGTGGTCACCAGGTGGTGACGATGCCGCCGCCGTCCGCCGGCGGCGTGGTCCTGCGGCAGCTGCTCGGCGCCGCGGAGGTCCTGCGCCTGCACGAGAAGCCGTGGCGTAGCGTCGACGAGGTCCACCTCTACATCGAGTCGGCGCGGCGCACCTACGCCGATCGCAACATGCTGCTCGGCGATCCCGACTTCGTCGAGCTGCCGATGGCGCGCCTGCTCGACGCCTCGTACATCGCCTCGCGGGTCGCGGACATCGATCCTCTCCATGCCACGCCGTCGTCGAAGATCGGCGCAGGCGTCCCGGCGAGGACCGAGTCGGAGCAGACCACCCACTTCTCCGTGGTCGACGACGCTGGCAACGCGGTGTCGAACACGTACACGCTGAACCTCGGCTTCGGCAGTCTGTTCGTGGTACCGGGCACCGGCGTGCTGCTCAACAACGAGATGGACGACTTCGCCGTGAAGCCCGGCACCGCCAACGCGTTCGGGCTGGTCCAGGGCGAGCAGAACCGCATCGAGCCGGGCAAGCGGATGCTCTCGTCGATGACGCCGACGCTGCTGGTCAAGGACGGCAAGCTCCGCGCCGTGCTGGGGAGCCCCGGTGGGCCGACGATCACCACGACCGTGTCGCAGCTCGTGCGCGCGCTGGTCGACTACGACCTGACGATCGACGCGGCGGTCGCGGCGCCGCGCCTGCACCATCAGTGGCTGCCGGACATGATCTGGGCCGAGGATCGGATCTCGGCGGAGCTCGAGAAGGGCCTCGTCGATCGCGGCCACCAGATCCGCAAGCGCGGCGCGATGGGCCACGCCAACGTCATCGAGGTCGATCCGAAGACCGAGGGCTTCCGAGCGGTCGCCGACGAGTCCCGCGACGGCGGCAAGGCCGTGGCTTGGTGAACCATGCGACCCACGGTGTACCTCTTCGACATCGATGGCACCCTGATCGACGGCGGCGGATCGGGGCGACGCGCGATGGAGGGCGCGTTCGCCGAGATCACCGGTGACGACGCCGCGCTGCGCGCGATCCGATTCGCCGGCATGACGGATCCCGCGATCGTCCGCGCCGGTTTGCGCGCGGCCGGACGCCCCACCCACGAGGACGCAGTGGTGATCGAGGCGGTGATCGAGGCGTACCTGCGGCGACTGACGACGGAGATCGCGGCCACGCCCGAGTTCCGCCTGCACGTGGGCGTGCGCGAGCTCCTCGCGGCCCTCGCCGACCGCCCGCACGCCGCGATCGGCCTCGGGACCGGCAATGTCGAGCGCGGCGCCCGGCTCAAGCTCGAGCCCCTGGGGGTCGCCGACGCGTTCGCGTTCGGCGGCTACGCGTCGGACCACGAGGACCGTCCGACGCTCATCGGCATCGGCGCCGAGCGGGGCCGCAACCGGCTCGGTCGCGCCCCCGACGAGGTGCGCGTCGTCGTGATCGGCGACACGCCCAAGGACGTCCACGCCGCGCAGGCGATCGGGGCGGAGTGCCTCGCGGTCGCGACCAGCTTCTACGACGCCGCCACGCTGCGCGACGCCGGCGCGACGCTGGCGGTCGCGGATCTCACCGACCCCGCCGCGCTCGCCTACCTGCGCTAGTCGAGGTCGGCGGCGCACACGAGCGGAGCGTCGACGCGGCAGATGCCGCCCTCGCACGAGCTGCCTGCGGCGCAGTCGTCCGTGCACGGCTCGCCCGCGGCCGGTGGCGCGGTGCAGGTGCCACCCTCGCAGATCCCGTCGTCGGCGCAGGTGTCCTGCAGCAGCCCGCCGTTCGGCGCACACGGTTGGCCGACAGCGGGGAGCTTCGTGCAGATCTTCGCGTCCTGGTCGCAGTAGGCGTCGAACGAGCACACGTCGAGCACACCCAGACACGTCTGCCCGATCGCGGGGAGGGCCGTGCAGGTGCTGGACATGAGATCGTCCACGGGCACGCAGTACGCACCGCCGTCGCAGAGATCGCCGGGCTGGCACGCCGCCCTTGGCGACGATCGTCCGCTCCACGCAGACGTCGTCCTCGCAGCGCACGTTCTGCACGCAACTGTCGCCCGGGACGCCGTCCGGCTCGGTGCACGGCGTGCCCTCGGCGTCGGAGCCGTAGAACACCTTGCAGGCGGTGTAGAGCCCGGCGAACGCGTCGAGGTCCGCGAGCAACTCCGAGAGCGACAGGCAGCCGACCGCGTCGTACCGCGCGAGCAGATCACCCATGCACTCGGGGTCGCAGACCAGGCCCGCGGCCGCGCCCGCGGCGATCTCGGCGTCGAGCTTGGCCTGCACCGCGTCCTCGCACGCCGCGACGTCGGCGAACTCGTCCGAGTACTCGGCGCAGTCGCACCGGGCCCACGCCGCGCACAGCGAGGAGGACGCGGTCTGCGGTGCATCGTCGACCGGGACGGGGTCGCCGTCGATGTCGCCGAGCCCACCGCCGCCGCCATCGTCGCCGCAGGCGCCGGCGAGGAGCACGAGGACGAGACGGATTCGAGGTCGAAGGGAGGCGAGGTCCATGGCCCCAGGATCGCGCAGGTGCGCGGCGCACCCAAGGCCGCCGCGAACGCTTTGCACCCCGAAGCGGTGGCGACGTGGTCCGCGTCACGCCGTCGACCCCTCGCGGAGGCCCTCCTGTGGCCCCGCAGCGCCCCGACGGCGCGGCTTCGAGCACTTCGCCCCGTCGTCAGGTCGTTTTGCGATCCTGTGCGTATGGAGGGCACGCCCATGGAGCGCATCGGCGAATACCTGGTCCGGCGTCTGGTCGGCGAGGGCGGCATGGGCAAGGTCTACGAGGCCGAGGAGCGGCTCTCGAAGCGCAAGGTCGCGCTCAAGGTGCTGCGGCCCGAGCTCGCCCGCTCGGAGGAGGGCCGGCGGCTGTTCCTCAACGAGATGACGATCCTCGCCAGCCTCGATCACCCCAACGTGGTGCGCGCGCTGTCGTGCAGCGAGATCGACGGCGAGCTGGTGATGGCGCTCGAATTCCTCTCGGGTCGCACGCTCCGCGACACGCTGGCCGACCGCGGTCGGCTCCCGTGGACCGAGGCGGTGGGCATCGCCGCGCAGATCGCCGCGGGGCTGGGCGCCGCCCACGGCCAGCAGCCGCCGATCGTCCACCGGGACCTGAAGCCCGAGAACGTCATCGTGCTGCCGGACGGATCGGTCAAGGTGATGGACTTCGGGATCGCGAAGGTGCTCGAGGCGCTGTCCAAGAACACGACCCACAGCGTCGGCACGCTGCAGTACATGAGCCCGGAGCAGATCGACGCCGCGGGCATCGACGCGCGCTCGGACCTCTACAGCCTCGGTCTCGTGCTGTACGAGATGCTGTCGGGCAAGGCGCCGTTCGAGTCGGCGTCGCCCCGCGAGCTGCTCAACCTGCAGTGCACCGCTGCGCCGCCGCCCCTGGCCGAGGACGCGCGCGCCGGCCTGCCGCGGGGCATCGAGCGGCTCGTGTTCGCGCTGCTCGAGAAGCGCCCCGACGCCCGGCCCGCGAGCGCAGGCGCGGTGCTCGAGGTCCTCGACGACTTCCGCAGCGATGCGCCCGGTCGCACCCTCGTGCCCGTCGCCGCGCCGCCGTCGCGGACCGGGGCCACCGAGGTGCCCGGGGTCACGCCTGCGGTCGTGGCCGCGCGACCCAAGGACAGTCGGCCGCGCGTCGCCGACACCATCGGGCTGGTGGAGCGCGTCGCGGGTCCGCGCACGATCGGCACGGTCTGGGCGACCCTGCTCATCGTCGCGCTCACGCTCGTGGCCGGCGTCGTCACCTACGTACTCCGGACGCAGGCGGGGCCGTGACCGAGCCGCTCCGCGTCGTCGCCGAGCGCAGCGTCACCCCCGATGGGGTGCGCTGGACGATCCTGGGCGATGCCGCCGAGTGCGTCGCGACGATCGTCGCGATGACCGACGCGGGGATCGACGGCTGGCGTGGTGGTCCATCGGCGCAGGGATGGTCGCTCGAACGCCCGAACGCGCCGAGCCTGGGTGCGTGGCTCGAGGCGGCCGGAGGGGTCGTGCCATGGCCGGTCGCGTGCGCCCGTGCGATCGAGATCGCCGGCGCGCTGGCGTGGTGCGAGGCGCACGATCGGCTCGCCGGGCCGCTGGGCCCCGACGCGGTGATCGTGCTCGACGGCCGCGCGGTGCTCGTCGCCGACGAACTCGTCGAGTCGTTGCTCGGCGCCCGCGCGCCCGCGCCGGTCCGCTCCGACGCCGCGCACCTGACGAAGTGGATGGCGCCCGAGCAGGCCGGCGGAGCGGCGTGGGATCACGCGGCCAACCGCTATGTCCTCGGGCTGCTGCTGTACCGCATGCTCGCGGGGACCCACCCGTTCGGCGGCCGCGGGCTGCGACGCGCGCTCGAGGAGCAGAGCAGCCGCGGCGCACCACCGCTGCCCGACGCGATCGCCCAGGGCCTGCCGACGGGTCTGCAGAGCTTCGTGCTGCGCCTGCTCGATCCCGACGCGCAGGCGCGGCCACGACGGGCTGCGGCGATCGCCGAGCGGCTCGTCGAGCTCACGGGTGGCCGCGAGGGATCCACCGCGACGCAGACTCCCGCATCGCCCGCGGCGTCGACGATCGCGGTCGCTTCGATCGCGCCAGCGCCGGTGTCCGTGCCGCCGCCGGTGTCCGTGCCGCCGCCGGTGTCCGTGCCGCCGCCCGTCATCGCGCCGAGCCCCCTCACGCGGGCCCCCGCGCGACCGGCCGCGCCGCGCCGCGCCGCGCGGTGGCTCTGGGTGTTCGCGGCGGTCCCCGTGTTCGGCGGCGTCGCCCTCGGTCGTCATCTCTCCGCGGAAGTCGAGGGCCCGGCGGGACCCGCACGCGCCCGCGTGGGCGAGCGCGCGCCGCTGTCGTCGGCGCAGACGCGACCCGACGATTGCGCGACGTGCCACCCCGATCACACCGCGCAGTGGCACGGCTCCGTGATGGCGCACTCGGTGAAGAGCCCGCTGTTCCAGGGCCTCGAGATCCTGATCCAGGAGCAGGGCGGTCGCGAGCTCGGCTGCGAGTCGGGGGCGGGCCTGCTGCGCCCCAGCGACGGTCGCACCGCGTGTCGCGATCGCAACACCGGCCTCGAGGTCACCGGATCCGGCGGCGCGCTGTGGTGCGCGAACTGTCATGCGCCCGGCTCGAACCTCGGCGACACGATCCCGCCGTGGAACGGGCTCGCTGCCAGTTCGCCCAGTCGCCGGCCGCTCCGCGATCTGCTCGGGCCCGACGCGATGGAGGGCATCTCGTGCGCGTTCTGCCATCAGGTCCACGGCCCGGTGCGCCCGGGTGCGGCGGCCCGCGGCGAGTACGAGGGCAATCCCGACTGGATCTCGACGGTCACCGGCATCCGCTTCGAGGCGCGGCCCGAGGATCGCCAGGGCATCTTCGGCATCGCGAACAGCGGCTACGCCCTCGATCCCCGTGAACTGCTCCTCGGCGCCGGCGCCGGCGATGCGGTCGTCACCGAGGCACACGGCCGACCCTCCGCGGACGCGCGGGCATACCTGCAGTCGAGCGAGTTCTGCGGCAGCTGCCACGACGTGCGCCTGTTCGGCACCGACGCGATCGCGGGCGCCCGCGGCGAGCACTTCAAGCGGCTGCGCAACGCGTACTCGGAGTGGCGCGCATGGGCCGACGACGAGCGCCGCGGAGGTCGGACCCCGGCGAGCTGCCAGGACTGCCACATGTCGACGTTCCCGGGGGTCTGCGCGCCGGTCGGGGACGCCGGCGCGACGCTCGGGCAGATCGGCGCCGGCGCGACCGCGTTGGCCCGCGCGTGCCCGCCGGGCACCGCCTTCGCACCGCGGGCCCCGGGCACCGCCGCGACGGGCAGCGTCGCGGTCGCCTCGGATGCGCCCGGCGACGTCGCGCCGCACTACTTCACCGGTGTCGACGTACCGCTGTCGCCCGAGTTCCCGCGGGCGCTCGTCGACGATCCCACGCTCGACGCGTTCGGCATCCCGCGCGGCGCGAAGCAGCGCCGCGACCTGCTGCTCGGTCGCACGTTCGAGTTCCAGATCGACGGCGCGACTCGCCGCGGCGACCGGCTCGAGATCCCGATCGTGCTCGAGAACGTCGGCGCGGGCCACCGTGTCCCCGCGGGTTTCAGTCAGGAGCGCGAGTTCTGGGTGCATCTCGTGGTGCGCGACGCGGACGGACGCGTGCTCTACGAGGTCGGCCGTGTCGATCGCGGCGACGAGGATCTCCACGACAAGACCTTCGTCCGCGTCAACGTCGGCGACGCCAACGTCGACGGTGCGGGCCGTCCCCAGGGCCTGTTCGGCGCGGATGTCATCGACGGTGCCGACCTTCCGCAGTGGGATCCGCCGACCGAGACCGGCGCGACCACGGTGCGCGGGCGCGGCCTCATCAACTTGCAGAACGGCTTCCTGCGCTGCGTGACGTGCATCGGCGAGATCGACGATCGCGGCCGCTGCCAGCCGGGCTTCGGCCAAGGCCGGCACCGCGCCGATCGGTTCGCCGATGGGATCTACGATGCCGATACCGGCGAGTGCCAGAGCAACCTCGCGGGCGACCAGCGCTTCTTCGAGACCTACCTGCCGGCGGGCGCCCTCGATGCCGAGCGCGGCGTTTTCAAGGCCGCGGACGCGATCATCGACACCCGCTCCGCCGCGCCGGGTCGACCGCTGCGCTTCACCTACGAGCTCGATGCGGGGTCGGGCCGCGGGCCGATCGAGATCGAGGCCCGCCTGCTGTTCCGCGCCTTCCCGCCGTTCCTCGTCCGGGCGTTCGCCGACTACGAAGCGCAGATGGACGCCCGCGGCCTGCGGCCGAGCGGACCGTTGGTCACCCGTGCGATGCTGGAGCGGCTCGAGGTCATCGAGTTGCACCGCCTGCGCGTGACGGTCCCGTGAACCAGAGCGGCCCAGCCCCGATCCCGGAGTCCGCGTGGCGCATCCCGCTGCTGCGCGACCTCGACGCGCTCGCCCGCGACAGCGTCACGGCCGCGTCGAGCATCCGCGAGGTCGGCACCGGCGCCGTCCTCTGGCAGGAGGGCGAGCGCGGGGACGCGATCGCGGTGGTCCTCGGCGGCAGCCTCGAGCTGCGCGGGATCCGACGCGGTGATGAATCGCCGAGTCGCGTGCGCCTCGCCGCCCCGGGTGACACCGTCGGCGAAGAGGCCCTGCTCGGGCTGCCGCGGCGTACGACCGCGGTGGTGCTCGAGGCGGCGCGCGTGCTGGAGATCCCCGCGGCGCTGTTCCTGCGCGGCTCCGGTCGCAGCCACGGCGGATCGGCCGAGCGCGAGCGTCGGGCCCTCGAGCGCCAGGCGACCGCCGATCTCATCCGGCAGCAGGCGTTCGGTCAGACCCTCGGTCCCGACGATCTCGATCTGCTGCTCGATGCCGTGCGATGGGAGAGATACGAACGCGGCGCGCGGATCTTCGGCGTCGGCGAGCCCGCGGGCGCGGCGTGGCTCCTGTGCGACGGCCTCGTGCAGCTGCAGACCGAGGACGACGAGCGCGTGCACGTCCGCGCCTACCTGACCCGCGGCGACACCTTCGGCGACGAGGAGACGCTGGCCGGCCTGCCGCGCGCCTGCCATGCGATCGCGTTGGGGCCCGTGTCGGCGCTGCGCGTGCCGGCCGACGTCTTGCGCACGCTGGTGGATCGCAACCCCGGGTTGGTCGGCGAGTTCTCGCGCATCGCCACCGCCCGCGGCGAGGCCCAGCGCGCGGTGGTGGGCGCGGCCGCGGCCCACACGACGCAGCATGTGTTCCGCGACCTGTACCGCATGCAGATGGCCCGCTCGATGCTGGTCATCGACCAAGACACGTGCGTGCGCTGTGGCCACTGCGCATGGACCTGCGCGGCGCTGCACGGGCAGAGCCGGCTCGTGCGTCGCGGCGACAAGGTCGTCACGCGACTGCCCGTGCTCGGCGAGGCGCCGCGGAGCCTGCTGCTGCCCAACTCGTGCCAGCACTGCAAGAACCCCGCGTGCATGATCGACTGCCCGACCGGGGCGATCGGCCGCGATCCCCACGGCGAGGTGTTCGTGCGCGCCGAGCTCTGCACCGGCTGCGGTAACTGTGCGAAGGCGTGCCCGTGGGACAACATCCGCATCCAGCCCCGCGACGCGTCGCAGGCCGGGGGCGTCGGCGTGGCCGCGCGTCGCGGGGGCCTGCGGTTGTCCCCGGAGGTCGCAGTGAAGTGCGACCTATGCCGCGATCACGACGGGCCAGGGTGCGTGCAGACCTGTCCGACCGGCGCGATCCTCCGGCTCGACCCGTCGCGGGACGTCGCCGAGGTCGCGCGGGTCCTCGGCGTCTCGGACGGCGGCTCGGCGCGGCGCTCGACGTGGGCCCGTATTCCCGCGGCGGCGCTCATCACCGCCGTCGTCGCGGCGCTGGCGATCGCGGGCGGCATGGCTGCGCTCGCGCGGCAGTCGGTGCACGCCTGGGTCCCCGACGCCGGACCCGGGTTCGTCGCCGGCATCGTCGCCGCGGCATCGACGGTGATCCTGGCGTTGCACGTGGTGGTGAAGCGGGTCGTGCGACTGTGGGTGCGCCCGCGCTCGCGTCGGCGGGCGCTCGCGGGGATCGAGCAGGGCGCCCCGCGATCCCGCGTGCGTCGCTTCGTGCGGCTGCACGTGTGGATCGGGCTGTTGGCCCCGGCGGCGGTCCTCGGCCACGCGGGTCTGCGGATCCCCGACGGTCCCAGCGGTGCACTGGTCGCCGCGTGGTGGGCCACCGCGGCCCTCGGGATGTTTGGCGGACTGGCCTACGCGATCGTGCCCAGGCGCCTCACCCGGCTCGAGCGCGACGGGGCGCTGCCCGAGGATCTCCGGGCGAGGCGCACGCAGCTCGTCGATCGGCTCTACCGCGCCGGCTCCGGTCGCAGCGACCTGGTCCGCGCGATCGCAGAGAAGATCCTCGTGCCGTACGCCCGCAGCGTCGTGGGACCGCTGGGTCTGTTGCTCACCGGGCGCACGCTGTCGGAGGAGGAGGCGCGGGTCCATCGCCGCGTCGACGCGATGCTGCAGGGCCGCGGCGCCGAGCGGCTCGCCGGCATCGACGAGATCGTCCGCATCGTCGTCGAGCTGCGCGCGCTGCCCCTGCGCCGGGGCCTGACGGCGCTGCTGCGCGGGTTCTTGCCCCTGCACGTCGTCGCCTCCGCGCTCGTGCTGGCGTTGCTGGCGATCCACGTCCTGGTGGTGCTCGGCCGATGACCGCGGGCGACCAGCCGCTGTGGTCCTCCCGTGATCGCACGCCTGCGGGCCGTCGCCGCGTCGCGCCGCGGGCGAGCGTCGACAGCGACGTGACGCGCCTGGTCGGCGTGGGCCTCGGCGCCGCGGTGGCGGCGATCGTCGCCGCGCTGTGGGTCGTGCTCGGCAGCGAGCCGGCCCAGCTGCGCTCCCCGGGTCCACTGGCGCTGCCGCACCGCGCCGCCGAGCTGCAGTGCGCGGCGTGCCACGGCGAGCCCGAGCGGCCGATCGTCGCCGCGTGCGTCGGTTGCCATGGTCCGCACGCATCATCGCGCCGCGGTCACCGGGCCGTCGTCGAGCGTGGCGACCTGCGGTGCACGAGCTGCCACCGGATCCACCGCGACGAGGGCGGCGTCGAGATCGACGGCTCGACCGCGCGGCGCTTCGGCCCCGGGGCCGAGGTCGCGGTGCCGCTGTCGCCACCGCCGGCGCCGATGCCTCGCACGCGCGTGCCGGTCATCCCCCTCGAGGTCTGCACGCAGTGCCACGATCCGTCCCGCGCCCGCGATCCGATCGCGCGATGCCTGCCGGGCGGTGAGGCGGGGCAGGGCGGCGAGACCCCGACGGTGTGCTTCGACGAGCACCGCACGATCGAGGGCATCACCTTCGGCACGCTCGGGTCGGCACGCGAGCGGATGACCGCGTGGGGGCTCGCGCGCAGCGTGGTCGCGGCCGAGCCCCGGGCCCCGCGTCGGGTCGCCGCGTCGACGCCGTGGTGGGGGATCGTGTCGGCGTCGCTCGGCGCCGGGATCGCGGCGATGCTGCTGGCGCGGCTCGCCCTCGGGCGTCGCCGCCGTCGCCGCGAGCGGACGGCCGTCGACGTCGCGCCGCCCGAGCGCGTCCGCCTGCCGCAGATCGCCAGCTCCACCTGCATCGGTTGCTCGGCGTGCGTCGACGCGTGCCCCTACGACGTGCTCGAGCTCCACGACTACGTCGCGCAGGTGGTCCGCCCCGCCGATTGCTGCGGCTTGACGCTGTGTGAGCAGCGGTGCCCGAACGGATCGCTCGTCGTCGCCGACGTCGCGCCGATGACCGATCGCCTCGCCCTCGACGCCGATCTGCAATCGCAGGATGTGCCCGGCCTCTACGTCGTCGGCGATCTGACGGGGTTGCCGCTCATCCGCAACGCGATCAACCAAGGCGCCCACGCGATGCGGGCGGCCGCGGCTGCGCTGGCGCGCGAGCGCCCCATCGCCGGGCTCGCCGACGCGCTCGACGTCGTCGTGATCGGGGCAGGGCCTGCCGGCTTGTCGGCGGCGCTCGAGGCCCAGGTCCACGGGTGCAAGGTCCTCGTGCTCGAGCAGGGCAGCGTCGCCGACAGCATCCGCAGCTTCCCGCGTGGCAAGCTGGTGTTCGATCAGCCGCTCGCGATCCCGTTGGTCGGTGATCTGTGGCTGCGCGAGTCGACGAAGGAAGAGCTGCTCGGCCACTGGCTCCGCATCGTCCGCCAGCGCGCGCTGCCGATCCGCGAGGGCCATCGCGTGGTCGGGGTCACCCGCCACGGCCCGGGCTTCGCCGTCGACGCGCTCCACGACGGCGTCCCCACGCGGCTCATCGCCCGTCGGGTCGTCGTTGCGATCGGCAAGCGCGGCACGCCGCGGCGCCTCCCGGTGCCGGTGCCCGACGACGTCGCCGACCGGGTGCACTACCACCTCGCCGACGCCCGGTCCCTCGCGGGCAGCAAGGTGGTCGTGGTCGGCCTCGGCGACGTCGCGATGGAGGCTGCGATCGCGCTGTCCCACCAGGCCGGCACGACCGTGACGGTCGTGCACCGCGGGGCCGGGTTCTCGCGGGGCAAGGCGCGCAACGTCGCGGAGCTGCGGCGCCTGGTCGAGGCCGGGCGGATCCAGCTGCACACCGCCAGCGAGATCACCCAGGTCACCCCGACGGCCCTGGCGATCGCGGGGCCGTCGGGTCCGTGGTGGCTGCGCTGGGACCGCGTACTGGTGCTCATCGGGTCGCTGCCGCCCTGGGATACGCTCTCGGCCATGGGAATCGCGCGCGTCGGCGGGAACCCGCCCACCTCGGCCGTGTCCCCGTAGATCGCCCGGTCCCCTCGGGCGTTCGAGCCCCAGGTCCGGTCCCCGGAGAACCCGCCATGAAACTCAGCTCCGCCCTCGTGCTCTCCGCGTTCGGTATGGCCCTGTCGAGCGTGTCGGTCTGGGCGCTGGTCCCGGCGGGCCAGACCGGCCCGACCCCGACGACCCCCGGCACGGTGACCCCGGGCAAGCCCGACCCCGGCGCCTCGGTCCTCGCCGACCTCGTCGGGATCGACGCGACGCCCTCGGAGTTCACCGCGGGGTCCACACTGATGGTCGCCGGGCGCCTCGGCCACGCGACGCTCGCCGCCGGCCGCGAGACCGAGACGTACCTCTTCCTCGATGTCACCGCGCAGACCGAGGCCGGCTCGGGCAACGCAACGCCCGTGAACCTCTCGATCGTGCTCGACCGATCGGGATCGATGCAGGGCCAGCGCATGGAGAACGCGATCGCGGCGGCCTCGGGCATGATCCGGCGGCTGCGCGAGGGCGACACCGTCAGCGTCGTCGGCTACAACACCTCGACCCAGGTCTTCCTCCCGCCGACGCGGATCGACGCCGGCAACCGCGAGGTGGCGCTCGGCTCCCTGCGCGGCATCGATGCCCAGGGCAATACCTGCGTCTCGTGCGGCATCGAGACCGCGATGGACCTGCTGGCGCGCGCGCCCGGCAGCGCGACCGGATCGGTGCAGCGCATCTTGTTGCTGTCCGACGGCGAGGCGAACACCGGCGTGCGCGACGTCGACGGCTTCCGTCGGCTCGGTGACCGCGCCCGTGGCATGGAGACCGCGGTCAGCTCGATCGGCGTCGACGTCGACTACAACGAACGCGTGCTCTTCGCGCTGTCGCAGTCGTCGAACGGACGCCACTACTTCGTCGACGATCCCTCGGGCCTGCCGCGGATCTTCGACGACGAGCTGCAGAGCCTGGTGACCACCGTCGCGAGCAACGCCGCGGTCGAGATCGATCTGTCGCCCGGCGTGACGGTGCAGCAGGTCTTCGATCGGAGCTTCGAGCAGCGGGGCGATCGCGTCACCGTGCCGTTCGGGGCGTTCTCCGCCGGCGACGAGAAGACCGTGCTCCTGCGCCTGAGGGTCCCCGCCGGAGAGGCCGGTCGCCGCCCGATCGCCGAGGTCCACATGCGCTACCAGGACCTCGTGCTCGGGAAGCCCGGCGACTGCGAGGGCGAGCTGGTCGCGATGCTCTCCAAGACCGCCGCCGACATCTCGCCGCTCGATCCGCTGGTCGAGGCCCGGCTCGCCCGCAGCGAGACCGCAGCGGCCCTGGCCCTGGCCAACGAGCAGTTCGCCCGCGGTGACGTCGTCGCTGCCCGCGGGACGATCGACAGCAACCGCGGGCGCATCCGCGATCGTCGGGCCGACGCGTCGTCGCGCGCGCCCTCGCCGGTGAAGGCCAAGCTCGACGCCGACTTCGAGCGGCAGATCAATGCGTTCGACGAGGCCGACGCGGGCTTCGGCAACGCGGCTGCGAACGCACCCGCGGCTGCGCCGGCGCAGGCGGCCGAGAGCCGCGACGGCAAGCGTCAGGTCCGGTCGAACGCCGAGAAGCTCGACGACCTCGGGCTGTGACCGAGCGCGCTCGCGTCGCCGACCTCGCGAGCGCGCCGCGACGGCCCGGAACGCCGCCGAGAAAACCCCGTCATCCGGACCATAGCGGCCGGCTCAGCGATGCGGCCCCCCCGCGGGCGCGAAACGACTACGCTCACGAATTCGCATGGAACTCGGCGTCGGCAAAGACATCTTCGCGGTTTGTGGCAAGTGTGGCGACACCTGGCACGTGATCGTCGCGCTCGAGGGCGCCAAGGTCACCAAGGTGCAGTGCAAGTTCTGTAGCGGGTACCATCGCTTCAAGCGCTCGCCGAACGATCCGTCGCCGATGCCGGCGCCGCCGAAGAAGGTCGCCGCGACGCGCACGGCCACCGGCGCGAAGAAGGTCGGCGCGAAGAAGACGACCCGCGCCAATCCGCAGCGCGACGAGCCGCTGATCGAGCCCGACCTCGCGATGCCGGTGCGTGACTACGCGATGAGCGAGACGTATCGGACCGGTGAGCGCATCGAGCACCCGAAGTTCGGCCAGGGCGTCGTCGAGTCGTTCCCGTCGCCCGGCAAGATGAACGTGTTCTTCGAGGACGGCCGCCGCACCCTGGCGTTCGCCAGGCCCGCGGCCTCCGCCACGATGTGAGGCCGCCGGGCGCCGGCCTGCGGCGCCCGACAGCTAGCCCTTCGCGCCACCGCGGCAGGGCGGGCTCGCCGGCACGACCTCGCCGCGGCCCGTCCACTCGGCGGCGGTCCAGGCGTGGACCGACAGCGCGTGGATGGCCTGCGTCGCGAGGAACTCGTCGAGCGCCGCGTGCACCGCCCGATGACGCGCGAGCGCGGCCTTGCCCGCGAACGCATCGCTGACCACCACGACCTTGAAGTGGCTCTCGCCGCCCGGTCGTGGGGCGTGCATGTGGCTCTCGTCGATCACCTGCAAGGCGACCGGCGAGAAGTGCTCGACCAGCAGGTCGTGGATCCGATCAGCCTTGGGCATCGGCGCTGGCTCCCTCGACCGGTGACGACGGCGCGGCCTTGGGTCGCGGCAGCGAGCGCTCGACGATCTCGGCGATGTCCAGCACCTCGATCTGCTCGTCCTTGTTGAAGTGCTTGATGCCGTCGCTGACCATCGTCTTGCAGAACGGACACGCGACGCCGACCGCGTCGGCCCCGGAGTCGACGATCTCCTTGGCGCGGTTGATGTTCACGCGCTTGCTCGGCTCCTCCTCGTCCCAGAACCGGGCCCCGCCGGCGCCGCAGCAGAAGCCCTGCTCGCGGTTGCGCCCGAGCTCCTGCGGCGCGGTGCCGTTGGCCGTCGCGATGTCGCGGCGCGGCTCGTCGTACACCTGGTTCCACCGGCCGATGTAGCAGCTGTCGTGGTACGTGAAGCGCTTGCCCAGCGGGGTCTCGACCTTGAGTCGGCCCGAGTCGAGCAGGTGCGCCAGCAGCTTGCTGTGGTGGATGACCTCGTAGTTGCCGCCGAACTGCGGGTACTCGTGGGCGATCGTGTGGAAACAGTGCGGGCAGCTCGCGACGATCTTGCGGACCTTCAGCGAGTTCCACAGATCGACGTTCTCCTTGGCGAGCATCTGGAACTGCATCTCGCTGCCACCGCGCCGCAGCGTGTCACCCGTGCACTTCTCCTGCTCGCCGAGCACCGCGAAGCTGACGTTCGCCGCCTGCAGGCAGCGCACGAGGGCGCGGGTCGCCTTCTTGCTGATGTCGCTGTAGCTGCCGGCGCAGCCGACGAACAGCAGGTACTCGGCGTCCGGGTTGTCCTCGATCGTCGGGACCTCGAGGTCCTTGGCCCACGCCATGCGCTGCGACTGCGGCAGGCCCCACGGGTTGCCGGCGGCCTCGATCTTCTGGAACGCGCGCGAGAACCCGGCGGGCACCCGCGTGCCGCCCTCGTCGTTGAGCACGATGTGCGTCCGCATCTGCAGGATCTTGAGCGGATGATCGATGAATACCGGACACGCCTGCTGGCACGCGCCGCACGTGGTGCACGCCCACAGCGTCTCGTCCTTGATCCGACCACCGACCAACGGCGGCATCTCGGCGAGTTCCTTGCGCAGCGCCTCGATGCGATCGACGACCGGCTTGTGCTCGGGCTTGGCCTTCACCGCCTCGTAGGCGTCCTGCCGGGCCTTGTACTCGTCCCAGCCCGGGAGGCCCTCGGCGGGCTCCATCACGCCCGGCGCCGGCGCGTCGAGCTTCACGCCGACCTTCTTGCCGAGCCCCTCGAGCTCCACGAGCTTGAACCCGCGGGACTTCATCTCGTCCTTGAGGTCGTGGATGAGGTGCATCGGCGACAGCGGCTTGTCGGTCGCGAACGCGGGGCAGTACGTGGTGCAGCGCGCGCACTCGGTGCAGGCGTAGTTGTCGAGCAGGCTCTTCCAGGTGAAGTCCTCGAGCCGACCCACGCCCCAGTTGTCGAACAGCGGGTTGCCCTCGTCGTCGGTGAGCGCGAGCTTGGGCATGATCATCCGCTGGCCCTGATCGCGCAGCAGGATGTTCGGGCCCGAGCCGAGCACGTGGATGTGCTTCGAGTAGGGCAGGTAGTTGAGGAAGCCCAGGATGATGCCCATGTGGCCCCACCAGTGGACCTCCGAGGCGACGTGGGCCCAGCCGGCGTCACCGCTGGCCTTGGCCACGGCGCCGGTCACCGTGAACACGCCGGTCAGCTGACCGAGGGTGCGGGCGACGGGCTGCATCGGGTCGGCGACGCCGGTCGCCGCCATGTGCCACACGTGGTGGCCATAGTGGGTGAGCACCAGCGTGGTGATCGCCCCCAGGATGAGCATCGCGTCGAGGTTGACCGGGATGAACCGCGGCTTGACCAGCAACCGGCGATAGAACGCGTACATGATCGCGACGAAGACGACGCCGTTCATCACGTCGACCGCCAGGCGGATCCACCCGTAGATCGTGGGCCCGAGGATCGTCCCAAGCGTGAACCACTCGCCGACCAACCCCGAGATCAGCATCTCGGTGGTCGCGAGGCTCAGCACCAAGAAGCCCCAGTAGATCGCGAGGTGGTGCCAGCTCGAGCGCTCCTCCATGACCTTGCGTTGGCCGAAGAAGAACGTCATCAGGCTGGCGATGCGCTGACCCCAGGTCTCCTTCAGGCCGGCGGGACGTCCGTACGTCACCACCTTGGCGAGTCGATAGATGCTGAGCGCGACCAGGGCGTGGGCGGCGATCACGAAGAGGGCAAAGGCGAGCTGTTTCATCGGTCAGCCCCCGCGAGCGCGGGTGCTTGGGTGTACCACGCGACGGCGATCCGCGACGCGGCCGCGGGGGGCGCCCGGGACTGCGCCGGGGCAGGCATCGGCTGCGCCGCCGCAGCGCGTGCCCAGACGCCCGAACGGGCTCGGGGAGCCCAGGCTGCTAGGCTGGTGCGAGATCGTGGCGGCCGATCTCCTCCTCATCAGCGATCTGCACCTCGGATCGCACCTCAAGCCCCGCATGCGCGGGGAGGCGGTGCACCTCGCCTCCCGCATCGAGGACATCTTCGGCAGGTTCATCGAGCACTACCAGCGCCAGGGCACCTGGCAGCTGGTGATCAACGGCGACTTCATCGATTTCTGGAACGTCGAGCTCGCCGGCTCGGGAAACCTGCCCGCGGAGTCGCTCGCGGTGGCGCGGCTCCACGCCGTGTTCGACGCCCATCCCAACGTCGAGGCCGCGCTGCAGGACTTCCTGCGCGCCGGCAACTCGGTGCTGTTCGTCACCGGCAACCACGACGCGGAGCTCCTATACCCGCGGGTGCGCGCGGCGATCGTCGCGCGGCTGACCCCAGCCGAGGACGAGGGCAGCAGCCGCACGGACCTGACCAACCTCGCGGCGCTGCAGGCCGGTCGCATCCGCTTCGTGCGGTGGTTCCTGCGCGATCCGGGCGGCGCGTGGATCGAGCACGGTCACACGTTCGATCCGAGCTGCGCGACGCCGGCGTTGCTGTCACCGACGCGTGGCGGCGAGCTCGTGCAGACGGTCGCCGAGGTCGCGACCCGCAACTTTGCCAACCTCATGCCCGAGATCGACTACGACGCGCCCGACAAGTTCTCGGGGATGGACTACATCCGCTGGGCGCTCGCCCGGGGCTGGCGCTTCGTCATCCGCGTCATCCTGCTGTACCTGCGCACCGCCGGGCGGATCCTCGCGCTGTGGGCCGGACCGGGCCGGGTCGATCGCGAAGGCAAGGAGATGCACGCCGCGCGACTGGCCAAGGTCGCCGCGAACGCGGGCCTGCAGATGAGCGCGCTGGCGGCCCTCGAGAAGATGGCGCCGCCGCCCACCGCGACCACCGTCGCGGGCCTGCTCGGCATCACGTTCCTCGATCACATCGTGATGGTCGCGGCGCTCGGTGGCGTCGGCCTGCTCCTCGGGCGCTGGGCGGGGCTCCCCGGGGTCGGCCTGTTGGCCGGCATCGCGGCCGCCGTGGCCGTGCTCGCCCGCAAGCACCGCCGGAAGCGCCCGCGCAACGTCGCCCGCGACATGCTCGAGGTGGCGGCCGGCGTGGGCGAGGTGACCGGGGTGCCACTCGTGCTGATGGGGCACAGCCATCACGGATCGCTCGATCGCCTCGGTGAGGTGGTTTACGCAAACAGCGGGAGCTGGCTCGACGGCTCCCACCTCGTGGTCCGTCGTGACGCTGCGACGCGGCGCTTCGCCGCCGTCGAGCTGCGTCGCTGGCGCAACGGCGGCGTGCTGACCCTGCATCGCATGGCGGTGCCACAGCCGAGCAGCCCGCTGCCCACCGAGCTCGTCGCGTCCGTCGTCGTCCCCCCGTGACGATGTCGCCGCGCCGTGCGATGCTCCCGACGAAGGCGATCGATGGCGGGAGAAACGATTTTGGTCATCGAGGATGATGCGTCGGTGCGGACGCTCCTCGAGAAGTCGCTCACGGCCAAGGGGTACCAGGTGAAGACCTGCGAGGACGGCCTGGCCGGTCTCACCGCCCTCGAGAGCACCAAGCCCGATCTCATCATCGTCGACATCATGATGCCGCGTCTCGACGGCATGACCTTCGTGAAGGCGATCAAGTCGCTCGGTGACACCAAGCCGATCCCGGTGATCTTCCTGACCGCGAAGAACGACCCGAAGTCGATGATCGCGGGCATCAACCTCGGGGCGAAGTTCTACGTGACGAAGCCGTTCGTGTTCGACGACCTGCTCGGCAAGGTCGTCAAGGCGCTGCAGTAGCGCCCCCCTTCACCGCCGGACGGTCACTGGACCGCGAGCGCGTCGTCGGGCAGGAGCTCGACCGTCGCGCTGTCCTTGCGCGGGCGGCCGCGCTTCTTCGGGGCGAGCTCCGTGCTCGGCCGCTCGGTGCGGGCCCGGACGGCGGCCACGGCGGCCTCGAGCTCCGGCTGTGCCGTCGCGAAGACGCGGGCATAGGCCAGCGCGCGCGTGCATCGATCGGCCAGCGCGGCGTTGGCCTCGAGCGTGCGGCCGCGGGCCTCGTCGAGGGCCCGCTCGAGGGCCTCGGCCTCGAGCTGCGCGCGACGGACCTCGTCGGCGGCGGCCTCGAGCGTGGCCGACTCGACGTCGGGGAAGCGGACCTCGACCAGGGGCCCGGCGAACAGGCCGAGGACGTCCGCGCACCACGGCGCGATCGGGTCGTGCTGGGGCAGGGTGGGGGTTTCGCGGGACTTGGACGCGGATCGGCTCATGGGCGTGGGCTCCGTGGCGTTGCTGATACTATGTTCAGTACACCAAGGATCGCGCCCCCGCAAGGGCCTGGAGGTCACCGCGCGCGCAGGCGGAGCGCGACGCCGGTCGCCATGATCGCGATCCCGCCGAGCTCGAAGACCCAGTTCAACCGCACGCCGAGGACCTCGGCCTGGATCAGCAGGTCCACGTGGTGGAAGGACGCGGCCCGGATCACCACGTAGCCCACGATCATCGCCAGCCCGACGAGCGTGAGCCGGAAGTCCCGCAGCTGCCCCCGCGTCAGCCACCACAGCACCGCGAGGCCGAGCAGCCCGAGTCCGCCGACCAGCGCGATGAAGATCACCTGCACCACGCGGCGCTCCTCGTACCAGCCGCCCGCATGGGCCGCGGCCTTGCCGAGCTCGGTGACGAGGCTCTGCAGATCGAGCTGCTTGTTCACGCCGAGCGCGAACATCAGCAGCGCGAGCAACAGCCACAGCGCCGCGCGGCGGGCGGGCAGGGGCGGCCGCGGCCAGTGCTTGCGGAGCACGCGGAACAGCGCGGCCAACGTCGGCAGCAGCGGCCGCGACGGACCGTGCTTCTCGGCCCGCAGCGCCCGCAGGCACAGCCAACCGGTGACGAGGTAGGCGACGACGGTGACCCAGCCCATGACGGACGGGTCGCCGATCGTCGGGCGCCACTGCAGCGGGGGCATCCCCTCAAGCCTTGCTCAGCAGCGACGAGCGCGACAGCGGCGATCGGGCCGGGCTCGCCACCAGGGCGGCAGCGGCCGCCCCCGCCGCGAATTCCCCCTCGAGCCCGAGGCCCGGCAGGCACGCCCGCGAGGCGAAGCTGAGGCCGCGGACGCCGGCGCCGGTGGCGACGAGGCCGACGCCGAGCAAGGGCTCCTCGTCGCTGAAGTACAGCGGCGCCATCGGGACGGTCATCGCCGAGCCCGGGCCGAGCTCGGGATGCGGGTCGCCGTTGCCGTCCTCGGCCTCGCGCGCGTCGTGGGGCGAGTGGCACAGGCGGATCCACGGCCGCGCGAAGGGCAGCACGCCGCGGACGTCCAGCTCGTCGAGGATGCGCTCGCGCATCGTGCTGAGATCGTCGTCGACGGCGACGATCCGCGTGATCGCGAGCCGCCGCGTGGTCTCGGTCGATCCCGGCTCCGAGCGCACGTAGATGTGGCCGACGCCGTGGGCCGCGTCGGGCACCCAGTCGGCCGCGGAGCCCTCGGGCGCGCCGCCGCTGCGCGCGGGACAGCACAGCGCCATGCCCTCGAACGCGGGCGTGATGCCGCGCTCGTCGATCTCGACGTGCATCACGAAGCGCGAGGCCGCCGTCGCGACCGCGCCGATGCTCTGCAGGAGGGCGCGTGGGGCCGCGTCGCCGAGCAGGCCGCGCTCGACGAGCTCGCGCGGATCGGTGGCGACGATGAGGTGATCGCAGCCGTACCGATCGCGCTTGCCGAGCAGACTGACCCCGACGACCTTGCCGCGCTTCATCACCAGCTCGGCGACCCGGAGCTCGCGCTTCACCTCGCCCGAGTGGAGCTCGATGCGCTGCAGCAACAGCTCGCGCATGCGTCGCTCGCCCGAGGGCAAATCCTCGGGACCGGCGCTCCACAGTCGCCCCAGGCGCAGGGCCGCGGCCTTGCCGAGCTGCGCGGGCGTCAGGTGCGAGAGCCACGGCAGGTGGGCCTCGGCGATGCGGCGCAGCGCGTGGTCCTCGACCAGCGGCGCGCACTCGTCGACGTCGCGACCCGGGAGTTGCGCGGCGAGCCGCGACAGGAAGCGCCGCCCCCAGAAGCCCTCGGCCCCGAGCGCATTCTCGGAGGCGAGCAGCTCGCCTAGGACGTTCTCGGTCGCGTCGGTCCAGCGTTGCCGCAGCGCCCACGCCCCCGCGGCGTCGTCGTCGGGCCAGAGCCGCGTGAGCTCGGCGTCGAGGTTGCGGCCGCCCCGCTCGAGGTCGAGCCGCGCGTCGTCGACGACGTGGTGCTGCAGCCCGTCGATCGGGGCCGCGAGCCGGCGCACCTGCTGCACGAGGCCGAGCTCCGCGAGCACGCGCTCGACCGGCGGCGTGGTCGAGTGGACCAGGGGCGCGGTGTCGAGGGCGAACGCGCGACCCTGCAGGCGGTAGGCCCCGTCGGGGTTGCCGTGCGGCACCACCAGCACCCGCTTGCCACGGCGCGCGACGAGGGCCGCGGCGACCAAACCCGCCACGTCCGCGCCGAGCACGATCAGATCGTAGTGGTTGGTGGTGTTGCTCAAGCGCCGGCCTCGGGAGCGGGGAGCGTCACGGCGCGAACCCGGTGATCTGCACCGCGGCTGCGCCCGCCTCGCGTGGCACGACCTCGCCCACCACCACCGACGCCTCGCCGACGCCGCCGAGCGCGGCCTGGATCGCGGCGACGCCGGCCGGATCGACGTAGAGCAGCATGCCGACGCCGCAGTTGAACGTCCGCAGCATCTCCTCGTCGTCGACGCCCTGCGCCGCGATGGCGCGCATGACCGGCGGCAACGGCACGCCGGAGAGGTCGAGGCGCAGCGCGAGCTCGTCGGCGTAGGCCCGCGGCGGGTTCTCGAGCAGGCCGCCGCCGGTGATGTGCGCCGCCGCGTGCAGCGGCGCGCCATCGACCGCCCGCATCGCGGCGAAGGCGTCGGCGTAGATCCGCGTGGGTCGGATCATCGCCTCGCCGACGGTGATCGACGGGTCGAAGGGCAGGGGATCCCCCCACCCGAGGCCGGCGCGCTCCGGATCGAGGAGCGCGCGTCGGGCCAGGGAGTAGCCGTTGCTGTGCAGGCCCGACGACGGCAGCGCGAGGGCCACGTCGCCGGCCCGGACCCGCGCAGGGCCCAGTGTCAGCGACCGCTCGACCACGCCGACCGCGAACGCGGCCAGGTCGTAGTGGCCGGGCGCGTACATCCCGGGCAGCTCGGCGGTCTCGCCCCCGAGCAGCGCGGCCTTCGACTGCCGACAGCCCTCGACGATGCCCGCGACGATCGCCTCGATCTGGGTCGGCACCACCTTGGCGCAGGCGATGTAGTCGAGCACGAACATCGGCGCGGCGCCGGTGACCAGCAGATCGTTGACGTTCATCGCCACGAGATCGATCCCGACCGTGTCGTGGCGGTCCAAGGCGATCGCGACCAGCAGCTTGGTGCCGACGCCGTCGGTGCACGACACGAGCACCGGCTCGCGCAGCCCCGCGGGCAGGCCCATCATCCCGGCGAATCCACCGATGTCGCTCAGCTGCTCGGGCCGCCGCGTCGACGCGACCATGCGTTTGATGCGCGTGACGGCCTCGTTGCCGGCATCGATGTCGACACCGGCCTCGCGATAGGTCAGTGGGGTGCGTGCGGGGCCGGGCGTCGCGACC
Source organism: Nannocystaceae bacterium (assembly GCA_044344875.1). GTDB lineage: Bacteria > Myxococcota_A > Polyangia > Nannocystales > Nannocystaceae > Xiheibacterium. The sequence goes on from JBIJCC010000043.1 coordinate 40,368, forward strand.
ATGGCGAATGCCGTATCAAGGGTCGGCCCGCCACGGCAAGCCGCCAGGCCACCCGCGGGTCCCCCCGTGGCCGTGCGTTGGCGCGTACGCGGTCCGCTCCGCGCGCCGCGGCGCCCTCTTGCGGACCGTGGCCGAGCGTGCGCCGCGATGCACGGTGAAATCTGGGCGGGCATGGGGTACAAGGCCCGGGCAATGGCCTGGTGGCGCCGCAAAAAAGACGCGCTCGACAAGGACGCGGCCGCGGGCAAGGTGTCGATTCCCAAGGGCCTGTGGTCCAAGTGCGAGTCGTGCGGCGAGATCACGTACACGGACGAGTTGATCTCGAACCTGCGCGTGTGCCCGGTGTGCGGTCACCACGCCACCATGTCGACCGCCGAGCGCATCGCGGCGATGCTCGACGAGGGCACCTGGGTCGAGCACGACACCGAGCTCCGCTCGGGTGATCCCCTCGGGTTCTTCGACTCGCAGGCCTACCGCGATCGCATCGACAAGGCGGTGCGATCCAGCGGATCCACCGAGGCGTTCCGCTCCGGCATCGGCGAGATGGACGGCGTTCCGGTCTCGGTCGGCTTCTTCGCCTTCGAGTTCATGGGCGGCTCCATGGGCTCGGTCGTCGGCGAGAAGGTGACGCGGGTGTTCGAGCGCGCGCTCGAGCTCGATCGTCCGGCCGTGGTGTTCTCCGCGTCCGGCGGCGCGCGCATGCAGGAGGGCGTGCTGTCCCTGATGCAGATGGCCAAGACCTCGGCGGCCCGCGCCCGGCTGCGGCCGCGCGGCCTGCCCTACATCTCGGTCGTGCTGCACCCGACCACGGGCGGCGTCGCGGCCAGCTTCGCGATGCTCGGCGACCTCATCATCGCGGAGCCCAAGGCCCTCGTCGGCTTCGCCGGCCCCCGCGTCATCCAGCAGACCATCGGCCAGGAGCTCCCCAAGGGCTTCCAGCGGGCCGAGTTCCTCCTCGAGCACGGCATCGTCGATCGCATCATCAGTCGCCACGAGATGCGCGAGCAGATCGGCTGCGTCCTGCGGATGCTGCGGGGCCTGCCCGCCAAGCCGAGCTCGAGCGACGCGGGCTCGCCGGCGTGAGCCTCGAGGCGCTGTTCGAGCGCCGCAGCCTGGGCATCCGCCTGGGGCTGGAGTCCGTGACGCGCGCGTGGGAGGAACTCGGCGCGCCGTGTCGCGGCGTGCCGGCCGTGCACGTCGTGGGCACCAACGGCAAGGGGTCGACCTCGGCGATGGTCGACCACGCGCTGCGGCGGTCGGGCTGGCGTGTCGGTCTGTACACCAGCCCGCACCTGCACCGCGTCGGGGAGCGCGTGCGCATCGACGGCGTCGCCGAGTCCGACGACGCGCTGCAGGTCGCGGTCGATCGGGTGCTCGCGCTCGAGCAGACCACGACGTCGTTGCCGCGACCGCTGTCGTTCTTCGAGGTGCTCACGCTCGCGGCGTGGCTGCGTTTCGCGGAGCGCGGCGTCGATGTGATCGTCGCGGAGGCGGGCATGGGCGGGCGCTGGGACGCGACGCGGATCTGCGACGCCCGGGTCGTCGCGATCGCGTCGATCGACCTCGATCACCAGGCGTTCCTCGGCGACACGCTCGCGGCGATCGCCGGGGAGAAGGTCGCGGTCGCTCGCCCCGGCGTGCCGGTGTTCTCGGTGCAGCAGGCGCCCGAGGTGCTCGCGGTGCTGCGCGCCGAGACCACCGCGATCGGTGCGCCGCTGACGATCGTCCCGCCGCTGCCGCGCGCGCCGGTCGGCCTGCCCGGCGCGTACCAGCGCGACAACGCGGCGCTCGCCCTCGCTGCGGCCGCGGCGATCGAGCCGCGCGTCGTCGCCGAGGATCTCGACGGCGTGGTGTGGCCGGGTCGCTTCGAACGGATCGCCGTGGGGGCTGGGCAGATCATCCTGGACGTCGGGCACAACCCTGCGGGCATCGCCGCGATGCTCGGCACGCTGCGGCTCGAGGCCCCAACGGCCGCCGTCGCGGTGGGCTGCGTCGCCGACAAGGACGCGGCCTCGATCGTCGCCGCGATGCAAACCTGGGGCGGCACGTGGGCGTGGGTCGACCTCACCGGCTTCGGCGCCACCGGCACGACCCAGGACGCCCCGACGCAGCTCGACGGGCCTGGGGCTCTGTTCGCGTGGATCGACGGCAGCCTCGAGCGCGGTGGCACGGTGTGCGTCTGCGGCTCGCACGTGCTCGTCGCGGCCGTGCGGGCGCGGATCCTGGGCCTGGCGCCGGCGGAGCCGGGCGAACGCACCTCGCTGCCTTGATTGTCGGGCGGGCCTGCTATCCTCGCCGCGTATGGCTTGGATGGCGTGGTCGGTGCGTTGGGTGTGCGCATTGGGGCTGATCGCGGCGGGCGGTTGTCGCGGCGACGACGACGACCCGACGTTCACCGCAAAGTGCGTCGCGCTCCCGCGGTTGCCCACGCCCGCGCTCGTGGTGCTCGAGCAGGTCTTCTCCGGCGTCGACGTCGAGGGCGGCGTGGCGCTGGTCGAGCATCCGACCGACGCCCGTTTCTACCTCGTCGTGAAGTCCGGCCAGGTCTACACGTTCACCGCCGCGGACTCGACTCCGGAGCTCGTGCTCGACATCGAAGACGCGCTGATGATCTCCGGCGAGGCCGGTCTACTCGACCTCGAGTTCCACCCCGAGTTCGCCACCAATGGCGGACTGTTCCTGTCCTACAACGCGCCCGGCGGCACCGGGGCCATGCTGTCGCGGGTGTCGCGGTTCACGATGGGCGCAGACGGCACCATCGATCGCGCCAGCGAGTCGATCGTGATCGAGGTCGATCAGCCGTACACCAACCACAACGGCGGCGACATCGGCTTCGGGCCCGACGGATTCCTGTACTTCGGCCTCGGCGACGGTGGCAGCGCGGGCGATCCCCAGGGGAACGGTCAGGACACCGACACGGTGCTCGGCGCCATGCTCCGGGTCGACGTGGACGCGCCGCCGGTGGGTGAGACCTACGGCATCCCGGCCGACAACCCGTTCGCCCAGGGCGGCGGCGCGCCGGAAATCTTCGCGTGGGGCTTCCGCAACCCGTGGCGGTGGAGCTTCGATCGCGCGACCGGCGATCTGTGGGTCGGCGATGTCGGCCAGCACCGCTGGGAGGAGGTCGACCGCGTGGTCCTCGGTGGCAACTACGGCTGGGGCCTCAAGGAGGGACCGGACTGCATCGGCGTCGACACCTGCGCGGGGGACTTCATCGATCCGGTCGCGGCGTACCGCAACGCCGGCACCGCATCGGTGGTCGGCGGCGCGGTGCTGCGCGGCGGGAGCATCCCTGCGTTCGAGGGCAGCTACGTGTTCAGCGACTTCTACGACGGCACGATCTGGCGGGTGCCGATCGACGTCGCCACCGCGGAACCCGAGCCGATCGGATCGGGGGCCAACGGCGTCGCCGCGTGGACGCTCGCGCGCGACGGCACGCTGTACGGAACGCGCTACCGCGGCGGCATCGTGCGGCTCGTGGAGGGCGAGCCCACGGTCGAGCCCGACATGTTCCCGCGCAAGCTCTCGGAGACCGGCTGCGTCGACGTGGACGACCCCGGCACGCTCCTGTCGTGGACGGTCGGCTACGACGTCAACCTCGCGTTCTGGTCGGACGGCGCCGACAAGCAGCGCTTCGTCGCGGTGCCCGAGGGGCAGCGCGGCAGCTTCGACGCCGCAGGTCTCGTGCAGTGGCCGACGGGCACCGTGCTCGGCAAGTCGTTCTGGATCGACGAGCGCCCGGTCGAGACCCGCTTGCTGGTGCGCGACGGCGACGGCTGGGTCGGGTACGGCTACGCATGGGACGCCGACGGCCTCGACGCGACGCTCGTCGAGGACGAGCGGACCACGGACGAGGGGTGGGTGCTCCCGGGCCTGCGCGGGTGCCCGGCGTGCCACACCGACGCGGCGGGCGGGCCCCTGGGCACGACCCTCGCGCAGCTCGATCGCGACGTGCCCTTCGACGACGTCACGGCGCCGCAGCTCGCGTTGCTCGAGGCGGTCGCCATCCTCGAGGCCGCACCGACGCCCAGCGATCCGCTACCGCGACCGGACGAGGACGTGTCGCTGGACGTCCGCGCCCGCGCGTACCTCCACGTCAACTGCTCGCCGTGCCACCGCGAGGAGGGGACCGGCGGGCGCGCCGACCTCGATCTGCGGCGCGAGGTCCCGCTGGCGGACACCGGGCTGTGCGATGCCCCGGACGCGGGCGAGCTCGGGCTGGTCGATCCCCGCATCGTCGTGCCGGGCGACCCAGACCGATCGATCCTCGTCGCCCGCCTCGGGGCGCCGGGGGACGCCCGCATGCCACCCTTGGCCACCGCCGCCCTGGATGAGGCCGCCCTCACCCTGATGCGCGCATGGATCCAGGATCTGGACGCCTGTCCGTGACGCGTTTAGTTGGCGGCGCCCGTGGGGCACGGATATGATCGTCCGATGCGCGCACGGATGACGATCTCGGCCCTCGCGTTCGGCCTCGCGTTCGCGTCGACCGCCGTCGCTTCGCCGCCGCCTCCGCCGGGGGCGACGGACAGCACCGGCGCGGCACCGATCAAGGCACCGCCGCCGCCGGCCTCCGGGTCCGCGCCGACGGCGGGCCCGACCGCGCCCCGCGGCGCAGCGCCACCGCCACCACCGCCGAGCCAGGCGCCGACGACCACGGCCGAGACCCCACCCGAGCCGATCGACCCCGTGGACCTCTCGGGGACGTGGGGGTACTCGCGGTCGACGGGACTGCAGCCGCGGCTGGTGCAGACGCGCGACGACGTCGACGCCGCGCCCAACCCCGACGGCTACTATTCCGGGGTCTCGATCGAGGGCAACCACGTGCCGCCGTTCCCGGCCTCACGCATGGGCACCAAGCCGGCCTCGATGACGTGGACCGGCTTCGAGCGCGTCGGCGAGGGCTCCCGCGTGTTCTTCGAGGTGTCCGCCGACGTCGCGACCAAGCTCGACGTGAAGGGCGGCGTGATCACGCTCCGCCTGCACCACACGCGGATCAACGTCCGCAACAACGCGCGCTTCCTCGACCTGCGCTACTTCCGAACGCCGGTGCGCTCGGTCAAGGTGAGCCGGCGGGGCAAGGACGCGGTCGCGACGATCGTGCTCAAGCGCGCCGCCGAGCCGAAGTTGTCATGGATCGCGGGCAAGGCCGGTTATCGCCTGCTCGTCGTGGAGTTCGCCGGCGGCGAGGCCAGCGACGCGGCGGTCGAGGTCCCGTAGGCGAGGCCCCTCGCGCATCGAGTGGGGCGCCCCGACGCGTGCGGAACTACGTGGTTCCGTTCGCCGTGACACCGTAGTCCTCGTTGCGCAACAGCCGGAACAGCGCGAGGCCGACCCCGCTCGCGGCCGCGGCGGCGCCGAGCAGCGGGAAGCCGCCCATGAGTCCGACCGCCGCGACGCCGAGGGCGACACCGCACCAGCGGTAGCGCAGGGCCCGGTCGATCCGCGCGCCCCGCTTCACTCCGGCGACCACCACCGCGAGCTGTCGCTCCTCCTCGGGGAGCAGAGGCTTTGCTTCCATTCTCGCCGGCAAGTACGCGTGATTCTGCCACAAAAGCCGGGTCGCCATCTGATGTAGGCGCGCGAGCTCGGCGTCGGGGTGCCCCTCGCACGCCATCAACACCGGCAGGGGATGGGTCTTCAGCTTGGGCAGGTAGACGCGGGCGCGACCGAGGGCGCGGGTGGCCTCGACGAGGAACGATCTCGCCTGCTCGGCGCGGCGCAGCTTGTCGCCGCGGTCATCGCCGGAGCGGCCCTCGACGGTGATCACCGCCAGGGTGAGGGCGTCGCTGGCGGTGTGGAGCCACTGCCCGAGCTCGGCCCGCGTCGACGCGCCCACGGCCGCGTTGCGGTAGCCGGTGGGGAGGGCGGGGAGCGTGGCGACGCGCATCGCGGGGATGAATTCCAATCTAGTTCACGGTCGCGACCGCGGCCACTCGCAACGGTGTCGCGAGTGATGGATCGCGCGGCGAAGGTGGGCCATGCGGCGAGGGCCGCGTCACTCCGCTCAGGTCCCCGCGCGGCCCGAACGCTCCGCGCGCTTCGCGTCGTTCCACAGGGCGTCGAGGCCGGCGAGACCGACCTCGGCCGGATCGCGCCCCTGGGCGGCGACCGCCCGGAGCACATGACCGAACCGCCGCTCGAACTTCGCGTTGGTCCGGCCGAGGGCCGCCTCGGCGTCGAGGCCGAGCTTCCCCGCGATGCGGACGAGGACGAACAGCACGTCGCCGAGTTCGTCGCGGATGGCGTCGAGGTCTCCGCTGGCCCGGGCCTCGGCGAACTCGCCGAGCTCCTCGTCGAGCTTCGCGAGGGCGCCACCGACGTCGGGCCAGTCGAACCCGAGGGCCGCGGCCTTGTCCTGGAGGCGGCTCGCGCGGTGCAGGGCGGGCAGGGTGGCGGGTACGCCGAGAACGCCGACGTCGCGCTCGGGTCGGGCCTGCTTGCGGGCCTCCCAGCGCCGCGACACCTCGTCGGCGCTGAGCGCCTCGGGCTCGGGGCCGAAGACGTGCGGGTGGCGATCGATCATCTTCTCGCGCAGGCCGGCGATGACGTCGTCGAGATCGAACGCCCCTTCGCGCTCCCGCAGCGCGGCGTGGAAGACGATCTGGAACAGCAGGTCGCCGAGCTCCGAGCGGTGCCGCTTCGGATCGCCCATCGCCTCGAGCACCTCGTGGGCCTCCTCGAGCAGGTAGGGCCGCAGGCTCTCGAGGGTCTGCTCGCGATCCCAGGGGCGGCCGCCCTCGGCGAGCAGGCGGTCCATGAGATCTCGAAGGCCGGGCATCCCGTCGCGCAGGCCGAGGGTTCGGTGGCGCGGTCCAGATCCAGATCCAGATCCAGATCCCGGTTGCCCTGGGTGTTCGTCGGCGCCTCCCCGTGGTACCGTCATGGTCGGCCTGCCTTACCATAGTCTGGCCGCTCGGCCTGCGTGACCGACACCGTCAAGCTGACCTTCGAAGACCAGGCCCCGCTCCAGCTCGTGCTGGACGCGGTCGCCAGGCCCAACGGGCAGGCCGCCCTGCTCGAACGCGAGACCGGCGTCTCGCTCCACGTCCGTGGCCACGAGGTCACGCTCGAGGGCGACGTCGACGGTCTCGTGGAACGCTTGCTGAGGCAGCTCTACGCCCTGGCGCAGGCGGGACAGCCGATGGATCCGGCCGACGTGCTGCGGGCCCTCGACATCCTGCGGCAGAACCCCCGCGCCGAGCTCCGCGACGTCTTCGAGGACACGATCCTCGAGCGGCCGAGCGACGGCAAGGGCATCGTGCCGCGCAGCCTGATGCAGAAGCGCTACATCGCCTGCATCCGCCGCAACGTGCTGACCTTCGGCGTCGGCCCGGCCGGCACCGGCAAGACCTTCCTCGCGATGGCGGTCGCGGTGCGGATGCTGCTCGACAAGCAGGTCCGCCGCATCATCGTCTCGCGACCGGCGATCGAGGCCGGCGAGCACCTCGGGTTCCTGCCCGGCACGCTCGAGGAGAAGATCAGTCCGTACCTGCGCCCGCTGTACGACGCGCTCCACGACATGGTCCCCGCCGAGAAGGTCCTGCGCATGCTCGAGCGCGAGACCCTGGAGATCGCGCCGCTGGCGTACATGCGCGGCCGCACCCTCAACGACGCCTTCGTCATCCTCGACGAGGCGCAGAACACCACGCGGGAACAGATGAAGATGTTCTTGACCCGCATGGGGGCCAACTCGCGGGTGGTCGTGACCGGCGATCCGTCGCAGATCGACCTCCCGGGCGGCCAGCGCAGCGGCCTGGTCCACGCGCTGCGGCTGCTCCAGGGGGTCGAGGGCATCGCGATCGTGCCGTTCGGCGTCGAGGACGTGATGCGGCACCCCCTGGTCCAGGTGATCGTCACGGCCTACGACCGCGATGCCCGCCGGCGGGCCGAGGCGCGGGAACGCCCCGAGCCCGCCGCCGATGCGGGGCCTGCGGGGGCCGATGCGGAGACGACGTCGCCGGGTCTGCCGCCTGAGAACGGCGGCTGAACAGCGTTCCGCCGCGGTTCTTGCCGGATTCGGTGCCGCCGGCTATGCCGGTTGTTCGCATGGCTGCCCGCTCGCTGCCGATCCTCGAACCGCTCCCCCGCTCCACCGCACGCGACAGCGTGCTGGAGGTGATGGCGCGGGAGTTGACCCGATCCATGGATGGGCTGCAGGTCCCCGGCAGCCCCAAGCCCTACTTCATGCAGTACACCCTGCGGCGGGCGCACACGCTGCGTCTGAAGGCCGCGTACGGCTCGCTCGTGAAGGCGCGCGAGGCGGTCCAGTCGCAGATCTACGCCGACGTCCGGGTCGGGAGCCACAAGTTCGACAACGTCATGGACGGCGGGCTCGACACCCGCGCCGAGGAGCGCGAGAGCTCCGACTGGGTCGACGCGCCCGACGACCTCGACCTCGCGGCGCTGCAGGTCTCGCTGTGGAAGTTGAGCCAGCTCAAGTTCGACGAGGCCCAGCAGGACTACTACGACCACCGCAAGGCGCTGGTGAGCGAGTACCTCCGCGACGAGGTCGATGCGTTCAGCCGCGAGACCCCGCTGGTCCACCGCGAGGAGCTCCGCAACGACCCGTTCCCGCGCGCGGCGTGGGAGGGGATGCTCCGCGATCTCTCGCGTCGGTTCCTCCAGCACCCCGAGGTGCACGACCCGGCGATCACGCTGGTCGCCGAGCGGGTCCACCGCTGGCTCGCCACGTCCGAGGGCACCCGCGTCGTCACCGAGGACACCTTCGTCGAGCTGTCGATCGGCGGCTGGATCCTCACCGAGGACGGCGTCTACACCGAGGCCTCGCGCGATCTGTACATGCGCTCGGTCGAGGAGGTCCCCAGCCGGGCCACGCTCGAGCGCCTGCTCGACGACGTGATCGTCGAGCTCGGCGAGCTGCAGAAGGCCGAGACGCCCGGCTCGTTCATCGGCCCGGCGCTGCTGGCCGGACAGGCCGCCAGCACCCTCTTCCACGAGGCGCTGGGCCACCGGCTCGAGGGCGAGCGCCTGGTCGCGCGCGGCGAGACCCGCACGTTCGCGCAGAAGGTCGGCCAGCGGATCCTCCCCAAGGGCCTCGATGTCTTCGACGACCCCACGATCACCCGCCTGGGCGATCGATCCGTGTACGGCAGCTACCGTGTCGACGACCAGGGCGTGCCGGCGATGCGGGCGACGTTGGTCGAGGACGGCGTGCTGAAAGGCTTCCTGCAGAGCCGCAACCCGACGGCGGTGTCGTCGAAGAGCAACGGCCACGGCCGGCACGACGGCGTGCAGCCGCCGACGGCGCGCATGGCCAACTTCGTGGTCGAGCCGCGCCCCGGCACGGCGCTCACGTGGGAGCAGCTCGAGGCCAAGCTCGTCGAGGTCGCCAAGTCGCAGGGGCGCCGCCACGCGCTCATCATCCATCGGGTCCGCGCGGGCGAGACGCAGACCCAGGCCTACGACTTCCAGGTGTTCAAGGGCGAGCCCGCCGAGGTGTGGTTGCTCGACGTCGAGACCGGGAAGCGTCGACGCGTGCGCGACATCGAGCTGATCGGCACGCCGCTGTCGGCCCTGCAGCGGATCGTCGCGTTCGGAGGCGATCCCGACCTCGATCAGGGCTACTGCTACGCCGAGAGTGGTTCGATCCCGGTCAGCGGCATCGCGCCGGCGATCCTGCTCTCCGAGGTCGAGATGCAGCAGGGCAGCACCACGGGCTTCCACGAGCCGTTGTTGCCGCCGCCCTTCGCCGACGACGGCTCGCATGGCCGCACCTCGGCGCTGCGTCGGCGCGGGCGTCGTCGTCGCGAGACCCGCTGACCATCGGGACATCTCCGAGGGCTCGACGGACCGTCGTGGGCCAGGCGCGCGGCGCCTCGGCCCACGATCGTGCGGGCACCGACGGCAGCCCGATACGACAGCCAACGTGATGATCGACGGCCGGAAATCCGACGCACCGCCCGCGACCTGGGCCGCACTGCGCGACGCGAGCGCGACGGTGCAGATGGCGGTGCAGATGCTGGCCGGCCCGCTGGCGCCGTGGAACGATCCGCCGCCCGAACCCGAGCGGGTGCGCGAGGTGATGTCGATGTTGGTCACCGCGACGCGGCAGCTGGGTGGGCTGATCACGGCGCTGCGCGACGCGGAGCCCAAGGCGGTCGGCGCGGCCGTGCCGGCGACGTCCGTCGCCGCGATGGGTCCTCCGACGATGTCGGCGCCCGGGATGTCCTCGCCGAACGTGTCGGACGCGGCCGCGCCGGCGGCCGCCGAGAAGGCCTCGCGAACCGCGAAGGAGCGCCGTCGTCCGGTCGAGGCCGCCGTCCCCGCGGCGCCCCCCGTGTTCGACGTCGCGACGCTCCTGCGCGAGGTGGAGATCGCGGTGCTCACCGCGACCGGGCACCACGTGGCAATGCACGTGCCCGTTGGCCTCCAGGCCCGCGGCGAGGCGGTCGCGCTGCTCCCCGTGCTCGTCGCGATGGTGATGGATGCGGCCGCGATGGGCCCGCCCGACCCGGTCGTGGAGGTCCGCGCGTTCGCCGATCTCGGTGACGTCCTCGGCGACGACCTCGAGGTGGTGTTCGAGGTGCGGCCCGACCCACGTGTCCCGCACGGCGGCGCGTTCCGGCCCAGCGCCGCGGGGCTGCCTGCCGGCGCCCGACTGGAGCTGCACCGCGCCGGCGGCCGCCCGCGCGCCAGCTTGCGCGTCGCGGCGCCGCCCGGTGCCCGTATACTCGCGGCGTGAGCGGACGCCCTCTGGCCGACTGGGCCCAGGTTCGCGCCCACGTGCTGGGGCGCGCGGGCACGTGGGGCCGCATCGACGTGCTCGCCGACGGGAGCCTGTCGATCACACACAAGCGCGCGCATGTGGTCGTCCTCGACGCGCGCACCTCGTGGCCGCCCGAGGAGTACGACGTGCTCCTCGCGGTCGCGCCGACCGAGGAACTCTCCGTGGCCCTCGCGCGCCTGCGGACCCCGCGGGTGCACGTGCTGCCGCTGCCCGCGAGCACGTTGATGGTCGAGCGCACGGTCGGCGAGGCGCTGCGGGCCGCGGCCGACTACGACCAGGCGCGCAAGGCCGATCGACTGATCACGCTGGGGACCGCGCTGAACGCCGAGCGCGATCCGGCGCGGCTCCTCGCGATGATCCTCGAGTACGCCCGCGAGTTCACCCACGCGGATGCCGGCACCATCTACCTCGTCGAGGGCGACCGCGAGCGGTTGGTCTTCAAGGTCTCGCACAACGATTCGGTCGCGGCGGATCTCTCGGAGTTCTCGTTCCCCGTGACGCCGCAGTCGATCGTCGGCAGCGCGGTGCTACGGGCGCGGACGGTCCGCGTCGACGACCTCTACGCAGACAACGACCCGGCCGCGACCATGCCGCCGTGGAACCACGATCGCAGCTTCGATCAGCGCTTCGGCTACCAGACGCGATCGATGCTGACGGTGCCGATGATCACCCCCGACGGGCGGGTGCTCGGCGTCATCCAGCTCATCAATGCGCGCCGCGATCGGGCGCCGCTCAAGACCCCCGAGGACTTCGCGCGCCGCGTCGAGGCCTTCTCGAACGAGGACGAGGTCGTGTGCAACGCGCTGGCCTCGCAGGGGGCCGTGGCACTCGAGAACGCGCGGCTGTACGCCGAGATCCAGGCGCTGTTCGAGGGCTTCGTCCGCGCCAGCGTCCACGCCATCGAGCAGCGCGATCCGACCACGAGCGGCCACAGTCAGCGCGTCGCCGATCTCACCGTCGCCCTGGCCAAGGCCGCCGACGCGGCGCCGTCGGGCCCGTTCCGCGACGTGCAGTACTCCCGCGAACAGCTCCGCGAGGTCGAGTACGCCGGGCTGTTGCACGACTTCGGCAAGGTCGGGGTGCGCGAGGAGGTCCTGGTCAAGGCCAAGAAGCTCTTCCCGACCCAGGCCGAGCTGCTCCACGCCCGGTTCGCGCACATGCGGACGGCGCTGCGCGTGCGTCTGCTCGAGCAGCAGCTCGAGCGGATGCGCCAGGGCCGGGACGACACCGACCTCGTGGTGGCCCACGCCGCCGAGCTCGCGCAGCTCGAGGAGGCGATCGCGACCGTGCGCGCCGCGAACGAGCCGACGATCCTGCCCCAGGCGGTGAGCTCGAAGCTCGTCGAGATCGCGAACCTCTCGTTCGTCGACGACGCCGGCGCGGTGGTGAAGCCGATCGGCCACGACGATCTCCTCGCGCTCACCGTCCGGCGCGGAAGCCTCACCGCGTCGGAGCGCGACGAGATCCAGCAGCACGTCACGCACACCTACAACTTCCTGGTGCGGATCCCCTGGGGCCGCGACCTGCAGGGTGTGCCCGACATTGCGGGCAAGCACCACGAATACCTCGACGGATCCGGCTATCCTGCGCGTGTCGCCGCGGGGGGCATCCCGCTGCAGGCCCGCATGATGACCGTCGCCGACATCTTCGACGCGCTCACCGCCTCCGACCGGCCGTACAAGCGCGCGGTCCCGATGCCCCAGGCGCTCGAGATCCTCCGCGGCGAGGCCAGCGCGGGCAAGGTCGACCGCGACGTGCTCGACCTGTTCATCGGCGCCCGCGTGTTCGACTGCCTCGGGGTACCGCAGACATGATCGTGCGCGTGCAGGTCGATCGCGACGTCCAGGCGGCGGTCGATCGCGACACGCGACGCCGACTCGCGGAGGTCGCCACGCGGGCGGGCCGTCGCCTCGGCCTGTCGACCGCGTCGCTGCGGACGCTGGGCCTGCGCATCGTCGGCGACGCGACGATGATCGAACTGCACCGCCGCCACCTCGGGAGCGCGCACGCGACCGACGTGCTGTCGTTCCCCGGCGACGAGGAGGCGGGGCTCGGCCTCGGCGACATCGCGATCGACTGGGATCAGGTCCGTCGGCAGGCCGCCCTGTCCACCCCGCAGGGCCTCGCCGACGAGGCGGTGCAGTTGGTCGTGCACGGGATGTCGCACCTGGTCGGCCACGATCACGGCCGACGCCCCGACGCGCGGCGGATGCTTCGGGCGGAGCTCCGCGCGGCCCGCAGCGCCTCGATCGCCGCGCCGGTGCGGCCGTACGGGGGGCGTTCGTGATCCCGCGGCTCCCGGTGATCCTCGTCCACGGCGGTGCGGGTCGCATCGCCGCCGAGAACCTCGAGGCCGCGCGGGCGGGGGTCGAGCGCGCGGTCGCGGCGGGGCGACGCGTGCTGCAGGGCGGCGACGTCCTCGACGCGGTCGTCGCGGCGGTGCGCGTGATGGAGGACGATCCGGTCTTCAACGCCGGCCGCGGCGCGTGCCTGAACGCCGACGGCATCGTCGAGGTCGACGCGGGGGTCATGCGCGGCCGCGACCTCGCGGTCGGTGCCATCGCGGCGGTGCCCGAGCTCGGCGACGCGGTCGCCGTGGCGCGGGCGGTGCTCGAGCGATCGGGCCATTGCATGCTGGCGGCCGAAGGCGCGACGCGCTTCGCCCGGGCCCACGGCGTCGGCCGCTTCGGCCGCGACGCGGTCTGGACCGCGAAGGCCCAGGCCCGTTGGGAGGCCGCGCGCGCCGGACTCTCGGATGCCAACGGCCAGGCCGACACGGTCGGTGCGATCGCGATCGATGCCGCCGGTCACCTCGCCGCGGCCTGCTCCACCGGCGGCGTGCTGCTGAAGACCCCGGGCCGCATCGGCGACTCGCCGATCCCCGGCGCCGGCTACTACGCCGCCGACGGCCTCGGGGCGAGCTGTGCCACCGGCGTGGGCGAGGCGATCCTGCGCCGGGTCGCGTGCTACGACGCGTTGCTGCGGGTGCGCGCCGGCCTCTCGGCGACGGATGCGGCCCAGGCGGTGTGCGACGCGGTCGTCGGGGAGGACGCCTCGATCACCTGTGGCCTCATCGTGCTCGACGCCCTCGGCAACGTCGGCGTCGCGCACCGCAGCGCGCACATGAGCCACGCGTGGGCGCGGGGCGATGGCCCGATCCACGTCGGCCACGTCGCCGGCGCCACGATCGAGGTGGTGGCGTGATGCACTGGGGCGGGCTGGTCGGGCTCACGCTCGCCGCGACGATCTCGACGTCGGCCGCCGCAGCGCCGTCGAGCACCGCGCCCGAGGCACCCCGGGCGCCGGGCGAGCATCGACTCGAGGACGCCGATGGCAAGCCCGTCGCCACCTTCGTCGTGCGTCCAGGGGCGACGACCTCGATCGCCGCGCCTGCGGGGGACTACGTCGTCGTCGGTCCCGACGGGCGTCGCACGCCGCTCCGCCTCGACGACGGCGAGCGCCTCGAGCTCGGCGCGCCCGGTCCGTCCACGCCTCCGGCCCGCGCGACGGCACCGGTCGCCGCCCCATCGCCGTCGGATCGCACGACACCGGCCAGGCCGCGCCGCGGCCCGGTGCGCCACCCCTGGGTCGCTCCGCTCGCGGCCGCCTTCGTCCCGGGTGCGGGCTACGCCGTCGCGCGTCGACCGGGCGCCGCGTTCGGCACCTTCGCCGCCGCGGCGGGTCTGGGCTTCGGCGCCATCGCCCTCGGCCTCGCGGCGCCGCGCGACGAGGGCACTGCGCTCGGCGATCCGGGGCGCTCGGCCGCCCGCGAGGCGCTGCGGCACGGCGCCTTCGTCGTCACCACGGACGCGCTCGCGTTGCTGTGGATCGGCCAAGCCGCCGACGCCTGGCGCCGGGCGAAGGGCAAGCCGTTGCAGCCACGGCTGCGCCACGCGGTCTCGGTGTCGGTGCAGCGGGCGAGCACCGTGGGCCTGCGCCCCGGCGAGCCCGCGATGGCGCGCTACGAGGACCTCACGCTGGCGGTGCTCGGCCAGGTCGTGCCGCGGCTGTCGCTCGGCGTCGCCGATCTCAGCGTGCACGGCCGCTCCGGGGGCCGCGTGACGCTGCAGGCCGGCCTGCGCGTGGCCGGCCGCGTGCTGCAGCGCGATCGCGTCTGGCTCGTCGTCGCCGGCGGCGTGATCTTCCAAGGGACGAGCGGTCGAACGACGCTGCCGACGCCCGCCGATCCCGAGGCCGAGCGGCCCAGCGAGCGCGGCCGCTTCGGGGCCATCGTGTACACGCAGCTCGAGGCCCGCGTGTTCGTGCTCGATCGCCTCTCGCTCGACGTCGCGCCGCGACTCTCGGTGCCGCTGGCGACCCGCTACTACGGCGGCGGCAAGGCCCTACCGCGCTGGGCACCGACCCTCGAGCTGGTCGCCGGACCGCAGGTGTATTTCTGATGCGGGTCTCCCTGCGACACGGACTGCGAACCGCGGCGTCCCTCGCCTTGCTCGCGGGTGTCGTCGCCGGCGCCTGCGTGTTCGCGTGGCGCGGCGAAGCGGAGCTCGTCGGCGATCACGATCTCGCCGGCATCGTCGCGGTGCGGATCGATCTGCCGAGCACCCCGATGTCGATCGAGACCTGCGAGCCCGCGGCCCCGGGCGCGTGCCCCGAGCGGCTGCGCTACGCCGGCCGCGTCCTCGCCACCGGCGGCAGCGAGGCCGACGCCAAGGCCCACGCGCAGAAGCCCGCCCTCGTGTTCGAGCGCGACGATGGGCTCGGTCGCCTGATGGTGGACGTGCCGCTCGCCGTGCGCGGACTCGTCGAGTTCGAGCTGGCGGCCGTCGAGCTCCCGGCCGACCGCGACCTCGAGCTGCACACCGATCGCGGCGACATCGATGTCTTCGGCCTGCGCGGCGCGCTGACGATCGACGTCGGCCGCGGCGACGTGACGGTCGATGGCGGCGACGCGGGCGTCGCGGTGGCGGTCGAGGTCGGCGACATCGACATCCGCACCGGGGGCGACACCGATCTGCAGACCGACTCGGGGCGCGTGACCCTGGTCCAGGACGCCGGGCCGCGGCGCGTGTTCGTCGACGCGCAGGGGGACGTCGAGATCGTGCTGGCCGGCAGCGCGGACCTCGAGCTCGACCTCGAGGCGGCGGACGGGATCTCGATCCGCACCGCGACCGTGGTGGCCCTCGCGGATCGCTCGCTGCGCCGGCGCGTGGGCGCCGCGACGATCCTCGTCGAGGTCCGGGCGGGCGGTTCGCTGACGATCACCGAGCGCCCGTAGTGCCCCGGCCCTACGCAGGTCTACGCATCCGCGGATCGCGGGCGTGGGAACCTGGCGGTGCCGCTGCGAACCTACTGCGGGTGAGGATCCGCGAGCATGCGTGGGGCTGGCTCATGCTGGCCGCGTGCAACGAGGCCGCCAGCGGTCGCGCCGCGCCGCCGTACCAACCCACCGCCGACGACGACGACGGCCACACGTCCCTCGACGTCGATCCGCTCGGCACCTCGAGCGGCCCGCTGCCACCCGAGGAGGGCGAAGGCGAGGGCGGCGACGAGGGCTTCGGCTGCGACCCCGAGGAGGTCCAGGCCTGCCCGTGTCCCGACGGCCCCGGCATGGGCATCCAGTCGTGCCTCGAGGGGCTGTGGGGCCCTTGCCTGTGCGATGCCGGCACCACGGGCGTTGACGGCGGGAGCGACGGCGGCGAGTCCGAGGGCGGCGCCGAGGCGGGGAGCTCCGGCGGCGACGGACCGGCCCCCGCGACCGAGGTCTGCTTCCCGGGCGCCGACAACCAATACACCACGTGTCTCGAGGTCCACGCGTTCGATCCCGACGCGCCGCCTGCGGGCTACGCGTACCCCGACGCCCTCGGCGGCGATCCGAACTACCGCCGCCCGATCGCACTGCTCGACCTCGAGGCCGAGGATCCCGAGCTCTCGCTCGCGCCCAACTTCACGCTCGGCGAGTTCGCCCAGGCCTACAAGGGCCGCTGGGCCATCGTGCAGCCCCA
Source organism: Nannocystaceae bacterium (assembly GCA_044344875.1). Lineage (GTDB taxonomy): Bacteria > Myxococcota_A > Polyangia > Nannocystales > Nannocystaceae > Xiheibacterium. The sequence continues at coordinate 57,081 of JBIJCC010000043.1, forward strand.
CGCGGTGGCCTCGGTGCAGGCGCTGCGCGACGCGGTCGGGCCGATCAACGTCAACTCGGGCTATCGCTCGCCGGACTACAACGCGGAGATCGGTGGCGCCGGCTACTCGCGGCACATGTACGGCGACGGCTTCGATCTCGATCCGCTCGACGCCTCGATCGCGACGCTGGAGGCGGAGTGCGAGTCGAACGGCGGGATGCTCGTCGAGTACGAGACCCACGTGCACTGCGACTGGCGCTTCGACGACGTCGACGAGGCGTTCTTCGGGCCCGCCGACGCAGCGATGGGGCAGGGGCCCACGCTCGCCGGCGCGCTGCAGCACCGCGGCCGCGTGTGGTGGGCGAGCGCCTCGGGCTTCGACGAGGGCATGCCGGTGCTGCGCTGGACCGCGTGGGATCGCGAGGGCCGTGTGCTCGTCCGCGCCCGCGCGCCGATGTTCGTGGCGCCGACCACGGCGGTCCGCGTCGCGGTCGACATCGGGGCCGCCGTCCACCGCGAGTCGTTCGACACGCGGTGAGACGGGGCTTCGGTACCAGAGGTCGGACTCGAACCGACACGAGGGGTTACCCCGGCGGATTTTGAGTCCGCTGCGTCTACCGATTTCGCCACTCTGGCAAGTGGGGCGGGTTGGGTACCACGGCGCCGCGGCGGTTTTCAAGTGCCCCCGAGCGCGGCGGCCCCACGAACGGGGGCGAGCCCGCGGTGGGCCGAGCGGCGGGCAGCGGCGCGGCGGCCCGCGACGGTCCATACTCGGTGGGCATGGACGGAGCCGCCAGCAGCCTCGTGCACCAGTTGTTGTGCGCCGTGCCGCAGCTCGACGACGACAACTTCAAGCGTCGCGTCGTGTTCATGCTCGACCACGATGAGCGCGGTGCGCTCGGGCTCGTGTTGAACCACCCCGGCGGCAACACCATCGCCGAGATTGCCGATGGCCTCGGTCTGCGCTGGCGCGGCAACCCGCGGCAGCGCGTGCGCACCGGGGGTCCGGTCGAGCCGTCGCGTGGCTGGATCCTCCACGACGATCCGGCGTGGGACCCGGCGGCGCAGCGGGTCATCGAGGGGTTGTGGCTGACGACGTCCCTCGATCACGTCACGCGGGCCGGGCACCGCGACACCGGCCTCGCGCCGACGCGCCTCATGTTCGCCCTCGGCTACGCCGGCTGGGGACCCGATCAGCTCGAGCAGGAGATCGCCGCGGGCACCTGGCTGCCGGTGCCGATCGGCGACCGGAAGCTGCCGGTGTCGTGGATGTTCGACGCCGATCCCGACGCGATGTGGTCCGAGGCGCTGGAGGCCGCCGGGCTCTCGCCGGGCCGCATCGTCGGGCTCGCGGCCGGTCGCGTCGGCCTCGCGTGAACACGCCCACGTCCGACGGTTGGCCGCAGCACGCGGCGCGCAGTCGCTGAATCGCGAGGAATCTGCGACTAGACGGCAGTGTGGGGTGTCGCTAGCCTCCTCGCACCACGGGCCGCTTTTCCCCCGGCCCGCTCGGAGCCCCATGCGCCGCAGCCTGATCCCTACGCTCCTCGTCCTTGCGCTCCCCTCCAATGCGCTCGCGGGCGAGCCGATCTTCGCCGGCGCCGACTGGCTGCGGTCCACCGACGACGAGCTGTCGAAGCCGTACCTCGAGCGAATGGCGGGGATCACCGCCGAGGACCTCGCGGCCGCGCCGTCCCATTGGGAGGGTGACATGCTGTTCACCCCCGACGGCCTGGGCGCCGACGCCCTCGCCGCGATGGGCAAGGGCCCATTGCATGCGATGTCCTACGACCCGGCCCCTGGCGTGCTCTTCGTCGAGATGGGCGGCGTGACGATCTCGCCGACGTGTGGCAACGGCGACGCCGCGAACGCGGCGCTCAACTGCTCGCCGCTCGTCGACAGCCAGACCGATTTCCCGAGCTACGGCGACGGCATGGCCCAGGCGTCGATGTTCCAGGAGCTGCAGAACTACTACGAGCCCTTCAACATCATCATGTCCTCGCAGCGGCCGCCGGACTACCTGCCGTACACGATGGCGGTGATCGGCGGCGCGTCGAACCAGGGGCAGGGCGTCTGCGGCGTGGCCAACGTCGCGTGCGACGGCCTCAAGCGCAACCACGTCTCGCTCACCTTCCCGCAGAGCTGCAACGGCGTGGCCGAGGTCGCCGCCCAGGAGACCTCGCACAACTGGGGCCTCGAGCACACCGACGACGAGCAGGATCTCATGTACCCGTTCAACAACGGCGGGTTCAAGACCTACGTCGACACGTGCAACGCCATCAGCCACGCGACCGGTAACGGCGTCACCCAGTGCAGCTACATCCACGAGGTCTACTGTCCCGACGGCGGGGGTGAGGAGCAGAACAGCTACCAGGAGCTGCTCGGCGTGTTCGGCCCGCGCGAGGTCGACGATGTAGCGCCGGTCATCGTGAACATCGAGCCTGCGAACGGATCTGTGTTCGCCACGACCGACAACATCACCCCGACCGCACAGGTCGAGGAGAACTCGAACATGATCGGTGCCAAGTGGACGTGGGTCGAGGGCCCGCTGCCCGAAGGCGTCACCGAACTCACCAAGTGCACCAACGATGTCTGCACCCAGGACTACGACACGGGTCCTTCGTTCGATCCGAACGCCATCCCCTGGGATTTCGTGAACCTGCAGAATCCGCCGGTCGGCAGCTACACCCTCAGGTTCGAGGTGATGGACGCCTACGGCAACTACGACTCCGAGGAGATCAGCTTCGAGGTCACCGAGGACGGCAACACGGGGAGCAACCCGGACACGGGATCCGACTCGGCCTCGGGCACCGACGGCGACTCGGGCACCGACCCGACCGATCCCGATGACGAGGGCACGGCGTCGGGCACCGGCGACGCGACCGGGGCGACCTTGCCCGGCACGGACGACGGCGGCACCAAGGAGGGCTGCGCGTGCGCGGCCCCGACGACGCCTTCGACCCCGCGCCTCGCGTGGCTGCTCCCGCTGGCGCTGCTCGGCCTTCGCACGCGCCGACGCTAGGCCGCGGCCCGACCGCGGGACGGCCCAAGTCCGGCCGCCCGCGGGCTCGACTTCTGCGTCGGCGACCGCACGAGGGGCGGTAGGTGTCCGACGCGATGCATCCATCGCCCGTTCCGTGGCTCGCCGTCGAGGCGGTGCTGCTCGGGCTCTCGCGCACGCAGCCCGCGACCCTGCAGCTCACGCGGGATCCGGGCGATCGCATCACCCGTCACCTGCGCGAGCCGCTGCCCGGCGAGGCGCTGCCGCGGATCCTCGACGCCGCGGATCCGGGGCGCACCGCGTGCTGCGTGTGGATCGGCGACGGTGTCACGGCGACCGCCGACGCCCGCGTCGAGGTCGTCGCCCGGGCGGCCCGCTGCGACCACGAGCTACTGCTGTGCGAGCCGGTCGTGCCAGGCTGCGGCGTCGGGCTCCACATGCTGCGCGCGATCGATCCCCATGCGATCGAGATCGTGACCGACGAGATCGGCGACGGCCCCGATCGTACCCGCGAGCGACGGCCGTGGGAGCCCCAGGCCCGCTGGATCGTGGCGATGGCGGCGGCCTGGCGCTTCGCCGATCACGCCGAGCTCGCGCGCGATGGATTCCTCGCCCGCCTCGGACGCATGGCGCCGCCGCAGATGATCCTCGCCCTGCGTCGGATCCTCGCCCGCTTCCCCAACGCCCACGAGCTGCTGCTGCTCGCGATCGACGAGCTGTGCCGTCGCCGCGACGAGGGCGGCGCGCGCCTGCTGTGGAACGAGCTGCTCCTGCACGGCGCCGACGCGGGCTCGGTCCGCCACCGCGCCCGCGCGCGCATCCTCGACGCGTTCATCCCCGACTGGGCCGAGCCCGTCCGACGCACCGGCTGACCTCGTCGGGGCGGCGTGCCGTCGGTCAGCTTATCGCGCCCATGTTCGCCGTACCGTGCCGCGTCGAGGTGTGCTCGCCGGGCGTGAGTCGGCGGTGCAGCACCAGCGGTCGCCCGCAGAACCGCACGCCGATCATGTCGTCCTCGCCGCTGCGGACGACCTCCACGGGGAGATCGATCCGCACCGCCCAGTCGCTCGGCAGCAGGCTCACGACCACGCGGTCGCCGGTGCGCATCCGCAGACGCCCGTCGTTGCGCAGCTGCAGCCCGCCCGCGCCGATGTCGACCACCGTCGCCGGCGCCTGGACATCGGCGTCGCGGGCCGCCGCGGGCATCTCGACCGCGAGCCGACGGTGACGCCGTCGCTCCCACGCGCCGCCGTCCATGCCGTCATTGCGCGGCGTCGACAGCACCGCCTCGAGCGGAGCCAGGTCGTCCTTCGCCGGCGGGGTCTCGCCGTGCACGAGGGTCACGTAGCGCAGCACCGCGGAGATGAACGCATGCTCGATGGCCATCGCACGCCCATCGTCGTGCGCCCGGTCGGGGTTGACCCTGCGACTCAGCTCGGGCCGCAGGCGCGGCAGCCCGGACCGTCACGGCGCCCGGTCACGACGTCCCCGCAGCCCTGCGATCGCGAGCGCCACCCAACCCACCAAGAGACACGTGCCGCCGAGCGGCGTGATGGCGCCGAACCACCGCGGCGCGCCGAGGGCCATCGCGTCGAGCGTACCCGCGAAGATCACGACGCCGACGCCGAGGCCCACCAACGCGGTCCGGAGCCAGCGCGAGCGCGGCGGCGGGCAGGCGAGGGCGATGGCGACCATCAGCACCGCGTGGATTTGCGCGTACTGGGCCGCCGTGCGCCACCAATCGAGGGCCTGCGCGTCGAGCCGACCCTTCAGCGCGTGGGCTCCCATCGCCCCGGTCGCGACGCCCAGGAACCCGAGCACTGCACCGACGACCAATGCCAGATCGATCCGCCGCGGCGTCGTCATGGCGCGCCACCCTTGGCGATCTGGGCCCGGCGCGCGTCGAGCTGCGCCGTCAACCATCCCCGGAATTCCTCTTCGCTGCCGTCCTCGTGGACGACGCGGTAGGGCGCCATGCTCGAGAAGGCGTCCGATGCGATCTCGCCGATGAACGTGTCGAGGTCGCGGACGTCCGCGCCGAGGAACTCCCACTTCTTGCGCAGCATCTCGGAGAACTCGGCCGCGTCGTACTCCTTGCGCTTGCCCTTCGTCTTGCCGTTGGGCAGCGTCCGCGCGGGCGCGACGAAGCGCTTGTTGCTGCGCTCGATGATCGTCAGCGCGTCGAGGATGCCGACCGTCGCCGGGACGTTCGCGTCGCGGTCGACCTTGGCGGATCGGGCCGGGCGCGCGACGCCCTCGATCTCCTCGACGCGGGCGATGTACCAGTCACGGCCGTCGAGCACGGTCCCGTCGGCCAGGCGCACGCGCGGCGTCGGGGCGTTGTCCTTCGCTGCTCGCGTGATGTTCTCGACGAACTGACGCACCGTCGCGACCGCCATCCGCGGCACCCGGTGCTCCAGCTCCGCCGCCGCGGCCTTGCCGTCGAGCTCGGCTTCGCCGAGGACGAACGTCGCGTCGCTGGCGCGGACCTTGTCGATCAGCAGGTGGATCTTGTCGGCCTCCGACAGGTCGTCGTGCTGCCGCTCGGGGACCGTCGCCTGGATGTCCTCGCTCTGGATCACGCGCGGGTTGGGGCTGCCGCACGCGACCACGAGACCCACGGCGAGCACCGTGGCGAGCCTCACCGGAGCCATCGCGGCGACGCTCGCCCGGGAATCCACCGTTGCCGTCACGCTCACCGGAAAACCCTGTGCGAGTGCGGGACGCCGGTGGCGTACACTCCGCTGCGCTGCATCGCGGCCCCTGCCGACCCCAGGCACCGCTTCAGGCTAGCACGCATGGCACCGCGCGCCCCCAACCTGTTCGATCGAGACGGCTCCGCGCCGGCAGACGAGCCGGCTCCCACCGCGTTCGCACCGTTGGCCGAGCGGATGCGGCCACGCACCCTCGACGAATTCGTCGGCCAGGCGCACCTGCTCGGACCCGGTCGCCTGCTCCGCCGCGCCATCGAGGCGGGCCGCCTGCCGAGCATGATCCTGTGGGGACCGCCCGGCACCGGCAAGACCACCCTCGCGCGCCTGCTCGCCCATGTGGGCGGTGCTGCGTTCGAGACGCTGTCGGCGGTCGGGGCGGGCGTGAAGGACATCCGCGAGGTGATCGAGCGCGCCCGCGGTCGCCTGCGATCCGCGGGGCAGCCGACGTTGTTGTTCGTGGACGAGATCCACCGCTTCAATCGTTCCCAGCAGGACGCATTGTTACCCCACGTCGAGTCGGGCATCTGTCGCCTCGTCGGCGCGACGACGGAGAACCCGAGCTTCGAGGTCAACGCCGCGCTGCTGAGCCGCGCCCGCGTGTTCGCCCTGCGCGAGCTGACGATCGACGATCTCGCGGGCCTCCTCGCGCGCGCGCTGGCCGACACGGAGCGTGGCCTCGGCGAGCGCGGCATCGAGGTCGAGCCGCGGCTGCTCCGCGGCATCGCGGCCGCGGCCCAGGGCGACGCGCGTCGGGCCCTCGGTGATCTCGAGGCGTGCGTCGATCTGGTGCCCGACGGCGTACGCACCCTCGAGGTCGAGATCGTCGCCGCGGCCCTCGGTCGCCGCGCGATTCGCTACGACAAGGCCGGCGAGGAGCACTACAACGTCGTCTCGGCGTTCATCAAGAGCCTCCGCGGCGGCGATGCAGACGCAGCCGTCTACTGGCTCGTGCGCATGCTCGAGGGCGGCGAAGATCCCATGTTCGTCGCGCGCCGCCTCGTCATCTTCGCCAGCGAGGACGTCGGCAACGCCGATCCGCAGGGCCTCGTGGTGGCGCAGGCCGCCGCGGCCGCGACCCACCTGGTCGGCATGCCCGAGGCGGCGCTGCACCTGACCCAGGCGACGCTCTACCTGTCGCTCGCGCCCAAGTCGAACAGCGCGCTCACGAGCTACGCGGCCGCGCGCAAGGAGGTGCAGCGATCCGGCGCGCTGCCGGTGCCGATGGCCGTGCGCAACGCGGTCACGACCATGATGAAGGCGGCCGGCTACGGGGCCGGCTACCGGTATCCCCACGATTTCCCGGGCTCGGTCGATCCGCGTCCGACCAGCCTGCTACCCGAGTCGCTGGCGGCGGGCGGTGCCCGCGTCGCCGAGCTCGGGGAGGTTGGTTGGGAGGCCGAGGCCGCGCGCGCACTGGCGGCGCGCCGTGCTGCACGCGACGACGGCGGTGACGGCCGATCCTGACGACCGGCCCGCACGCCGCTACTTCTTCTTCGGCGGCGGCGCGGTCTTGCGGCGCTTGATGCGGGCCTTCAGCTTGCGCTGACGGGCGCGTTGACGTTTCTTGGGGGTGCGTCGGTTGTCTCCGCGTGCCATTTGCGCTCGGGTTGTCCCCCAGGCCGGGTCCCGTCGTCAAGCACCGGGCCGCACGGGCTCTCGGCGGGCGGCTATCATCCCGCCGGGCTCGTCCCCGGATTTCCAGATGGTGCGGCTGTCGGTCAACGTCAACAAGGTCGCGACCCTGCGGAACTCGCGGACGCGCCAGCCCGCGGGGCGGTCCGCGGGCATCCCCAGTGTCCTGCACGCGGCGCAGACCTGCATCGAGGCCGGGGTTCCCGGCATCACGGTGCACCCGCGGCCGGACGCGCGCCACATCACGGAGGCCGACGTCCGCGAGCTCGCGGAGTTCCTCGCGCCCCACCGCGCCCCCCACCACGGGCAGGTCGAGTTCAACATCGAGGGTGACGCCCGCGACGATCTCGTCCACCTCGTCGAGCAGGTGCGGCCGCACCAGTTCACCCTCGTGCCGGTCGTCGCCGGGGAGATCACGAGCTCGGCGGGCTGGCCGACCGATACGCCCCTCGCACCGCTGCGCGCCATCGTCGATCGTGCCCACGCCGTGGGCACCCGCGTGAGCATGTTCGTCGATCCGGCGCCGGCCGCCGTGGAGTGGGCGGCCGCGCTCGGTGCCGATCGCATCGAGATCTACACCGAACCCTATGCGCACGCGTGCACGACGGGGGACGCCGAAGCGATCGAGCGCGCCTTCGCGGCCTGCGTCGCCGCGTCGACGCGGGCCCACGCCCTCGGCCTCGGGGTCAACGCCGGCCACGACCTCGACCTCGACAACCTCGTCCGGTTCCGGACGCTGCCGCACCTCGACGAGGTGTCGATCGGACACGCGATCATGGCCCATGCGCTGTGGCACGGCCTCGCGGCGACGGTGCGCGCGTACCTCGAGGTGCTCGCGCCGGCCTGACCCGTCGACGTGGTCAGGCGCCGAGCTCGGCGATGATGCCCTCGACGCGGATCTGCTCGCGCCGACGACCGGGCACCAGCTCGAGGTAGCGGCGATAGTGGCCGATGGCCTCGTCGCGGTGACCGAGCTCGCGTTCGATGTCGCCGAGCAGGCGGTGCAGCTCGCCCACGTCGGGCGCCAGCGCGTGGGCGATCTGGGCCGAGGCGAGGGCGCGCTCCGGGTAGCCACGCGAGAGCAGCTTCCACGCGTGGGCGATCGCGCGGGTGGCCTCGACCCAGTCGCGGTACTCCTCGCTGTACAGGAGCGGATCGGCGGGCAGGTCGTCGAGCGCGACCGCCGGCGCGTCGTCGCGACCGAGCAGGCGCGAGAGATCGAACGCCCGGAACCGGCCGAGCGCCGAGGGACCCTCGCCGACCCACAGCACCATCGCGGTGGCGTCGACGACGACGGCCTGGGCGATGCGGAAGTTCTCGAGCGCGTTGGGATTGCCGAGGCCGAGCTCGGCGCTCTGCGTGCCCCGGCGATCGCGGAGCACCGTCATCACCCGCGCCGGGTCGATCTCGCCGGGCGCCCCGAGCAGCTCGCCGAGACGGTCGTAGCGGTAGCCCGACGACGTGTAGCGCTTGACCCAGTCGTTCTGCAGGTCGCCCTCGAAGGCCTCGCGCAGCATGTGGTCGGTCGCCCAGACGATGGGCTCGTCCTCGCCGCGGGTGACCCGACGATCCTCGCGATCGCGGGCGGCCAGCTCGACGACCATCGACTTGCGCTGCACGCCGTCGCCGACGAGCACGACCCCCGAGGATCGCAGCGCCGCCCCGCGCAGGAGCTCGACGGCGTGCTCGAGGGTGTCGGCCTCCTCGAGGACGCGGCGCAGCACGATCGGCGCCGGTGCCCCGTCCTCGAGCGGATCGTCGGTGCGCGCGGGGTTCAACGCGACGAAGATGCCGCGCGCGTTGATCCCGGTCATGACCCCCACCAGGCCGGGCCAGCCGATCGACACGTAGGGGTAGCGGCCGTCGGGGCGCACCACCGTGACGATGCGGCTCGGCTCGACCTCCTGCTCGAGGTCGAACCACAGCGAGCGGCCGATGAGCAGGTTGCCGGGCTCGCTGGCGGTGCGCTTGCGCGCGACGGCGAACGCAGCGCCCTCGACGATCACGTCGTCGAGCTTGGCGGCGAGGGAGTCGAAGCTCTGGTAGAGGAACAGGCGGTGGTACGCGCTGACGCGGCCGGTCTGGGCCTCGGGCATTGCAGCCGCCATCGCCGCGAGCTCGCGGCGCACGGGCTCGTCGAGGTGGGTGTCGGCGTCGCGGTAGTCCCAGCGCGTCATCATCGAGGCGGTCCAGCCCTCGAGCCACGCGCCGTAGCGCTCGTCGATCCGCGCCTGCACGTGGACGTCGAGCTCCTCGAACAGCCGCGCGGTGAGCCGGCCGCGCGCGTCGCCGATCATCTCCGGGCTGCCCTCGAGGTGGAGCCGCCAGATCTTGCCGTCGCGCGAGAGATGCGAGCGGCCGTAGTGCAGCTCGCGCCCACTCTCACTGACCACGAACTCCTGCGGGGCGGCCTCCACGTCCGGGCCGTCGAGGTCCGTGAAGTTGAGGTAGCCCGAGTAGAGCAGGGCCACGAGCACGAAGGTGGTGCCGAGCAGTGCGAGCGAGGCCCGCAACAGCGCGAACATGGCGTTGTCGTTGCCGCGCGGTGCACCGCCGCCGAGCGCGAGGCGAGCCATCGGGGGTCGGTCTTAGCATCGATCGCCTCCCGCGCCCTAGCCCCGGGGCTCGCGCGGGGCGGCCCGCCGGCCTATGATGCGGGCACATCCATGCCCTGGGACCCCTGGCAACGAGCGAAGCGCTGCCTCACCCCCCTCGTCGTCGCGTGCCTGTCCGCGTGTGCGCCCGAGACGCCACCGCGGCCCGACGGCCCGGCCGGGCCAGCGGGCGCCGCTGCAACGGCGGCCACCGCCACCTACGCGCCGGGGTCCGCGGCCGTGCTCACGTACGCCGGCGACCGGGGCAGCTTTGCCGATGGTAAGGACGCCACCGCGATCCCGGAGGCCAGCCGCGGCATGGTCCGCGTCACGCTGCTCGACGGTCCCACGCCGCCGCCCCGCACGGTGTGGGTCGGCAACTTCCGCACGCCCGCCGAGGACGGTTCGATCGCCCTCTCCACCGTGCCGCGGGACGCCTTCGAGGAGCTCGCCCTCGGTCAGGGCCTGTCGAGCAAGTTCGAGCTGCCCGACGGCCTGCAGCCGCCCGAGCAGGTCGTCACGAAGCACGGCGACGTCATCGTCTACAAGACCGCGTGGTGCGGCGTCTGCAAGAAGGTCGAGTCGTACCTGAAGAAGAAGGGCGTCCCGTACCAGGCCAAGGACATCGAGAAGGATCCGCAGGCCGCCGCGGAGCTGAAGGCCAAGGCCGCCGAGAGCGGCGTGCGGACCGGCAGCGTGCCGATCATCGACGTGAAGGGCGAGCTGCTCGTCGGCTTCGATCGCGCGCGGCTCGAGCAGCTGTTGTAGGGATCCCGCCGTCCGGCGATCACGGGCGAGCGAGCGCGGCGAGGAACTCGTCGGCGTCGACGAACGTCGGGATCTCGAGGGCGGGGCGCGGCGCGGCATCGCTGCCGTCGCGCATCGCCGCGAGCAGCGGCCCGCCGTCGGCGTAGCGGAGCACGCGGGGCAGGGTCGGCGCGCCGAAGAACGTCTGCAAGGCGACCTGCTCGTCGGTGCCGTCCGAGACGTCGACGGCGATCCAGGCGTGATCGGCCAGCGCGGTCACCACCCGCGGATCGGTGAACGTCTCGGCCTTCATCTGCGCGCACGGGCCACACCACGACGCGGTGAAGTCGACGAGCAGCGGCCTGCCCGCGGCTGCGCGGAGGGCCGCATCGAGCCCGGCGCGATCGACCACGGTCGTCCACCGCGACGCCGGCTCGGCGGGCCCGGGGGTCGGTCGACACCCCACGAGCAACAGCAGCAGCAGCGCGCGGCGGCGGCGGATCATGCGTGGCCCTAACGCACCGGCGCGATGGCGGTGCGGAACGTCGCGGCGTCGACCAGCGATCGGAAGCGGACCGACGGCTCCGGCACGCGCCCGTCGGCGCGGGCGGCCTTCACCGCGGCGGCGAGGTCCGCATCGCTGCCGAAGACCAGCACGCTGGGCAGGGTCTCGCTGTCGAACATCTCCTGCATCCGCTCGTGATCGTCGGTGCCGTCGGAGACGTCGATCTTGAGCAGCGAGTACTCGCCGACCAACGTCGGCTCGACGCTCGGGTGGCCGAAGGTCTGCAGCTCCATCTCCTTGCACGGCAGACACCACACCGCCGCGAAGTCGACGAGCACGGGCTTGTCCGCCGGCAAGGTCGCGAGGGCGCCCTCGAGCTCCTCGAGGTCGTGGACGTAGCGCCACGGCAGGTCGACGTACATCACGTTGTTGAGGGCCACGATGCCGCCGAACGCGGTCACGGCCACCGCGGCGCCCTTGCGCAGGCGCTCGTTCAGGCCGCCGTGGAAGCTGAGGTGGACCGCGCCGGCGGCGATGCCCGCGATCGCGAGCCCGACCCCGATCCACAGGCCGTGATCCTCGTGCAGCACGAAGTCGGCGAGCTGGTTCGACAGCGGCCGGAGGAACCAGTACGCCATCACGAGCAGCGCGATGCCGAAGACGCTCTTGACGTGCTCCATCCACACGCCGGGGCGGAACAGGCTCGCGCCCAGGGCCACCGCGAAGAACAGGGTGCCCATGCCCAGCGCGTAGGTGAACAGCAGCGACGCACCGAACGCCACCGAGCTACCTGCTGCGGACGACTTCGCGATCACGGCGAGCAGGGCCACGAGCGCGGGCCCGCTGCACGGCGCCGAGATGAAGCCCGAGACCAGCCCCATGAGGAATGCGCCCGCCGGCCCGGCACCGCCCACGGTGTTGAGGCGGTTCTGCATCGACACCGGCAGCTGCAGATCGAAGGCGCCGAACATGCTCGCGGCCAGGGCGAGCAACAGCGCGGTGATCGGCACGACGACGCGCGGGTCGGCCAGCCAGGCCCCGAATGCGCCGCCGGTCGACGCCACGATGACGCCGAGCGTGGTGTACAGCGCCGCCATCCCGAGGACGTACGCGCTCGCGAGGTAGAGCGCGCGCCCACGGGACACGCCCTTGGCCCCGAACACCGCGACGGTCACCGGGATGAGCGGGTAGACGCAGGGGGTGAGGTCCACGAGTACGCCCTGGCCGAAGGCCCAGGCATAGGTGGCGAGGTCCGCCGCGGGGGCGGGATCGGCGAGGCTGACGAGGGAGGCGGGCGACATCGGATCCTCGGTCGATGGACAACGGCGCGACCGGCCCGGCTGTTATGCCACGGCGCGCGCGTCGCCGCCTGGGCCACCGTGCGGGCCAGCGTGGCCCGGTCGAGTCCGTCAGGGCGGCTCGGTCGCCAGGCAGAAGCCCTGGCCCTGGATCTCGTCGAGTTCGCCCGCGGACAGGGCGCCACAGCAGGTCTCGTCCTCGGCGAGCACGATGAACTCGACCAGGAGGTCCAGCGGAAGGCCATGGCAGCACGCGGCCTGGGCATCAAGCTGGCAGTCGGGCGCGACCATGCACTCGCCGGCTCGAGGATCGAAGCACGACAGGCGGACCGACGGGTTGGGATCGGTGTAGTCGAGGACCGCCGCCGTGCCGTCGAAGAGCGCCGTGCCGAGCAGGCCGTCGGGCTGCACCGCCTCGGGCGAGACGTCGAGACGGATCGACGTGGTCAGCGGGTGCGTGGCGGGGACCACGAGCGTCTCGATCCACCGCGCGGGGTTCGGATCGGGGTCGTCGTCGAGCAGCACATGCTCGCCGAGGACGGCGAGCGACGCGTTCGCGGCGTCGCCTCCGACGCCGCCGTCACCGTCGGGCTCGGCGGAGTAGGGCGGCGTCGTGTTGCGGACGTCGCCGGCGTCTTCGATCGCCTGGGTGTAGCGATTGCACTGCTCGAGCAGCGCGTCGCGTCGGGCCTGAGCGCGCTCGCAGGGGCCGAGATCGCGGGAACGGGTCGACCCGGGGACCAGGGCGATCGAGCGCACGCGCAGCCGCGGCAGCGGCGTGTCGAGGCCCGCCGGCGGCCAACCGGGCACGGCCAGGAGGCCGTCGGTGGCCTCGAGGCACGCACGATCACCCACGACGACGTCGCCGCACGCGGGCAGGGCGTCGAGGGGTCCGAACATCCGGATCGCGCTGTCCTCGAACAGCACCGCGCCGGGGATCGACGTCGCCACCACCAGGCTCGCCCGCACGCCGCCCGCGACCGGATCGTCCGCCTCGGTGCACGCGTTGGTCTCGTCGAGCTCGGGCCCGAGGGTCTGGTCACACGATCCGGGATCGAACGGGTTCGCCGGATCGATCGTGCGACGGACGCCACACGGTGGCGCGGCGACGCAGGCATCGAGCACCATCCGGGTGGCCCGTAGCGCGAAGTTCGGCTGCGCCCGAACGATGTCGAAGCCCGACACCGGACAACCATCGTCGCCGATCTTGCAGCGATCGCCGACGTCGCGGCCGAGGAGCCGGCCGGGGAACTGAACCGGGAGGAAGGCGCGTCCCTGGTCGGCAAGATCGGACTCGGAGCCCGGGAACTCCTCGTAGAACGCGAGGGTGGGCGGGGCCTCCGGCCGGCTGCGGATCGCGACCGAGAAGTCGCTGAGGAGGTTGCCCCCGAGCACGCCACCGGGCTCGAAGAAGCCGTCGCCGCTGCCGGCGAACCATGTCCACTCGCCGCTGCCCCCGACCGGCGCGCGTACGAGCGGCACATCGTGGAAGCGAAAGCGGGCCACCGCGGCCGCGAGGTCCTCCGCCGTGGGGTCCGCGGCGGCGAGACCGGCCGCGCCGCGGACCTCGAGGCACTCGATCTCGAACTGGGGTGCGTCGGACGGCCCCTTCAGGGCGGTCAACGGTGCGAGGGAGTCGAGCAGGATCGTGTCGCAGGCCCGATCGCCCGAGCCGGAGCAGCCGCCGCGGGCCGAGGCGCCGGGGCACCCTTCGTCGACGAACGCCAAGCGCGGCAGGGGCGAGGCGTCCCCGGTCATCAGCGGGATCGGCCGCCCGAGGAGGCCTTCGCCATCGATCGACGGCGCGCCGCAGGCCGCGAGGCACGACAGCGCGGCCCAGACACGACGACGCCCGCGCGCGTTGGACAGCGGGCGGGCGTCGGACTCGGGCTCCACGGGTGGAGGGAGTCTATTCGGTCTTCGCGAGGTCGGCGAGCTTGGTCTCGAGGCGGGCCACGAGCCCGTCGATGCCCTCATCGCGGAGGATCTTGTTGAACTCGTAGCGGTAGTTCTTCGCCAAGCTCACGCTCTCGGTGATGATGTCGCGGACGAACCACTTGCCGTTCACGACGTGCATCACGTACGCGACCTCGATGGTCTGCTCGGTGCCGTCCTTGGTGAACTTCACCCGGGTGGTGACCTTGGTCGCCCGGGCGCGGCGCTCCTCGCCGACGTACTCGACCGAGCCGTTGTCCGACTGGGCGATCCGCTTCAGGTAGTTCTCGCGGATGAGGCGGGTGAGCAGCGCCTCGAACTCGGTACACCGCGGCTCGCAGCGGCGGTCCGCACGGCTCTTGCCACCGAGGGACTGCAGCGCGATCCACTCGTAGTCGAGGAGCGTGTCGACCTCGGCCGCGAGGATGTTCTCGGGCACGTTCGACTTCACCAGCGTCATCACGATCTCGTGGCGGCGCTTGAACTCTTCGAGGGCACTGACACCGCCCTCGGCCTCCTCGGCGGGGCCCGCCTCGGCGGTGGCATCGAGCGCTGCCTCGTCGGTGCCACCGGCGTCTGCGCGGACGACCGACGGGACCAGGAGGGAGGCGAGCAGGAGCGTGCTGAGCGTGGTGCGGATCATGGGGACCTCGAGCCGATTTCCCGCCCGGAGGCGGGCCCAACGTTGTTCACGCCGGGTGGTTGGGCACTGAGACGGGGCGCAATCCCGGGGGATTCAGCCCGGGCAGTCTAGACGAGGGACGGGGATCACGGGGACGTGGGTCCCCAAAGGGGCGTTCCGACGGCGCGGGCGAGGCGCGCCGCGGCCAGGTTGTGCTGCCCTGCGGCCTCCACCTGCGAGAAACGTAGCCGATACCACTTCTCGAGGGCACGGAGCAGCTCCGCGGAGTTCGCGGTCCCCGCCGTGTCCTTGATCTGCTGCGAGACGACCAGGCGCCACGCCTCCTGCGCCCCTGCGCGGCGGATCTCCTCGGTGGAGGAGGCCTCGACGAGGTCGGCGTAGGCCTCCTCGACGTCACGGCCGAGCAGCAGGCGGGCCGCCTCGCGCTGGTAGCCCGCAGCGCGGAGATCGGCGCGCGCGGCCTGGAGGTCGAACGCGTCGTTGTGGAAGTCGAAGCGCCATCGCAGGGCCAAGGCCGCGGTCACCCGCGAGAAGTTGTAGTTGTCGACGTAGTAGAGCGCGGTCATCCCCTGATCGGTGGCCGAGGTCCGGGCCACGCCGACCGACAGCGCGACGCCGAGATCGGGGAGGAAGTTCGAGCGGGCCAGGCGCTCCTGGGCCTTGCGGAGCTCGATGCCCGCGGCCGCCATGCGCGCCTCCGGGCGGTTGCGCTCGGCGAGCTCCTTGTAGTGCCCGAGGTCGCGGCGACCGCCCTCGAGCTCGACCGGGACGAGCGGCGCCGTCTCGACGTCGAAGCCACGGGGCGCGGCGGTCCCGGCGAGGGCCCACAACGCCGAGAGCGCGAGGGACTCGACCTTGAGCGCTTCTCGCATCAGCTCCTCGAGCTCGAACTCGGCGAGATGGACTCGGATGAGATCGTCGGGGTCACGCGTCGGGTTCGAGTCGGACGGATCGGCGTCGAAGTCGTCCTCGGATCCGCCGAGGTCCTTCACCACGCGTCGCTCCGCGTCGTCCACCACCTTCTTGGCCTCGGCGAGGATCGCGATCGACGCCCGCGCGAGCAGCAGTGCTGTGTGGGCCTGGCGAACGCGCAGCGTGCTCTCCTGCGCGGTGGCGATCTTCTGCAGCTTCGTCATCGCCAGGCCCGCCTCGGCGATCTTGCGCACGTTCTTCAGCTTGCCGAACGTGTAAACGGGAATGACGGTGTCGAGCTGGAACGAGAATCGGATCCCAGCGCGTCCCAGCTGCTTGAAGTAGCCCGCAGCAGTCTGGACGTCGAGCGTCTTGCCGTCGCTGCTGGGGGTGCGACAAAACTGGAAGTCGATCGGGTTGCCGCCCGTGGTCACCGGGATGTCGTCGCACTCGATGTTCACACCGGGCGCGAGCGCCATCGTCGTGTCGATGATCGGCACCCACGCGAACTTGGCCTTGCGCACGCGGGCCTGCATCGCGGCGACCTGCTCGTCGGCGGCGCGCACGAGCGGGTTCTGCTGGGCGTACCGCTCGACCTGCTCCAGCGACAGCGTGGGCGTGCCGTCGGGGCGCGGGCCGTAGGGGTTGTCTCGGTCCGACGGCGGGAGGTCGAACCCCGAGACGAACGCACCGGGCTCGGCCGCGACCGCATCGCCGGCGACCGGGCGCGGCGGCGGGGCAGCGCCGTCGTCCTCGTCGTCGGGCGCGTCCGCGGGCGCGGCCGGAGCGGCGACGCGCGCCTGGGCCGCCTGCTGCGCCACCGGCCACAGCGAACAGGCGAGGACGATCGTTCCGGGCCAGCGGACGCTTCGCACCTGTGCTGCGTACTCTGCCGGGGGACGCGAATCAAGGGCCCGGGCTTGCGCGCTGTGATCTTCGCTTCGTACAGTCGGGCCCATGGCCCGTTGCTGCGCGCGACTCGATGATCTCGGTGAAGGCCGCGCCGTGCTGCGTCTGCGCGGCCCCGACACGCGCCGCTTCTTGCAGGGCAGCATCTCGGGCGATCTGACCGCGCTCGCCCCCGGGCAGGCCGTCACCGCAGCATTGCTGACGGTCAAGGGCAAGATCGTGTCGGAGCTCGTGGTGTTGGATTCAGGCGACACCCACGACGTCATCGTTCCGCGCAGCGAGCTCGACGCGGTCGCTCAGGCCTTCGAGTCGCACATCATCATGGACGACGTCACCGTCGAGCGCGCAGACGACCTCGCCGTCGCGCTGGTGTGGGACGACGAGGACGTCGGTGCGCGCGTCGAGCTCGAGGGGCCCGTTCGCTGCGTCGCGACCCGCCACCCGCTCCCGGTGACGCTGGTGGTCGGTCCGGCGGACGCGGTTGCAGCGGCGCTCGGCGACGCGACGCCCGTCGACGCCGAGGAGTTCGCGCGGGCGCGGATCGAGAGCGCGACGCCGGGCTGGGGCGCCGAGCTGCGCCCCGGGTTCTTCCCGCCCGAGGTCGGCTTCGTCTATGCGGTCGGCTACGACAAGGGCTGCTACCTCGGTCAGGAGCCGCTGGCCCGCATCCACGCCCGTGGGCAGGTGAACCGCGTGATGGTCCGCGTCGTCGCCGAGGCCCCCATCGCCACGCCCTCGACGCTTTCGGCCGAGGGCCGCGACGACGCTGGAACGCTGACCACGTGCGTGCCGGAACTCGCGGGCGCCGGCGGCCTCGCCATCGTGCGTCGCGAGTGTGCGGTGCTCGGGACGCTGCTGCGCGCCACAGAGTCCGGCGTCGCGCTGCGCGTGGTCTCGGGGCCGCTCGGCGACGACCCCGGCATCCGGAAGACTTGAGGCGGCTCGCGGCTCAGCCATACGCCAAGGGCGGCTACCTCGGAGGAGCCGACCGCCCGCATCCACGCCCGCGGTCACGGGAACCGCGTCATGGGTGCGGGTGGTCGTCGAGCGTCTAGTCGCGCACCGTCGCGTCAACGGCCCGTCCGCCGCGGGAAGAGTCAGACAGGCGGGGTCTGGCCGTGGCGAGCCGCGGCCCAGTTGTGCGGCATGAGTTCGACGAGGCGTCGAGCGGGCCGGCTCAAGCACGAGACGGCCCGCGAGGGGTTTACCGTAGAACGGATGCCGCTCGGAGCGGAGGCTGCTGTGTGTGACGAACAGGTCCTCCTGCGGGTCGCTGCTCTTGCCCATCGCCATGGCCCCTCGATCCTACGACGAGGTCTCGACGATGACGATCCCCCGGCTGCATCGGCGTCCGTCCGCACGATCACGCCATGCGTACTACCAGCGTAGGGAGTAGCGCATGGCCCAGTCCCAAACCGCGGTCACGTTCACAGTATCCCTGGTCACGATCAGGCTGTACCGGCGACCGTAGCTCTGATCGTACCAGCAGTCGTCGTTTGAGTGGCAGTTCGGGAACGTCGAGCACTGCCAAGCGACATTCAGGAAACCGCCTGCCAGGATGTCCGTGGCCCAGACGTCCACAGGAACCGTATAGGAGGGGCTGTTACATGGCCACGCCGCGTCTCCCGCGTATCGTGTCTCTCGGTGAAGGTGCGTGTTCAGGTTGCCGAGAACGTTCGGGGACAGAGACTGGACGCAAAGCCCCACCCACACTTCGTTCAGCCATTGCAAGCTGAAAGTGCGCGTCTCATCACCCGCCCGGTGCGTCCGGTTGTACGCAAAAACATTTGCGTCATAGTCGTGACCAGATCCTTGGTTCTGGAACCACGCGTCGTTACAAAATGCACTGTTTACTTCGTGCACTGCGGAAGTGATGCCCATTTGGTTCGACTCATGCCAGTGTGACGAGAGCCAGCCTTGCTCGACGGGCGCTGCTCGCAAGAGATATGCATCCAGTTCGAGCGGTGCCTCGGTGTCGGATGGAGCTGTCGCAAGAAAGACATCGCCAGGATTTCTTTCGACTCCGTGCTGGAACACGCTTTCAGCGCCTGGCGCCCCGACTTCGACCGCGGTTACGCCTTCGGGGTCGCTCAGAAAGATGTACCGATTCCCATTCGGAGCTTCGTACTCCAGGAGCACGGTTGTCTCGGTTGTCTCGGTTGCCTCGGTTGCCTCGATTATCTCGGTTGCCTCGGTTGTCTCGGTTGCCTCGGTTGTCTCGGTTGTCTCGGTTGCCTCCGAATTTCCGAATCCATCACTGCCTGCGGAGTCATGCTGGGGCGCCCCGGTATCGCACGCAGGCACAAGCAGCGATAGAGCGAGAGCGGGGGGCATTAGAATGGTTTTCATCATCTCTTCGCGACAATACCGCCAAGGCACTCGGCTGTCAACCGAACCAGTCATCAATGCTTTTTTCTTCTCTTCGCGCCGACAATGATCGACGTCAACTTTCACCGGTCGGCAATCGCTACTGTGTCGGAACTGTGTCGGTCGGCCACACACGCGATCCGTCATTCGTCGTCAATGGCGCCAATGGCGCCAGCTAAGGGGAGACTGTCAAAGCCGTGGTGCACGTCGTTGGGCGTGAACATGACAAGGCTGGTGCCCTCTGTGCGAAGAGGTTTGAGGGGCGGCGCGATTGTTGTCGAGCGGCACGTACGCGTCGTCGAGTAAGACGCTTGTAGGGCTCGGGGAAGTAGCTCGAGTACCCGTTCATCACCGGGTCGGAACGTGTCAACGACTTTGAGACAGGGGAGAAGGGAATTCTAAGTAGCGATGCAGGCAGGTGCGGCTGCCTC